>CAZTJR010000021.1:0-9458 GCA_964613795.1 uncultured Alteromonadaceae bacterium | reverse complement strand
GCGGACACCGCTGTCCCGCCACATTAAGCTCTATGGGTCGATCGTGCGGCGGGTATTGGCGCGCCTTTTGCCGTCCGCATTAATCGAGTAGGCCATCAAATTCGTCTTCGCTGTGCCAGGGGCTGAGAAGCCGTTCAGCACTGCGCTTTCGCGACGTCTCGATGACTCTTATTTTTCCGCCGCACTCAAGAAACTGATCAATTTGACGGTTGATCGCGTCGCGTAAACGCTGCTTTGCCGCGGGGTTGGAGATGTTCGACTCTCGAATCATGGCGATGCCCTCCTAATTGTGCAATGTCAGGATGCGGCTGCCGTGTTTCAGAAAAAAACAGTTTGGTGAAAATTTCGTGACGACACCGGCGTCGGTTCGACGCCCGTCCGGATCAGCTCGATCGTGATATCGATTCGTGGGCTCGACGCAAAAACGACAATAAAAAACAGGGTTGTCACATTCACGTCATAAATCGCCAGTAACGTGCGTCCCGTGGAAGCCAGCCGGGTCGGGCGTCGACCACAACCAGATACAACCAGAAGACACGATAGCAGGGGCACAACAGACATGATCAAGGCGTATATGAAACGGCTGGGTGGAGCGGTGCTGTTGTTCCTGCTGCTGCAGGCCTTGCCTTCGCAAGCTGCTGGCGAACTGATTGTTTATACGTTTGACGGTGACGCTGCCGCAACTGACCTCACATTGGTTCTGGACGGATCCACTGAGAGATCGTTGCGTCGCGACGGGTCGGCAGTATTCAACCTCACGCCAGGTGCACACAGCGTCCAGGTCAAGAACGGCGATGCCACGCTTTACAGTTTTCGTTTCGATACCGCCCGCGGCCAGCTGGTCGATGTCGTGATCGACCTTGAGAGCGAGAATCATTTTGTCGAGGCTTACAGCCCGACTGAGTCGGGCGAAGTGCGCCGCAGCGCGCCCACGGGCTCGCTGACTGGGGTTGTCGCGTCTGCCGGCAGTCGTGTACCCAGTGCGCGTATCGTCATTCGCGGCACGGACAGGGTGCTGAATTCCGACGCACAGGGACGCTTCGAGGTGGAGCTCCCACGCGGTCGCTACGATATGCTGATTGAGCGCGGTGGCGCCGATCCTGTCACCGAAACAGTGCGCGTAGTGTCCAACGTAACGCGGGCGGTCACTCTTCAGTTGCCGTCCTCCGGAATTTCCCTGCCGTCCGTGCAAATGGAAGAGGTTACGGTGGTAGCCACCTACAACCCCGCGGCTTTCGGTCTCTCAGAGCGTGATTCGTCTAACATCGTCGACACTCTGGACCTGGAGTCACTCGCCAGGTTTGCCGATACCAATGTCGCTTCGTCGGTGGTGCGTGTGCCCAGCGTGACGGTGCAGGATAATCGTTTCGTTTTCATTCGAGGGCTGGGGGGGCGTTATATCGCGACCACCCTCAATGGTGCTTTCATGCCAAGCACCGACCCCTCAAAGCGGACGGTCCCGCTGGATCTTTTCCCGAGCAATTTCGTCAGTCAGCTAGATATTAAGAAGACATTCCTCGCCAGCATGCCAGGCGAAAGCACGGGCGGAAACCTGGTGATCAATACCAGAACGTTTCCCGACGAGCGATCTGGGGGACTCAGCATCCGGGTCACGGGCACACAGGGGCTGACGGGCGAAGACGCGTTCACTGACGAGACCAATGGCGGCTTCGACCTGATCGGTTGGGACGCAGGAAAGCGCGAAGTTCCCGGCGGTGTGCGCGGAATTTCGGAGATTCTTGGCCTCGGCACGGTTACCGACACCGCCACGGGGGAAAGTTTTGATCTTAGCGACGGCGTGCAGCGCGAACTGCAGCGGGTGGGCGCGCTTCTGATCAGTGACGACATGGACCTGGGCATGGCTACCGCGTCTCCGGATGTCCGCATCGGTGCCAACTATGGCGATCTGTTCTACATCGATGATGCCGAGCTTGGCGCTTTCATTGCGGTTAATTTTGAAAACGCCTGGACGCAGAAAGATGAAGGCGTGCGCAACACGTACACGCCCTCCGGCGACACGCTTGATATCTTCCGCTTTCAGGAAAATGCCAATAATGTCGAGCTTAATGGCCTGTTGGCGCTCGGCCTCAATATTGGTGACCATACCTTTGAATCCAACACGTTGGTGTCGCGCAGCACGCAGAGCAAGGTCGTGCGCACCGTAGGCAGGGAGGGGGATGAGTTCCAGTCGCAGATTTTCCATACGGTTGACTGGGTAGAGCGACAGTATCTCTCGCAGCAGTTCACTGGCTCACATCCGATTAACGATAGCCGCACCCTCACAGGTAAATGGCAGATCACCGCGAGTCAGGCGCGCCGCGACGCTCCGGATCGTCGCGAGGTCGTGTTCAGTGCCAACCAGGGCACGACGGCACCGGAGTCGCTGATCGCGGGCTTTGATTTTTCAAAGCTGAATAATGAGCAGACGATTCCGCTGGACGGCTTCTTTCTGGAGCCAAATACGATCGTTCGTCGCTACGATGAACTGACTGACGATAATCTTGATTTTTCTGCAGACCTGTCCTGGGACGTGTTGGACAACGGCAGCTCTTACGCAACGCTGGAAACCGGTGTCCAACTCATCTACCGGGAGCGCGACTCTGACTCCGATACCTATGGTTTCAACATTAACCAGGGACTCGTAGACAACCTGATTGCCCCAAACGTGCAAGTCTCTGAAATTATCACGCCGGAAACAATTACCGGAAACCCTAACAACGGCTTTGCTTTCCTGGACAAGACCCTGGCCAGTGATAGCTATGAAGCGGAACTGGAATACAACAGTGCCTATCTGGCTTATGACCATATGCTGAATGGTCGCTATCAGTTCATCGCCGGACTGCGCTACGAAACTTACGATCAGACCACCGATACCTTCTCACTGCAGGGTGCGGGCGACGCGGTGCAGTCGATTATTGAGGAAGACAGCCTCTTGCCCAGCCTGGGTTTCAACTGGTTTTACTCCGATACGCAACAGCTTCGCCTCGCTGTTTCGCAGACTGTAGCGCGGCCGGACTTCAAGGAAGCGGCGAATGCGACGTTCTTCGACACGGAATTCGACTTCCGCGTGCGCGGCAATCCCAATCTTGAGATCTCGGACATCATTAATGTCGACATGCGCTGGGAGTGGTATTTCAGCGACGAGGATAGCCTCTCCGCTGCGGTTTTCTACAAGGATATGGATAAGCCTATCGAGCGTGTCGTGCAGGCCGCATCTGGCACCGCAGGCAATTCGCGCACCTTTGACAACGCGGATTCCGCTGAGCTTTACGGTATCGAGATAGAGGGCAAGAAGGCATTCCAGATCGGTGATGATTACAGCCGTTCATTCTTTGTGGCAGTCAACGCGAGTCTCATCGAGTCCGAAGTGGAACGCCCGGGCGAAGAGAGCCGCAAGCTGCAGGGCCAGCCTGACTATACCTTCAACCTGGTGCTCGGCTACGACGATCTCGCCCGCGGTCACCAGCTGACGATGCTGCTCAACCAGAACGGTGAGTCAATCAAGGACGTGGGCATTCTCGGCAACGCTGACGTGATCGAGGAGTCGCGGCTCGATCTCAATCTAGTCTATCGCTATGACCTGAGCGAAAGCTTCACCCTGCGCGCGAAGCTCAACAACCTGTTGAACGATGATGTTGCATTTACGCAGGCGGGAGACACTTTCCTCGGCTACAAGCGAGGCGTCGAGTTTCAGCTCGGTGTGGACTGGGATTTTTGAACTGACACGCAACTGGCGTGACAACCTCTGGCAACAAACCTCTGGGAGAGAGACTGATGATCAGAAAAACGGTGCTGGCAACAGCGATCCTGGGCGCCATCGGCGGCCTCTACGGGTGTTCCGAGGGTGATGAATCGAATATTGTTATCGACGCGCCCACGACCAACACCACCAACAATAACTCCGACGGTGGTTCGGGTGGTGAAACCGGTGGGGATAGCGGCGGTGTCTCGCAGAACTGTCCCGACTGGGCGGGTGCCAAGCAGCGCGATGCTGATGGCAACGATGTGTGTGCGCTGCCAGCACAGATTTCCCAGAATCGGACGCTGGACAATGACATCGTCTGGCTGATGGAGGGTCGCGTCACGGTCGGAAACGGTAACGCGGAAATCGGTGCAGACGGTGAGCTGACGAGCGGCAACGCGCTTCAGAATGTGACCCTTACTATTCAGGAAGGCACCGAAATCAAAGGTGTGACGGGTACTTTCGCCAATCTCCTGATAACGCGTGGCAGCCGTATCCAGGCGATCGGCACAGCTGATGCGCCGATTATATTCAGCTCTGACGATCCCGGCTACGACGGAAGCGGCGAATGGGGCGGGTTGGTCGTGCACGGCTTCGGCAGCCACAACCAGTGCGGCGTCGATACCTGCAATATCGATTCAGAGGGTGAATCCGGGTTCGCCGGCGGCTTTGACCCGAGCGATGACAGCGGCACGCTTTCCTACGTAGTGGTTACCGAAGGTGGCTTCGAGTTCTCCGTTGGTAACGAGATCAACGGCATCTCGCTGATGAGCGTGGGTAAAGGTACACAGATCGATCACATTCAGGTCAATGATAATTCTGACGACGGCATTGAGTTTTACGGCGGCGACGTTGACGTCAAATACGCTGTGTTCACCGGTAACCTGGACGACTCTGTCGACTGGGATGAGGGCTTTGTCGGCAATCTTCAGTATGTCATTGTCAAGCAGAATGCCTCGGTGCAGGGCAATGCATTCGAGATGGATACGCAGGGTAACCCCGAGCCGCTGTCCAAGCCCACGGTTGCCAATGTCACGATCATCGGCGACGGCGTCGCCGATGATGAGGAAGAAATGCTGGTGTTCAAGGCGGGCTCGGGCGGCTTCTTCCACAACGTTGCGTTTACAGTCGCGGAAAGCAACAGCACTATCGAGAACTGTGTGGAAGTGCAGGGCGCTGATTCGGAAGCCCTTATCAACAGGGCGCTGGTGCTGAACAATGCGATTGCCGACTGTGCGGGCGGCGCAGGCACTGGCAATATCGGCAACAATACGCTGGATGCCACGACGATCTACCCGGTCGAGGCGAATCTCGATGACAACCTGGCGTCCCAGGCGCCCGAGGCGGTCCTCAACGCACCGATCAGCTGGACCGAGATCAACGGTATCTATTCCGAAAGCCTCGCTGACGAGGGTTTCCTGGATGAGACCGACTTTATCGGGGCCGTAAATCCTGACGGCAGCGACGTCTGGTGGCAGGGCTGGACCTTGCCCGGCACCGTCAACTAAAACCAGCGATAATCCGTGTGTAAACCGTGTCCCCGCAAGCGGGACACGGTTTTTTTGTCAGACGAGGCGCAGCGCTTCGGGGCAAAACCACTTCCTGTCATAAAAATGTCACCTTGCTCGTGTACTGTCCCATCCATCAATTCTGGGAGAGCGCGATATGCGTAATGTTTTCATCACAGGCGGTGTTTTGCTGTCTTTGTTGCTGGCCGCCGGCGCACAGGCGCTTGCGCTTGGTCCGAAGGAGTTTGCTGCTGCGAAAACCGTTGCCTGCGTGATGGCGCAGGATTCTCTTGGGTATCTGTCCGAGAACGACTTCAACGATCTGGTTGATCAGGCCCTGGCGGATTTCGAGGGTGATGCCGGCGATGTGATCTATGCCAAGGCCGTCGGTTATTTTGACGGGCTGATGTTTGGTATTCCCGAATCGGATCGGCAACTGGTACAGGCACGCCTGCGCCAGTTCAATGCCAGTCGCGCATGTACGCAGCTGGTGAGCAGCAATGTCCAGCTGTAGCCCCAGGTAGCTAACAGGCGTCGACAAGGATACGCCCGCGCTGCTCCGCTGATCGCCTGCCGCCGTGCTATGTCCTCGAACCAGACCATCGTCTGGCTTCTTTCCCTGGACCATCTCTTCCCCCTGATGGTCATTCGCCCGACCACTTGCGCGGCCGGGCTTTTTTTTGTGCGAGAATAGGACCGTTAATTCGTAAGTGTCGACTGAAGGAGGTTGCAGCTGATGAACCCGGTAAAGGCAGTTGAGGCTGTGCGCATCGCGGCGGGGTCAGCCCTGGGTCGCGTCATCCTGATTGTTGCAGCGACCGTGGCGCTGAGCGCCTGCACGAATGTCTCGGTGTCGGACTACCGCGGCGAGACGCCTCGGTTCGATCCCGAGACGTTTTTCAGCGGAGAACTGGTCGCACACGGAATGCTAAAAGACCGCGGCGGGCGGGTGACGCGTCGCTTCATTGCAGAGATTGATGCCTCCTGGCGGGACGGCATCGGCACGCTGGACGAGCAGTTTGTGTTTTCCGACGGAGAAGAGAGTCAGCGCGTCTGGACGCTGCGGCCCGATGGCCCGGGCAGGTATATCGGCACCGCGGGCGACGTCGTCGGCGAGTCACCGGTGACGGTTGCCGGCAATGCCATGTTTCTCGACTATACGCTCCGCGTGCCGTACGGGGATGGCACCATTGATGTACAGATTGATGATCGCATGTACCTTATCGATGACAGCACCCTGATCAACGAGTCCGTGATGCGAAAGTTTGGCTTCCGCGTGGGCGAAATTGTGCTGGTGATCCGCCGCGCAGGTAACGCTGAGGGTAGGACGGGGGGTGCACGATGAACCTGCCGCAGCGGCTCACGCAGTCTCTCGGTTATGCCGGTCTACTGCCGTTTCTTGGCTTTGCCGTCGGTGTCTGGGCGCTTCAGGGTTATGTGCAGGCGCTGTCCATGCAGGGTTTTCTGGTTTATTCCCTGGCGATACTGTGTTTTCTCGCCGGCAGTCTCTGGGGGTCTGCGCCGCAGTATGCAGAAAGCGCCAGGACGCCGCGCCTTCTGGTCAGTAATGGCGTCGTCATTTTTGCCGTACTGGGCTTTCTGACAGCGCAGCCATTGATCGCTGCGCTGCTCCTGATGCTCGGGCATCTGGCGCAGCTCTGGTACGAGCGCAATACACTGCCTCAAAGCGGGTGGTACCGCACGCTGCGCACGCGACTCACGCTGGTGGCTGTCGTGGCGCATCTGGTGTACGCGGCGGCTCTGGTGCAGCTCAATCCCTGACGAACGGATTGCCGGCCAATGCCCCGCGTTGATTGAAGCGTGAAGCCCTGGTTATATACACTGATGCTTTGTTGGACAGGACGCAGAGCGTGATATACGCAAAATCAGCGCAGGAAGCGGTCAGCGCCATCGATTCCGATGAGTTTGTGTGGTGTCATTCCATGGCCGCCACGCCCAAGGTGCTGCTTGACGCTCTGGCCAGCCATGCGCTCTCCCGCAGCAACATCACCCTCATGCAGCTACACCTGGAGCACGCCGAATCCGTCACCGTTCCGGCCATGGAGGATCATCTGCGGCACCGCTGTTTTTTTGCCGGCAAGGCGACCCGGGAACTGATCAACGCCGGTAGAGCAGATTACGTGCCGATGTTTCTTTCGGAACTGCCCAAGCTGTTTCGTAAAGGCGAACAGCGGGTGGATACGGCGCTGGTACAGGTATCGCCGCCGGACCATCACGGCAACTGCTCTCTCGGGATTTCCGTCGAGGCCACTCGGGCCGCCTGCGAGGTCGCCGGGAAAGTCATTGCTCATATTAATCCTGACATGCCGCGCACCCACGGTGACAGCTTCATAAACGTCCGCAATATCCATTCGGGCTTTGAATCCCGGGAGCCCCTGATTACCTCCGGCGGCCGCTCCCCTTCTGCGGTAGAGAGCCGCATTGGTGCAAACGTAGCCAGCCTGGTCGAAAATGGCGCCTGCCTGCAGATGGGTATCGGGGCAATTCCGGATGCAGCACTGCGCTGCCTGGGTGGCCACAGTCACCTCGGTATACATACGGAAATGTTCTCCGACGGCGTGTTGCCTCTGCTCGACGCCGGCGTGATCGACAATTCACAGAAAAAGGTCGTCCGCGGACGCACCGTCACCGGTTTCGCCATGGGTAGCAGCGAGCTTTACGACTATGTGCACGATAACCCCGAGGTAACTTTCCTCGATATCGAGTTCGTCAACAATCCTACGGTGATTGCCAAAAATCCGCGGGTCACCTCGATCAACAGTGCCCTTCAGATCGACCTGTCTGGCCAGGTCTGTGCCGACTCCATCGGCCACCGCATCTATTCCGGTGTGGGCGGGCAGGTGGATTTTGTTCTTGGCGCTACCTATTCGGAGCACGGTAAGAGCATTATCGCGCTGCCGAGCACCGCGCAGGGTGGCCAGTCATCCCGTCTGGTGTCAACGCTCGCGGCCGGGGCAGGGGTTGTAACCACCCGTGCCCAGGTCGACTACGTGGTGACAGAATACGGCGTAGCACAGCTGCGTGGCAGATCACTGTCAGAGCGTGCAGCGGCGCTGGTGGCTATCGCGCACCCGGATTTCCGTGAGCCACTGGCTCGGGAAGCCTACGAAAACCTGCATATCACTGTGTCGTGATGTGTCCTCAGTCCATTAGAGAGATAACGCATGAATGAACAGATACGACTCGGTAACCCGGTAGGTCTGGATACCCTGATTAGGGAACCCGCTGAGCCGCGGCAACCGGGCTCAGGAGAGATTCAGGTCAGCGTGGCGGCCAGTTCACTCAACTTCCACGATTACGTTGTGGTTACCGGTGTGCTGCCAGTCCAGCCGGGCCGCATTCCGCTATCGGATGGTGCCGGTATTGTCACTGCGGTCGGAGACGACGTCACCGGCTTTTCGGTCGGCGATCGCGTGATGAGCCATTTCTTTCCCGCCTGGGTCGACGGTCCGGCGCGCATGCCCAGGCTGCTGGGCGTGCCCGGAGACCACGTTGACGGCTTTGCCTCTTCGACGGTAACCATGCCGGCGTCGGTATTCAGCCGGACCCCCGCCAACCTGACGCTGCGCGAGGCCGCAACCTTGCCCTGCGCGGCGCTGACCGCCTGGCGTGCCCTTATCGTTGAGACGCAGCTGCGGCCTGGCGACTGGGTGCTCGTGCAGGGCAGCGGCGGTGTGAGTCTGTTTGCGCTGCAGTTTGCCCGGCTCATGGGCTGCCGCGTCATCGCCACCTCGTCCTCCAGCGAGAAACTCGAGCGTCTGCGGGCGTTGGGCGCTGAACACGTTATTAATTACCGCGAGCAGCCCGACTGGGGCAAAGAAGCGGCGCGCCTGACCGGCGGTGCGGGGGTATCACTGGTGGTGGAAGTCGGCGGGCCGGCAACGGTGCGACAG
The DNA here is from genome assembly GCA_964613795.1 of uncultured Alteromonadaceae bacterium. Classification (GTDB taxonomy): domain Bacteria; phylum Pseudomonadota; class Gammaproteobacteria; order Pseudomonadales; family Halieaceae; genus Chromatocurvus. The sequence continues at coordinate 294 of CAZTJR010000021.1, read as the reverse complement.
TCGGTCAAGGCGGTCGCCTTCGGCGGCTGCATCTGCATGATCGGGGTTCTGACAGGGATAGCGGGCGAGGTGCCGCTGGCGGAACTGTTCCAGAAGAATGCGCGTATTTCCGGCATTACCGTGGGTAGCCAGGCGATGCAGGAAGATATGATTACCGCCATTGAGAGTGCTGACCTGCATCCGGTCATTGACAGCGATTATCCGCTGGCGCAGATGGCAGACGCCTTCCGGCACCAGGAGTCACAGGCGCATTTTGGCAAGATCTGCCTGCTGATGGGAGACGCGGCGGACTAG
>CAZTJR010000020.1:38599-60498 GCA_964613795.1 uncultured Alteromonadaceae bacterium | reverse complement strand
ATCCCGCAGGGCAGGCCAGTCGGAGGCACCCCGCCATTAATGCTCTCGGGTTGCCTTGAACTGAATGTCCGGCCAGCGCTCTTCCATCAGCGCAAGCTTTACCCGGGTCGGCGCCAGGTAGGTGAGGTAGCCGCCGCCGTCAAGGGAGAGATCGTCGGCGGCCTTCTTGCGGAATTCCTCGAGCTTGCGCGGGTCTGATGCGTAGACCCATCGTGCGGTATAGACATTGACCGGCTCGTACAGGGCTTCCACCTTGTATTCGTCCTTGAGTCGGTACGAAACCACATCGAACTGCAGCTGGCCGACGGCGCCCACCACAAGGTCTGATGAATTCAGCGGGGAAAATACCTGGGTCGAGCCCTCCTCCGAAAGTTGCTGCAGCCCCTTCTGCAGCTGCTTGGACTTCATCGGGTCGCGCAGCCGTATACGCCGGAAAAGCTCCGGCGCAAAGTGCGGGATGCCGATGAACTGCAGATCTTCACCGCCGGTAAAGGTGTCGCCTATCTGAATGGTGCCGTGGTTGTGCAGACCGATGATGTCGCCGGCGACGGCTTCTTCCACCAGAGACCTCTCACCGGCCTTGAAGGTCACCGCGTCGGCAATCTTCACGTCCTTGCCCAGACGAACATGGCGCATTTTCATGCCCTTGCTGTAGCATCCGGAACACACCCGCATGAAGGCAATGCGATCGCGATGACGCGGGTCCATGTTTGCCTGGATCTTGAAAACGAAGCCGGTGAAACCCGGTTCCGCCGCTGCCACGACGCGCTGACTGGCCTCGCGCTCCAGCGGCGGGGGTGCCCAGTCGACGAATCGGTCAAGCATTTCCCGCACACCAAAGTTACCCAGCGCCGTACCGAAAAATACCGGTGTCAGCCTGCCGGCAAGAAAAGCCGATTCGTCGAATTCGTGGCTGGCGCCGCGCACCAGTTCTATCTCATCGCGGAAGGAACCGTAATCGTCGCCAAGCAATTCCCGCGCGGCGTCGGAGTCCAGACCTTCGATCTGCCGCGATTCGAAACGTTCAACATTGTGGCCAGGCTCGTAGACGCTGAGAGTGTCCTCGTACAGGTTGTACACGCCGCGAAAACCGACGCCCATGCCAACTGGCCAGTTGATCGGTGCCGCCGCAATACCAAGAACCGACTCGATCTCGTCCAGCAGTTCAATCGGATCGCGAATATCGCGATCCATTTTGTTCACGAAGCTGATGATTGGCGTATCGCGCAGGCGGCACACGTTCATCAGCTTAATGGTCCGTTCTTCCACACCCTTGGCGCCGTCTATCACCATCAATGCAGAGTCAACCGCAGTCAGTGTCCGGTAAGTATCCTCGGAAAAGTCCTCGTGGCCCGGCGTATCAAGCAGATTGACCATGCGTTCGCGGTAAGGAAACTGCATCACGGAGGAGGTCACTGAAATGCCCCGCTCCTGCTCCATGGTCATCCAGTCGGACGTGGCCGCAGGACCCCGCTTGCCCTTCACCATGCCCGCGGTCTGGATCACACTGCCCAGCAGCAACAGCTTCTCGGTCATCGTGGTCTTACCCGCGTCCGGGTGAGAAATTATGGCGAAGGTGCGTCGCCTGGCGATATCCTGTTGCACGTCATTGTTGTTCATGGCGCGACTGGCTGTCCTGTCGAGTGATGGATTTCGGGGAAGACCCGGGTGCGGCGCGCAGTGTACCAGAGCCTGCGCGCCCGGGCTGCGTTCTGATCAGCGAGCCAGCTCGCGCTGCAGATGCCCGATGAGTCGCTCGCCGACGTCATCCATGGCGAATCCGTGCTCCGGCAAAAGCCGCGACATACTGGTGATTTCGAGACCCGCGTAGCCACAGGGATTGATGCGCTGAAAAGGCGTCAGGTCCATATCGACGTTGAGGGCAAGGCCATGATAGCTGCAGCCGCGCCGCACACGCAGCCCGAGAGACGCGATCTTGTCGCCCTGCACATAGACCCCCGGGCGGGCGGCATCGGGAGCGGCGTCAATACCGTAGTGACCCAGCGTGGCCACGACGGCCTTCTCCATGCGCTCCACCAGGGCACGGACGCCATAGGCGCGGCGACGGAGGTCGATCATCAGGTAGGCCACCCACTGTCCGGGGCCGTGATAGGTCACCTGGCCACCGCGATCCACCTGCACAACGGGAATCGCGCCGGGCGCCAGCAGGTGCTCCGACCGGCCCGCCTGGCCCTGGGTAAATACCGCGGGGTGCTGCAGCAACCAGAGCTCATCGGGCGTCGCATCCGTGCGCTCCAGGGTGAAGTCGCGCATGCACTCAAGCGACGTCGCGTAATCGACCTCGCCCAGGCGCCGCACAATCAGCGGCGGCGGCTTCACAGCACCATCTGCACCAGACCGGTGGCCATGAGGTCCCGGTGCAGGGCCGCTAGTTGCTGTTCGCCAGTGGCGGTTATCGTTACCGTAATGGCGGCGAAAGTCCCTTTGCGACTGTCCCGCACCGCAATCGCTGTCTGGTCGAAGCCCGGTGCATGACGTTCGAATACGGCGATAACCGCCGGCTTGAAGGCTTCCGTGCGCCGGCCGAGTACCTTGACCGGGTACTCGCAGGGAAATTCAATTTTTGGCGGTTCCTGCCCTGACATATCTGCTTCAGGCCCCAAAGAGCCGGGCAATCCACATAAGAACCATATCCCACAGGCGCGCCAGGAATCCGCCCGCCTCAACGGGCTGGAGCGCAACTACGGAGATCTGCCGCTGGACCTCGCCATCAAGCAGCAGCGTGAGCTGACCCACCACGTCTCCGGCGGCGAGGGGTGCCAGGATAGTCTCTTCAAGTGCCACCTGCTGCTGCAGGGCCTGACGTTTGCCGCGGGGCAGGGTCAGCACCACCTCCTCGCTAACGCCCACCGCGACGTAATCTTCGGCGCCTTTCCAGATGCGGGGTTTGTCGAGTTCTGCGCCCGCCGCAAGCAGCGGGACCGTCTCGTAAAAGCGGAAGCCGTAGTTCAGCAGGCCCCGGGTCTCGTTCTTGCGCACCGTCGTGCTGCGTGTGCCCATCACAACCGACACCAGCCGCATGTCCCCACGTTTGGCCGATGCCACAAGACCATAGCCGGCCTCGCGGGTGTAGCCGGTTTTCAGGCCATCTACCGAGGGGTCTTCATTGAGCAGGCGGTTGCGGTTGTATTGCCGGATGTTATTGAACGTGTAGTCACGCTCCGAGTAACGCGAGTAGTGCTCCGGAAAGCGCTCGATAATGGCGGCCGATAAGGTCGCCAGGTCGCGCGCCGTGGTCAGATGATCAGGGTGCGGCAGACCATGGGAATTGACGAAGTGGGTGCCGGTCAGGCCCAGCTCCTCGCTGTGGCGATTCATCAGCGCCGCAAAAGCACCCTCACTGCCGGCGATATGCTCTGCTACCGCCACCGTTGCGTCGTTGCCCGAGGCGATCACAATACCGCGCTCAAGATCGGCAATACTGACCTCCATACCCGGCTCTATCCACATGAGCGACGATCCAGTGAACAGCGGATTCTGGGACCAGGCATTCTCGCTGATCACCACCGTATCATCCCGACTCACGCGACCTTCACTGATCTCATTGGCGAGAACATAACTGGTCATGAGCTTGGTCAGACTGGCCGGAGGCAACGGCATGTCGGCATTGTCCTCGGCGATAACTACCCCGGTTCGGGCGTCCATAAGGATGTAGGCATCCGCAGCCACCTGGGGTGGGGATGGCACGATAGGCTGAGCGCCGGCAAGCGCGGCAAGCAGGCAGGACAGAATAAGTACGATAGTGCGCATTGACGAGAACCGCTGGGGAATCACAGTCGCTAATGGTACCGCATGGCTAAAGCCAACAAAAGAAAGGTCCGCTGCCCTTTCAGGGTAAAGGCTGACCGGGATTGAATCCGCTCGCCAGCAATAACTCCCGGATTTCGCTCAACTGTCTACCATCCTTCATCGGGCCCACGCGCACGCGGCTGAGACGCTTGCCCGACATTTCGACCGGCGACACCGTGACCGGCACTGAAACCACGTCGGCCACCGCCGCACGCAGGCTGTCTGCGGCCGCCAGGCTGGCAAAGGCACCAAGCTGAAGGTAGCGGTATCCGGTCCCACTCTCGCGGCGATCATCGACACCGGCAACGTCAAGTGCTTCTATGCGTACCGGCGCAGTCCCCTGGTCGACAAACCCCAGCCGAACCGCCGCCCCATAACTCAGATCAATCAGTCGCTCGGCGTGGAAGGGGCCGCGGTCGTTCACCCGGACCACCATGGACTTACCGTTGTCAAGATTGGTCACACGGACATAGGAGGGAATCGGCAGGCTGCGATGCGCGGCCGTTGCCAGATACAGATCATAGTCCTCACCGTTTGAGGTCTTGCGACCGTGAAACTTGGTGCCGTACCAGGATGCAATTCCCTCTTCGCGGTATCCGCTGGCCGAGTCCAGTACTGTGTACTCCACGCCCGACACTTTGTAGGGGCTGGTATTTCCGGCGCGCAGTATAGGGTCGGGGCGCGGTATTGCATCGAGCACCTGCTGCGGCGAGATGGAGCGCTCAGGCGCGCCGTCTTTATGCGAGGCAGGCCGTGGCTCGGAACCGGAGCAGCCGCCAAGGGCGAAAAGCAACAGGCAGGCAACAGCAGACAGCTGCGTCATGCGTCACCCTCCATCTGCAGGCGCTGGCTGAGCTGGTAAACCGACAGTGCATACATTGCGCTGTGATTGTAGCGTGTGATCACGTAAAAGTTGTGCAGTCCGAGCCAGTATTCCGTACCGTCGTCACCCTCGAGCGCAAGCGCCGTTGCCAGGGCACTATCCTCGACATCGCCCAGGGGGTCCAGGCCCGCGGCAATGAACTGGGCCACGGGGCGCTCTGGCTTGAGAGCAGCATTCATCCAGCTGTCTGGAATATCGCCGGATTTGCGCGCGGGGAGAATGACACTCTCGTCAGGACGCCAGCCATGTTTGCGGAAATAGTTGGCTACGCTGCCTATGGCATCGGCCGGATTCTCCCAGATATCGACGCGTCCATCACCGTCAAAATCCACCGCATAACTGCGATAGCTGCTGGGCATGAATTGCCCGTAGCCCATAGCGCCGGCGTAGGATCCCTTCAGCGAGAGCGGCTCCAGACCCTGCTCGCGCGCAAGAATGAGAAAATGGCGCAATTCCCGGGTGAAAAAATCCGAGCGCGGCGAATAGTCAAACGCCAGCGTCGCCAGCGCATTCACCACGCTGTAGCTGCCGGTGATTCGACCGTAGTATGTCTCGACGCCCAGCACCGCGGCTATTATGGACGATGGCACGCCGGTCTCGGCCTCCGCACGCGCCAGCGTATCGTGGTGTTCACGCATGAACTGCACACCCTGACGGGCGCGCTTGTCGGTGACGAAAATCTGCCGGTACTCATGCCAGGGCTTGGTCTTCTCGGCGGGTCGCGCTATCGCCTCCAGAATACTGTCCTGGCGCTCGGCCGCGGCGAATATCCGCTCCAGCTCGCCGCGAGAGAATTCATCCTCGGCGACGAGACGCGCAATGAATGCCTCTGCTGCGGGATGCGTTGCGTAATTCTCCGCTTCCGCGCAAGCCACCAGCGGCAGCAAAATACATAACAGCACCCATCGCCAGGCTGTGTGCAGACATTCATATGTCATCGTCATACCATCATCCCGGCCATCAGCGGACAAGGCCGCTACTGGCCAATTACACGCCGCTCCGCGGCAATCGACATGAGCAGACCAAAGGCCGCCATGAGTGTGACCAGGGACGTGCCGCCGGCACTGACCAGCGGCAGCGGCACGCCAACCACAGGCAACAGACCTGACACCATTCCCATATTAACAAAAATATAGACGAAGAAAGTGAGCGTTATCGTGCCGGCAAGCAGCCGGCCAAAGGTGCTTTGTGCGTGCATGCCGATCCAGAAGCCGCGCAGGAGAATCAGCAGATACAGGCTGAGCAGCAGAATAACGCCGCGCAAACCAAACTCCTCGGCCAGCACGGCAATAATGAAATCGGTATGGCTCTCCGGTAAAAAATCGAGCTGTGATTGCGTGCCCTGCAGCCAGCCTTTCCCCTGCCAGCCACCAGAGCCGATAGCGGTCTTGGACTGGATGATATTCCAGCCCGCGCCCAGCTTGTCGCTCTCGGGATTCAGCAACGTGAGAATACGCTGCTTCTGGTAATCCTCAAGCACAAACATCCACATGGGCCAGGCTGACATGATCGCCAGGACAACGACACCCACCAGATAGCGCCAACCGATACCCGCCATGAAGATCACAAACAGTCCGCTGGCGATAATCAGCAGTGCGGTACCCAGGTCCGGCTGGCGCAGTATGAGGATACCCGGCAGCATGATGATGCCAAGGCAGACCAGGGTGTGCCCTGGACGCGGCGGTAAAGGCCGGTCGGCAAGGTAACCGGCCACCATCAACGGCATGACCAGCTTCATAATTTCGGAGGGCTGAAAGCGAAAGCCGGCAATACTCAGCCAGCGTTGCGCGCCCTTGGCACCGACGCCCAGAAACATGACAGCAATCAGCAAGAGCACGCCGAGCAGATACAGCCATGGCGCCCAGCGGCGGTAACGTACGGGGGAAATCTGGGCCGCCAGCAGCATCGCCACCAGCCCCAGGAGAAAGAAACGCGCCTGCCGCGCAACAATGCCCATATCCTGTCCGGCCGCGCTGTAAAGCACCACCAGGCCAAAAGCGGCCAGCAGAATTAGCAGGAACAGCAGCGGCAGGTCTACATGAAAGAGACGCGAGGCACCCGGCGCGCGGGCAAAACCACCGCTGGACTCCGGCATCTGGCGTACATAATCACCCATGGCCGTACCGCATCATGCACCTTCCCGCATCAGCCAGGCGTCGATCACGGTCCGGGCGATGGGATACGCAGCCGAACTACCGCCGCCGTTCTCGACAATCACCGCGAGCGCAATCTGTGGTGCCTCGATCGGCGCAAAGGCAATAAACAGGCCATGATGCCGATGCCGCTCGGCGACCGCTTCTTCGTCATACACGGCATCCTGGGCAATACCGATTACCTGCGAGGTTCCGGTCTTCCCCGCCATGTCATAGGTCATGCCCCGCGCAATGCTGCGCGCCGTGCCCCGGGCACCGTGCACGACATCGCGCATTCCCTGGTAGATCGCGTCCCAGTGTTCAGGTGCCGCGTCGACGTAATGTGAAACCGGCGTCTCGGGCGCGGCGTCGCCGACCTGCCGCACCAGCCGCGGCGTCTGGAACTTACCGCGGTTGGCGAGCGTCGCCGTCGCCACGGCAAGCTGCAGAGGGGTAGAGAGCATATAGCCCTGGCCGATGCCCGCACTCAGTGTCTCTCCGGGGTACCACACCTGATTAAGCGCCTCGCGTTTCCAGCGCGAGGAGGGCAGCACGCCCGAGCGCTCGCCCGTCGTGTCTATGCCGGTGCGGCTGCCAAGCCCGAAGGGTGCCAGGTAATCATGCATCGAGTCGATCCCGAGCCGCCTGGCCAGATCGTAGAAGTAGACGTCGCAGGACTCGGCAATCGCCATGTTAAGGTCCACCTGCGGGGCGTGGCCCGTTCCCCGGATACTCAGGGTCCAGTCACGGTAGCGCCGGGAACTGCCGGGCAGGCGATACCAGCCAGGGTCCGGAACGGTGGTCTCGGGCGTCACCAGCTCTGACTGCAGCCCGGCCAGCGCGATCAGGGGTTTCACCGTTGAACCCGGCGGGTACTGCCCCTGCACTGCCCGATTGAATAACGGCACATCGGGAGAATCCCGGAGCGCGGAATAGGCGCGGCTGCTGATGCCGTTGACAAACAGATTGCCGTCGTAGGAAGGCGTGGATGCCATGGCCAGCACGCCCCCGGTCGCCACATCCAGCGCAACCACGGCGCCACGCTGATCTCCCAGCGCCTGCATGGCTGTGCGCTGCAGATCAATGTCCAGATGCAGAGCGATATCCACGCCCGGCACCGGCGCGAAGCGGTCGAGCACACGCAGGACACGACCATGGGCGTTGGTCTCCACATTCTGGTAGCCCACCTCGCCGTGCAGTCTGTCTTCGTAGTATCGCTCGAGGCCAACCTTGCCGATATGAAAAGTGCCACGGTAGTCAGATGTGTCCAGCGTTTCCAGCTCACTCTCATTGATGCGGCCCACGTAACCGAGCACGTGCGCCAGCAGTGCCCCGTGCGGATAATGCCGCAGCAGCTGAGCTTCGACGACAACGCCGGGCAAGGCGTGGCGGTTGACCGCAACACGTGCCTGCTCATCCTCGAGAAGCTGGAATCGCAGAGGAATGGCGTCATAGGGACGACGGCGCTCCAGCTTTCGACGAAACTCCTCGACATCGTCCTCCGACAGCGCCACCAGTTCACCGAGGCGCGATAGCGTGGCGTCCATGTCATTCACCCGCTCCGGTATTAGTGACAGCGTGTGGCTGGGACGATTGTCCGCCAGTAACTTACCGTTGCGATCAAAGATCAGGCCGCGCTTTGGTGGCAGCGCCTGCAGCTGCACGCGATTGCGCTCGGACTGGGTGCGATAGATTTCAAAATCCGTAACCTGCAGGCTGAAATAGCGTGCGAGCAACAGCGTAAGAGCGACGCTGGTAACGAACACGGCAACAGCGGTGCGTGCGCTGTAAACGCGCACTTCGCGCGCCGTGTCCTTGAGTGTTATGTTCTGAGCCATGGCAGTGCTTATGCAGGCATCCTGTCAACCGCGATGGTAGGGGTGTCCCGTGGTGATCGTCCATGCCCGGTAAAGCTGTTCCGCGAGAACGACCCGGATCAGCGGATGCGGCAGGGTCAGCCTGCCAAAGGACCAGTGCTGCGACGCACGCTGCAGGCAGTCTGAAGACAGGCCGTCGGGACCCCCTATGAGAAAACTGACGTTGCGACCATCCATCTGCCAGTCTCGCAGCGCATCTGCCAGAGCCTCGGTAGACAGCGCGCGACCGCGCACATCGAGCGCAATGAGAACGTCGTTGGCCGGAAGACCCTTGAGCAACTGCTCGCCCTCCTGCTGTCGCAGACCGTCGGGCTTGCTGCTGCGGGTTCGGCGCGCCAGAGGCAGATCCCGCCAGGTCAGGCTGAGTTCCCGAGGCATTCGGCGCTGATACTCCGTCACACCCGAGGCAACCCAGGCAGGCAGCTTGCCGCACACCGAATGTACGGTCAGCTGCATCAGGACGACGGCCGGGGATCCAGCCAGAGGCGCTCCAGATCGTAGAAATCCCGCGTGGCCGGCAGCATGATATGCGCAACGACATCACCCAGATCCACCAGCACCCACTCACCGACATCCATGCCTTCGACGCCAAGCGGCATGACGCCCGCCGCCTTGGCAGAAACACTGACGTTGTCAGCTAAAGATTTGACGTGCCGGCTGGAATTGCCGCTGGCAACAATCATCCAGTCCATGACATCGGTCAATCCACGCACATCTATGCTCACGAGGTTGACTGCCTTCAGGTCTTCCAGGGCATCGATGACCAATGCCTTCAATTGCTCGCTCGGATCCGCTGTGTCGGCCGTCATGGGGCCCCGCATTCCGGTCGTGTCGCTTGTCGTGACAATCGCTGCCTCACTGTGTGTAGAGTCTGTGTTGATGAATATACGTATGCACGGCATCCGGTACCAGGTAACGAGCCGAACGCCGCGATTGTAACAGCCTGCGGATCTCTGTCGCAGATATTTCCAGCGGCCGTAACGATGTGACATGTACACCTCCCGCTGGGCGGGTTGCCAGCTCGGGGGCGGTTGATCTGCGCGCTTTCAGATAAGCGGCCAGTGCGCCGTCTTTAGGCCACTCCCAGCCGGGCCGGGCGATGGCGGCAATGTGGCAGCGTTCGAGGAGCTCCTGCCAGCGGTGCCAACGATCAAGACCCAGCAGCGCGTCGCAGCCCATAGCCAGAATAAGGCTTCGCTGGTCACCGATCTCCCGACGCAGCGAGTCCAGGCTGTCGATGGTATAGGAGGGCCCGGCACGCTCGAGCTCGCGCATGTCACAGCTGAAGCGGGGCTCGCCGGCGATCGCCAGTTCGATCATGGCCGCGCGCTGACGTGCGCTGATCCCCGGTGGCTCCCGATGCGGCGGCAGGGAGCAGGGCATGAAGCGCAGCTCACTGGCCGGCAGATGCTCCAGCAGTTCAATGGCAGAACGCAAATGTCCGAGGTGCACAGGATTGAACGTGCCACCGAACACGACGAGAGCATTCGCGACCGCCAGTTCACTCACAGGCGCACCTGGCCGTCGCCGAATACCACGTATTTCTGCGAGGTCAGTCCCGGAAGGCCGACCGGGCCGCGGGCATGCAGCTTGTCCGTCGAAATACCGATCTCGGCGCCAAGCCCGTATTCGAAGCCGTCGGCAAATCGCGTCGACGCATTGATCATGACAGAGCTGGAGTCCACCTCGCGCAAAAAGCGCATGGCGCGCCCATGGTCGCGGGTAACAATGGCATCCGTATGCCCGGAACCATAGCGATGAATATGATCGATAGCCGCATTCATATCACTGACCACACGGATAGACAGCACCGGCGCCAGATACTCGGTCTCCCAATCCGCCTCCGTTGCCGGCCCGGCATCGGTCAGCCAGGTTAGGCTGCGTGCGCAGCCGCGCAGCTCGACGCCGGACTCAGCAAAGGCCCGGCCCACTCGCGGCAGCAGTTCCGCCGCTACCGATTCGGCGACGAGCAATGTCTCCATAGTGTTACAGGTACCGTAACGATGGGTTTTTGCATTGAGGGCAATTGCCTCCGCCATGTCCAGGTCCGCAGCGTCGTCCACGTAGACATGGCAGATACCGTCGAGGTGTTTGATAACCGGCACCCGCGCCTCGGCGCTGATGCGCTCGATCAGCCCTTTCCCACCGCGGGGCACGATGACGTCCACGAATTCGGCCATGCGGACAAGGCAGCCCACCGCCGCGCGATCCGTGGTGTCGAGCACCTGGACAGCCGTCTCCGGCAGACCCGTCCTGGCAAGACCTGCCATGATACAGGCGGCAATCGCCATGTTAGAGCGCAGCGACTCAGAGCCGCCACGCAGTATGCAGGCATTGCCCGACTTCAGACAAAGCGCGGCAGCATCTACCGTCACATTGGGTCGGCTTTCATAAACAATGCCGATGACCCCCAGCGGCACGCGCATGCGTCCGACCCGGATTCCCGAAGGCCGCGCGGAGAGATCGGTGATTTCGCCGACAGGATCAGGCAGCATGGCAACGGCCTCGAGACCCAGCATCATGGCGTCGATGCGCGCTGGGGTCAGGGCAAGCCGATCACACAGATCCGACGATAGGCCCGCAGCTTGCGCTGCCGCCAGATCCTCTGCGTTGGCACTTGCAATGGACTCGCGATCTGCAGCGAGGGCGTCGCGTATTGCGAGTAACGCCGCATTGCGCTGCCCGGTTGACGCTACCGCAATATGTCGGGATGCGCGACGGGCCGCCACCCCGACGGCGCGCATGTATTCCTCGATCCTCATAAAGCTCTGCCGCCCCTGAACGAGCCGCCCGCGATGACGGCAGTATAACCCAGTGCGGCAGTGCCAGCTCCGCCTGCATCCGCCGCAATCAAGGTGTTGACAATAATTCTCATTTGCACTACCTTAATCATCAAGAACACTCAATCTGCGCTGGAGCCGTCATGTTTATCTGCCTCTGCAACGGTATCACCGATAACCAGATCCGCCATGCGGTTCGCGAAGGAGCCTCTTCACTCAGTTGTCTTCAGGACGCACTTGGAGTGGCCGGTCAGTGCGGTCAGTGTAGCGAAGCAGCCGCTGCAGTCCTGACAGAAAGCCTTGCATCCGGGGACTCAATACACGCCACGTCTCTGTTCTACCCTGCGGACAGCTGGGCTACTGCGTAACAAAAAGCAAGACTGTCGCCGGGGCCCAGGCCGCCCGGTACTCATTACCCCTTCGGGAAAGTGCCTGCGCTGGCGCCCGATTCCCTATCCCGTTACACTTCCACGTCATTTCACAGCACCCGGTCGCAGGCGCACTGCCCGCGCTATACTGCCCTCACAGGAGCCAACGCATGAAAGGCGATAAAACCGTCATTGAACACCTGAACCGTATTCTCGGAAACGAACTGGTCGCCATCAACCAGTATTTCCTGCACGCAAAAATGTACAAAGACTGGGGTCTGACCGAGCTGGCGGAGCACGAATACCACGAATCCATCGATGAGATGAAGCACGCCGACCAGCTGGTGGAGCGCATTCTCTACCTGGAAGGACTGCCAAACCTGCAGGATCTCGGCAAATTGCTGATTGGCGAAAATGTCCCTGAAATGATCGACTGTGATCTGAAACTCGAGGAGATAGCCCACCGCGACCTGAAGGCAGCCGTGGCCTACTGTGAGAGCGTCGGCGACTATCCGTCTCGCGATCTCGTGGCTAGCATCCTGGCCTCGGAGGAGGAACACATCGACTGGCTGGAAACCCAGGTGGGGTTGATCGAGCGTCTTGGGCTGCAGAACTATCTGCAAACCGCGACCAGAACCGTCAAACCAGTATAAGCCTCTGTCCCGGTGGCGTCAGATGCCACCGGGATTTGCCCCCATCAGGAAACTTCCTGTGAGGCCGCCGCGTCCTTGATCAGAGTCTCCAGTTCACCACTATCGTGCATTTCCGCGACGATATCGCACCCGCCAATCAGCTCGCCTTTCACCCACAGCTGCGGAAACGTTGGCCAGTTGCCGTATTTGGGCAGATGACTGCGGATATCCTGATTTGCCAGCACATCCACGTATGCAAACTTTTCGCCGCACGCCATCAAAGCCTGAACCGTGCGAGCTGAAAAGCCACACTGGGGCTGGTTAGGCGATCCCTTCATGTAAAGCAGGATGGTGTTGCCTTCAACCTGCTCCTTGATCTGGTCCATGATATCCATCGTTGATCCTCATCCTCATTGCTCATGAATCGATGCGCCGTGGCGCGCTGGCGCATATCGCCGACTATTTTAGTCGGTTATTGTTCGGATGTCGCGTCAGTTTCCGTGCCACCGCAACAGACAACCCTGCCGTATGATTGTCAATGCAGGCGGTTGTCGCTATATTCAAGGCCTTACGGCAGCCATTGCGCTGCCGTCTTCAGTTCTGCGCGGGACAAAACAGCCCGCCCACCCGGAGATGAGCAAGCCGCATGAGCGCCCTGATGGCCACTTACGCCCCGTTACCCGTGACCTTCAGGCATGGCGAGGGGGCCTATCTGTATGACACGCATGACACACGCTACCTGGATGGTCTGTCGGGTATCGCGGTAACAAACCTGGGTCATTCCCATCCTGCCGTGACCGAAGCCATACGCGAACAGGCAGGGCGCCTCCTGCATACCTCCAACTACTACCATATCGCGGCGCAGGAACGGCTGGCAGATACGCTGACCCGGGTCACTGGCATGCAGCGCGCATTTTTCTGCAACTCCGGCGCCGAGGCCAACGAGGCGGCAATCAAACTGGCACGCCTTTACGGCCACCAGCGGGCCATTGAACAGCCGGAAATCGTTGTGCTCGAGGACGCGTTCCATGGCCGGACGCTGGCAACGCTGAGCGCCACGGGCAATCGCCGCATCCAGGCCGGTTTTGAACCGCTCGTTGCCGGCTTTGTCCGCGCCCCGCGCAACGATATGGAGGCGGTAAATACTATCGCGAGCACTAATCCAAATGTGGTCGCTGTGCTGCTGGAGCCCATTCAGGGCGAGGGCGGCATCCGCCCCCTGGACAGCGAATACCTGCATGCGCTGCGGCAATTCTGCAGCGAGCAGGGCTGGCTTCTGATGTTTGACGAGGTCCAGAGCGGAAACGGCCGCACCGGGCACTTCTTTGCCTACCAGGGATTGAATCTTCTGCCCGATGTGGTGACGACTGCCAAGGGGCTGGGTAACGGCGTTCCCATCGGCGCCTGCCTGGCACAGGGTCCTGCGGCGGGTATTTTTGCGGCCGGACACCACGGCTCCACCTACGGCGGCAACCCGCTCGCCTGCGCCGCCGCCCAGGCCGTGGTGGATACGTTGGAGAACGAGGGCCTTTACGATAGAGCCACCCACCTCGGTGATCGCGTGCGCGCGGCGCTGCTCGCCGAAGCGGGCGATGGTTCTATTGTCGATCTGCGCGGTCGTGGACTGATGCTCGGCATTGAGCTGGCAAAGCCCTGCGCCGACATCATGCAGCACGCGCTGGATGCACAGATACTGCTGAATGTCACCGCCGGCAACACCGTGCGCCTTCTGCCGCCACTGATCATGAGCGATGAACAGGCAGACACCCTCGGCGCCGGCGTCGGGCGCGTGATCCGGGCATTTCATAACGCACAAGCTGCCAGGGAAGGCTGATGAGCATGGCGAAACAACACTTTCTCACGCTGCTGGATTTCTCACCGGCAGATCTAATGCGAATTATCGAGCGCGCTATCGACATGAAACGGGAGCGCCGGGAAGGTGTTGACCAGCGACGTTTCCCGGGCAGCGTGCTGGCCATGGTGTTCGCCAAGTCCTCTACGCGCACGCGCGTATCCTTCGAGGCGGGCATTGCACAGCTGGGCGGCAAGGCAATGTTCCTCTCGCCGCAGGATACGCAGCTCGGTCGCGGCGAGCCGATCGAGGACTCGGCGCGGGTAATCTCATCAATGGTCGACCTCGTCATGATCCGCACCTTTGGCCACGACATCGTCGAGCGCTTTGCCGCTCACTCCTCAGTGCCGGTCATCAATGCACTCACTGACGATTTCCACCCCTGTCAGCTACTGGCTGACATGCAGACATGGATAGAGCGCCGCGGCAGCATTGCCGGACGCAGCGTGTGCTGGGTTGGCGACGGCAACAACATGTGCCAGTCCTATATCAACGCCGCACGCCAGTTCGATTTTTCGCTGCGTATTGCCTGCCCACCGGGTTACGAACCGCGCAGTGACCTTCTTGAGGCAAACCGCGACCGCGTAGAGCTGCTGCACGAACCTGTGCATGCCGTTCGCGGAGCCGATCTCGTTGTCACCGACGTGTGGGCGTCCATGGGGCAAGAAGACGAACAGGCGGCCCGCATCGAACGTTTCACGCCCTATCAGGTCAACGCCGAACTCATGAGCCATGCCGCCAGCGATGCGCTTTATCTGCACTGCCTGCCAGCACACCGCGGCGAGGAAATCAGCGCCGGCCTGATGGATGCAGAGGACAGTGTGATCTGGGAGGAGGCGGAAAACCGGCTGCACGCGCAGAAAGCACTGATGGAAGCCCTGCTTCTCACGACTCGCGGCGCCTGAGATCTCCTACGACAGTCCGCCTTTGCCGGGACGGCGGCCAGTGCGCAGCAACAAATTCACAGGCGACAGGTAAATCGCTACACTGTGCGCCATGCCTCTTTCCGCCGGCCATGCCATGGGTCGGCATAAATAGAACCTGCGACAGGACCTGCTCATGATTTACCAGAGTGATGCACTGACCGTTAAGCGACTGGACGGCGATATTGCCGAACTGCATTTCGACCTGAAGGGCGAGTCAGTCAACAAGTTCAACAATGCCACCGTCAGCGACCTGACCGCCGCCCTGGACGCCATTGACAAGGAACAGGACCTTAAAGGCCTGCTGGTCACCAGCGGCAAGCCCGTGTTCATCGTCGGCGCAGATATCACCGAGTTCACCGCCATGTTCGGGGCGGGCAAGGACGAGATTCTCAAATTTACCGCGGTCAACAACGGCAATTTCAACCGGCTGCAGAACCTGCCCTTCCCCACCTGTGTCGCAATCAACGGCTACGCCATGGGCGGCGGCCTGGAAGTCTGCCTGGCCTGCGATTTTCGCGTTATGAGCGAACAGGCGAAGATCGGCCTGCCGGAAACCAAGCTCGGCATTCTGCCCAGCTGGGGTGGCACCGTCCGGCTTCCGCGCATGATCGGCGTGGATGAGGCCGTGACCTGGATTACCACGGGACAGGAGCAGAGTGGCGAAGCAGCCCTGAAGGCGGGCGCCGTGGATGCCGTCGCTGCACACGCAGAGCTGCGCGATGTCGCCCTGAGCGTTCTGCACAGCGCTGTGGACGGCAAGCTGGACTACACCAGCCGGCGCCAGGCCAAGAGCCGCCCGCTGCCGATGAACGATACCGAAGCGACAATGGCGTTTTTCACGATGAAGGCCATGGTCGCGCAGCAGGCGGGCAAGAATTATCCCGCACCCATAAAGGTGGTAGATGTCATTGAGAAGGCGCGCGGCAAGGATCTGGAAGGCGCGCTGGCCGTAGAGGCCGAAGGCTTTGTGGAGCTCGCCATGACCTCTGCGGCGGCGGCACTTGTTGGCGTCTTCCTCGGCGACCAGCTGCTGGCAAAAAAGGCCAAGGGCTGGGAAAAGCAGGCAGACAGCAAGGTAGAACGCGCCGCGGTCCTGGGCGCCGGCATCATGGGCGGCGGCATTGCCTATCAGTCCGCCTACAAGGGCGTACCTATCCGCATGAAGGATATCAACCAGGAAGGGCTGGATCTGGGACTTTCCGAGGCGGGCAAGCTGCTGTCAAAGCGCGTCAATCGCGGACGCATGACAGCCGAGAAAATGGCGGGCGTTCTCAACAGTATCGATCCGGTCCTCAGTTACGAGGGCTTTGATGACGTGGATATCGTGGTCGAAGCAGTGGTCGAGAATGCGAAGGTCAAGCACAGCGTGCTGGCCGAGGTGGAGCAGACGGTCACCGACGATACGGTCCTGACCTCGAACACCTCGACCATTTCCATCACCTCGCTCGCAGAGGCTCTGAAGCGGCCGGAGAATTTCTGCGGCATGCACTTCTTCAACCCCGTCCACGCCATGCCGCTGGTAGAGGTAATCCGCGGCGAACAGACCTCGGATGCCGCCATTGCCCGCACCGTTGCGTTTGCTCGGCAAATGGGCAAAAAGCCAGTGGTGGTCAGAGACTGCCCGGGGTTTCTGGTCAACCGTGTGCTGTTCCCCTACTTCGACGGCTTTTCCAAGCTGGTGCGCGACGGCGCCGACTTCCAGGCCGTAGATAAAGTCATGCAGCGCTGGGGCTGGCCGATGGGGCCGGCCTATCTGATGGATGTCGTGGGTATCGATACGGGCGTACACGCGGCCGGCGTCATGGCCGAGGGCTTTCCCGACCGCATGCAGCTGGATTTCAAGACCGCCACGGAGGTGATGTACGAGAACGACCGTTACGGACAGAAAAACGGCAAGGGCTTCTACGATCACGGCACCGACAAGCGCGGCAAACCAACGAAAGAAGCCAGCGATACCGCATACACGCTGATCAGCGAGGTTGCAGGCGAGCGCCGCGAGTTCGAGGCGGACGCTATCATCATGCGCATGATGCTGCCGATGGCAACGGAAATGGCCCGCTGCCTCGAGGAAGACATTGTCGGTACGCCCGCAGAAGCAGACATGGCGCTCATTTACGGTCTCGGTTTCCCGCCCTTCCGTGGCGGCATCTTCCGCTGGATGGACAGCGTTGGCATGGACAGCATCGCCGCGGCCTCGGAAAAGTTCAGTGACCTCGGCAAGACCTATGAGCTCACCGAAGGCATGCGCGCAAAGCTCGCCGACGGCACTACCTACTACTGAAACGCGGGCATCAAGGGAGAATTATCGTGAGCATGAATTCAAGAGACGCCGTGATTGTCGACTTCGCCCGCAGTCCCATGGGGCGATCGAAAAACGGCTGCTTTCGCAACGTCCGCGCGGACGACCTGTCCGTTGCGGTGATCCGTGGTCTGCTGGCGCGCAACGACAAGCTGGATCCGGTGGAAATTGACGACCTGATATGGGGCTGCGTGCTGCAGCGGGGCGAGCAGGGCATGAACCTCGCGCGCAACATCGTACTGCGCGCACAGCTGCCCTCCAGTGTGCCCGCACAGACGGTCAATCGCCTGTGCGGCTCCTCCATGTCGGCGCTGCACACCGCCGCCGCCAACATCATGGCTGGCATTGGGGACGTCTATCTCGTCGGCGGCGTTGAGCACCTTGGCCACCTCCCCATGATGGACGACGTCGACATGAACCCGCGCATGGGGCTTAACGTGGCCAAGGCGGCGGGCATGATGGGAATGACCGCCGAATACCTCGGCATGATGCACGGCATCAGCCGCGAAGATCAGGACAAGCTGGGGCTGCGCTCGCACCAGCTGGCGCACAAGGCGACCATTGACGGCAAGTTCGCACGGGAAATCATTCCAGTAGAGGGCCACGACGGCCACGGTGCGCTCACGCTGGTCGAGCGCGACGAAACCATACGTCCCGATACCACCCTGGAAGGCCTCGCCAGCCTGGCACCCGCCTTCAACCCCCAGGGCAGCGTCACTGCGGGCACTTCCTCGCAGATCTCGGACGGCGCATCGGCCATGCTCGTCATGTCGGCGGAGCGCGCTCAGGCACTGGGCATGGCGCCCGTTGCGCGTATTCGCAGCATGACCCTGGCGGGCGTTGATCCCTCCATCATGGGCTACGGCCCGGTTCCGTCAACCAAGAAAGCGCTCAAGCGCAGCGGCCTGTCGATCGCCGATATCGATATGGTGGAGCTGAACGAGGCCTTCGCGGCACAGGCCTTACCCGTGCTCAAGGATCTCGATCTGCTCGATGACATGGAGAACAAGGTGAACGTCCACGGTGGCGCCATTGCCCTGGGTCATCCCTTCGGCTGCTCCGGAACCCGCATCACCGGCTCTCTGTTGACGGTCATGCAGGATCGCGACCTGTCGCTGGGGATCTCGACCATGTGCATAGGTCTTGGCCAGGGCATCACCACAATCGTCGAGCGCGTGTGAGCCCCGGGTCACCACCCCTGTTAACTATAAGCAAGGTTTTTGGTTGACAGGCTCCTGCGTCTGCTGACTTAATACGCCCCGCCGGCACCGCTGTCAGTGGTGCCGTCCTCGGCAATCCAGCGATGGGGCGTAGATCGATGCATTCTTCCAGACATGGCCGGCTTACTACCGCCGCCACCTCCGTTCTCCTGCAGGCCAGAAGCGCTGCCGTTGCGTCAAGCCTGATGGCATTGGCGCTAGTGCCGGCAAACCAGGTCCTGGCCTCCACGGCGCCGTCGATGCTGGAGGAGATTGTCGTCACGGCGCGCAAGCGCCGTGAGGCACCAATCGATGCGCCGGTGGCCATCACCGCCTTCAGCGGCGCGCAGATAGACGCCCTGCGTATCCGTGATCTCACCCAGTTCACCACGGGCCTGCCGAATGTGATCCTCGATGACGTGGGCACCCGCCGCGGCACGGCAAACTTTTCCATCCGCGGCCTTGGCATCAACAGTTCCATTCCCTCTATCGATCCCACTGTGGGTCTCTTTGTCAACGGCGTTTACCTGGCCGTGAACAACGACATGATTTTCGATGTGTTCGACCTCGCCAGCGTCGAAGTCCTGCGCGGTCCCCAGGGTGTGCTGTTCGGTCGCAACGTCACCGGTGGCGCGCTGCTGCTGCAGACGCGCAGGCCCGGTGACGCGCTGGAAGTCGATGTTCGCAGCGCCCTCGAAGGAGGTGGCGACGGCGGCCTGAACCGCTACCTCATGGCGGGCGTCAGCGGCCCGATCACGGACACCCTGAGCGGCCGCTTTTCGGCATATTACAACGATGACGAAGGCTACTTCAGAAACGACTTCGACGGCGAGGACGTCGGTGCCATCACCCAGCGCATGCTGCGCGGCACTCTGGAGTGGACACCGGACGCCGATACGACGGTCACCCTGTTCTATCAGAACACGGACATCGAGGGTGATGGTCCGGCAACGCAGTCCCATACCAATGGATCGGGTTTTCCGGGAACGCCCGTAAACAACCCGCGCGATAGCCTGCATTTTTCCATTGATGAAAAGGGATACCAGGACGTCTCCACCGATCTGGTGACACTGCAGTGGGATCGCAACGTTGCCCTCGGCGACGGTACCGTTACGCATATTTTCGGTTGGCAGCAGTCCGAATCCGTGGGCATGAGCGATATCGATGGCCAACCGGTGTTTCTGTTCCATTCACCCGGCTGGGTAGACGCGATGCAGTGGAGCAACGAACTGCGCTATAGCGGGCGCTTTGCCGACCGCACGGATATCACGGTGGGACTATACCAGTTCAAGGGGGAGCTCTCGTATCACGATCGCCGGCTGTTTCTCGGAGAGTTCAGCGACAATGGTCGCGCTCTTGCCACGCAGGACGGTGGCGGCCAGCAGAATACCCAGACCTTCGGTGTCTTCGCGGCAGCGGATTACGCGCTGAACGAACACTGGGCGGTGAATGCCGGATTGCGCTGGTCAAACGAGGAAAAAAGCGTGAAGGTCGCATCTTTCAACCTCAACAGCACGCCCTGCAATATCGTGCTCGACAACAACTGCCCCTTCGATTTTGTTGATCAAGCGCAGTTTGACACTCTCGCTCCACGGCTTGGGCTTTCCTGGCGACCCGACGCGAATACCCATGTCTACACCAGCTGGACACGCAGCTTCCGTTCAGGAGGCTACAACCTGCGCAACTCGAATTCGGCCGAACCTCCCGGCCCATTCGGTGAAGAACAGGTCGACGGCATGGAGCTCGGCTACAAGCGTGCCGGTGAGCGCTGGCGCCTCAATGCCGCCGCGTTCTACACCCGCGTCAATGATATGCAGCGGGAAGTCAATCTGCCAAGTGAATCGGCCGGCATTCTTCAGTTGATACGCAATACCGCGGTCGCGGACATCGCCGGGCTGGAGCTGGATGGGCAGTTTCAGGTAGCGGAGGGGCTGCAACTACAGGCATCCCTGGGCTATCTGGATGCAGACTATGACAAGGTCAGCTTTGATCTTAACGGCGATGGGCAGGTCAACGCACTTGACCATGCGCTGGATCTGCCGCGGGCGCCGGAATGGACGGGAAGCCTTGGCGGTGACTATCGACGCGCTCTGCACAATGGCGCCGAAATCGGAGCTCGTTTATCCTATAGCTATCGCGACCGGGTGGCTTATACCGACAACAACGCGGGGTTCATTCTGGCCCAGGATGTGGTGGATGCCGGCATTGATTACATCAGCGCAAACGGCCACTGGCAGGTCGCTGCCTACGGTCGCAACCTGCTGAACAGCGTAAAGCACGGGGGCGATTCGCAGCTACCGGAAGTGTTTATCGGCCAGCCCCTCGGCGGCACCTTCTCTCCCCTGGCCAAGGGCAGGGTGCTCGGTCTCGAACTTACCTGGCGTCTTGCGCCGTAGTCGCTTTGAGTATCACTACCCGGCCCGAGGCCCCTCATCGCCACACAGCAGACGGTCCAGTCGCCGCAGCGACGGAATGAGACTGCCATGTACCAGCGGCGTGCCGCGGAAATACTCCTCTGCCATCGGTGCTATGCCGCAGGCCTCCGGCAGGCGCTGCCCGCTTTCCATCATCCCGTACATGCGGGGAAGGAAGACGAACTGCAGCCACTCTGGCAGACTGAGTGTGTCGAAACAGAAAGGCTGGGTGGAGGCCAGCGCTTCTGCTCCTGGTTCGGACGACCGCCATAGCGACTGCTGTCGGAGCTCCGACTCCACGTCAATGAGCACTTCTGCAACTTCGATGTAAAGGCTCTGCTCTTTCGGCATATGTAAACGTCCTGCAGCGGCGCCCTGTCGTCAGGACAGCGCTTGGGGAAACGGTCCAGGATCAGCACGTTATCGAGATGCTGTCGAGACATCGACGTGCTGTTGGTTTCGAGCGACGGCGGGCCGGCTTTACCTGATAAGGGCTTCGCGCTAACCTTGAATGCGTGCGGGTGTAGTTTAATGGTAGAACCTCAGCTTCCCAAGCTGATGACGTGGGTTCGATTCCCATCACCCGCTCCAGGCAACCCGCTTACCCGGCATGGCGTGCGGCTTTTTACCCGACTTTTTACCCGACAAAGGCACGCTCGATCACGTAGTCGCCTGCCGTTCCCTGGTTCGGAGACACGACAAACCCGCGCTCATCCAGGATTGCGGA
>CAZTJR010000020.1:27512-38499 GCA_964613795.1 uncultured Alteromonadaceae bacterium | reverse complement strand
TAGGCATCCGGGTCACGAATGATCGACAGGAAGGGCGCCAGACCGGTGCCTGTCGCAAAAAGATACAGGGAACGCCCGGGATGCAGGTCTGTGAGTACTAGCGAACCCACGGGCTTGCGGCCCAGCAGGACCTCGTCCCCGACCTGAATATGCTGGAGACGGGACGTCAGGGCGCCGTCATCCACCTTGATGCTGAAGAATTCCAGGTGGTCTTCGTAATTCGCGCTGGCGATGCTGTAGGCCCGCAGCACGGGCTTGTCGTCAACCTTGAGCCCGACCATGGTGAAGTGGCCGTTCTCAAAGCGAAAGCCGGGCTCGCGCTCGGTGGCAAAGCTGAACAATCGATCGTTCCAATGGTGAACCCAGGTCACCTGCGCGGATTGCACTGCGGCCATTTGCCGGAAACCTCCCTGGCCGAGCGGTGTCGCTGGCCGTCTGCTGACAGTAAAAGAGCTGCCATTCTAGTACTAACACGATCTAAGTAAATCGATTCGGTATAACCGTTTGGAATGACATAATGCCACCTGAAAGTGCCTACGCCGCATAGCGCTTTTTCGATCAACGCAAGACGGTGCGGAAAGGTAAAAAAATTCACGTTCTACGCCATTGAATTCAATGTGCTCGGCCGTAACACTGCCCGCCTGTTGTGTGTTGTCGTTACGCGCCATTGCGCCCCGCGGGCCACGTTCGCTTGCCACTCGTGACAACAGGCAGCCCTATAAGCCTAACTAAGTACGAAAAGGATCCCTATGCATTCCACCAGACCTTCACTGCCTCCACTTGTACTCGCCGTTGCCGTGGCAAGCGGTGTTTTCACTACATCTGTTACAGCACAGGAGCCCGCCCGGCGCGGCGGCTCAGCGTCGCTGCTGGAGGAGGTTGTTGTCACCGCGCGCAAACGCGAAGAGGGCTCACAGGATGTTCCGATGTCCATCGCCGCCTTCAACAGCGATCAGATTCAGGCACTCAAGGTACGCGATCTGACCAGCCTCGCCGTCGGCATGCCGAACGTGGCCCTCGATGATGTCGGCACCACGCGCGGTACGCAGAACTTTTCCATTCGCGGCCTCGGCATCAACAGCTCCATCCCGTCCATTGACCCGACCGTCGGCGTCTTCGTCAACGGTGTTTATCTGGGCGTCAACAACGGCATCATTTTCGATGTATTCGACCTCGAGAGCATTGAGGTACTGCGCGGCCCCCAGGGCATTCTGTTCGGTCGCAACGTCACCGGCGGCGCCATTCTGATGAACACCAAAAAGCCCGGTGAGGAGTTTGAAGGGACGGTCCGGGTCGCCAGCGATGGCGGCGGCGAAGGTGGCATGAACTACTATGCCATGGGCACCATCGGCGGACCGGTCACGGACAATCTGGGCCTCAAGCTCACCGCTTATTACAACGAAGACGAGGGCTACTTCGAGAACCAGTTCAACGGCGAGGACTACGGCGCAGTCGAGCAGACCATGATCCGCCCGACTCTGGTCTGGAACCCGACCGACCTGAGCGAACTGGTGGTCCGCTACGAATACACCGACATTACAGGAGATGGCCCCGTTGCCCAGTCACACCTCAACGGCCGTGAACGCAACGAAGGCGCCACGCCGCCTCCCAGCAGCACCTTCTTTGATCGAGACAGCTTTGGCGTGTCCAACGACCTGGACGGATTCCAGACCATCGAGACTGACTTCCTGACAGTGCAGTACGACCAGGGCGTGAGCCTGGGTGATGGCAACGTGACCTTCATTTATGGCTATCGGGATTCCAGCTCAGAGGCGCTGAGCGACATCGATGCGCAGCCTTTCGCTGCCTTCCACGCCCCAACCTGGCTCGAGGCCGAGCAGCACAGTATGGAACTGCGCTATAGCGGTCGCTTCGGCAACGCCAACGTCACCACCGGTGCTTACTGGTTCGATAACGATATCGCCTACCACGAGCGCCGAGACCTGCTTGGTGCCGTAACGGCGCAGGCCACGGGTGGCGCGCTGGGTCCGGATGTCCCCTTCCAGATCCAGGACGGCGGCGGCAACTATCAGGTTGAGACGCTCGGCTTTTTTGCGGCGGTCGACTACGACCTCAGCGACAGGCTGACCCTGACGGCGGGGCTGCGCTATACCGAAGAGGAAAAATCAGCCGAGATCGCAACACTCGCACTGAACACCAATCAGCTCGATCCTCTTGCAACACTGGGCACGGGTACACTGACCTATGCCAACCTGATCACCGGCGTCGATACGCGCTGTAATATCGTCACGCGAGGCGACTGCCCGCTGGACTTCAACGACGATGAAAGCTGGACAACCTGGTCACCGAAGCTGGGCCTCAGCTACGTGCTGACGGACACCTCGCGTCTCTATGGTCACTGGAGCCGTGGCTTCCGCTCCGGGGGCTACAACCTGCGCAACACCAGCCCGGTGGCGACCCCGGGACCCTTCGATGAAGAGCAGGTAGACAGCTTCGAAATCGGCTATAAGTCCAGCAATAGCTGGGGTCGTCTCAATGCGGCAATGTTCTACACAATGGTCGACGACATGCAGCGCGAAGTGAACACCGCCAGCGGTGAATCCGCCGTGGTTCAGGTGATCGACAACACTGCAGACGCTGTCCTCTGGGGGCTCGAGGTTGACGGTACGTTCCGAATCACCGACAGCCTGCTGCTGCTGGCGTCGGTGGGCTATCTGAATGCCGAGTACGATTCCGTGCGTTTTGACCTGAATGGCGACGGCGACATCAATGCCGCAGACAAGGACCTGGACCTTCCCCGGGCACCAGAATGGACCTATAGCGTTGGCCTGAACTATGACTGGAACGTTGGCAGCTGGGGCTATGCCACAGCGCGCGTCAGTTATGCCTACCGGGACAGCACCTTCTTCACTGATGACAACCGCGGCCTGATCAACGAGCAGGACATTCTGGATGCCGGCATCGATTTCTACAGCAACGACAACCACTGGGTGTTTTCACTCTACGGCCGCAATCTGCTGGATACGGTCAAACATGGGGGCGCAACGCAGCTGCCACAGGCACTGGGACCGCTGCCGCTGGGCGGAACCTTCGCGCCTCTGGCGAAGGGGGAAGTGTATGGCGCAGAGGTGACCTACAACTTCTGATACGCTGGCCTGCAGAACCAGCGCTGCTTGCGGGTTGCATGGCCCGCGGCAGCTACCGGAAACCGGCAGCGTCCCTGCCGGTTTTTTTATATCCAACTCGATCCTCCCTCATGACCCACACCGCGCGCTAACGCCAATGGCGTCCGACAGCCCCCATGAGACTCGACGCTATTAGTGTCAATAATTCACAGACGAGGCAGAGAGCCTCGCACCGCTCTCAAATGTATGGTTGATTATTCGCAAAGGGCGATAAATACTGGACCCCGAGACACGTTACCGAGCACACGTTTCTACACAGGGAGTCAATAAACAGGGAGTCAATAACTGCATCCATCCGTTACCGCGAAAACACAACAATAATCGGACAACACAACATATCTATAAAAAAACCGGGTAAGGAGCAACACAATGCAACAGAAGCACTTTCGCACATCGCCTCTTCTTCTGGCCGTCGCCATCGCGAGCGGTGCCGTGGCGCAGGAAGAGGGGTCTTCACGCCTGCTTGAGGAAGTGACGGTCTACGCGCAGAAACGTGAACAATCCACTCTTGAAGTGCCTGTCTCCGTTGCGTCCTACAGCAGCGAAGCCCTAAACCGCGCACAGATTCGCGATCTTTCGGAACTTCAGCAGGTCGCGCCCAGCGTAGTTTTCAACAGCTCCACCGGCGCCACCCAGTCAATTCTTACCATCCGCGGCATCGGCACCGCCGGGCAGAACTCCGGCCTTGAACAATCGGTGGGCGTCTTCATCGACAACGTCTACCGCGGTCGTCCGGGCGCTGCACTCGGTGACTTCGTTGACCTCGAATCCATTGAGGTTCTGCGCGGTCCCCAGGGCACCCTGTTTGGACGCAACACCTCCGCGGGCGTCATCAGCGTTCGCTCCCAGCAACCCGAACAGGAATTCGGCGGCAACCTGTCTGTCGGCATCGGTGATTTCGGCTTCCAGCAGGTGCGCGGCAGCGTGACCGGGCCCATCACCGACAATCTTGCATGGCGGCTTGCCGGCACCTGGCAGGAGCGGGACGGGTACATTGATGATACGTTCAGCGGCGAACAGTGGAATGACCGCGATCGCTATTCGCTGCGTGCGCAGCTGCTATGGGACATCAATGAAACGACGTCACTGCGACTGATCTCCGACTATACCGAAACCAACGAGCGCTGCTGTGTTCCGGTGCAGATTTTTGATGCGAGCAGCGCCCAGCTGCTTATCGGCAGCCCGGCCGGTCTCGGTGCACTGAGCCCGGCATTCGCCAACTTCAGGATTGGCGTACCACTGCAGCAGGGTACGCCCGGCTCCACGGTTCCGCAGGAGGTCACCTTTGACGGCCAGTTCCTTAATCCCGACGACTACGAGGGAACGCGCACAACGGCGGCGAGCGCCGACGACAGTTTTGAGGACGGCGGTGTGTCAGCAGAGCTCAACACGGCGCTGAGCGACAACATCGACATGACGCTGATCGGCGCCTACCGTTTCTTCGAGACCAATCCCTACGGTGATATCGACATGCGCACCGCGGATATCTGGCGCGGCGGGCGCGGCCAGGATATCGACGAGATCTCGCTGGAAGTGCGTTTCTCCGGCACCCGGGGCAATGCCGACTGGACCATCGGCGGCTTCTATTTCGATCAGGATATCAAGGGGACCGGTCGCTTTGAATGGGGCCCGGATGCCGCCGCCTACCTGTCCCAGGTCGGCATTGCCCGCCTGCTGACGGACCCGGAAATTGTTGCCGCCGGCGGTCAGGTTTCCGATATCCTGGGCTCGGGTCTGGTGGATATTGGCGACGGCGCACCCGGCGGTGCAGCCAACCCCCTGAACTGGTCGCCCACCACGGCACTGACGGGCACCGGCGCCCGCGAGTCCGTTGACTACAACTCAGAAAGCGTCGCAGTTTTCGGTCAGGTCACCTTCAACCTGACCGAGCAGCTGAGCTGGACGATCGGCGGCCGCTACACGGATGAGCAAAAGGAAGCCTCCTACATCACAACGGCTAACGATCCCTACTCTGCGAGAGACCTGCGCGCGGCGTCATTGAGCGGTAACGACGGCCTGTTCTGGGCACTGCGACCCATCCAGGTGCATCTCAGCTCGGACCCGGCATCGGACAGCTTCGAGGACGACGACTTCTCCATGACCACCAACCTCAACTACGAGATGTCAGACAATGTTTCGCTGTTTGCACGCTTCGCCCAGGGCTACAAGGCCGGCGGCCTTAACCTCAACGGCACCATTGGCCAGCAGCCGGGTGATCCGACGCCCACCTTTGCCAACAACCAGTTCGACTCAGAAACCAGCGACAGCTATGAGCTGGGCCTGAAGTCTTTCCTGCTCGACCGCACGCTGCAGTTCAACGCCACCGTGTTCTACCAGGAAACCAAGGACTTCCAGACCAATTCCTTTGATGGCGTTGCGTTCACGCTGCGCAACGCGGGAGAGATCCAGGGCACGGGTCTGGAGGTCGACTACAACTGGATGCCCACAGACTACTGGACCTTCAGCGGCGGCGTTGTCTGGCAGGACATTGAGTACGAGGATTTCACCAATGCCTCCAGCACTATCGCCCAGCAGGAGGCGGCGGGGCTGCGCGCACGGGCTCTGGGGATCGTTCCCGACCAGAACCTTACCGGAGAAACGCCGAATTTCGTTTCCGACCTGACCTGGTCCGGGAGTCTGGCCTACAACCGTCCAGTGGCGGATGGCCTCGCCTTCAGTGCAGCCACGAGCTGGCGCTACCGCTCCAGCTTCAACACCGCCCAGGATAACGAAATTCTTGCGAAGCAGGATGCGATCTGGACGCTGAACGCCACCGTGGGCATCGGTGCCGCCGATGATGTCTGGCGCCTGGAAATCTGGGGCAAGAACCTGACGGATGAAACCGTGCTCAACATTGGTTTTGATACGCCGGCACAGACCGGGTCGTTCAGTGGCTTCATTGAACCACCGCGCATGTACGGTGCCACGGTGAACTACAGCTTCTAGACTCCACCTCCCTTCGGGGTCAGGTCCGGGCCGGACCTGACCCCGAAGGGCCCAGCTCACGCTGGAACGGCGGCAGTGAATCGAGAATCTCCCGTCCGTAGCGTCGGGTAAGAATACGCCGATCGCACAGGGTTACTCGTCCGCTGTCGTTTTCCGTGCGCAGCAGCCGCCCACTGGCCTGCACCAGACGCAGCGCCGCGTCGGGCACGCTGATCTCCATGAAGGCATTTCCCCCACGGCTATCTATCCATTCGGCAAGTGCCGCCTCCAGCGGACTGTCGGGAACGGCGAAAGGTATCTTCGCAATCACTACGTGCCTGCAGTAATCACCGGGTAGATCCACCCCCTCGGCAAAGCTGGCAAGACCGAATATCACGCTGCCGCGCCCTGCGTCCACCGCTTCCCTGTGGCGGCGCAGAATTTCCTGTTTACTGTAGTCGTCCTGCACCAGCAGTCGGTCGCCAAGATCACCTGCCATGCCCGCCACCACCGCCTGCATCTGGCGACGTGAGCCGAAAAGAACCAGCGCAGCCGCGTTGTCCGCCAGAAGCCCGGGCAACAGCCTCACCAGCTCCGAGGTATGCGCCTCAGCATCACCCGCATCCGATTGCATCACCGGCACTGCAAAGGTTGCATTGGCATAATTGAAGGGGCTCGCGACCACCTTGAACACCGAATCATCGGGCACACCGGAACGCTGGATAAAGCGGTCAAAGCGACTCAGTGCGGTAATCGTCGCAGAGGTGATCACCACCCCTGCTGCACGCGACCAGAGATGCTCGGTGAGTATGTCGTTGGCGAGAATGGGACTGCAGCAGAGCTCGTAGCCTTCCTGCCCACCAATCGGCACGCGGTTCATCCAGCGCGCCCGCGGCGGTTCTTCATCCTTTCCGGACACCGCATAGTCCCGCCACAGGTCCAGCGCGGATTCGCAGCGTCCGCGCATGCCGGCTATTGCCAGGTGCCAGTCCTCCAGCTCCGTTCGATCGACGCCACTATCGCCCTCCTCCACGGCATCTTCCAATCGCGCCTCGAGACGCGCCAGCGTCTCTGCCAGCCTGCCAAAACCGCCCGCAAGCCCCGCAGCCAGTGTCTGCAGTGGGGCTGGCACATGGCCGTTGGGAAAGCGCAAGCGATCACTTTCACGCCCGGCGCTGGTGGCCTCCCCGGGTGCCAGTTCCGCAAGCTGCTCTTCCAGGATCTGCAGCGATCGTGACAGCTCTGCCATGTCCTCCGGCATCGCGGTGACAGCGCGCTCGAGGCCCGTCATCTGCGCCAGCGAGGTGCTCGACTGAGCGAGGCTCTTACCGCTGTCCTGCAGCCATTGCCGGGTGCTGTGGAGGCGACAGAAAGAGGAAAAATGATTGAGCGCTTTGTCCGGCAGGTGGTGTCCCTCGTCGAAGATATAGATCACATCTTCGGGGGCCGGCAGGATAACGCCGCCACCGAGCGCCAGATCCGCAAGTACCAGGTCGTGATTGCTGACTATAATGTCGGCGCTCTCCAGTTCGTCACGGGCGCGAAAGAAGCTGCACTGGCCTACATTCGGGCAGCGCCTGCCGGTGCACTGGCTATGGTCCGTGGTAACGCTCAACCATAATTCGTCAGACGCCTGGCCCGACCAGCTGTCGCGGTCACCGTCCCAGTCACCGCGCGCCAGTGCCTCCACCATATCCTCGTAGACGGGTAGCGCATGCTGTATCGCTGCCGCCGGAATTTCGTCCGGGTAAAGAGGTATGCTCGTCTGAGGAGTTTCCCGCTGTTCCAGCAGACGGTCCAGCTTGCTCAGGCAAACATAGCGACGGCGACCCTTGGCCAGCGCCACGCTGAAGTTCAGGCCGCTGCTCGCGCGGATATCCGGCAGGTCCTTGTTGATGAACTGCTCCTGCAGGGCGACCGTGGCCGTGGCGACTACCAGCCGCTTGCGCCGTGCCCTGGCCAGAGGAATGGCCGCCAGAGAATAGGCAATGGTCTTGCCGGTGCCCGTGCCCGCTTCGACCACGCAGATCGCCGGCCCTTCGGCGGGCGCTTCATCAGCCTCGGGGATCCGGCCCAGGGTTCGCGCGATTTCGGCAATCATCTGCCGCTGCCCCCAGCGCGGCACCAGACCGCGGGCCGCGATCACCGCATTATAGGCCTCGCGGATCGTGTCCTTGACCTCGTCAGCCAGCAATGTCGGGGCTGCCGAGATCGCGCAACAGTATCTTACTGCGCACTGCGTTGGCGTAGAGGGCAAGCGCATCGGCCTGCTGCGACTCGGGAATCGCCTCAATGCGCGCGGCAAATGCTGCCTCCGACACCGAGCCCGACTCCTGATGCAGTCCGCGCGCATCGTCCGGGCTACCTCCCAGCATGTAGTACGCCTGCAAATTGGTCGGATGAAGGCAGTAGTTACCGATGACCTGCCGATCGACTTCACGCGCTACCTCGGCGGGCGTGTCGAAACCAGAGCCGAGCGGCGTACCGAAACTGACGTGAACACGCCCCTTGTCACCAGATATTCCCGCGCCGATGGAAGCGACATCCTCCTGTGCACCCTTGGCGTAATCACCACGCTCACGCCGCTGCCACACCTCGTTTGCCTTCAGGGCATCGCAAGGATCCAGTTCGTAGGAAATGGAGACCGGAACGATGTTCAGTGCAGCCACGTAGTCGGAAAAACCTTCAGTGGCCTTGTCGCGTCCCAGCGTCAGCATCTTGATAATGGCCGGCTCCGTTCGATCGAGCCCATCCTTGGCACGCCCCTCGCGCTGGGCAATCCAGATAGGGGCACGCTCGTCGTTGAGAGAGTGGCGAATGTAGTCCGAGAGATGGCGAGAGCGTGTCAACAGCTCCCGCGGTCCGCTGGCTGAACGGCGCACGATAAAACTCTTGTTCAGGCGCATGAGGTCCGAAACCCAGGGTTTCGTGAGCAGGTTGTCGCCAATGGCGATACGCACCGTATCGCGCCCGTCGGAATGCAGCGCATAGTTGGTGAACGCCGGGTCCATGGCAATATCGCGATGATTGCTGATAAAAAGACAGGGCACCTTCGGATCCAGCTGCCCGAGTCCTGAAACTGTGAAGCCAGCCGTGGTCGACTCGATCATACGATCCATGTAGTGACGCACGACCGACTGCAGATCCGCGACCGAGTCCACATCGCGCACCTGCCGCATGAGGTACCAGCGCACGGCCGGCCGCAATATAAATGGCATGGCCTGCGCCAGGAAGCCAAAGCGGAACGCCGCCACCGCCTGCAGCACTTCCCGGTCAGACAACAGGCGAGACAGCACGTCAGCCACTTCGTCATCGCCGTAAGGCCTTATATCCGCGTAGGGGTCGCTCACCCGTATCTCCTTGAAAAAAGCGCTCCACCTTACCCAAATTCACCGATTGCGTCATCTGGCAATACTGCTCCGCCAGCAAAAACGCTGGCCAGGAGGCGTGAATCTGGTAGAGTTGCAGCGATTTTTTTGTCCAGAACTGACATCGTGGAGGATGCATGGATTCCGGGAGTGCTGTACTGCTGACATTCGGCCTGGCGACCCTGTTCGTCAGCTGGATTCTGTTATTAATAGTCGCCTGGAAAGAAGACTATGCCTGGGGCCTGTTTACCCTGCTGCTGCCGCCGCTGGCTTACCTCTACGGCCTGTTCCGCCTGGACAAGGCAGGTCAGAGCCTGCTGGTCGCTGCCGCAGGCCTGGTCATGATCTGGGCCGCCCTCTGAGATGTTCAGCGCGCCAGATACAGCGCAGCCAGCGCTTTGCGCTCGCTATCTCCCACGCCCAGACACTGCTTGAGATACGTATCCATGCTGCCGTAGCCCTCGGCGATAGCGGCATAAGCAGCGCCCAGATAGGCTTCATCCACGCCCAGCATTGGCAGTAACGCATCATCGTCGAGGTGATCCACGGAGTATTTCGCACGCAGCCTCGGGATCTCCTGCCACGGGTCGAAATAATGCCGGGTAAGCAGATAGTCGTGCAGCACGTGTTCCCGCGAAACCCCCAGGGCGGACAGAAGCAGCGCCGCGCCAAAGCCCGTACGGTCCTTACCCGCGGCACAATGCAGGATCAGGCCCCTTGGTCGCTGTTCGAGAATCGCGGCGAACATCTGGCCGAAGCGATCGCTCTGGGCGCGGACGAATTCCCGGTTGATATTGACCATAAAGGCAAACATGGCGTCCCGCCCGTCCAGTGAGCTGGTCTCTCCATAAAGTGCACTGGCCTGGCTGCCAGGAGTAATCGGCAGACTGAGTAAGCGCGGTTCGCGATCGGACAACGGCAGCCGGCTGGGGTCTCTGCGCTGCTCATCCTCACGGCGAAAATCACATACCAGATCAATATCGAGGCGCGCCATGATGTCGATATCAGTCGGTGAGAGCGCCGACAGATTACCGGAGCGGTAAAGATGCCCCCAGCCCACAGTCCCGCCGGACTGCGTGGGATACCCCCCGAAATCCCGGAAGTTGCCCGCCCCCTGCAGACCCATGCCACGTGCCGCCACGTCGACAATTGTGCCGCGATCATCACTCACTCGGAAACGGTGACGCGTGAGCGGACACAATCCGGCAATACTCACGCACGCGCCCTGGGCATTACCGGGGCGTCGCACCGGGTCTGTCGGCTCGTCGGCGGTCAGCACCTCCACGTCGACCCGCGCGTCGGAATCTGCCAGATCCCAAGCCAGGTGATGCATGCCATTGGCGCTGCGCCAGACATGCACGGTATCGCTCAGCAGTGACATTGAAAAACTCCCTGAATCATTCGATGCTGCGAACCCTGATGGGTATGGCCGGTGCCGCGCTGATGCACACCACACGGATGCGTGCCACACGGATGCGTGCCACACGGATGCCTGCCACACGGATGCCTGCCAAACCAGTTGACAATGATACCTGCTCTGTGAATAAT
>CAZTJR010000020.1:0-27412 GCA_964613795.1 uncultured Alteromonadaceae bacterium | reverse complement strand
TGCCACACGGATGCCTGCCAAACCAGTTGACAATGATACCTGCTCTGTGAATAATCCGCGCTCCTAATTTCTTATCACTATCGAGGTTTACTGTGGCAAATTCTCCCCAGGCCAGAAAACGTGCCCGTCAGAACGACAAGCGCCGCCTGCACAACGCCAGCCTCCGCTCGCTGGTTCGCACACAAATCAAGCGCGTCGTCGCCGCCATTAAGGAAGGCAACGTCGAGCAGGCACGCGCCGCCTTTGACAAGGCAGTGCCGGTTATTGACCGCATGGCCGACAAAGGCATTATTCACAAGAACAAAGCCGCGCGACACAAGAGCCGCCTGAACGCGCAGGTCAAGAAGCTCGCCGCCTGACCGGCCGGAATTGACGCCTGCTCAGCACAATCCTGCGCAGGTGGAAGAACGCTCCGAAGGGTCGGCTGGAATGATCCTTCAGTCGCCCCCGCAGCGTTGGAAAAAGGCCGGTCGTCTCAGCGATAACCGGCCTTTATCATGTCTGAAGCCGACAAACAGTATCGCCTCTCCCGCACAGACCCGCACATGACCGACAGCGGCCGCACCAAGCCTACCCCGGCCCCCGCCGCAGCACTGATTCTGCTGCGCGCCGCAGGGCGGCACACGGAAGTCCTCATGCAAGTTCGCCACAGCGATATCGCGTTTGCCGGTGGCGCGCTGGTGTTCCCCGGCGGCAAGCAGGAACCCCAGGACAGCGATTCTGCGCCGGCCGAGGCGATTGATGATCCGGACACTGACAACACGCTGCGGACGGCAAAGACTGCCGCGATTCGTGAAACCTTTGAAGAATGCGGGTTGATGCTGGCGCGCCTGCCTGGCTGCCGTGAACGGGTAAGCGGCGAATGGCTTCGCAGACTGGATGGAGATAGACGGCGCCTGAATCAGGGTGAGCAAGGTTTCCGGGAGTTACTCAAGCGGGAGTCCCTGCAGCCGGCGCTAAACGACCTGGTACATTTCGCGCACTGGATAACGCCTGATTTCATGCCGCGGCGTTTTGACACGCACTTCTTCCTCGCCGAGGCACCCTCGTCGCAAAAAGACACGCACGACGGCAGAGAATCGGTAGCGTCTGTCTGGGTCCGCCCGGAGGACGCCATAACCGGCAGCGAGCAGGGGCGCTACCGGATGCTCTTCCCCACCCGCGCCATACTGCATCGCCTGTGCGGGCCCCATCCCCCGGCAGAGCATCTGCGATTGGCGGCAGAAACGCCGGTTGTCACGGTGGCACCGCGCCTGGTCAAGCGCGGGACCGACACCTTCATACAGATTCCCGACGCTATCGGCTACCGGTTCTTCGAAGAGAAAATCCGTCGGGACTGAGATGTCCGGGCCGCGAGGCCCGGAAGAGCGCAGAATCAGTCCCCGGGGCTGCTTGCCGGCGCAACGCCTGCAGCGACGACCGGCTTTTCCACGACCCTGAACATCACCCCCGCTCAGCCCTGGGCAACTGCCTTCTTTTCCTGATCCGCGGCATGTGCATCGGCAAATGCGGCCAGCATGCTTTGCTCGTGGGACTGCGCCTCAGCGGTATCCAGCGGACGCTCCAGAGCCGTCCAGTCGATATCGCCATCGGTGGCCAGATTCTCGAATTCGAGAATGCCCAGCTCCTCAAACTTCGGCCGTATGCGATCCGTGAGCAGACCAATACGGTTCAGGTTGGGAATAACCCTCTGGAACAGCAGGTTGCGGAAGGTCGACATGACAAAACCCTCGAGAACCTGCTTGCGTGCCTCCTCAACGTCCCAGCCAAAGTGCTGGAACACGTCGGTCGCCACCAGCCGCTCGCGGCTCACGACACAGGCCTCATAGGCAAACTGTGCGCGCTCTTCCCGCTCCTCGTCCGTCAGCGTCTTGACGAACTCCTCGAGGTAATTCACGCCAAAGGTCACGTGGCGCGCCTCATCCCGGGTGACCAGGTAAACCACGTCCTTGAGAACCGGATCGGGCGTGGTTTCCCGCGTGGTGTTGAACGCCGACAGCGCCAGCCCCTCAATCACGATCTGCATGCCGATGAATTTCATGTCCCAGCGCGGATCGGTGAGAATCTTGTCGATAATGCTCTTGAGGTGGGTGTTGATGGGATACATTACGCCGATGCGCTTCTGTAGGTACTTGTTGAACACCTCAACGTGACGCGCCTCGTCGAAGGTCTGGGACGCCGCATACAGCTTCGCATTCAGCGTCGGCGCACAGGAGCACAGCTGCGATGCCACCAGCAGCGCGCCCTGCTCGCCGTGCAGGAACTGCGACAGGCTCCAGGCATTCATATGCAGCCAGAATTCATCGCGGGTCTTCTGGTCCATAGCGAGGTAGGGGGGGTACTCGTGCAGGTTCATCAGCTCCGGCGACTGGTACTCCTCAGGCCAGGGGCGGTCCCAGTCAATGTCCATTTCCGGATCCCAGTTCAACTGCTTGCCGAGGTCATACAGCTTTTTGATGCGGTTGTCCTGGACGGTGTAGTCCCAGTTATAGGAGCCGGTCAGTGGCGTCTGGAAAATCTCGGCAATGTAATCCACCTGGTCGCTGGTCAGCAAATCCTCAAGATCGGGATTCTCTTTCGGGTAATCCGCACCGGCAAAGTGCTGGATCTTGCGCGGCGCCTGGTCTTCCCACTGGATTTTCATGGCGTTTTCTCCTGTTATGGCCTGGTCCAGTCATCGACTATGCGCCTCGACCGTGGTGGCAACAAGGTGAAGTCTTGTCAATATGCAGTCATTTATGGCCAAATGGGCTATGTCCCGCGCCAGTACGCCTGCACAATACGCACTGATTCTGGTCGATCTCGTTCGACGCCAGGGACATTCCTTATCCGCCATTCTGTCAGGAACGAGCCTGGCGGCCAGCGGCATGCAAAGCGTCGGCGCTCGCGTCAGCCAGAGTGATTTCATGCAGCTGGCTGTCAACGCGCAGTCACTGACCCGGGATCCCGCGCTGGGGCTGCACCTCGGCGAGCGCCTCAACCTTAGCGCCCATGCGGTGCTCGGCCAGGCGTTCATGACCTGCCAGGACCTGCACGAGGCGCTGGACCTGTTCATGAAGTACTACCACCTGCTGTCGCCGGAGCTCGAGCTGTCGCTGGAGCGTACGGAAGAGGACTATCGATTGACCACGGTCGCGGCACCGGATCCGGCAATGGAAGTGTTCGGCGCAGAGCTCATGGCCGCCGCCATGCTGAACACACTGCGCGGCCTGCTCAGTCGCAGCGACTTTATGCTGCGTGTCGATTTCCCCTATTCTGAGCCAGCCCACGGCGAGACCTACCGCGCCTTGTTCGGCAGCAACAGCGTTCACTTCAACTGCAGCCACCAGCGCATCTGTTTCGACCGTCGGCTGGGCGACACACCCCTGCCGTCGTCCAATCCCGCCCTGCGCGAGCTCTACGAAGACGAGTGTGCGCGCCTGCTTACCGACCTGGAAGGCACTGACTCCGCGGTCGAACAGATTCTCAGTCTGTTGCGCAAGCTCGAGGGGCAGTATCCGCAGATGCCGCAGGTCGCGCGCATGCTCAATACCAGCCCACGCACCCTGCGCCGACGGCTTGACGCAGAGGGCGCCTCATTTCAGCCGCTACTGGACAGCGTTCGCGCCGAGCATGCGACCCGCTATCTCAAAAACACGCGTCTGCCGCTGGCATCGATCGCCTACATGATTGGCTTCAGCGATCCGTCGAATTTCCGGCGCGCCTACCGCAAATGGACCGGCGTAACGCCGGCAGAGGTGCGCCAGCGTGGCTGACGCACTGCAGATCTTCGCCGGCAGAGAGGCGGCGCGTCGGCTGGCCCGGGAGGGCTGGTCGGCGGAACAGTTCAGCCTGCTGCTGGGGGCGTCCGGTGGCCCGAAGTGGTTTGTGCTGGCCGCGCTGGACCGCTACCTTTTCGGTGACTTTCTGCAGCGCTCGTCACAGCCTCTGGCGACTCTTGGCTCGTCGATCGGTGCCTGGCGCCACGCCTGCCTGGCGCAGCCGGATCCGCTGGCAGCACTGGACCGATTCGCCCACACCTACATCTATCAGACCTACAGCCAGCGGCCCGATGGTGACGAGATCACCGCGGCCAGCCGCAGTATCCTGCGGTCCATCATGGGCGCAGACGGCGCGACGCACATCGCCGACCATCCGCGAATCCGGCAGCACATTGTCACGGCGCGGGGGCGCGGCGCCTGCGGCACGCGCCACCCGCTGTTGCTGCCCCTGGGCCTGGCCAGCGCCGCCGCCGGCAACACACTGAACCGCAGCCTGCTGCAGCGGGCATTCCAGCGGGTGCTGTTCTCAAGTGCGGACGCCGTCCTGCCCGGGCTTCCTCTGGACGATTTCGATACCCATCGCGCACCGCTGACGGCACAGAATGCCGAAGACGTACTGCTGGCGACCGCTTCCATTCCCCTGCTGCTCAACGGCGTGCGCGACATTTCCCGGGCACCGCCTGGCCAGTACTGGGATGGCGGCGTGATCGACTATCATTTTGACCTGAAACACTACGCGGATACGGGTCTCATGCTGTTTCCGCATTTCTCGTCGGCGATTGTTCCCGGCTGGTTCGACAAGGGCCTGCGGAGGCGCCACACCCGCCCGGGAGCGTTCGACAATCTGGTGCTGCTGAGTCCACACCCCGCTTTTGTTGCCAGCCTGCCCGCGGCAAAAATACCCGACCGCAGTGACTTTAAGCGCTTTACTCCGGAGCAGCGCACCTCCAACTGGGAGACCTGCCTGCGGCGCGGCGAGGCCATGGCGGAAGAGCTGGCAGCGCTGGTGGACGGCAGCGACCCTCTACGCGGCGTAGTGGTCTCGCCTGACCTGTGATCAACCGATGTTGTCGTCGAGATAGCGCTGTATTTCCGCCCGCAGTTTACCCTGAAACGGGGACGCCAGAAGACTCAGTTTGACGTTCACTGCTATCTGCCGGTCATCGATCTCCAGACGCGCATCCACGCCCGACCCCTTCACGGCAACAACGTCATCCCCATGCCAGGTGGACCGCAGGCCATGCTGCGTCTCCAGCCGATCCGCCAGTGAGCGCGCCGTATCGCGCAGGGCTTCTCGCGACATGCTGTGTGTCTTGCTCAGGCGAAATTCGGACATGCTTGTCTCTCCCCGAGGCAATCCGGGCCCCGTCAGAAAAAGTTGATCAGACGCGATTGCGGCGCATGGCAATCCAGTTGCCCGACAATACCAGAGACAGGCCAACCAGTGCCCACAGCGTCCACTGGAAGCCTTCCAGTACAGTCGATATCAACAGCGCGACAATCGGAAAAAGCAGGGTTGTGTAGGATGCCCGATCGGGGCCAATGCGGCCGATCAGCGTCACGTAGGCCCAGAACGCGAGCACTGACCCGAAAACGGCAAGGTATAACAGTGAACCGATATATTCCGCGGTCCAGGCAATACGGACAGTCTCACCACGCAAGCCGGCAAGGAGATACAGGGCAAGGCTGCCATAGAACATACCCCAGACATTACAGGTCAACACAGGCAGCTGCTGCCGGTGATTGCGCACGGCAATGATGTTGCCGACCGAGGCACACAGGGTGCCAAGCGCGCACAGCACCAGACCGCGCACCGCCGCCGGTGAGAAATCCAGCGCCCGCAGCTCCGGCAGAAACACGCAGGCCATGCCCACAAGGCCGAGCACGGCGCCGATGACCACCGCACCGCTGACCGGAACCCCCATGAACAGCGCACCGTTGATGATATTCAGAATGACCATGGTCGAAAACACCACGGCAATCAGGCCGCTGGTCAGTTCCCCCGCCGCTGCGTAGATAAACAGGTAGTTCACCGAAAACATGCTCAGGCCCTGGGCGAGAACAAACAGATGATCCCGGGGACTGAGACGGGTCAGCCGGCGGGCCGGCAGCATCACCGCGAGCATCAACAGCGCCGACAGACCGCTGCGATGGGCGATGGAGACGATTGGCGAGACGTCCCCAAGCTGGTACTTGATGGCGATCCACGTCGACCCCCAGACAAGCACCGTGTAGATATACAGAAAAGTTGTGTTCATGGCGCCCCTGCCGCTCGAGAGAAGCAATGTAGCACAGGGCCGACGCCTGCGATGCGGGAAAAATGCAGTACAATATGCCCATGGACAATGAGATCGACAGCCAGAAAACGGCGCAGGCAGCGCCGGATACATCACGCCGCTTCCTTTTCGATGATGCGGATATTCGCGGCGAGACCGCCTATCTTGACGCGGCTCTGCGCGGCATCCTGGACAATCACCAGTACGCCCCCGGTGTGTCGCGCCTGATCGGTGAGTTCGTGGCCGCCGCCGTGCTGATCAGCAGTACGCTCAAGTTCGACGGCCGTCTGACGCTTCAGGCCCGCAGCCGCGGACAGGTTCCATTGCTGATGGCCGAATGCACCAGTGCACTCGATGTGCGCGCCATCGCCCGCGGCGCCGAGAAAGCAACCGCGCTCCCGTTCCACGAACTGATCGGTGAAGGTCAGCTGGCCATTACGATTGAGCCCAATAATGGGCAGCGCTACCAGGGCATCGTGCCGCTGTCCGGGGCATCCCTCGCCGAGTGCCTGGATGCCTACTTCGAACAGTCAGAGCAATTGCATACCCGGCTGTGGCTGTCATGCGACGGCAGCAGAGCGGCCGGCCTACTCCTGCAGCAGCTGCCGAGCAAGGTAACGCCCGATCCTGTTGTCCGCGAGGAGCAGTGGCAGCACGCTTGCGCACTGGCGGCCACCATCACGACAGAGGAACTGCTGTCACTCTCCAGCGCCGATCTGCTATATCGTCTTTATCATCAGGATCAGGTTCGCCTGTTTGATCCGCGATTTCTGCAGTTTCACTGCAGCTGCACACGGGACCGCAGTCGCCGCGCGCTGGAAAGCCTGGGCGCAGCGGAGATCACGTCGATTCTCGAGGAACAGGGCAGCGTGACCATGGATTGCGAGTTCTGTAACCAGCGCTACGTTTTTGCACCGGATGAGCTTCTGTCGGACGGCGGCAAAACCCTGCACTGACGCCTCACGGCGCAACGGTGATACTGCGCCCAGAAGGCTTTCAAAGCGGTTAGCGGGGCGCGTTGGAATCTGACATAATCCCGCCTCCAAGAGCCTCCAGCCCACGCTGCGACCGCCCTCATCAGGCGAGAACCGCAGGTAATACAGGATCTACCGATGACCGGAGACAACGAGATTACCCAGGAATTCATTGACCTGGAGCCCGCTCAATTTATCGAACATGCCATCCGCCGCGGCGAGGGGAGGCTGGCGGACACCGGCGCACTGCTGGTTACGACCGGCAAGCGCACCGGGCGCTCTCCCGCCGACCGCTATATTGTGCGCGAAGCCAGCAGCGAGGATGCCATCGACTGGGGCGCCATCAACCGACCCTTCGACGCCGATCAGTTCGACGCCCTGTGGGACAGAGTGGAAAGCTATATCGGTAAATGCGATCGCTTTATCTCCCACCTGCATGTCGGGGCCCACAGCGATCACTACCTTCCGGTGAAGGTCACCACGGAATGGGCCTGGCACGGCCTCTTCGGTTACAACATGTTCATCCGACCGGCCCATTACAATGCCGGGCACAAACCGGAGTGGTCGGTTCTGAATGCTCCGGGCTTTGTCTGTCACCCCGAGCGTGACGGCACGCACTCGGACGCCACGGTGATCATCAACTTTGGCCAGCGCAAGATTCTCATCGCCGGCATGCAGTACGGGGGAGAGATGAAGAAATCCATGTTCTCTGTGCAGAATTTCCTGCTCCCCGAGAAAGACGTGATGGCCATGCACTGCTCAGCGAATGTCGGCGATGCGGGGGATACCACCCTGTTCTTCGGCCTGTCCGGCACCGGCAAGACCACGCTCTCCGCAGACCCGGACCGCCACCTGATCGGGGATGACGAACACGGGTGGACCCGCGGCGCCGTTTTCAATCTCGAGGGCGGCTGCTACGCCAAGACCATCGACCTGAGCCGTAAAAATGAACCGGTCATTTGGGATGCCATCCAGTTTGGCGCCATCATCGAGAATGTGGTCGTTGATGGAAAAGGCCATGCCGACTATAGCGACACCAGCCTGACCGAGAACGGCCGCTGCTGTTACCCGCTGGAACATATCCGGAAACGCGTCCCCGAGAATGCCGCGGGCGAGCCAAAATGCGTGATATTCCTCACCTGCGATGTGTCGGGCGTACTGCCGCCCATTGCCATTCTCTCCAAGGAGGCGGCGGCGTTTCATTTTCTCAGCGGCTACACCGCGCGCGTCGGTTCGACGGAAGTGGGCGCAGCTGCCGGCATACACCCGACCTTCTCCACCTGTTTTGGCGCACCGTTCATGCCGCGCCCGGCAAGCGATTACGCCGAGCTGCTGATGAAGCGTATTGATGATTTCGGCAGCCAGGTCTATCTGATCAACACTGGCTGGACGGGTGGCTCCGGCGCACCCGGCGGCACCGGCTCACGTTTCCCCATCCCCGTGACCCGTGCCGTTGTGGCGGCAGCCCAGAGCGGCGCCCTGCTGAACGCCGAGACACGGCATCTGGACATTCTCAATCTGGATTTCCCCGTCCAGATTCCGGGCGTTGACGATGTCTACGTGGATCCGCGCGCGAGCTGGGGCGATCCAGCGGCTTACGATGAACAGGCGCGAACACTCGCCGCCCTGTTTCAGGACAATATTGGTAAATTCGACGTGTCCGAGACGATAGTCAAGGCCGGCCCGAAAGCCGGCTGAGACTGAGCCGGCTGACCCGATTTCCAGAGTCACGAGTTGCGCCAACTCGTGACTCTCGCTGACCACTAGTATGTTTGCTCTAATTTTTACGATTAGTCTCTTTCTGTCTGCAGCATGGTCGCTGCGCAACAGGCAACAGGAGAGACACCATGGTCGAAGAAACCAACGCAACAACGGCGGGCCCTGAAGGCGCCGCGAAAGCCGCGCCGAAGCGCAAGACTGCGGCACGCAAGACCGCGGCAAGCGCTGCAAGCACCCGCAAGACCGGTGCACGCAAGACGACGGCGCGCAAAACTGCCGCCAGCAAGAGCGCGGCTGGCAAGACCACAACCAGACGCAAGAATGCACCGCGCAAGTCCGCGGCGCGCAAAGCATCCCCCGACATTGCAGCGCGGGCCCGCGAGGCCTCGCGTGGCGCATTCCTGGCCAGCCTAGGCTTCTATGGCAAGGCATTCGACCAGGTGCAGGACCAGTTCAACACGGTTCAGAGCCAACTCGAGAGCCGGCGCAAGAAAGCCGACAAGCTGTACGCCGACCTGGTAAAGCGTGGCGAAAAAGTCGAGAAAAAAGCGCTCAGCGCGATCGACGACATAGACCTGTCGCGCCTCGAGTTCACCAGTATCACCGATCGCAGGCAGCTCGAAGCGCGTCTTGGCAAGGTTCGCAAGCGCTTCTCCGAACTGCGCGAATCCGTGAGCTTCAACTCGGCGGCGTGATACCTGCAACCCGGTTTTATTGTCCGATCGCTGGACACCAGGGGCCCTCGCGGCCCCTTTTTTTTGTCACGAATTCTGCGGTATTGTCGTAACTGCCCATGGTGGGTTCTGCACTCTGACACGGAGGCACCAGCATGACCGACGACAAAAACAAAATGACGGACAAGGCAAGCGAGATAGCCAAGCACATCTGGCTGGCGGGCGTTGGCGCCTACGGC
Source organism: uncultured Alteromonadaceae bacterium (assembly GCA_964613795.1). Classification (GTDB taxonomy): domain Bacteria; phylum Pseudomonadota; class Gammaproteobacteria; order Pseudomonadales; family Halieaceae; genus Chromatocurvus. The sequence continues at coordinate 17,769 of CAZTJR010000020.1, read as the reverse complement.
CGAGCAGTGGACGAAGCCCATGGTCGGCTGGAAAAAGCCGGCGTCGAATCACCCAAGCTGTTTCGCGATCTGGTCAAAGCGGGTGAAGCGCTCGAGGAAGAGGCGCAGGGGGCTTTGCAGGCAGGCCAGCAGGCGCGACATTCCGTAGAGGAGCGCATCAACCGGGTTCGTGACAACTTCAATTTGCAGCGACCCGTCAAGGGAGAGGATCTTTTGGCGCTGCACGAGAAAATCGACCGCCTGAACAATAAGATCGATGCCCTCAGCGCCTCGCTGGCGGCGAGCGGCGTCGTCAAGACACCGCGGAAGTCAGCAGCGCCACGGAAAAAGAAACCCGCGGCGGGAACACGAAGAGGGACGAGTGCGAAAACCACCCGCGGTCCGAAGCGGCTTAGCTGAGCTCTCTGCTGCGTGAAAACCCGCGATCGTATCCTCATAACCAGCCTGGAGCTATTCAACACGGAAGGTGAGGCGACAACCACGACGCTCGACATTGCCAATGTTATGGAGATCAGCCCGGGCAACCTCTATTACCACTTCAAAGGCAAGGAACAGATCATCAGCGAGCTGTTCGAGCAGTACGAAACAGCGCTCGGCGGCACATTGACCGCGCCGCTGGAGCGACCTCTGAGTGAATCCCGGGGTCAGGTCGAAGACAACTGGTATTACCTGTACGTCGTGCTGGAGGAAATGTTCCAGTACCGCTTTCTCTATTATAACCTCGACAATATCCTGCAACGCTACGAGGGCGTGCGCAAAGGCTTTCAGCGTCTGCTGCAGCTGAAGCGTGCGGCGCTGTATGCCATCTGTCAGACGCTGCTGGAGCAGTCCGTCATCAGCGCCCGCGAGCAGCAGCTTGTCGGCCTGGTCGATAACATGACGCTGACGCTGACCTTCTGGTTCAACTACGAGAAACTGCTGCACGGCCGGGACCAGCAGCAGGTCACGATTCATCAGGGCGTACTTCAGCTGCTGACCATGATTGCCCCCTATCTCGGCAATGAACAACTGACGTTTTACCGGGATTGCGAATCGATCTACAAGCGCATGCTGGATGACGAGACCCGTCGCAGGCAGCGGTGAGAACACGAAGCAACGGCGCCCATTTGCGGACGCTGGCGGGAAATCAGGAATTCTTGAACAGCAGCGCGGTATCCGCAGCGGGCAGCTGCAGTGTCGCCCCGTGACGCGTCGCCCACCAGGCAAAGGTTTCCGCACTGAAAAAACACACATGGGTGGGATCGTTCCTGTAATGCCAGCGCAAAAAAGCGTCCCGGTCCGACACGCGCTTGGTCATGATGCCCAGAACACCGCCAGGGCGCAGTAGCCGCCAGAGGCGCGCCAGCTCATCGCCCGGCTTGTGCAGATGTTCGACAACCTCGGTTGCCGTGATGAAATCATAGCGCCCCTGCAGAACAGTCTGGTCCGGGTAGTAAAAAATGTCATAAAGGGAAAGGCGACAGCCCCGCTCTTCCAGCATCGCCGCCAGGGCCGGCCCGGGACCACAGCCAAAATCCAGACCCCGCGCGCCCGCTTCCAGATAGCGCAACAGGGGGTCCGCGAGACGCGACAGGAAACGCCGGTAGCCAGGATCGTCGGTCGAATTCTCGTGCAAGTCATACTCGGCTTTCTCGCGCTCGGGAGAAAGAAAAAATGCCGGGGGCACCCAGACCAGCAGACAGCGCTGGCAGCGTCGGTACTCGCGCCGGCGATCGCGCGCGAAGATCGGCATATACCCGGCCTGGGGCTGGCCGCATAGCGGGCAGCATGTCGCGTTCATGTTCTGTTACTATCTCCCGCTGTATTACGGTGGGCCAGATCGCCGACCATTCCATCCAATAACCTGAGATCAGCAAGGAGCCTCACATGACCCTCAAAACCGGCGACAGTATCCCCGCCAGCACCCTCAAGACCATGGGCGATAATGGTCCAAAGGATATCACTACCGATGAGCTGTTCTCCGGCAAGAAGGTGGTCCTGTTTGCCGTGCCCGGTGCCTTCACGCCGGGCTGCAGCATGACCCATCTGCCCGGCTATGTGGTGAATGCGGACAAGATCAAGGCCAAGGGTGTCGACACCATTGCCTGCATGGCCGTAAACGATGCCTTTGTCATGGATGCCTGGGGCAAGGCCCAGAATGCCGGCGAGATTCTCATGCTGGGTGACGGCAACGGCGACTTCACGCGTGCTCTTGGCCTTGAACTCGACGGCACCGGCTTCGGCCTGGGCATGCGCTCGCAGCGCTTTGCGATGATCGTCGATGATGGCGTAGTCAAGCACCTGGCCGTTGAAGAGGGTCCCGGGGTTGAAGTCAGCGCGGCGGAGTCGATTCTCGCTCAGCTGTAGACGGAACGGGCAAACCGGCGCGCCCTGTCAGGAGCGCGCCGGCAGCGATGGAAAACAGGCAGTAGGCAAGAAAGTAGTAGAAACCTGACCCGAGCTCCGCGTGCATGCGCAGTAGCTCACCCGCATGGCCGGATGCCCTGCCGGCCATGAAAGTTACCAGCACTGCAATCACGAACACGTCGGCCATGGACCACTTGGACAACGCGGCGTTGATTCGCAGCAGCAGCTCCGATGCCGCCGGCGGCGCAGCGATTGCGGCTGCCAGAATCAGCATTTTGAGCACAGGCACCACCATACTGAATGTGACGATCAGTATCGCCACCAGCAGGTTGCCCTGCCTGGCAAGTTCCCCGGCAAAGCCGGCAATAGACTGTGTTTGCCGGTAGACCTCAATGCTCCCTTCAAGCCGGTCGAGCCCCAGAAACTGACTGATCATGTCGAGCATCTGTCGCGACTGGGAGTCGACCTGCCCACCCGCCAGTGCGTCCATGCCGAATTCGGCAAGATCCGCGCGCTGGATGTCACCACTCAGGGTCAACACCGGCTGCGATACCCCGGGGTACAGCAGGGCGATGGCCGCGACGATACAAAAAAGACAGGCGATACGACGACGAGTGGACATGCAGTTTCCGTTTCCGCTTCAGGTCATGGTAATAGGGAGAGTCACGTAAGGGTAACGTAGCAGCACAGGCTGATGACGGCGACCCCCAGCAAATTCAGCTGCAGGCCTTCACGGGCCATACGCGCGGTGCTGACCAGGCCACTGCCATACACCACAGAATTCGGCGCAGTGGCAACGGGCAGCATGAAGGCACAGCTCGCGCTCATGGCAGCCGGCACCATGATGATCTGCGGCGCTATCCCTGCGGCAATCGCCGCCGCCGCCAGCACCGGCATCAGCAGCGAGGTACTCGCCGTGTTCGATGTCGCCTCGGTCATGAAGGTCACGCACAGACAGATCAGGCTGATCAGCAGTAGCAGTGGCAGTTCGGTGAACCCGGCCAGCCACAGCCCCATGAGATCGCTGAGCCCCGAGCTGACAAAACCCCGCGCCAGGCAGATACCCCCGGCAAACAGCAGCAGCACACCCCAGGGAATCGTGCTGGCCCGCTCCCAGTCAAGCAGACGCCTGCCACGTCCATCAGGCACCAGACACATAAGCACGACCGCCAGCAACGCAACCGAGGCATCATTAGCCTGCGGCAGACCCAGCCAGAGGCTCCAGCCGCCAAAGGGTTCGGAGCGGGTCACCCAGGCCAGTGCCGTGAGACCGAACACCAGCATGACGCGTCGCTCGGCGACACTCCACCTGCCGACCGTTGGCAGCGTCAGACGCAAGGATGACGACATGCCGCGCGTCAGCAGAAACGCCATTGCCGGAACCATGACCAGAACGACCGGCACCGCCCAGGACATCCAGGTAAGAAAGCTGATCGTCTCTCCTGTGGTGTCAGCGTAGACCTGCATGAATATCAGGTTCGGCGGCGTGCCGATGGGAGTTCCCACGCCACCCACGCTGGCGCTGTAAGCCATGCCGAGCAACAGCGGCGGCGCCAGCTTTTCCCGATCAGCGCTGCCGTCGAGCACCGCCAGAGCAACGGGCAGCAGCATCAGCGTGGTCGCAGTATTTGAAATCCACATGCTGAGCACAGCCGCCGCCGCCATGAAGCCCATCACTAGGCGACGCGGGCTGTGTGCCCCGAACAGGCGGATCATGGCGAGCGCAATTCGTCGGTGTGCACCGGAACTCTCCATGGCGCGCGACAGCAGGAAGCCGCCCAGAAGCAGGAGAATCAGCGGCGAACCGTAGGCCTCGCCAACTTCGGCCGGGGTGAGTACGCCCAGCAAGGGCAGCACGGCCAGCGGGATCAAGGACGTGACCGGAATGGGAACCGGCTCGAATATCCACCAGACGACGCAGACGATGGCGACGAATACAACTATCGTGATGTCCGGTGGCTGGCCTGACGCCTGGCCCAGAAACGCCGCCAGAAGGGCCAGGCCAGGCCCGGCCCACAACGCGACGGATTTCAGCACAGGCGGGCAGGATCCAGTATCGCCACAGGACGCTCATGCCCTGACATCACAGTGATGCGCACGGTTACTGTGGCAGACGAACTTTGCAGCATGGATTATTTTCTCTCGGATACCGCAACATCCTGTCCCATGCCACCGCCTCTGTAAAGTTCCACCAATCGCCAGCAGGGCGGTGGAGCTGCTCCGGCACTCCGCGTAAACTGCTGCCATGTCTGTGTCGCCCTCACCACTCGTCGACCGCTTTGGCCGCGAGGTCAGCTACCTTCGCCTGTCCGTTACGGATCGCTGCGACTTCCGCTGCGTCTACTGCATGTCTGAGAACATGCAGTTTGCGCCGCGCAGCGAGATCCTCTCGCTTGAGGAGACATACCAGGTCGCTGAGGCCTTCGTCGCATTGGGCGTGCGCAAGATCCGTGTGACCGGGGGTGAGCCCCTTGTCCGCAACGGCGTCATGCAGCTGCTACGCCAGCTCGGCGGGATGCCGGGCCTGAACGAACTGGTAATGACGACTAACGGCTCAAAGCTGAGCACTTTCGCCGTACCGCTGCGGGAGGCCGGCGTGAAACGCCTGAATATCAGTCTCGACAGCCTGCGCCCCGACCGGTTTCGCGAGCTGACCCGTCACGGCGACGTCCAGCAGGTGATTGCCGGCATTGACGCCGCCTGCGGCGCCGGCTTCGAAGGCGTGCGCCTGAACGCAGTCGTCCTGCGCGGTCGCAATGAGGACGAGGTGATCGACCTGGTGCAGTTTGCCTGCGACCGGGGCATCGACATCGCCTTTATCGAGGAGATGCCGCTCGGCAGCATATCGGAGCACAGCCGGGCGCTGGCACACATCAGCAGCGCTGAGCTACAGCAGATCATTTGCCGGCACTTTGAGCTCGAGTCTCTCGGCGATCCCGCGCAGCATGCCGGGCCGGCCCGCGAGCACCGGATTATGAATACCAACAGCCGGGTGGGCTTCATATCCCCCCACAGCAACAACTTCTGCCACTTGTGCAATCGCGTGCGGGTGACCGCAGAAGGCCGACTGCTTTTGTGTCTTGGCAACGAACACTCGGTTGATCTGCGCGCCGTGCTGCGCGCGGAGAACGCCAGCCCGGCGAGGCTACGCGATTGCATTCGCCACGCCATCAACCTGAAACCCGAGAAGCACCACTTCACGCACAATGATGAGCCGGACATCGTGCGCTTCATGAGTGCGACGGGTGGCTGACATTAGCCCATGCCACCCTCACCCCTGCAAAACGCGGTAACCACAAGAGGCAGACCTTGAACAAACAGGCGACACCCCAGTTCGAGTCGATCGATGCAATCAGACAGGGCTTCGATGCACTTGGCTACATCTGCAGCGACCGTATTGCCACAACGGTTTTTCTGGCGTTCCAGCTGGGCAAGCCCATATTGGTAGAGGGCCCTCCGGGAGTAGGAAAAACCGAACTGGCCAAGACGGCGTCAGCGCTGCTGTCACAGCCGCTGATCCGGCTGCAGTGTTACGAAGGCCTTGATGAGGCCAAGGCACTGTATGAATGGAAATACGGCAAACAGCTTCTATACACCCAGATCCTTAAGGAAAAGCTGGGAGATCTCCTGCAGGGCGCAGACGATCTTGGGGCGGCTGTGGAACGACTGCACGGATTCGGTGATATTTTCTACTCCGAGGCGTTCCTGGAACCCCGCCCCCTGCTGACGGCGATGCAGCAGGAAGATGGGGCAATTCTGCTGATTGATGAGATCGACAAGGCAGACTACGAGTTCGAATCACTGCTTCTCGAGGTGCTGTCGGACTTTCAGATCTCCATTCCTGAAATAGGGACGGTGCGCGCAAGGTCCCGCCCCATGGTGTTCCTGACCAGCAACAATACCCGGGAAATCTCCGATGCCCTGAAGCGCCGCTGCCTGCATCTGTACATCCCCTTCCCCTCGGTTGAGCTTGAGGAGCGAATTGTCCGAAGCCGGGTGCCGGGGATTGACGACACGCTGCGCCGGCAGCTGGTTGCCTTTGTCCACTCCCTGCGCGATCTGGATCTGCGCAAGACGCCCGCCATCTCCGAAACCATCGACTGGGCACGCAGCCTGCTGTTGCTGCACGCAGACACACTGGATGCGCGGCTGGTTCGCGACAGCCTTGGCACCCTGCTCAAATTCGAACAGGACATTGAAGCTGCACAGGCAGAACTCGGCACATTGCTGAACACCAGCGCCGGTCAGCACGAATGAGTTATTAGGCAGAACTATGCCAGCCAGCCTCATCGCCTTCATTCAGATCCTGCGCAGTCACGATGTTCGAATATCGCCGGCAGAAACACTGGATGCGGTGGCGACGCTGCAGCTGCTCGGCTATGCCCACCGCGATCGACTGCGCGCCGGCCTGACGGCCTCGCTGGCCAAGACATCACGGGAACAGCATATCGTCGAGACCTGCTTCGATCGTTATTTCGGGCAGCGTGACACCGACTTCAGTGGCAAAGACGATAACGATGACGCAGAGGACACGGATAGCGCCGGGTCTGCGGATGCCGACCCGGAATCGCCATTACAGGACGGCGGGGAAGCCAATGACGGCGAGCGTGAGCTGCTGGACTCCGCAGCCGAGACCCATGACAGCGTTCGCGAACTGCTGCAGTCATCCCTGATGCAGAGCCTGATGAACAATGAACGCGCACAGCTCAGTGCTGCCCTCAGGCGCGCCGGCAGCGCGTCGGGTATGGCGAATATCCAGATGTTCACCCAGAAAGGCCTCTATGTGCGCAGCATTCTGCAGGCCATGGGCGAGGAGCAGCTGCGAAACGCGGTTATCGACCTCGAACGGGAGGAGCATCCCGCACTGGACAGCGTAAGGCGATACCGCGACATCTTGCGTTCCCAGGTGCGCGACTACGTCGATGGCCAGTACCTTCTGCATGCGGAAGGTAGAAACAGCCAGTTCATGGATGACATTCTCAGCAAGACCCGCCTCAGTCACATAGAGCGCCACTACATGGAACGGGTTCAGCGGCTGGTCGAGAAAATGGCGCGTCGCCTTGCCAGCCGCCATTCTAGCCGACGCCGCCCCATGCGCCGCGGGCAGCTGGACATGCGCAAGACCCTGCGCTCGGGTGTGCCCACGGACGGCGTCCTCTTCCGCACTCACTGGCAGCGGCGTCGCCGGGACAAGGCACAGGTACTGGCGCTCTGCGATGTCAGTGGTTCCGTCGCCGCATACGCAAAGTTCCTGCTCATCTTCCTGTACAGCCTGCAGGACATTCTGCCGCGCATGCGCAGCTTTGCCTTTTCAAGCCACCTCGGTGAAATCAGCGAGCTGTTTGAAACCCATCCTGTAGAGCGCGCCGTGGAGCTGGCAAACTGGCAATACGGCGGTGCCACCGATTACGGAGGCAGCCTGCGCGATTTTGCGCGCCTGGCACTGAATGATATAAACCGACAGACATCAGTTATCATTCTCGGTGACGCCCGCAACAACCGGGGGAATCCAGAACTGGAAATCATGCAGAGTCTCTATCAGCGAAGCAAGCAGGTCATCTGGCTCAATCCCGAATCGCGCCAGGCATGGGGGACCGGTGACTCCGAGATGCTCCGCTATCTCAGTGCCTGCCATTTTGCCGCCGAATGCAACAGCCTGCGGCAGCTGGAGCGGGTAATCGACCAGCTATTGCGCAGCACGCGATAGCGCTGCTGGCGCCCGCGGCCTGATGCCTCTATCCAGCGAACATATTCCGTTACCCTGCTCGCTCCGCGACGCAGTCACCCAGCGCTTTCCACAATCCGGTGGCGAGGCAGGGCGCGAGACACTCACACGTGACCAGTTGATCCGGCTTCTGGGAAAGCTGGGCGATGACGCAACGTCGCCGCTCATCAGCCTGCGCCGTCAGGCTGAGAGCGAAGGTGCAAGCGGCAGTCTCGAGCCTGTGCATGGCTCCATCGTGGAATGGGTCACGCTGTCATTCGATTACTGGGAAGACCATTATCCGCTGGAGCAGAAGCTCGCTCTGGAACTGCGAAAACTGCTGCCGCTGGTCATCGCGCTGGCGGTGTCTGACGAGCATTTCTTCACTGCCGGCGCACACCCCCTGCATCAGCTGCTGGACTGCCTGCAGCATAGTGCCGTCGGCTGGCAGGAGCGCCTGGACCGCGCCGGCCAGATGCTTGAACAACGCGTCGTGCGGGCGGTAGTCAGAGCTCGTGAGTGGTTCGAGGACCGCTCCGTGGATTTTGCACACATCACGCGTGAACTTACTGCCGCTGCCGAACGGGATGCCGCGCGCGCCCAGCGAATGGTACAACGCCTCGCCGAAGCCGAGGCCGCCAGCCTGAAAACGGAGCAGGCGAGGCGCGACGCCGCCGACGTGATCAACAATGGTCTCGACAAGTACCAGCTGCCTGCAGCCATCGGCGAATTTCTGAAAGGCCCATGGTTTGACAGCGCGCAGCTGGTCGCCCTCAAATTTGGTACGGACTCCCATGAGTGGCGTCAGGTGCGGCGCGCGACAGAACATCTTATGGAATCGGTTCAGCCCCGCGAGGATACCGACGATGCCAACCGCGATCGCCTGACCAACATAGTCAAGCGTCTGCCACAGGAGCTCAGGGAATGGCTGCTCAGCCTGCAGCACGACCGAGACGCAGCAGATGATGCCATCGGTCTGGTGGAATATGCGCACCTGAGATTGCGGCATGGCCAGAACCTGGGACTGACGCGCATCCCACCCATCGCCATCACCGGCTCCCGCCCAGCCCTGGAGAGCCATGACCGGGACGCGGTGGAGCTGAGCAATGGTCACTGGTTTCTCATGCAGGACGACCAGGGGGAGCTACGCGCCCAGCTGACGCTGCAGCTGGAGGAAGGCCAACATCTACTGTTCACCAATGTCGTGGGACTCAAGGCCCTCGATCTGCGCCGCGATGAGTTTCTGCGACGTCTGGGCGAAAACCGGGCGCGACCCCTGCCCGCCGAAGACTCGTTCAGCCTATCCCTGGCAAACACCGCGGGCGTGGACAGCGATGAGACGCTGCGAGCCCTGATCGATCCGTCGTTCGTGCCCGAACCCATCGACGCTGGCATGGTCGATGCGAACGACGCCGAGCCCGACGTTCCCGCACCCGTGCACCTGGAAGACAGTGGCGCGCCCTCAGGCGGCAGGTCGGAACACGCGGCATCAACCTTCGTGGCGGAAGAGTGGGAGGACCCCCTGCCCGGCCTGAACCGCCGCACAGAGAGCCCCGCGGCCGATCCTGCGATACCCGAAATCGAATCCCTCGAGCTAACGCTGACGGAAGACAGCGATACCGGCTCGCTGCCCCCGCCCATCCGCCCGCCCACCGCGGCGGCGCCGGCCCGTGAGCTGCGCCAGGCAGAGGCGAGGCCGCCCGAGCGCCCGGCCCAAAGGTCCCGGGAGCAGCATGCGCCGGTCTCAACTCCGCATCGCGCAGATCGCGCCGGGACCGTCTTCAGCGAGCGTCATGAGACGGGCCGAATCGGTGGTGAGCGTGGACCGCTCACGGAACCGGAGATAGATGTCCCGATGGGTGCCTGGCTGGGATTTCACGACGGTGAAACACCGATCATGGCCAAGCTTGCGGTCTACGATCCACGCCGGGACAACTACATCTTTGTCAATCGTCGAGGCATTGCCCTGCGTGAGCTGTCGCGCGACGAGCTGCTTGGACTGATTGACGAAGGGCTGGTCGACATTCTGGAAACACGATCCTACTTTCGCGATGAGGTGCAGCGCGCGCGGGGCCAGCACAATGACTGAACGGGGGAGAGTTGGATATGCACGGTAAAAACAATCGGCGCTATTGCCGACTGCCCCTTGAGAGCACGGTGTTTATCGAGCTGGAGTCGCCAGCGCCCGGTAGTCTCGGGCCGGGGAAGGTGGTGCGCTGCCACACCCTTGAGGTCTCACGCTGGGGCCTGCGTGTCCAGATTGCCCAGCGTGTCACGGTGGGTGCCATTCTGCAGATTGGCGTGGATATCCCCGGCAATGACGAGCCCTTTTACCTGGTGGGCCAGGTGCGCTGGAGAATGCAGGAAAAGGACAAGCCGGGCAGCTGGCTTGCAGGCTTCGAGATACTCAATGCCGCGGGCTCGGACCTGGAGCACTGGGAACAGGCGCTACAGGTGATGGAAGTCAGAGAGGACAACTGATTCATCGCACATCTGTACTCGCCGAGCGTTCGCCGCTACACTTTTGCGCCGCGACGCGAGCAACTGCTGCGCGCCTGCGGCGATGACCCTGGCACAGGATACGCAACTTGACATCCCACTGGCACCGACAGCTGCAGCAAGTGACTGCAAATCAACCCGACTTGCTCAACGGCATCCAGCGCGGCATCGAAAAAGAGAGTCTGCGCATATCCGCAGAGGGCACGCTTGCGCAAACACCGCATCCGCCGGCTCTCGGCTCCGCACTGACGCACGGGGCGATCACGACGGATTATTCTGAAGCGTTGATGGAATTCATCACCCCCGTGAGCACTGGTATCGATACCACGCTGACAACGCTGGCGGACATTCACACGTACGTCTATCGACACCTGGGCGATGAGCGGCTGTGGGCGGCCAGCATGCCCTGTATTGTTTCCGGAGACTCGGGTATCCCGGTTGCGCAGTACGGATCTTCCAATGTCGCGCGTATGAAAACCGTGTATCGGCTGGGTCTGGGCAATCGATATGGCCGCACAATGCAGGCGATTGCCGGCATTCACTACAACTTCTCCATGCCGGACAGTTACTGGGACGCCAGCTGGCAGGCCGACGGCTCACCGGGCAGGCGACAGGACTATATTACCGATCGCTATCTCGGGCTGATTCGCAACTTCCATCGCTGGTCGTGGCTTCTTATCTACCTTTTCGGCGCTTCTCCGGCCGTCTGCGCCAGCTTCCTGCAGGGACGCGGGCAGAAAAAAGCGCTCCAGGCCTTCGATAGCGAGGGCAACACGCTCTACCTCCCATACGCAACGGCACTGCGTATGGGAGGGCTTGGCTACAACAGCGCCGCGCAGCGTGGCCTGCAGGTCTGCTACAACTCACTGGACAACTATATCCACGCGTTGAAAGACGCCATCATGCAGCCACACGCCGACTACGCCAGCTATCCCGCCGGCGAGGATGGTCACTACCAGCAGCTCAACACCAGCCTGCTGCAGATAGAAAACGAGTTTTACAGCACCATCCGACCGAAACGTGTGGCGGCCTCCGGCGAGACACCACTCGCCGCTCTGAACCGCGCCGGCATTGAGTACATCGAGGTACGCTGCCTCGACGTGAGCCCGTTTCTGGCGGAGGGCATTGATGCAGGGATGATCCGTTTTCTCGACACATTCCTCCTGCACTGCCTCACCGATGACAGCCCTGCCTGCGATGAACGGCAGCAGTCCATGCAGGATGCCAATCTGGAGGCAGTGGTTAACCGTGGCCGCGAACTCGGCCTCACGCTGGACACGCCGAGTGGCGCAAGGCCGATGGCCGCACTGGCAAGTGAGTTGATGGATGCACTGATCCGGTCAGCAGACGCACTCGATACGTCGCATGGCGGCGAGGGCTATCGTATTGCACTGGAAGCGCAGCGCGCGAAGATCGACAACCCCGGACTCACACCTTCGGCGCGACTGATAGAGGAAATGCGCGAACGCGACATGCCCTTCTACCGCCTTGGGCTGCACTACAGCAATCACTGGGCGGAGCACTTCCGGGCTAGACCCCTGTCGCCTGAAACACTGGCGGCGCTGGATGCCGAAAGCGCGCGATCCGTTGAAGCCCAGGCGGCGCTGGAGAGCAGCGAAACACAGGATTTTGCCGCGCACCTCCGAGCCTACTACGATCAATATGCGGCTCTATAGCTGCCATCACGGTTTATCGCAGGAGCCAACATGCACCCACTGATGCAAAAACGCCCGGTTTTCTTTGCCCTTTTCCTGATACCTGTCCTGGCCATGGGCTTCGCGGTGCTGTTCCTGCAGCAGGCGCTGGGGCTGGCCCCCTGCCCGCTTTGCATCACGCAGCGCGGCTTTGTCGTGCTCGTGGGCCTGTTTGCACTGGCGGCGTTTATTCACAACCCTTCGGGGATCGGTCGCCGTCTCTATGCCGGACTCTGTACGCTGGCTGCTGTCGGTGGTGCCGCCGTTGCTGGCCGGCATGTATGGCTGCAGAGCCTGCCTGCAGACCAGGCACCTGCCTGTGGACCCAGCCTCGACTACATGCTGGATACGCTGCCGCTGAGTGAAACCTTTGCGCTGGTCATGATGGGGGACGGCAATTGTGCCGAGACACAGTGGACCTTTCTCGGAATGAGTATACCTACTCAAACGCTACTGTTGTTTCTGGTTCTGGTTGCGCTGGGACTCTGGCAGACAGCCAGGCGCTAATGCCATGAGGGCGGAGTGGGAGGAAATCCGACGCCGGCAGTAGCGCCGGCGCCGAAGAGCTGTTGCGATATCAGCTTTCTTCGCCTTCTTCGTTGTTTTCTTCCTGGCTCGGCACTGACAGCAGCTCAACTTCAAAGGTCAGCGCGGCGTTCGGCCCGATCACCTGTCCCGCACCACCAGCACCGTAGGCCAGCTCCGGCGGAATGAACAGCTTCCACTGGGAACCCGCCGGCATCATCTGCAGTGCCTCGGTCCACCCGGCAATGACCTGATTCACACCGAAGGTCACGGGCTCGCCGCGCTTATAGGATGAATCGAACTCGGTGCCATCCAGCAGTTTGCCGCTGTAGTGCACTTCCACCGTATCCTCAGGCCCAGGTGTAACGCCGTCGCCCATTGTCATGACCTCGTACTGCAGGCCTGAGTCAGTAGTGATGACACCCTCACGCTGGGCGTTCTCTGCCATGAACGCCTCCGCCGCAGCGGCATTGGCTGTCGCCAGGGCTTCCTGGTCCGCGGTCTGCTCAGCTTCCAACTGCTCCTGGAAAGCCATCATTTCGGCCTGAATCTCTTCCTGGGTCAGACGCTGCTCAGCACCGGAGAAGGCATCGCGCAGGCCCAGTGTGAATGCATCGATGTCCATTTCCATGCCGTCTGAGGCCATATTGCGGCCGAGGCCAAGTGCGACGCCATAGCTGAGGCGCTTGGTTGGCGTATCGAGCGTGACATCGGCAGCGGAATCGGCCGCACCGCTCTCATCTGAGCCCTGATCACAGGCCTGAAGCCCCAGTGTCAACGCTGCGATCGCGAAGGGGAGTATGGCTTTCTTCATAAGTGAGTCCGTCAGTTGTGAATGAGATTGCAAGTGCCGAATGGTACTACCCCGACAGCTATTCAGCTACCCCGGGGTTTTCCGCCGTCAATGCTGGCCAAAGCAGTGCTGCAACGCGATGGAAAAAAACTTCTCGGGCCTCGACACAGGCCGGACATTCGCTCCCGCCTGGCAGCACCGCCTGGCAGTTGCTGCGAAGCAATGCCGGGCCCGCCGCCGCGCCAGGCAACGCAGACGTCGCCTCAAGCGCGGACTGCAGCAGATCCACCTGGCTGCGCTCCGCCTCCAGCTCCAGTGCTTTCACTCGCTCGCGCAGTGACTCTGCGGCCAACCTGCCGCGCCAGCGCCTGCGCAACGCACGCAGCGGCAGGACTACCTCGTGTCGCCATTCCGCGGTTGCAGCGACCAGGCTGCCAGCAAGATCCGGCGTAATCTGTCGTTCGTTGCGCGTCAGGATCGCCGCGGTGAGAAGCAGCAGACTATCGGCCTCGCAGGCATCCTGAACGTTAACGCAGGCCTCCGGGATACCGGGCGCTGAATAAAGATCAAGCATTCCCTGCCAGAGTTCGGGTACCGCCATATCATCACCCATCGATTATCCTGTATGTCTGGTGGACCCGCGCAGCGCACCGTAGAATTCCCGCCATGATCATACTACGGAATATTACGCTGCGACGCGGCAAGCACCTGCTGTTCGCCGACAGTTCAGCGACGCTGCAGGCTGGGCAGCGCATCGCGCTGATCGGCGCCAATGGCAGCGGCAAGTCGAGCCTGTTTTCCCTGCTTCTCGGCAAACTGGGTGCCGACGCCGGCCACATAGATGGTATGGAAGGGCTGCGCATCGCTCACATGGCACAGGAAGTTGAGGCCAGTGACGCCACTGCCGCGGACTATGTGCTCGAGGGCGATGCTGCCATCGCCGTGCTCCTCCAGCGCCTGAAAGAGCAGGAAAAGAGCCAGGACTTCGAAGGCATGGCAGAGACCCACGTGGCACTGCAGGAAAATGATGGCTACAGCGCCGAGGCACGCAGTCATCGTCTGCTGAGCGGGCTGGGGTTTGCCCCGGGAGATGCGGGACGACCGGTCAGCGAATTCTCCGGCGGCTGGCGCATACGCCTGAACCTGGCGCGCGCGCTGATGACACCATCTGACGTTCTACTGCTCGACGAGCCGACCAACCATCTGGACATGGATGCCAGCCTCTGGCTACAGCGCTGGCTGCAGGAATATCCGGGCACGCTGCTGCTCATTTCGCATGACCGGGATTTCATCGATGCCACCTGCGAGCGGGTGCTGCACATCGAACAGCAGCAGCTCAACAGCTACCGCGGCGGATACACGGATTTCGAACAGCTTCGCGCCCTGCGTCTCGCGGAACAGCAGGCATTGCATGAAAAACAGCAGCGGCGTGTCGCCGAAATCGAGGATTTCGTGCGTCGCTTCCGTTATAAGGCGACCAAGGCCAGGCAGGCACAGTCGCGACTGAAAGAGCTGGAGCGCATGCAGCAGGTCGCCGCCGCACATGTCGACAATCCCTTCACCTTCAGCTTTCCCGAGGCGCCCGCGCTGAGTGATCCGGCGATCTACCTGGAGGAAGCCTCCCTGGGCCACGCTGGCAGGACCCTGCTGGATCGCATCAACCTGCGGCTGCACCCCACGGCGCGCATCGGCCTGCTGGGTCGCAACGGCGCCGGCAAGACGACGCTGCTCAAGAGCCTGGTCGGCGACCTGCCGCTGGTGGCGGGCAAGCGTCACGTCAGTCCGGGGTGTCGTGTTGGCTACTATGACCAGCAACAGCTGGAGGTGCTTGATCTGTCCGCCACAGCTGCACAGCACCTGCAGCGACTGTCACCGGACGCCCGGGAACAGACCATCTACGATTTCCTCGGCGGCTTCGACTTCCGCGGCACCCGCGCGGATGATGTAATTGCGCCATTCTCCGGCGGGGAAAAAGCCCGCCTGGCCCTGGCAATGGTGGTCTGGCAAAAACCCAACCTTCTGGTACTGGACGAGCCGACCAACCATCTCGATCTGGAAATGCGCCACGCACTCACATTGGCGCTACAGGCCTTTAGCGGTGCAGTACTGCTGGTCACCCACGACCGCCACCTGCTGCGCAACACCGCAGACGAGCTGTGGCTGATTGCCGATGGCACCGTGCAGGTCTATGACGGCGATGTCGCCAGTTACGAGCGCGCGATCGCAGCTGAATCACCCGCCGAATCGCGTCATCCCGCGCAGGCACCCTCGACGCCCACGACAGCCACCAGCGAGGACGCGCGCAGCCGGCGCCAGAACGCGGCTGCCCGCCGCGAGCAATTGAAGCCCCTGCGCCAGACCCTGCGCGCTATCGAGAAGGACATGACGCGCAGCGAGGCCGAAATGCAGGATCTCCAGGCGAGGTTGGCAGACCCATCCCTTTACGAGGATGACCAGCAAGAAGAACTTCCCGTTCTGCTGAAACGTGAGGGTGAGCTGAGACAGCTCACGGAAGCGCTTGAAGAGCGCTGGCTGGAGACACAGGAAGCGCTGGACAGTCTCGGCGCCTGACAACTAACGGGCGGCCCTGACAAGAGCCCATTTGGCATCCCGAGACAGAGTTTTAATGGAGGCCTCGAGGCGCTGCGCCTCGACCCGGTTTTCAACCGGCGTCGACCACGCCAGTGCGACCGGCCGTCGCGATCGGGTGTATCTCGATCCACCGACAAGCTCCCCGTTATGCTGACGAAGACGACGGGGGAGGTCGCGGGTGATTCCGGTATACAGGCTGCCATCGGCGCACCGCAGCAGGTACACGCACCAGCGAGTGTTCACCGGTGCCGCAACCGCGGAATCATCGATCATGCTGTGCTCGCAGAAATCCGCACCCGTCAGCGGGCTTGAATTGGACGCGACGCATCCCAATGATAGACTGCAACTTCTGATTAATAGTTCTTTCATTGCCCATCAGGGCAGGCCTTGTTCAATATTCCGGAGAATCCCATGAGTGAGCACATCGTACATGTGACCGACAGCAGTTTCGATCAGGACGTCCTGTCCGCAGATGTTCCCGTACTGGTGGATTTCTGGGCCGAATGGTGCGGCCCCTGTAAAATGATTGCGCCTATCCTCGATGAAATTGCGACGGAATACGCCGGCAAGCTGAAAATCTGCAAGGTTGACGTCGATTCCAATCCCGAGATCCCGCCGAAATTCGGCATCCGCGGTATCCCGACACTGATTCTGTTCAAGAATGGAAATGCCGAGGCGACCAAGGTGGGCGCACTTTCCAAGACGCAGCTGGTCGATTTCATCAAGGAATCGGTCGAGTAGCAGACGACGGTGCCGATTGCACCCAGGCAGTCGGCGCCGCTGTTGAAGCAGGCATTGTCACCGTGCAGAAGGCGAGCAAGCCCGCTATGGCGCATGGCTGAAAAAGCGGTAGACGCCCCTCTCCCGACATGCTAACTTTCAAATCGTTGCTACCTCCCGTGCAGCGATAATAACCCCGTAATTCAATTGGCCGCTCCAACGTCCTGGGCGTTAAGCTCGACACACCCGATGCCAGCGCGTGGCCATACACGGCTCTCTTCAATCCCATACCCCAGAAAAGTCTATGAATCTTACCGACCTGAAGACCAAATCCACCCAGGAACTCATCGACATTGCGAAAGAGATCGGCCTCGAAAATATGGCCCGCTCGCGCAAGCAGGACATCATTTTTTCTATTCTCAAACGCCATGCCAAAAGCGGTGAGGATATCTATGGCGACGGAGTACTTGAGATTCTTCAGGACGGTTTCGGATTTCTGCGCTCCGCAGAGGGCTCCTATCTGGCGGGACCGGATGATATTTATGTGTCCCCGAGCCAGATTCGCCGCTTCAATCTGCGCACGGGTGACACCATTTCGGGCAAGATACGCCCCCCGAAAGACAGCGAGCGTTATTTTGCGCTGTTGAAGATCGGCGAGGTCAACTTCAACCGACCGGAAGATTCCAAAAGCAAGATCCTGTTCGAAAATCTGACGCCACTGTTTCCGACCAAGCGGCTCATTCTGGAAAAGGGCAACGGCAGCACAGAAGACCTCACCGGCCGCATCATCGACCTCGTTGCACCCATTGGCAAAGGCCAGCGCGGTCTTCTGGTAGCGCCACCGAAGGCCGGCAAGACCATCATGATGCAGAGCATGGCCCAGGCCATCATGAGCA
>CAZTJR010000019.1:0-62261 GCA_964613795.1 uncultured Alteromonadaceae bacterium | reverse complement strand
TGTCCGACGCCACGAAGGTAGGCGTTTATATCCTTGCTCGCCTGCTGCCGGCCAATACCAAAAGTATCGCAAAGATGACGCGTGGTCAGGCGTCCCTCCCAGAGACTGATGATCTCGATGAAACGGTAGCGAAGTAGCAGGTCCCAGCGAAAGGGCCAGGGATCGTTGTCGTGGGTTGGTGGCACGCCTGTCTCTCCATGGCGATAGCCTGACCGGAGGAGCATACGTCGATTCTTGTATAATGCAATCCCGGTTCAGGTGATTTCGAAACGGCAGGCACTGTCGCCACAGGCGGAGCAGTGGGTTTCAATGCAGGCCATGTCAGGATCTATGAGCGAGTGAAACAAACGCTCGAACACGGCCGCATGCCAGCTACAGATCGGATGTGCCGACACCTCTCCGCGAATAACCGGATTGTTTTCCAGTTCAAATACCGGGCGGCTGCGATTGGCAACACGAAACTCACCTGAGCCGGCGAAGGTCCAGGCATGCTTCTCGATCAATCCGCAGAGGACGGGCGCGGCCAGCCATGCCGGCATGCGAGACAGCGTCATGCTGGCGACTGGCGGCATCCGCGTCGCCAAGATCCAATCGCCGGTGCGGCCACCGGCATGCCGTGTGATTTGCTCTGCCACGTCAGGGAATGCCCGACGCAAGGCCTGATGAATGGCAGCCGCGGGTGCCTCATCGCAGAAGACGTCCGCCTTTGGCAATTGCCTGACCCCGGCTTGGGCAAGAACGAGGCCGCGTGCGTCCTCGCCGAGCACCTCGCCGATAACCGGCAGCAGATGCAGGACGCTCATCGGTCCGATAACCCTCGCCCCCGGGGTACTCGCCGCAGGCACAACCTTCAGACGTGGATTCATACTGCTACATCCGGTTGTTCGCGTTCACGCCGTCGGACCCCCGGACGTGACAGCGGGTAGGCCTGCGGCCGATGCGGCGGCACGCTCCGCCGCATTCTGATCACTCTTCCATTTTCTTGCGCATGGCTTCACCGGCCTCTTCAGCTTTTTCCTTGCCATCCTGGGCCAGGCTCTCGGCTGTTTCGCCAGCGTCACTGGCCATGCGCTCCGCACCGCGCATGGCCTCCGCGGCGGCTTCCTGGCCGTCTTCCATCATGCCGCGTGCGCGATCCCCCATGCCGTCCACGGCGCTGGCGGCACTGTCGACCGCATCGTCCATGGCCTCGCCTGCAGCGTCAGCGGTGTCGCCAGCCCATTCCGCAGCATTTTCCATTGAGCGTTGAGTCGCGCTGCCGGCACTTTCCACCGAATCCATCGCGTTCTGGCTGGCATCTTCAGCGTCGTCCTTGCTGCAAGCGGATAGCCCCGCAGCCAGCACAGCGAAGAGGGTCGCGCTCATAATATATTTCGCTTTCACGTAACGTTCCTCATTGGTTTGTCAGGCGTTCTGTTGTCGGCAACGGCGGCTCCGAGCACACGCGAAGACGGGTTGTCCTCCTTCATAGTAGGCTATCGCTGAAGGCTGTGCACGTAAACCTGCGAAAAGCCCCCGGGCAGGTTTTTGGTCCGCGGCGCCCAGGGTTGCCGCCGCCTGCATGTGATTAGAATGATCTGCTAGCCTAACGCTACGTATAACTGGGAGTTTTCTTTTTTCATTTATTGACGGAGCTCCGTGCCATGCGTCTGATGTCTATTCCTTTTATGATCACCCTGGTGCTTTCCTGCCTCGCCCCGCTATCGCTGCAGGCGCAGACCTTGCTGTCCGTAGGCGATACTGCGCCGGATTTTGAAATGGCTGCGTCGGACGGCAACACCTATCGCCTGTCCGATTTCCGCGGCAAACAGGCAGTCGTTCTGGCCTGGTTCCCGCGCGCCTTCACCTCTGGCTGTACAGTGGAGTGCAAGTCGCTGGCCCAGAACGGCGATCGAATACGCGAGTTCAACGTGAGCTATTTCATGGCAAGCACAGACTCGGTGGAGAAGAATGTCGAGTTTGCGGCCGACACGGAGGCGGACTTTCCCTTGCTGAGCGATCCTGAGGGGGAGGCGGCAAAGGCTTACGGTGTCTACATCAATGGCTTTGCAAAGCGCCACACCTTCTACATCGACAGTGACGGCATGATCACGCGCATTGATCGGTCGGTTCGCCCCAGCACGTCCGCGGAAGACATGATTGCCAATCTCGGCGAATTGGGCGTGTCCCGACGCTGATCTGCGGGTCAGATGCCGGCGTCGAGCGGCCACGGTCGATTCCCGCCGTCGGCGGGGATTCGCCAGTATGTTAGGCGCACCTGCAAAAAACCCCGGAATTGAACGTGGTCTGGTCCTTCCAAGGGAGTAGAATACGCCGCTTTCCCGTTGGCGCCGCACACTGTGTTCTCCCTGTTTACACTGAAGGAATTGTTTCGCCTGGCACTGCCGATGGTGGTGTCACAGGGCGCGTTTGCCCTGATGATGTTTGCGGATCGCTTCTTTCTGTCGCGAATCGACTCCGTGCACGTCGCGGCGTCCCTCGGCGGGGGTGTGACGTTCTTCGTTTCCATCTGCTTCTTTACCGGCATTGTGTCTTACGGCAATGCCCTCGTTGCCCAGTACTATGGCAGGCGCACACTTGAATTCTGCCCGCGCGTAGTTACTCAGGCGGTATTCATCGCGCTGGCCAGCCAGCCCGTTTTGCTCCTGGTGACTCTCCTGGTGGGGCAATCGTTCTCAGCCTTTGGTCACGAGCCCTCCCTGGTGGCGCTCGAAAAGCCCTATTTCCAGGTGCTGATGGCCGGTTCCTTTTTTTTTCTGGTCAAGAACGGGCTGGCGTCCTACTTTACCGGTATCGGTCGTACCCGAGTGGTAATGATCAGTGATGTCATCGGTGTACTGCTGAACATCCCGCTCAGCTACGCGCTGATTTTCGGCAAGCTGGGATTGCCCTCTCTCGGGATTGTCGGAGCGGCGCTGGGGACTGTTATTGCCGGTATACTCACCATCGGCATTTATGCCCTGTTCTACTTCAACCGGATTCACGTAGAGCAGTTTAAGGTTCGGGACTCTTTCCGCTTCGACCGCAGCATCATGCGGCGCTATCTCAGACTGGGGTTCCCGTCCGGACTCGAGTTTTTTATCAGCATGGCAACTTTCAATATTTTTATGTTGCTGTACCAGTCTTACGGCATTAACGAAGGTGCTGCCATGGCAATTGTCTTCAACTGGGACATGCTTTCGTTTGTTCCCATGATGGGTCTCAGTATTGCCATCATGAGTCTTATTGGGCGTCATGTGGGGGCAGACGACATGTCCCGCGCGACCCAGGTCATCAGTTCCGGCTGTGTGATCGGACTCACCTATTCCGGCGTGCTGGCTATCTGTTTTTTTCTGTTCCGAGTCGACCTTCTCGAGGTATTCGCCAGTCCGGGCGAGGATTTTTCTGCCATTCGGGACATTGGTTCTAAAATGATGATCGGAATGGCCTGCTATGTGATGGCGGATGCAGTGATTCTTGTCTGTAGCGGTACGTTACGCGGAGCGGGTGATACCCGCTGGCTGATGATCGCCTCCATCGCGATTCATGTCGCCATGCTGCTCGTGCAGCTAGCGGTTATCCTGGTGCTTGACCAGGGTCCTCTTGTCAGCTGGTCGGTGTTTGTGGCCACCCTGGGTCTGAATGCGGTGATCTTTGCCGGTCGAGTGTTTTCTGGCCGCTGGCGACAGCCGGAGCGGCTAGCCCGGGTAATGGCGCACTAAAGGGTGAGCAGTCGCCGAAGAATACCTTGATCTTTGCGCTCGCTTTGCCGAAGCAGCAACAATTCGTCGAGCTGACTGTCTATTTCCTCGGCAACGCGCTCTCGGATATCGCTGCGCGTTTTCGCGACGAGCCTGCGCCCGCGGTGTCGCGACAGGTCGACCGCGTCGCCAAACCCGAGATAGCAGGGTTCGGGCCGCGGCAGCAGCGATCCGAGCATGCCTCTCGCCAGCGGCGGAATGAGATCGCGACGCATGTCCGGGTCGAGCAGTCCCGCTCGGGTAAGTCCACGGCCAAGGAGCGTATCGGGCAGGTCCTCGCCCTCAATCAGATGTTGATAGAAGTCGTCAGGTCCCACCAGGCCGAACGGCACGATCGTGTAGCCCTGCTCCGCGGCAAGGCGTACAAAGCCATCGCGATCTTTCCACTGCAGCCGATAGTTCTGCCGCGCCGCCTTGACCGCCTCGTGAGCGCCGCCCGGAAAAACCAGCAGATCGTGGCCCCGTGACATGAGCGCGCGGCAGACATCAGGGTGACCCATGGTCGCGCCGTGTTTCAGCAGAACGGATGCGATACGCGGATCGGTAAACAGGAACTTGTCACCCATGGGTCTCAGAAATCGTGTGTAGTCGCGCAGCATGACTGGCAGCACAATCAGACCATCTACGGCAAACAGACCGTGGTTACCAACAAACAGGCAGGGTCGTTCAGGGATTCTGTCCGCGCCGAACACGCGAGGTTTGAACCAGGCTTGCACCAGTCTGTAAAGCACGTCCAGCTCCCAGCCGCCCATCGGTTTTGCTGCCAGCGCACGACGTATGTGACGCTGCCGCGCCTCGGGATTATTGAGCGGCGCATTGTCACTGCGGAATATAGGATTGCTTGCCATGCATGTTCACGGGCCGGAAACGTGTGGCGAGTATATCTACTTGCCGTTCTCCCTGCAGCGACAAGCAGCTTCTACCGGCCAGGCATTTCCGCTAGAGTGGGCCGCTGTTCAATGTCGGGAAATAAAAACCATGAGCGAAAAGAATCTCCAGATCCAGTCACTGCTTAAGGAAGACAGCACGCTGGAAATTGCCCTTGTGGAAGTGCCGGTGCCGAGCCCTGGGGCGGACGAGGTGGTGGTGCGCGTCGATGCGGCGCCGATCAATCCTTCGGATCTTGGTCTTCTGTTCGGTGCCGCCGACATGCGTACCGCAACCGTTGGCGGACATGACGATCGTCCGGTCATTACCGCACAGGTCCCCGAAAATGGAATGCGCATGATGGCCGGCCGGGTCGGACAGCCCCTTGCCGTGGGCAACGAAGGTGCCGGCCTGGTTGTTGCGGCCGGTGAATCCGAAGCCGCCCAGGCCTTGCTGGGAAGGACCGTCGGCGTTTTTGGTGGCGAGATGTACAGCCGCTACCGCCGGGCCAATGTGATGCAGTGCCTGCCGCTGCACGAGGGAACCACAGCGGTTCAGGGAGCATCCTGCTTTGTCAATCCGATGACAGCGCTCGGCATGGTGGAGACCATGCGCATGGAAGATCATGCCGCGCTGGTGCATACGGCCGCCGCCTCGAATCTGGGGCAGATGCTCAACCGCATCTGCCTGGCAGACGGTGTGCCTCTGGTGAATATTGTGCGCAAGCCAGAGCAGGAAAAAATCCTGGCGGACCTCGGCGCTGCGCATGTGGTGAATTCGTCGGCGGACGATTTCATGGCCGCGCTGACCGCCGCCTTGCAGAAGACCGGCGCGACGCTCGCCTTTGATGCGATCGGTGGCGGCAGGCTGGTGAGTCATATCCTGTCGGCAATGGAAAGCGTGGCTGTCGCTAACATGAGCGAATACAGTCGCTATGGCTCGGCAGTGCACAAGCAGGTGTACATTTACGGAGCCCTGGATCTTGCGCCGACCACGCTGCAGCGCAGCTTTGGATTTGCCTGGGGTGTGGGTGGCTGGCTGTTGCCCAACTTCCTGCAGCGCGCCGGCACGGAGCGCATGCTGCGTATGCGTCAGCGCGTGGCCGACGAAATCACCACGACCTTTGCCAGTCACTACAGCCGCGAGGTGTCACTCGCCGAGGCGCTCACTCTCGAGGCCATGGGTGGTTACGGTCGCCAGGCAACCGGAGAAAAGTACCTGATACGCCCGCAATAGTAATCCGGCTGATTTGCCCTGCGCAGTTGCCGATGCTTCGGGCTGCGCATCGCCAAACTGACAGCCCGCAGCAGACTGCTGTCTACAGATTGAAGCGCTCGCGCAGAAAGCGGGCGATGCCGTCTGCATCATGATGTCCAATCACTGCTGTGGCGGCCGATTTGACGTCGCTCTTGGCGTTGTCGGGCGCGTAGGCCTCATCGGCGAGCTGGAACATGCTCAGGTCATTGTCGCTGTCGCCAAAGCAGACAACCCGCTTCAGACCAAGCTCTTCTTTCAATGTGGTGACCGCATCGCCTTTACTGCCGCCGCGGTGGTGAATATCCACCCAGAACATATCATCACCCTCAATCGCGCTTCCCATGTAGGCCACCAGGCCCTGCTCGTCTGCGATGCTGTCTACCACGCGCCGTATCGCCGCTTCGGGACCGATAGCGCTGACATTGGTGATATCCGCTGCCGCCGGCAGTTTTGACAGCTGCTCCAGAGGCAGCTGCCCGTCTTTACCCAGCATTCGCGCGAGCCGGGATTCGGTGGCGTTAAGGGTGGGTGGATGGTAGATGGCGTGATGGTCGCCGGGCTCCAGTGTGAACAGGAAAGGCGCGATCCCTTCCCGGATAAAACCCTCAAGCACGTGCTGGATTTCTGCCTGCGTCAGAAGAAAGCGGTGGCTGTAACCCTGCTGATCAGGATTCCAGATCACAACCCCATTCTTGAAAATCTGGGGCAGCGAAAAGCCGTGGCCCTGCAGCAGATCGCGCGCGCCGTGCAGCGTGCGACCGGTCGCTACGGTGTAGGCGACGTCACGTTCCCGCAGCAGTGCCAGGGTCTCGCGCGTGAACGCGCTTATCTGTGAGGACTTGTCCAGCAGGGTCCCGTCGAGGTCGAAAACAATCAGTTCCATGATGATGCTATGTCCAGTCGGTTACGGCGCCGACACCGTCTGGCGCCTTTTGCTGTGCGCTATTTTACGCGAGGCAGGCCGCTGCGTCTTTCGCGGTCCCGAAAACAATTGATATTATCTATCGGTATTTTCGATGACACCACCTGAACGGAACCACGCCATGAGCCGCCAGCCAACTCTCAAGCAGTTGCGATACCTGATTTCACTGGCGGAGCATGGACACTTCGGGCACGCGGCGCGCGCGTGCCATGTGTCGCAGTCCACGCTGAGTGCGGGCATTCTGGAGCTCGAGGATGTACTCGGTGCGCCGCTGGTGGAGCGCAACAATCGGCGGGTCATTCTTACGTTGCTCGGTGAGGAGGTTGTACAGCGCGGCAAGAACGTGATGCTCTCTGTCGAGGATATCGTGGCCTGCTGTCGGGCCGCCGCCGAGCCTTTCAATGGGGCGATGCGCATCGGCGTGATTCCGACGATAGCGCCGTTTATTCTGCCGGGCCTGCTGAAGCGGCTGCGCGATGAGCATCCGGATTTTCGCCTGTTTATCCGCGAGGATCTCAGCGAAAATCTGACCGAGGCGCTGAGCCGGGGAGAGCTCGATGTGCTCTTGCTGGCGCTGCCGTACCCGGTGCAGGGCGTGGATGAATTTCCGCTGTTTGAGGATGAGTTCCTGCTTGCCTGTCCCAAAGGACACCCGCTGGTAGAGCTGACGCGTCTGACGACGGACGACCTGAAGGGGGCCGACCTTCTGCTGCTTGAGGATGGCCACTGTCTGCGAGAGCATGCGCTGGAGGCCTGCAAGCTCCGGGATTCCGACGTTAGCGTGCCATATCAGGCAACCAGTCTGAACACCATTGTCCAGATGGTCGCAAACGGTATCGGTGTGACCCTGTTACCGAAAATGGCGCTGGACGCCAACGTGCTTCTCGGGACGGAGGTTCAGGTCTCGCGGTTCTCGGAGACGGGCATTACCCGCACGGTTGGTCTCATGTGGCGTCGCAACACACCCAGGCAAATAGAATTCCGCCAGTTGGGCGCATTCATACGCGAGGCGCAGCGCCGGATCGTTTGAATTGGCGCGCGGCAGATTGCCTATTTCGTCCGGCGTGAGGCGCGCCCCGGGGTCCGTGGCAGACCATTGTGCTGCGTGGCGAAAGGCCGGGCGCCGGGTGGCACTCTGGGATGACGCTTTGCGGGTTGTCTCGCCGGCACCAGATGCATCTTGCCATTGCCGATCAGCCGGGCCTTTCCCATTTTCTTGAGCGCGGTGCGTAGCGCCGGCCAGTTGTCCGGATCGTGATAGCGCAAAAAGGCCTTGTGCAGGCGGCGTTGGCCCAGGCCCGCCACGGCGGAGACACTCTCACTTGTGCGGCTGACGCGTTTGAGTGGATTTTTTTCGCTGTGGTACATCGCTGTGGCGGTGGCCATGGGCGAGGGATAGAAGGTCTGTACCTGGTCTGCGCGGAAGTTGTTGCGCTTCAGCCACAGCGCCAGATTCAGCATGTCCTCATCCCGCGTTCCCGGGTGCGCGGCGATGAAGTAGGGAATGAGAAACTGCTTCTTGCCGGCTTTCTTCGAGTACTTTTCGAACATTTCCTTGAAGCGGTCATAGCTGCCGATTCCCGGCTTCATCATTTTTGACAGGGGGCCCTCTTCGGTGTGCTCCGGCGCAATTTTCAGATAGCCGCCCACATGGTGGGTGACGAGTTCCTCAACATACGCCGGCGTTTCCACGGCAATGTCATAGCGAAGACCGGACGCGATAAGCACTTTCTTGATACCGGGAAGCTCCCGTACCCGCCGGTAAAGGTGGATTAAAGGTGTCTGGTCCGTGTTGAGATTCTTGCAGATACCCGGATACACGCAGCTCAGTTTGCGACAGGCCGCCTCGACTTCGCTGCTTTTGCAGGCGAGCCGCCACATGTTTGCGGTGGGCCCGCCCAGATCCGAGATAACACCGGTAAAGCCCGGTGAACTGTCACGGATGGCCTCTACCTCGCGCACGATGGAATCCTCGGAGCGGTTCTGGATGATACGCCCCTCATGCTCGGTAATGGAGCAGAAGGTGCAGCCGCCAAAGCAGCCGCGCATAATGTTGACAGAGTGCCGGATCATGTCGAAAGCGGGAATCACGGCATCGCCGTAGACGCTGTGGGGCTTGCGCGTGTACGGCAGCTCGAACACGCTGTCGAGTTCGTCGGTGCTGAGCGGTATTGGCGGTGCGTTCAGCCAGACGTCGCGATCGCCATGTCGCTGCACCAGGGGACGGGCGTTGTGCGGATTGGTTTCCTTGTGCAGGATGCGCGACGCGTGGGCATACAGCGCGCGATCCTCCTTTACCTGCTCGTAGCCGGGAATGCGGATCACGGCGGGGCGCGAATCCTCTTCCCGATCGAGCAGGCGCACCGTGCTGATCTCGCTCTGCGCATTGTCCGGCGCTGCGCCCTCGGTGCTACAGGCCTCCGTGCGCGTATCGATATACGGATTGATCGGTTCACTCACCGGGCCGACGATATCGATGTGAGTGGAGTCGATCACACGGTAGTCGCTGGGTGGCTGCTTGCAGACAAAGGCTGTGCCGCGCAAATCGCGGATGTTGCGGATGTTCTCGCCAGCGGCGAGGCGGTGCGCTACATCGACGATGGCGCGCTCTGCGTTGCCGTAGAGCAGGAGGTCGGCTCGGCTGTCCAGAAGAATCGAACGGCGCACCTTGTCGCTCCAGTAGTCGTAGTGGGCGATGCGGCGCAGGCTGGCCTCGATGCTGCCGATTACCAGCGGCACATCGCGGAAGGCTTCCCGTACGCGCTGGCTGTAGACCACGACCGCGCGGTCGGGTCGCTTGCCGCCTTCGTTGCCGGGTGTGTAGGCGTCATCGTTGCGGCGTTTCCGGTCGGCGGTGTAGCGGTTGATCATTGAGTCCATGTTGCCGGCGGCGATGCCGAAAAACAGGTTGGGCCTGCCGAGCGCCGTGAAGGGCTCAGCGCTGGTCCAGTCCGGCTGGGCGATGATGCCGACGCGGAAACCCTGTGCCTCGAGCAGGCGGCCGATGACCGCCATGCCGAAGCTTGGGTGATCGACGTAGGCATCACCGGTAACGATGATGATGTCGCAGCTGTCCCATCCGAGGAGGTCCATTTCTTCCCGCGACATGGGGAGCTCGGGAGCTGTTCCGAAGCACTCGGCCCAGTAGCTGCGATGGCTGAAAATATTGCGGGGCATAACAATCCAGAGTCTGGCACAGTAATAGGCCAGTATAGCGTAACGAGTGCGGCGAATCAGTCTCGCTATTTCGTCTCTTTTGCCGCCGCCGCGGCGGTGTCACCTGTCTCTTCATGCAGCGCCGCACCGCAGAACTTGCAGTGTCTGGCGTCGGGTTCGTGTCCGGCGCGCGCGCACTGAGGGCAGTTGAGCGTCAGCTTATTCTGAGTATGTGCCATTAGCTTGGACGTAAAAATGCCGGTAGGCACGGCGATGATGGCGTAGCCAATCATCATCCCGACCGCTGCCACCGCTCTGCCTGCTGCAGAAATGGGCACGTAGTCGCCGTAGCCCACTGTGGTGATGGTGACGATGGCCCAGTATACGCTTACCGGTATGTTGTCGAATCCGTTCTGCGGTCCTTCGATGACATACATGAGGCAGCCGAAGATGACCATTGTCGTCATGACCATCAGGAAAAAGATGAAAACCTGACGCGCGGACTGTCGCAGGGCACCCGCGAGGATATTTGCCTCGTTGAGAAAACTCAGCATGCGCAGTACCCGGAAGACGCGAAGCACGCGCAGCAGGCGGATAATGAGCAGCGGCGCTGCCTCCGGCAATAAGAAGGCGATATAGGTGGGCAGTATCGACAACAGGTCGATGACGCCGTAAACGCTGAAGATATAGGCGCGGCGGTTCTGCGCGATCCAGATACGCACAAGGTATTCCACGGTGAAGATCAGCGTGAAGCCCCACTCAATCTGCTGAAAGAGATCGCCGTAGTGCTCGTGGTAAGTCTGTATAGAGTCGGCAATGATGACCGCCACGCTGAGCAGAATGGCGGCGATGAGGGTCAGGTCAAACCACTTTCCTGCCGGTGTGCCGGTGCCGAAAATGACCCGGTAAAGACGCTTCTGCAGGGCAGTCTGTTCGCGCCCGCTCATTCTTGCAGCAGACTCTGTATATCCGGCAGGAGCCGGTCAACAATCATTGACTGGGCGTCGGGCGTGGGATGAATGCCATCTTCCTGCATGAGACGCGACTCCGTCGCAATTCCCTCAAGCATGAATGGACCGAGCGGGACACCGGTTGCTTCCGCCGCTGCCGGAAAACTCCTGCGAAAATCGGCCGCGTAGCGGGATCCATAGTTGGGCGGTATCTCCATGGGTAGAATCAGTACGCGGGCGTCGGCTTCCTGTGCTGCCTCGATCATGCTGATAAGGTTGCTTCGCATCCGGTTCACCGGGTAGCCGCGCAGGCCGTCATTGCCTCCCAGCTCAATGATTACGGCATCGGGCGTGTACTGATCAAGCAGCGCCGGGAGTCGTCTGCTCCCGCCCTCCGTAGTTTCGCCGCTGATGCTCGCATTGATTATTTCCACCGGGATGCCGTCGCTGGCGAGGCGCTGTTCCAGCAGGGCCACCCAGCCTTCCTGCAGCGACATACCGTAGGCCGCGCTGATACTATCGCCGAGCACCAGTAATCTGGGTGAGGCCGACACTGCCGTCGCGAAGAGCGCGCAGGCCAGGAATCCGCTGCGCAGCAGCGCACGTAACGAACACTGTCGGTGAAGTCGCCGCGAGGTAAAAGAGAACATGATCAAGACGCACAATCTCCGTAAAAGCGTCCCCATTGCGGGCGACGAGCTGGAGATACTGAAAGGGATCGACCTCGAAATCAAGTCAGGGCAGAGCGTTGCGATCATCGGCGCGTCAGGTTCCGGCAAGTCCACGCTTCTGGGCCTTCTGGCGGGACTCGATGATGCCAGCGGGGGCTCGATCCATATCGGTGAAACCGAGCTCAGTGCGCTTGACGAAGACGGTCGGGCTCAGCTCAGGGCGCGGGAGGTGGGTTTTGTATTCCAGTCGTTCCAGCTGCTGCCGGCGCTGACCGCTCTCGAAAATGTCATGCTGCCTCTGGAGCTGAGAGGACAGGCCGACGCCGGGGAGCAGGCCGCCCGTTTTCTCGATCGCGTAGGACTCTCGGCCCGCACTGGTCATTACCCACTTCAGCTGTCGGGAGGTGAGCAGCAGCGGGTCGCCATTGCGCGTGCCTTCGCTGCGCAGCCGCGCATTCTGTTTGCCGATGAGCCGACGGGCAATCTGGATACGGCGACCGGCGAGCGAGTCATCGATCTGCTGTTTGAGCTCAACAGGGAGGAGGGCACAACGCTGATTCTTGTGACACACGATGCGGCGCTGGCGTCACGCTGCGATCGCCGGCTCGAAATGTCCGCCGGCGAGTTAAGCGAAGCGTGAATCGCTGGGGGATAACCGCCTGGCGCATGCTGGCGAGAGACTGGCGCGGCGGCGAACTCGGTGTGCTACTGTCAGCGCTGATACTGGCGGTGGCCGTCGTCGCCGGGATCAGTGCCTTTACTACCCGTCTGCAGGTGGCACTGGAACAGGAGAGCAATCGCTTTCTTGCCGCTGACCTGGTGGTGCGCAGCCGCGAATCCATGCCCGAGGACTGGCAGCGGGAAGCGAGCACTCGCGGGCTCGAGACGGCCAGGGTGCTGAGCTTTACCTCAATGGTTTACAGTGATGGCGACGCTTCCTCACTCGCCTCGGTAAAGGCGGTCAGCCCCGAGTATCCGCTGCGCGGTGAGCTGAAGATGAGCGACGTGCCTTTCGGCGACGCTGTAGTTGCCGCGAGTGGCCCTTCACAGGGTGAGGTATGGGTAGACTCGCGTCTATTTGCCCTTCTCGATGTCAAATCCGGGGCCATGCTGAATGTCGGTGACGCCAGATTACGGGTTGCCGGTGCCGTGCGTTCCGAGCCGGATCGCTCTGTATCATTTGTAGATGTCGGTCCGCGCGTGCTCATGCACGTTGACGATATCCCCGCAACCAATGTGCTGCAGCCGGGCAGTCGCGTCACCTATCGTCAGCTGTTCGCTGGAGATCCGCCCTCGGTAAAGGCGTATGCGCAATGGCTGAAGCCCAGGCTGGACGTGGGACATCGGCTGATCGATGTCAGCGAGGGGCAGCCCGGAGTCGGTGCCGCGCTGTCTCGCGCGGAAAGTTTTCTATTACTCGCCGGCAGTCTCGGGGTGGTGCTGGCAGGCGTCGCCATCGCCCTGGCCGCACGGCGCTTCAGCGAACGCCATGCAAACTACGTGGCGATACTGAAAAGTCTGGGAGCAACCTCGCGGGACATCAATCGGCTGTACGGATCGAGCCTGGTGGCCCTGGGTGTGCTGGCAACGCTGCTCGGCTGCCTGCTCGGCGCCTTCCTGCAGTATCTCGCCTTCCGCCTGTTTGCCGACAGCCTGCCGCTGCAGCCCGGGGCGGCGGGTGTGCGTCCCTACGCCATGGGTGCGGCGACAGCACTGGTCTGTCTGCTGTCGTTCGCCTGGCCGCCGCTGCGCCGGCTGGGCCTCGCCAGTCCGCTTCGGGTACTTCGCCGTGACATGCCCGAGGAAGGTCGCCGCAGCCTGTGGGATTACGTCATTGGCCTGACAGCCGTCAGCGGCCTGATGTGGTGGTATAGCGGCGATGCGCTGTTGACGCTGGCGGTGCTTGCCGGCCTGGCCGCCAGCGTCACGCTGGGATTCCTGCTGGCAGTGACGCTGTTGCGCGGCGGACGACTCGCTGGCATGCGGGCGGGCAGTATTTGGCGTCTGGCGCTGGCCAGCCTGCAGCGGCGGGGCAGCGCCAATGCGCTACAGGTCGTGATCTTTTCAATGGCGATACTGTTGCTTCTGGTACTCACGATTATCCGCACAACGCTGATCGACAGCTGGGAGACGCAGGTGCCGGACGATGCGCCGGATCACTTCGTGGTGAACATCGCCCCGGATGAAGTGCAGAGGGTGGAGCAGAGCCTTCGGCAGTCGGGTGTGGACAGTGCGCCGCTGTATCCGATGATCCGCGGGCGCATCATGCGCGTGAACGGTGAGGCACTGCCCTCGCGCGATGAGCA
Organism: uncultured Alteromonadaceae bacterium; assembly: GCA_964613795.1. Classification (GTDB taxonomy): domain Bacteria; phylum Pseudomonadota; class Gammaproteobacteria; order Pseudomonadales; family Halieaceae; genus Chromatocurvus. The sequence continues at coordinate 48,392 of CAZTJR010000019.1, read as the reverse complement.
GGAGGATGGCCGGCGTCAGCGCGAGGCCAATTTCACCTGGTCGAGGGAGATTCCGGCGGGTAATGACCTGATTGCCGGTAGCTGGTGGCCACCGCAAACAGATGCTGCCCTGGTGTCGCTCGAGGAAGGCTTCGCCGAACGGCTGCAGCTTGACGTTGGCGACCGGCTTGGCCTGCTGGTCGGGTCGCGCCCGCTGGAGGTCACCGTCGCCAGTATCCGGTCGCTCGACTGGCAGTCGATGCAGCCGAACTTCTTCATGGTGTTCCCGCCGGCGCTGCTTGCAGATTTCTCCGCCACCTTCATGACCAGCTTTTATCTGGGAGACGAGAAAAAGGCCTTTCTCAACCCGTTTATCCGGGAATTTCCGACGGTATCCGTGTTTGAAATGGACGTGGTGATTGCGCAGCTTCGCGGTATTGTCAACCAGGTATCGGCCGCGGTGGAGCTTGTGCTGGCGATCATTCTGCTTGCCGGCGCGCTGGTGCTGGTGGCGGGCGTGCAGGCCAGTGTGGACAGCCGCCGGCGTGAAAGTGCTCTGCTGCGAGCTCTCGGTGCCCGCCGCGGGCTCGTGCTGGGGGCTCTGGCGATAGAGTTTTCCAGCCTCGGGTTCTTCGCTGGCCTGCTGGCCGTGGCGGGTGCCGAGTTATCGGCCTTTGCGCTTCAGGTGTGGGTCCTTGAGCTGGCGTACCGGCCCAGTCCGTGGCTGTGGCCGATCGGTGTTGGCGGCGCAGTGCTATTGATCGGCGCTCTCGGTGTCATCAGCTGCCGCTCGTCGGTGAGTACCCCTCCGCTGCAGGTGCTGCGGGAGTCGGATTAGTTGCCAGGTCTATCCGGCGCTCGGGCGCCGTCGCGGCTGATACCGCGGAGAAAGGTCTGTACACCGAGGGTCACCTGACGCTCGCTGTCAATGTGCCGCTCGAACAGGTGGGGAGCATCAACCCGCAGCATGGCCATACCGTGAATACTCGCCCAGGCGACATTGGTCAGATAGCGCACGTCTTCCGACCGAATGAAAAGACCTTCGTCAATGCCGCGCTGCAGTATCTGCTCCACAGCGGCAGCGGTCTCCCTGCTCGCGGCCCGCAATTCAGGGTATTTTTCCGCGGGCTGCACGACAGGGCCGAACATCAGCTTGAACAGGGAGGTGTTCTCTTCTGCGTAGGCCACATAGGTGCGTGCCAGTGCCGCAAGCTGGTTATCGGGAGACGCGCCCGCGTTCAGTGCCGCCTGTCGCAGCGCCAGAAGAAGCTGTCGGTATCCTTCGGCGGCCATGGCTGCCAGCAGCGACTCCTTGTCGGCAAAATGACGGTAGGGCGCGGTTTGTGACACGCCAAGACTGCGTGCAAGTGCTCGCAGGCTTAGATTTTTGGTGTCGCTGTTCGCCAGCTGTGCAATGGCTGATGCCAGCAGTTCGGCACGCAGATTACCGTGATGGTAACTGCGTGCCTTCGCTGACGAAACGGCCACGATCGGGGCGTCTGTCAGGGCAGCAAGTGCTGCACGGCGTCGCGCTCTTCACTGAGCTCCTCTTCCGTGGCGCGCATTCTGTCGCGGCTGAAATCGCCGATGTCGAGTCCCTGAACGATTTCCCAGTCGCCGTTGGCACAGCGGCAGGGAAAGGAATAGATCAGGCCTTCAGCGATGCCATAGGAGCCGTCCGAGTACACGCCCATTGACACCCACTCGTCTCCTGCCGTTCCCAGTGCCCAGCTTCGGATGTGATCGATGGCGGCATTCGCTGCGGAGGCGGCGGACGATGCGCCGCGCGCTTTGATGATCGCCGCGCCGCGTTGCTGAACCGTTGGTATAAAGGTATTTGCGTACCAGTCTTGGTCTATCTGCTCCATGGCCGGTTTGCCTCCCACCTGTGCGTTGAACAGATCGGGATATTGCGTGGCTGAGTGGTTGCCCCAGACGGTCATGCGGCTGATGTCGTTGATGCTGGTGCCGGTTTTCTGGGCGAGCTGGGTCATCGCGCGATTGTGATCGAGTCGCATCATCGCGGTGAAGTTGCGCGGATCAATATCCGGGGCATTGCGCTGGGCGATCAGGGCATTGGTATTGGCGGGGTTGCCAACAACCAGCACTTTGACACTGCGGCTGGCATGGTCATTGATCGCCTTGCCCTGGACCGAGAATATCTGCGCATTGGCCTCCAGCAGGTCTTTGCGCTCCATTCCAGGTCCGCGGGGACGTGCGCCGACCAGCAGGGCGTAGTCGGCATCCTTGAAGCCGGCGTTCGGATCATCCGTGCAGGTGACGCCAGCGAGGAGCGGGAAGGCGCAATCCTCGAGCTCCATCCGCACGCCCTCGAGTGCCGCCATGGCCGGCGTGATGTCGAGCAACTGAAGAATCACCGGCTGGTCGCTGCCCAGCATATCCCCCGATGCAATGCGGAATAGCAGGGAATACCCTATCTGACCGGCGGCGCCAGTGACGGTAACTCTGACTGGTGATTTCATGGTGCTTCCTTATGTCCATTATGCAAGAAGACGGGACTTTCTTTCGGCATTTTCCGGTGATTGCAGGGAAAACACAAGACGCCGCCATCAGGTCCTGCCATCGCCAGAGCACACCGATGATGCCGCGCGTCGGTGGACGGCCTGGGCCCGGCGGCGGTAGAATCTGCCGCTAGACGCCAACAGGAAACGATGACCGCCGTGCAGGAATTGACCCGCAAACAGCGCCTCGAATACAACAAGTTACAGAAGCGGCTGCGGCGACAGGTATCACATGCCATCCTCGATTACCGGATGATCGGCGAGGGCGATCGTGTCATGGTGTGTGTGTCCGGTGGCAAGGATTCCTACGCCATGCTGGATATCCTGCTGCGACTGCAGAAGAGCGCTCCGGTCAACTTTGAGCTGGTCGCTGTGAACATGGATCAGAAGCAGCCCGGGTTTCCCGAGGAGGTGTTGCCCGCCTGGCTCAAGGCCCAGGGTGTGGCTTACCATATTCTCGAGAAAGACACCTACAGCGTTGTTAAATCGATTATCCCAGAGGGCAAGACAACCTGCGGTCTCTGCTCTCGCCTGCGCCGCGGCAGTCTCTACGGTTTTGCCGAATCCATCGGCGCAACGCGTATTGCGCTTGGCCATCACCGCGATGACATTGTGGAGACCCTGTTCCTGAATATGTTTTTTGGCGGCACGCTGAAGGCCATGCCACCCAAGCTGCTGTCAGATGACGGCCGCAACGTGGTAATACGGCCTATGGCCTATTGCAAGGAAAATGACCTGGCAGCCTATGCGCGTTACCGGGAATTTCCAATCATTCCCTGTAATCTGTGCGGCTCTCAGGAGAATCTTCAGCGCGTCGAGGTCAAGAAAATGCTCGCGGACTGGGAGAAGCGCTATCCCGGTCGCACGGAAACCCTGTTCCGCAGTATCTGCAATGTGGCGCCGTCCCAGCTTGGCGACCGCGAGCTGTTCGATTTTGCCGGGCTGGAGCAGGCAGCGCCGCCGCCCGGCGATATCCGTCTGGTGTCACTATAAGTGAGTATCAGCAGCGGGTGCGATGGGCTGTTGCTGCAGTGCAGCGCACTGACGCTGGTGCGCGGCGAGCGGCAGCTGTTCTCGGGTCTTGATCTGTCGCTGCGGCCTGGCGAAGTCCTGCAGATAGAGGGCGAGAACGGCGCCGGCAAGACAAGCCTGCTGCGCGTGCTCGCCGGACTGGCGCGCTATGGTTACGAGGGTGAGATCAACAGGTCCGTACCGCTGCTTTACATCGGCCACCTGAGTGCCGTTAAGGAATTGCTGACTCCGCGGGAAAATCTCGCATGGCATGTTGATGGGCACGCCGATCATCGGGATGCCGATGTCTGTGCTGCGCTGGCAAAGGTTGGTCTCGCCGGTTACGAGGACCTACCATCACACCAGTTGTCGGCAGGCCAGCATCGGCGTGTCAATCTGGCGCGCCTGCACCTGTCGCAGCAGCCGCTGTGGTTGCTTGACGAGCCATTCACGGCGATCGACCGTGACGGTGTGGCGTCGCTGGAGGAGCTGTTCGTCAGCCATGCGAGCCGTGGGGGGGCGGTGGTACTGACGTCGCACCAGCCGCTGCGTATGGAGTATCCCCTGACCCGATTGATGCTGCGGCCGGGCGGCGAGCCGTGACGGCAGCCACCGCGCCCGGCCCGGGTTCGTTCTGCCTGCGGCTGCTGCGCCGCCAGCTGACCCTGGCCATTCGGCGGCCGGTGGCTGTGGGCAATCCGCTGCTGTTCTTTGCCATGGTAGTCGCGCTGTTTCCACTCGGTATCGGGCCATCGCCGGAGACCCTCGCGGGGTTCGCGCCGGGCATTCTCTGGATCGTGGCGCTGCTGTCGAATCTGCTGTCCGCCGATGGTATTTTCCGCAGTGATTTTGATGACGGCAGCCTGGAGCAGCTGCTGCTGGCGCCACAGCCACTGTATCTGTCGGTTCTGGCCTACGTGGCGGCACACTGGCTGGTAACCGGTGTGCTGCTGGCGTTGGTGTCCCCGCTGTTTGCGGCGATGCTGGATTTGCCGGTGGTGGCATGGTCGTCCCTCGCTGCGGGTCTCTTTCTCGGTACGGGTGTCATGAGCCTGGTGGGCGGCATCGGCGCCGCGCTGACGGTGGGGCTGAGGCGCGGTGGCATGCTGATTTCGCTGCTTATCCTGCCTTTTTATATGCCGGTGCTTATCTTCGGGACGGCGACCGTGCAGGCAGCGCTGGATGGTGCCCCGGTTCTGCCGTTTCTGGCGTTGCTGGGGTCGATGCTGTGCCTTTCAATCGCGCTCGCGCCGCTGGCGATCAGTGCCGGACTCAGGATCAGCGTCGATGCCTGATATTTTGACGATTTTGGCACCGGGTCAATTTTTTCGCAGGCACCCACGTAGTATAATCCTCAGATAATGTGGACTCTCTTTCACAAGTTCGGCTCGCCTCCCTGGCTGTACAGGCTCTCGGGGGGTATTCTGCGTTGGCTGCTGCCGATATCCCTGATTGCGCTGGCGATTGGTGTCGCCTGGGGTCTGCTGTTCACGGCGCCCGATTTTCGCCAGGGCAACAGCTATCGCATTATCTACATACACGTTCCCGCGGCAGTAGTCGCATTGGCAGGCTATTACGTGATGGCTATTGCCGGCGGCATCAGCCTGATCTGGAAAATGAAGATGGCCGATGTCGCCATGCAGGCAGCGGCTCCGGTGGGCGCGGCGCTCACCTTCGTGGCCCTGCTGACCGGCGCCATCTGGGGTAAACCGACCTGGGGTACCTGGTGGGTTTGGGATGCCCGCATCACGTCCATGCTTATCCTGCTCTTTCTTTATCTCGGGGTGATGGCACTCTATGAAGCCTTCGACAACAAGGCGGCGGCCGCCAGGGCCTGTGCGATTCTCAGTCTGGTGGGAACGGTCAATATACCCATAATCTACAAGTCCGTGGACTGGTGGTACAGTCTGCACCAGCCCGCATCCATCAAGTTCACCGGCGAAAGCAGTATCGATCCGAGCATGCTCTATCCGTTGTTGCTTAGCATCATCGCGTTCTACGCACTGTTCACCTGCTGCCTGTTGGCGAACATGCGGGCTGAGATCCTCCAGCGTGAACGCAGAACCGGCTGGGTGCAGCGACTGGCCAGTGAGGGCCGCTGATGTATTTTGACAGTTTTCGTGCCCTGCTGGAGATGGACGGTCACGGTCCCTACGTGTGGTCAGCGTACGGCATGTCTCTCCTCGTCATCGCTTTGCTGGTCGTGGCGCCCTTGCGTCGGCGCAGACGATTGCTGGCCGCCATACGGGCGGGCCAGCAGCGGGAAGCGGCTGCTGCTGCCCGCCGTACACCACAGCCTGCAGTCGGCAGCCTGTCCAGCGAAAAGGAGTCATTGAATGCACGCGGTGCGTAAACAGCGCCTGATTATCGTCACTAGCGTCGTGGTGTTTTCCTCTATTGCGATCGGGCTGGCCGTCTACGCCCTGCGTGGCAATATCAACCTGTTCTACCCGCCGGTTGACGTGACGGCAGGGCTTGCACCCACGGATCGTCCTATACGGGTCGGTGGAATGGTGGTCGACGGCAGCGTCGAACGCAGCACGGAAACGCTCGAAGTACGTTTTTTGGTCACGGATTACGAGGCCGTCGTGCCCGTCGTGTATGTCGGTATTCTTCCCGACCTGTTTGCCGAGGGAGAGGGCGCAGTCGCGGCCGGAACCTTGAACGCGGATGGTGTGCTGCAGGCAACCGAAGTGCTTGCCAAGCACGATGAGAACTATATGCCGCCAGAGGTGGCAGACGCACTTGAGGCATCCGCCCGTCGCAAACAGGAGGCATCGCTGTGATACCCGAACTCGGTCATATGGCACTGATTCTGGCAATGTGTCTGGCGGTAATGCTGGGCACCATTCCCCTGTGGGGCGCGCAGCGGGGCCATACGCCGTCAATGGCGCTGGCGCCGTCTCTCGCCATGGGCGTGCTGGTGTTCAGTGCTATCAGTTTTGCATGCCTCGCCACGGCTTTTTTGCAGGATGACTTTTCGGTGAAGGTGGTTGCCTCTAACAGCAATAGCCTTTTGCCCCCGATCTACAAGTTCTCTGCGGTATGGGGCAACCACGAGGGTTCGCTGTTGCTGTGGGTGCTGATTCTCAGTGGCTGGATGGCTGCGGTGGCGGTGTTCAGCGCCCAGTTGCCAACTGTAGTGCTGGCGAGGGTGCTCTCCGTGATGGGGCTTGTTGCGGTGGGCTTCCTGTCCTTCTCTCTGTTCACGTCGAATCCTTTCGAGCGCCTGTTGCCCGGAATACCGGCGGACGGCAATGACCTCAATCCGCTGCTGCAGGACCCTGGTCTCATCATTCATCCACCGCTGCTTTACATGGGCTATGTCGGCTTCAGCGTCGCCTTTGCGTTTGCCATTGCCGCACTGATGGGCGGGCGTCTGGATGCTGCGTGGGCGCGCTGGTCGAGGCCCTGGACCAATGTAGCATGGGCCTTTCTGTCGCTCGGCATCATGCTCGGCAGTTGGTGGGCCTACTATGAACTTGGCTGGGGCGGCTGGTGGTTCTGGGATCCGGTTGAGAATGCCTCCTTCCTGCCCTGGTTGGCAGGCACCGCCCTCATTCACTCGCTGGCGGTGACGGAAAAGCGCGGTCTGTTCAAAAGTTGGACGGTATTACTGGCTATCTTCGCGTTCTCGCTGAGTCTGCTTGGGACCTTCCTTGTGCGTTCGGGCGTTCTCACCTCGGTGCATGCGTTCGCAACGGATCCGGCCCGCGGTCTGTTCATCCTGATCTTTCTGGGACTGGTTGTCGGTGGTTCACTCACGCTCTATGCGCTGCGTGCACCGGCGGTGGGGAGCCGCATTAGCTTTGCATGGCTGTCGCGGGAGACGCTGCTGCTGGTCAACAACGTGGTATTTGTGGTCGCCACTGTATCGGTATTGTTCGGTACGCTCTTTCCCCTGATCATGGATGCGCTGGGCGAGGGCAAATATTCCGTGGGGCCGCCATATTTCAATATGATTTTCGTCCCACTGATGGCGGTGCTGATCCCGTTCATGGGGATTGGTCCGCTGTCGCGCTGGAAGAAGGACACTGCAGCGCGCTGGCGAGCGGAGCTGCTCGTACCGGCGCTTGCGGCGCTTGCGCTGGGCATCGTGCTGCCATTGTTCGCCGGCGGCGGCTATAACGTGTGGGTGGCGCTGGCGATCGTCCTCGCGGCCTGGATTGTACTGGGCATGTTGCGCGACCTGTATAACCGTGTGAGCACTGCCTCCAGCATTGGCCGTGGTTTCCGGCGTCTGGCACCCAGCTATTGGGGCATGTTCCTCGCTCACCTTGGTTTTGCGGCGACGGTAGTCGGTGTGGTTGCCACCACCCAGTACACCGAAGAACGCGATATCAGGATGCAGCCTGGCGATGTGCAGGTGCTGGCGGATTATACCTTCCGCTTCGAGGATCTGGCGCGGGTTAGGGGCCCCAACTACGTGGCTGATGAGGCGCGCTTCACAGTGATGATGGGGGAAAAGGTCGTCGCCAGCCTGGCACCCCAGAAACGTCGCTATCTTGCGAGCGGATCGGTCATGACCGAAGCCGCGATTGATGCCGGACTGTTTCGCGACCTGTTTATCGCGATGGGCGAGCCCGTCGGCGACGGCGGTGGCTGGGCGATTCGTCTCCACTACAAGCCCATGATCCGCTGGATCTGGCTTGGTGCGATTTTCATGGCGGTGGGTGCATTTGCCACGGTGGCAGACCGACGCTATCGCCGCCAGCGGGTAACGGCGACCAGTAGGGTGGCGGGAGCGGGATATGCCGCGTAGGCTGAAACTGTTCATACCGCTGGGGCTGTTTTTCATTCTATCTCTGCTGCTGTTTCGTGGCCTGTCGCTGGATCCTCAGGAGTTGCCATCGGCGCTGATCAACCGTCCGTTGCCAATGTTTTCCCTGCCCGCGCTGGGCGAGGAGCGTACCTTGCGCCGAGCTGACGTGACCGGCGAGCCTGCCCTGTTCAATGTCTGGGCAACCTGGTGTGTTGCCTGTCGCGTCGAGCATCCCTATCTGCAGCAGCTGGCAGAGGAGGGCGTGGCCATCTACGGCATCAACTACAAGGACGATTCCGCGGCCGCGCAGCAATGGTTGCGCAATCTTGGTGATCCCTACCTCGCCAATATCGTCGATCGTGAGGGCACTCTCGGGCTGGACCTGGGCGTCTATGGTGCACCGGAGACCTACTTTGTCGATGCCGAGGGTGTGGTTCGCTACCGCCATGTCGGCGTCATTGATGAGCGGCTGTGGAAAGGCCGGCTGGAACCCATTTACCGTGAAATGCGCGGGGAGACAGCGCCATGAGGCTGCGTCGTTGTTTTCAGGCTTTGTTGTTTCTTCTGGCGTGGCCGGCTCTCGCCGTGATCGAAACCTATGAGTTCAGCGACCCTGAGTTGGAGGCGCGTTATCACACGCTCAGTCAGGAGCTGCGCTGTCCAAAGTGTCAGAACCAGAACATTGCGGGTTCCAACGCCCCGATTTCCGAGGATCTGCGCAAACTGCTCTACCGTCAGCTCGAAGCGGGCGCCAGCGACCGGGAGATCCTCGACGACATGGTGAACCGCTACGGTGAGTTCGTTCGCTATCGACCGTCCTTCGATGCGAAGACTGCAGTCCTGTGGCTGGGACCTCTGGCGTTCCTGCTGCTGGGTGGAGTGTTCGCGTTTCTGGCATTGCGCGGGCGTAACCGGGAGCAGGATGATCACCTGACCGATGCCGAGCGTGCACGTCTCGAGACCATGCTGGCGTCGCGAACGGAACGTTCGCAATGACGCTGTTTCTCATCGGATGCGCCAGCCTGCTGGCGCTGGCAGCGCTTTTTGTTCTTCGTCCGGGTCGGCGCGGTCGCGTGCGTGAGGTTTCCGAGGCGAACATGGACTGGTACGCGTTGCGCCTGCGCGAGCTCGAGACCGACGGCGATGATGCGCTGGTGGAGGATGCGCGCCTGCGCATGCTAGAGGATATGCCACCACAGGAGAAGGAGACTCTGGCCCGGTCTGACCATGTTGCTTCGCCGGCACGTCGCCTGCCGCTCCTTTTACTCTGGGTCCCCGTTGCCGTCGCTGCGGCGGTACTATATTGGCAGCTGGGTTCTGCAGGCGATGTTGCTATCAGCCAGCGCCTCACTGCGCTTGACGAAAATACGGCCGATGTCGATATCGACGCACTGATGGGGGCCATCGAATCCCGCCTGAAAGCACGCCCTGATAATCAGGGTTATCTGGCATTGCTGGGGCGCTACCACATGACCCGGGAGAATTACCCGGCAGCAGAGCAGGCCTACCGGACGCTGGCGGAAAAGGCGCCATCGGATCCGCGGGCTGCGGCGATGGCGGCGCAGGCAAGTTATCTGATTGAGGGGCGCAGGCTTACCCCGGACGCACAGCTCCTGGCCGAGCGCGCATTGTCCATTGATCCCCTGCAGCGCACGGCACTCGGTCTGCTCGGTATGGCGGCATTCGAGCAATCGCAATTTCGCGCTGCTATCAATTACTGGCAGCGGCTGCGCGAACTCGAAGATCCCGGATCGCCTGGTGCAGAGATGCTGGACGATGTTATTGCGACTGCGCGAAGCCGCCTGGGCGAGAATAACAGTCCGCCAGCCGGTGTAGATGGGGTGCCCGGCGCGAACTCTGTGGAACAGGACAGTGGCGTCGCGCTGCTGGTGCGCATCGAGCGGCCTGATACGGGTGAAATCGCGGATTCAGACACGGTGTTCGTCCTTGCCCGGGGGGCCGAATCCGCGTCGCGCATGCCGATTGCCGTGCAGCGTTTGCGCGGCGCCGATCTGCCCGCAACGGTGCGGCTTGATGACAGCAACTCCATGGCTGGCCAGAGGATGACCGACGCCGGTAGTCTGCGCGTGTTCGTGCAGGTATCGGCAAGTGGCGCACCGGGGGCAGATAATGCCAGTTTCACTGGCGTGTCAGAGCCGGTGAAGCCTGGCGAGGACGGCAGCGTGATTGCGATTGAGCTGTCACCCACCGGGCGCTGATCAACGTCTGTCACCGGGTCCCCCGCCCCGGCATTCTTCTGTGCTGGCGTAGTGCTCCCCGGTGAAACGGGATACACTACGCCCTGCGCGCGTCACCTCTCGCATACGACGCCTAAATTCAATGAAAAACAATGAGCTGCGAAGTATAGCTAACGTCCTATGCGATTGAAGTCCATCAAGCTTGCCGGCTTTAAATCCTTCGTCGATCCGACGACTGTCAGCCTGCCCAGCAATATGTGTGCAGTTGTCGGCCCCAACGGTTGCGGCAAGTCTAATGTAATCGACGCAGTGCGCTGGGTGATGGGGGAGAGTTCTGCCAAGAACCTTCGCGGCGAGTCCATGACTGACGTCATTTTCAACGGCTCGGTGAACCGACAGCCTGTGGGACAGGCGTCCATCGAACTCGTGTTTGACAACAGCGACGGAGGTGTTGGCGGCGAATACGCCAGTTACGCCGAGATTTCCACGCGCCGCGTGGTCACCCGCGAAGGGCAGTCCGAATATTTTCTCAATGGCACACGCTGCCGTCGCCGCGATATCACCGATATTTTTCTCGGGACTGGCCTGGGCCCGCGCAGCTACGCCATCATCGAGCAAGGTATGATTTCGCGCCTGATCGAGTCCAAGCCCGAGGAACTTCGGATCTTCATTGAAGAGGCCGCGGGCATTTCCAAATACAAGGAGCGGCGCCGCGAAACTGAATCGCGGATGCGTCGAACGCTTGAGAATCTGGAGCGCCTGACGGATCTGCGCGATGAACTCGAGCGCCAGCTTCAGCATCTGCAGCGGCAGGCGCAGGCAGCGGAAAAATACCGCGAGTATCGCGAAGAGGAGCGGCGTCTCAAGGCCGAGCTTCAGGCACTGGAATGGCGCAAACTGACGGAGCAGCTGCAGGGCAGCGCGCAGCGCGTGGGTGAGCTTGAAGTCCAGCTGGAATCGATTCTCGCAGAGTATCAGCAGCTGGCTACAGCGATCGAGAAGCATCGTCAGACCCAGGTAGAACGAAGCGACGTGCTCAATGACGTGCAGAGCCGCTACTATGCGCTGGGCGCCGAGGTGTCCCGTATCGAGCAGAGCATACAGCACCAGCAGGAGCGCAGTCGGCAGTTGCGCGAGGATAAAGCGCAAACGGCGACCAATCTCGAGCAGGCGCGGTCGCACCTCGGCGAGGATCGCACCCGCCTGGAAGCGTGGGAAGAGGAACTGGCGGCCCTGGTGCCGGAGTCCGAGCTGCTGGCGGTAAAGGACGAGGAATCAGCCGACGCGCTGGCCCTCGCCGAAGAGGGCATGCAGAGCTGGCAGCAACGCTGGGACGAGTTCAATCAGCGAGCCGCGGAGCCTCGCCAGCGCGCGGAGGTCCAGCAGTCCCGGATCCAGCACCTCGAGCACGCGCTCAAGCGTCTGCAGAGCCGGGTCGAGCAGCTTGCTGCGGAACAGCAGAATCTGGCGCCGCAGGAAGGTGACGACGACCCGGGTCTGATGCGAGAGGAGCTGGCAGAAGCGGAACTGATTATTGGCGAGTACGAGGCGCAGGCCGAAACCCTTGCTGACAGCGTCGCGCACACGCGGGAACAAAGTACGGCGCAGGCTGCCCAGCTCGATGAAGCGCGCTCAGAACTGCAGCAGCTGCGCGGGCGCCGCGCATCGCTCGAGGCGCTGCAGCAGGCGGCGATCGAGGACAATAGCGACGGTTTTTCCAAGTGGTTGTCTCGACACGGTCTAGAGGATGCCCCCCGTCTGCTGTCATGCATGACGGTCGAGGACGCGTGGCAGCCCGCCGTGGAGACCGTACTCGGCAATTACCTGCAGGCTGTCTGCGTGGAGAGTATCGAGTTACTGGCGGGCGCGACGGTCGGCTTCGAACAGGGCTCTCTCACGCTCGTCGAACGCAATGATGCAAGCGCTGGGCCCGCCGACAGCCTGGCATCCCGGGTCAGCAGCGGTGGCTGGCTCGGCGGTCTGTTGCTGCATGTCCGTACCGCCGCAGATGCGGATGCCGCGCATGCGATGCGCGCATCACTTGCGGCACATGAATCTGTCATCACGCCGGATGGCCTGTGGATGGGTGCCAACTGGCTGTCCCAGTCCCGGGGCGAGGATCCGGCGAGTGGCGTTCTGCGACGGCAGCAGGAGCTCGAGGCGCTCACCGCTTCGATTGACGCGCTGGAAGCACGCACGCGGGTGCTGACCGAGGGCCTTGCGTCACAGGAGGAGACGCTGCGCTCGGTGGAGACCCAGCGTCAGGATGTCCAGCGCGAGCTTCAGGCGGCGACGCGTCGCAGTGCCGATATTGCCGCACGACTCAAGGCACAGGAGGCGCGGCAGGAGCAGATTCAGGCGCGGCGCGACGGCATCGCTCGCGATATCAGCGAGGCCCGCACGCAGTTTACCGCTGAGCAGGCGTCGTTGGCCGAGGCTCGGCAGATCCTTGCCGAAGCGATTGAGCAGCTTGAAGCCGATTCCGGCGAACGCGAGATACTGCTGTCGGCGCGGGATAGCACCAGAACACAGCTCGACGATGCCCGGCGGCAGGCACGTCACGACCGCGATGCGGCGAATCAGGCCGCGATGCGTCGGCGTGGACTGCAGACCCAGATTGAAACCATTCGCAGCTCTATCGACCGCACCGAGGCACAGGTTGCGCAGCTCAGTGAAAGGCAGGCGCAGCTCGATAACGGACTGGACGAGTCCGAGTCACCCGTTCAGGCGCTGCGTGAGGAACTGGAGCGGCAGCTCGAGCTGAGACTGGCTTCGGAGGCGGATCTCGGTACCGCACGGCAGCAGGTGACAGAAGTCGAGCACCAACTGCGCGAGTCCGAACAGCAGCGCGCGGCTATCGAGCAGCGCGCCGCCAGTGCCCGCGCGGCCCTTGAGCAGGAGCGCCTGCAGCGGCAGACACTGCAGGTGCAACAGCAGGTGGTTGAACGCCAGCTTGGCGAGATGGAGCGCACGCCGCAGGAGGTACTCGACAGCACGCCGGCAGATGCCAGCAGCGAAGCGTGGCAGCAGCAGCTTGAGAAAGTAGCTGCGCGAATCGCGCGGCTGGGGTCAATCAACCTGGCGGCGATTGATGAATACAGCCAGCAATCGGAACGCAAGCGGTACCTTGATGCACAGAATGAAGACCTTGTCAGCGCACTCGATACGCTGGAATCGGCAATTCGCAAGATTGACCGCGAAACCCGCAGTCGCTTCCAGGACACCTTCGATAAGGTGAACGCTGGTTTGCAAGATCTGTTCCCCCGCGTTTTCGGGGGTGGCAGCGCCTCCCTTGAAATGACGGGTGACGACCTTCTCGACACGGGTATTTCCATTATGGCGAGGCCCCCCGGCAAGAAGAACAGTACTATCCATCTGCTCTCGGGTGGCGAAAAGGCGCTGACGGCGATCGCCCTGGTGTTCTCGATATTCCAGCTTAACCCGGCACCTTTCTGTATGCTCGACGAGGTGGACGCCCCACTGGATGATGCCAACACGGGACGTTATGCTCGGATGGTGAAGGAGATGTCGGACAAGGTGCAGTTCATTTTCATTACGCACAACAAGATCACCATGGAAATGGCGGAGCAGCTACTGGGTGTCACCATGCACGAACCCGGCGTGTCACGCCTTGTCTCCGTGGATGTTGAAGAAGCCGCTGAACTGGCGGCGAGTTGACGCAGACCGGACGCGGAATGATGGATCTAACAATTCGGGACTGGATGGTCATTGTCGGCGTTGTGCTCATCGCCGCTGTGTTGGTGGACGCCTGGCGCCGTGTCCATAATGAGCGGCGCGAGCGTGTCCGGGTGAAGATTGCGCGCACCGATGATGAACCTGATGGCGAGCCTCATGAGCATCCATCAGTGCAGCGCGAACTGCCCAACGGAGGTGCCCGCGTCGTTCGACGCGAGGACCTCATGCGGGCTGCACGCGAGCACTCCGAAGAGGTGGCGCGCGCAGATAGTGAGGCACCCCGCGGCACTGATCCGAAAAAGCGCAGCGCCCCGGCCCCGTCCTCGCGGCGACAGGCCGTCGCCGGCGACACCGCTCCCGGGAAAGACTCTCCAGGTACTGCCAAAGCGTCACGTCCCGAGCCAGAGCAGACGGCCCCGGACGTAAAGGACGACGGTCTGGTCAGCGGTCTGCGCGGGGACCGACAGGAGCCAGCGAACCTCGACTGGCTCGAGGACCTCCCCCCTGAGTCGACAGACGACGAGCCGGGTGACGAAGGTCGCCTGCCGAGGGACCCTGACCCCGAGGTATTTATGCTGAATGTCGTCGCCAACGACCCTGCCGGCTTCAGGGGGGAGGACATCATGCACATTCTTCTCGCCTGTGATCTGCGCTTTGGCGATATGGATTTCTTCCATCGGCATGAGCAGGCGGCGGGTCGCGGCCCGATACAGTTCAGTGTGGCGAATATGATGCAGCCCGGCGTGTTTGATATCGATCGCATGGCAGAGCTCAATACAGAAGGACTTCTGTTCTTTGTCACGCTGCCGGGTCCCGAAGACATGATGAAGGCATTCGACTACATGCTGGAAACTGCGCAGGCGGTCGCGCGCAATCTCGGTGGCAGTGTGCTGGACGAGAGCCGCAGCGTAGTAACGCCCCAGACCCTGGAGCACAGTCGTCAGCAGATCCGGGAACTCGAAAGACGGATGCTGGCGCGCGGCCGCTGAGTCCACAGTGAGTCGCGCTAACGATACCCCTATTGATACCGAGGCCCCGACACGGGCAGCGGTGCTTCGCCAGCGGCTGGAGCATTGGAACCACGAGTATTACGTTCTTGATCAGCCGAGCGTCACCGATGCCGAGTACGATAGAGCCCTGCGGGAACTGCAGCAGCTTGAAGCCAGGCATCCGCAACTGCAGCGTCCCGATTCTCCCACCCAGCGCGTTGGCGCGGCACCGCTCAGCGCGTTTGCCGAAGTCCGCCATGACATGCCCATGCTGTCGCTGGAAAATGCCTTCGATGATGAGGAGCTCGCGCGCTTTCATGCCCGGGTTCGTGAACGGCTCGGGGCAGACGAGCTCGACATCGAGTATGTATGCGAGCCCAAGCTGGATGGCGTGGCGGTCAGCGCGCTGTATGAGAATGGCAGTCTCGTTCGTGCGGCAACCCGCGGCGATGGCACCACGGGTGAAGACATCACCCTGAATGTGCGCACGGTGCGCTCGGTTCCTCTGCGTCTGCGCGGTGAGGGATATCCCAAAAGATTGGAGGTGAGGGGGGAGATCTATATGCTGCACCGCAGCTTTGAATCGCTCAACGCATCGGCCCGGGCGCGCGGAGACAAGCCTTTTGTCAACCCGCGCAATGCCGCGGCCGGCAGTCTGCGACAGCTCGACCCCAGGGTAACGGCCACCCGGCCGCTGCAGATGTGCTGCTATGGCGTCGGTCACGTGGACGATGGCGCATTGCCCGATACCCATGAAAAAATCATGCGCAGACTGGCGGACTGGGGTCTTCGCGTCAGCACTGAGTCTGCCACCGTGAGGGGGCTAAAGGGCTGTCTCGTCTATTACCGCGAGCTTGCTCAGCGCCGGGATGACCTACCCTATGATATTGATGGTATTGTCTACAAGGTCAACGATCTGTCCCTTCGGGAACAGCTGGGCTTTGTCTCCCGCGCGCCGCGCTGGGCCATCGCCCGTAAGTTTCCCGCCCAGGAAGCGACCACGCGTCTGGTGGATGTGGAATTCCAGGTGGGCCGCACCGGCGCGATCACTCCGGTCGCGCGGCTGGCGCCTGTCTTCGTCGGTGGGGTGACAGTGAGCAACGCCACGCTCCACAACTTTAATGAGATTGATCGCCTTGATGTGCAGATCGGCGATACCGTGGTCGTCCGTCGCGCGGGGGATGTGATACCCCAGGTGGTGTCGGTGCGCGAGAAAGCGCCGGAGGGTACCGGTATCGAGGTGCTTATGCCGGATACCTGTCCCGCCTGTCAGTCTCCGGTGGAACGCGAGGACGGTGGCGCTATTCTGCGCTGCCTGGGCGGCCTGGTGTGCCCGGCACAGCGTAAAGCCGCGGTGCGGCATTTCGCCTCGCGACGGGCCATGGATATCGACGGTCTCGGTGAACGCCTGGTCGAACAGCTGGTCGATGCCGGGCTGCTGGATACCGTCGCCGATCTGTATGGCCTGCAGCGTGAACAACTGCTTGCGCTGGAGCGCATGGGGGAAAAGAGCGCTGACAATCTGCTGGTTGCTCTCGAGGCCAGCAAGGCAACCACGCTGGCGCGTTTCCTGTTCGCTCTGGGTGTGCGTGAAGTGGGTGAGGCCACCGCCAGAAGTCTGGCAAGCCATTTCGGTAACTGGCAGGATCTCTCAGCGGCCGACGAGGAGCGCCTGCAGGAAGTGGATGACGTCGGCCCTGTGGTGGCTGATCATCTGCGACAGTTCTTTGATTCGCCGTCTGCCATGGCAGTGGTTTCAGCGCTTTGCCGGGCGGGGGTGCACTGGCCTGAACACACGCCAGCGAGCCGTGTGGACGCGGCTGCAGCGGGTCCTCTGGCGGGTCAGACCTGGGTCGTCACCGGCAAGCTCGAAAGCCTGACCCGCGATGAGGCCACCGCTGCCCTGCAGTCACTGGGCGCGCGTGTTTCCGGTAGCGTGTCGGCGAAGACCGCTGTGCTGGTGGCCGGCCCCGGGGCTGGCAGCAAGCTGGCACGCGCCGAATCACTCGGGGTAACGGTTATTGATGAGTCTGCCCTGCTGTCACGATTGCGCGACGAGGGGGTGTCTTTTTGACGACGACGCTCGCGCGGTGTGTCCTGTTACTCCTGCTGCTCAATGTCACTGGCTGTACCACATCCCCGCCGCGTGATCTCGACAACGCCTGCGCTATATTTAGTGAAAAGAAAGGCTGGTATGACGACGCGCGTGACGCGCAAAAGGCCTGGGGTGGTGACATCGCTATCTTCATGGCGTTTATGCACCAGGAGTCCCGCTTCGTTGCCCGTGCCAGGCCGCCGCGCCGAAAAATCCTCTGGGTCATCCCCGGCCCCCGTCCTTCCGATTCCTATGGCTACAGCCAGGCTCTGGAGTCTACCTGGGAGGCCTACAAGCGCAGTGCCGGCAGATACCGGGCGAATCGCGCCCACTTTGACGACGCCGTGGATTTTGTCGGCTGGTACAATCACCAGTCCTTTCTGCGCAGTAACATTCCGAAAACGGACGCCTATCGCCTGTACCTGGCGTATCACGAGGGACAGGGCGGCTATAATCGCGGCACATACCGCAACAAGACCTGGCTGCAGTCAGTCGCGAGGAAAGTTGCCGATCGTGCAGCAATGTATCGCGGCCAGCTGGCGTCATGTGAGCCCTTGCTGCGCAGGCGACGCGGTCTATTTGGCTGGTTTTAGCGGGTAATGTCTGCCGTTTCGCACGGATGTCATGCTATTGTCATAAAGTGTCTGCAACATCTGCGGCTTTGGTGCTGTTGGACGAATGATGCATGACTGAACGAACAGTTTTGGTGGTTGACGATGAGTTTGCTATCCGCGACATGCTGCGAATGGCGCTGGAAATTGTCGATTTCAAGTGCCTCGAAGCAGACAACATCCTCGATGCTCATACGATTGTCGTGGATCAGCGGCCAGACATTGTACTGCTCGACTGGATGCTGCCTGGTGGCAGCGGTCTGGAGCTGCTGCGCCGGCTCAAGCGGGAGGAGGCAACCCGGGAACTGCCGGTCATCATGCTGACTGCAAAGACCGCAGAGGATAATGTGATTCAGGGCCTCGACGTCGGTGCCGACGATTACATCACAAAGCCCTTTGCGCCTCGCGAACTCATCGCGCGCATCCGCGCACTGCTGCGGCGCTCGTCGAGCGCTGAGAACACGGACCGCATGCAGGTATCGCTGCTTGTTCTCGATGGCAAGAGCCGCCGGGTCTATCTTGACGAGGCACCGCTGGACATGGGTCCCACCGAATTCAATCTGCTGCAGTTTTTCATGTCGCACCCGGAGCGTGCCTACACAAGGAACCAGCTTCTGGACCAGGTCTGGGGTGCCAATGTCTATGTTGAGGAACGCACGGTCGATGTGCATATCAGACGCCTGCGCAAAGCCTTGCAGACGAGCGATACAGACTACAGCGGGCTCATACAGACCGTGCGCGGGACGGGCTACCGCTTTTCGTCCAGGGGGGCTCCCACAGGGTGAATCTCGAGCGTAGCTGGCGCAGTGAACTCCGCAAGCTGCTGCTCCTGTTGCTGGGATCAGTGCTTGTCGGCTGGGTGCTGGGGTTTCCGCTGGCGTCCCTCGCAGTCGGCTTCGGTCTCGTCAGCCTGGTCTGGCTGCTGCAGATCTGGCGAATGCGACGCTGGCTTGAGCATCCGGATCAGCTGCCGCCGGAAAGCTCCGGGTTGTGGGGCGTTATCTATTCAACGATTTACCGCCTCCAGAGGGAGAACCGCGATGCCAGGCTGCGCCTGCAGTCCACGGTGGATTACCTGCAGGAATCCTTTGCGTCCATGCGTGATGGTGTCGTGATTCTCACGCACCGCGGGGCCATCGAATGGAGCAACACCGCCGCTCACCGACTTCTCCAGCTTGAATACCCGCGGGATCGCGGGCAGCTGATTCTCAACCTGGTCAGGCTCCCCGAATTTCACGATTATTTCCTCGCCCGGGATTTCCACGAGCCACTGCAGGTGCGATTGAAAGGCGGTCGAGTCAGGCACCTGCAGATGGAGATTACGCCCTTTGCCGATGGTGACTTTCTCCTTTTCGTCCGGGATATCACACGCTTGCAGGAGACCGAGCAGATGCGCCGGGATTTTGTCGGCAACGTTTCGCATGAGCTCCGGACGCCGCTCACCGTGTTCAAGGGCTATCTGGATACCATGCTCGACAATCGCGATCACATTGACGCGCGCTTCCATCGGCCCCTGCAGCAGATGGACCTGCAAATAGGACGCATGGAAAGTCTGCTGTACGATCTGCTGTGGCTGTCCCGGATCGAGAGTGAGCGCAGTCAGAAAAAGACGGTGAAGGTCGATATGGTGTCCCTGCTTGAGGAACTGCAGGAGGAGTTGTCCCAATCCCACCCACAGCGCGACGTTGCGCTGGAAATCGAATGCAAGGATGCCGTTTACGGGGACTACCAGGAGCTGCACAGCGCGGTCTCCAATCTGGTGCTCAATGCAATAAAGTACAGTCCGGACGACACTCTCGTAACCCTGCGCTGGGCAAGTGATTGCGATAGCGTGACACTGTCCGTCATTGATCGCGGCGTCGGCATACAGGAGGTCCACATTCCGCGGCTGACCGAGCGTTTCTACCGGGTGGATGAGAGTCGTTCCTCACAGACCGGCGGAACGGGCCTCGGGCTTGCCATCGTCAAGCACGTTGCAGCGTCACATGGTGCTGCGCTGGATATTCAGAGCGAGCCGGGCAAGGGCAGTACCTTCTCTCTGTCATTTGCGGCGTATTGACGTATTCACGGAGAAGTTGGGTAAATCTCATTGCCTTGCATTGGGTAAATTCCTTAAAGGGTATAGACTGGATAATGGCGTAACGTACTCGTGGGTAAAAGTCGATCACAGGTCGGAGATGGCCGGGGAAAAGGCGCGGTGCAGAGAGACTCGTTCAAACAACACATTTCGGGCCAGTTCAACGCTGAGCTCGAGGCGGTCAAGAACCATCTGCTGGAGATGGGTGGGCGCGTGGAGTCCCAGGTTGCCCTTGCGGTAGAGGCGCTCCTGGCCCGCGACAGCGGGCAGGCCGCCGAGGTCATCGCGGGCGATGAAGAAGTCAACGTCATGCAGGTGAAGATAGACGAGGAGTGCTCACATATCCTCGCCAGGCGACAGCCCGCGGCGAGCGACCTGAGGCTGGTCATCGCGGTGGCGAAGGTCACCACGGATCTGGAGCGTATCGGCGATGAGGCAACCAAGATTGCTCGGCAGGCCATCACGCTCTCTGAACAGGCACAGTCGCGAAGTGGCTCTGCGGAGGTCCGGCAGATCGGGCGTC
The DNA here is from genome assembly GCA_964613795.1 of uncultured Alteromonadaceae bacterium. Classification (GTDB taxonomy): domain Bacteria; phylum Pseudomonadota; class Gammaproteobacteria; order Pseudomonadales; family Halieaceae; genus Chromatocurvus. Next base: position 27,929 of record CAZTJR010000019.1, on the reverse strand, counting down.
ACGTGGGTCTCATGCTTCGCAGCGCGCTGGACTCCTTTGCCCGCCAGGATGAAATCACTGCCGTGGATGTTGTGGTCGATGATGACACCGTGGACTCCGAATATGCTTCGGCAATGCGCAGCCTGGTCACTTTCATGATGGAGGATCCGCACAACATCGGTCCGGTGCTCAATGAGATGTGGGCACTGCGCGCCCTCGAACGCGTGGGTGATCATGCCAGCAACGTGGCAGAGCAGGTGATTTATCTGGCGAGGGGTCTGGATGTGCGTCACATGGAGCCCGCTGAGCTGAGAGCTCATATCCAGGGCAACCGCAACCCGGAGGACCGGGAAACGGAATGAGCCGCTTCTGGAGTGATACTGCACGCAGGCTTGTGCCTTATGTGCCGGGAGAGCAACCGCGCGAAACCCTGATCAAGCTGAACACCAATGAGTGTCCTTACCCTCCATCGCCCCAGGTCATGCGGGCGATACAGGAAGTCGGGGGCGACGAATTGCGGCGCTATCCGAATCCAGAGTCCGACGTCTTGCGGCATGCGGTAGCGGACTATCATCAGATTGAACCTGCCCAGGTATTCCCCGGCAATGGCTCTGACGAGGTTCTGGCGCATGTGTTTCAGGGCCTGTTGAAGCAACAGCGACCTCTGGTGTTTCCCGATATCACCTACAGCTTCTATCCGGTATGGTGCGCGCTCTATGACATTGACTACGAGATCCTGCCCTTGACGGCGGATTTCCGTATCGACGTTGGTGCGATTCCGCGGGACAACGGTGGCATCATTTTCCCGAATCCGAACGCCCCGACGGGCTGCACATTGCCCCTGGCGGAGATCCGTCGTGCCCTCCTCGCCAACCCCGACTCGGTGGTTGTCGTTGATGAGGCTTACGTTGATTTCGGCGCTGAATCCGCTGTCCCTCTCATTCGCGATTTCCCGAATCTGGTAGTGGTCCAGACCCTATCCAAAGCGCGGTCCCTTGCGGGTCTGCGCGTCGGCTTTGCGTTTGCTCAGGAAGAGCTTGTCGAGGCACTGCTGAGGGTCAAGAACTCCTTCAATTCCTACCCACTGGATGTTTTCGCTCAGCGGGGCGCCTTGGCCGCCTACCAGGATGAGGCCTATTTTCAGGAATGTCGGGCCCGGGTAATCGCGTCGCGGGAGCAACTGGCGCTTGCCCTGGCAGAGCTGGGTTACGAAGTATTGCCGTCGGCGGCAAACTTCCTGCTGGCATCTCCGCCGGGTGGTGATGCCGCCGGGCTGTTCGCCCGTTTGCGTGAGCGCGGCATTCTGGTGCGGCATTTTTCCCGACCCCGAATAGATCGCTTTCTGCGTATCAGTATCGGCTCGGAGGAGGAGTGTGAAACACTGCTTGGCGTCCTGAAAGACTTGTCCTAGTGGGCCAGGCGCCGTTCGACAAGGGCGTCTGGGCCCCCTCAGCGCCGCTGCAGAATGACGCTGCCGATACTGTAGCCGGCGCCGAAGGAACACAGGACGCCGGTATCTCCGGGCTCAAAATCGGCATGGTATTTATGCAGGGCGATGATCGATCCCGCAGAGCTGGTGTTGGCGTATTCGTCGAGAATGACGGGCGCCTGCTGTTCGTCGGGATCGTGTCCCAGGACCCTTCGCGCGATCAGTTGATTCATGTTCAGGTTGGCCTGGTGTAGCCAGAGGCGTTTTACTGCAGCTGTGGGGATGGATAAGCGTGCCAGCTGCTCGCTGATCTGGGCCACAACGGCCGGGCAGACTTCTTTGAATACTTTGCGTCCTTCCTGTACGAACAATTTGTCCCTGTTGCCGATGCCGCTTTCGTCGGCCCGGTTGAGAAAACCGAAGTTGTTGCGGATATTGTTGGAGAAAAGGGTTTGCAGCCGGCTGTCCAGCAGCGTGAACTGCATGGCCGATCTGGCATGGTCCGCGCGCTGAAGAACAACGGCTGTGCACACATCACCAAAAATGAAATGTGAGTCGCGATCGCGAAAATTCAGATGTCCGGTGCATATCTCCGGGTTGACCATCAGAATGCAGTCCGCACTGCCGCTACGGATACTGTCTGCAGCCTGCTGTATCCCGAACGTAGCCGAAGAGCACGCCACGTTCATGTCGAAGGCATGGCCGGTAATGCCCAGGGCTGCCTGCACTTCGACAGCAATCGCGGGATAGGGGCGTTGCATGTTGGATGCGGCCACAATTACGCCATTGACGTCGTCGGGACCGATACCCGCACTGGCCATGGCGTCACGCGCAGCTGACACGGCCATCTCACACATAATGGATGGTTCGTCGTTACTGCGTTCCGGAATGTCTGGCGCCATCCGCTCCGGGTCGAGGATCCCCGACTTGTTGACGACGTAGCGTGACTTGATGCCAGATGCTTTCTCGATGAAGGAGACCGAGCTGTGCGCCTGCGACGTGACGTCCCCGCGGGCAATCTCATCCGCATGTTCCGCGTTGAAGCGATCTGCCCAGGCGTTGAACGCCGCCACCAGCTCTTTATTGGAGATGGATTCGGCAGGGGTGTACAACCCCGTGCCGGAAATGACCACATCGTTCATGACGCGCTTCCGCCCGGGCTGCGTTTAACCAGAATGTCAGCGCTGATCAAGCGGAACATAATCGCGTTTCGGGTGGCCTGTATAGAGCTGCCGCGGTCGACCGATGCGATAGCTGCCGGATATCATTTCATTCCAGTGCGCAATCCAGCCTACCGTTCGACCTACCGCGAATATCACTGTGAACATACTGGTCGGTATGCCAATCGCCTTGAGGATGATTCCTGAGTAGAAGTCTACGTTCGGGTACAGTTTCTTTTCGATGAAGTAGTCGTCCTCGAGCGCGATCTGTTCCAGTCGTTTGGCGATGGCGAGGAGGGGATCGTTCTCGATTCCCAACTCCGCCAGGACCTCGTCGGCCGCCTCTTTCATTACCTTTGCCCGTGGGTCGAAATTCTTATAGACCCTATGGCCAAAGCCCATGAGCCTGAACGGGTCATTCTTGTCCTTGGCCCGGGCCACGAATTCGTCAATCCGCGAAACATCACCGATTTCCTCGAGCATGTCGAGTACCGCCTCGTTGGCGCCGCCGTGTGAAGGACCCCAGAGTGCCGCGATGCCGGCTGCGATACAGGCAAACGGATTGGCGCCCGAGGACCCGGCAAGGCGAACCGTGGAGGTGGATGCGTTCTGCTCGTGATCGGCATGCAGTAGGAAGATGCGGTCCATGGCCTTGGCCAGCACAGGGGATATATTGCTCGGTGCACAGGGTGTACCGAACATCATGTGCAGGAAGTTCTCCGCATAAGCGAGGCTGTTGTCCGGATACATAAACGGCTGGCCGATGGAGAACTTGTAGCTCATGGCGGCAAGTGTGGGCATTTTCGCGATCAGGCGGAACGCCGCAACCTGGCGATGGTGCTCATCCGAAATATCGAGTGAATCGTGATAGAACGCTGACAGAGCGCCGACGACGCCACACATAATTGCCATGGGGTGCGCGTCACGCCGGAAACCGTTGAAAAAGGTCCGTATCTGTTCGTGAACCATCGTGTGGTTATGTACTGTGCTGACAAATTTTTCGCGCTGTTCGGGGGATGGCAGCTCGCCGTATAAAAGCAGGTAGCAGGTTTCAAGGTAGTTGGAATTTTCCGCGAGCTGGTCGATGGGATAACCCCGATGCAGCAACATACCTGCGGCACCATCAATATAGGTGATCTGTGACTCACAGGCCGCGGTAGAGACAAAGCCGGGGTCATAGGTGAACAGGCCCTTCGCAGTGAGTGCACCCACGTCGACGACCTGCGGCCCCACGGTGCCCGAGTACACCGGCAGATTGATCGCGTCGTCAATGCCCTCTACTTTGAGGGTGGCTTTCATATCGGTCATAGGGGGGGTCCTGATCGTCTACAGCGTTGGGTGCCCAACTATAGAGAGTAACGTCGTTTTGTCAACGCGGTTTGATCTCCGGGACCTTGACTCAGAGCTGGAAAAGAGCGCGTTTTCGTCTTGGTTTTATGTAGGCCACGCCCTGTTGATCTGGATTTTCATACGCGGGGCGGACATGCCGTGAATTGTCATGAATGCGGGGTAGGACTATAATGCGCGCCGCTTTCAGTGGTTTCTGCTAAGGCTGCCGTTACCGCCTCTTATCACCTGTCAAAATGGATTTTCGCCGTGAAGGATAACCGCCCCGTCAACCTTGACATCGGCTCCATGCGCCTCCCGATTACCGCATGGGCCTCAATCACCCACCGCGCCTCAGGCGTGTTTCTGTTTTTGACCAGCGTACTGATGCTCTGGGCGCTCGATCGGAGTCTGAGGTCGCCAGAGAGTTTTGCCCGTCTTTCGGAGGTGCTTTCGGGCGGCATGGTCAAACTGGTGCTCTGGCTGGTCGCCACCGGCCTGCTCTACCATTCGATTGCAGGCGTTCGTCACCTCGTTATGGATGCCGGTGTTGGGGAATCCATGGCGGGGGGTGTGCTGGGTGCCCGATTGGTCATGGCATCCACACTGGTCCTGTCTCTGATTCTGGGGGTCTGGTTATGGTAAAGGTGGTAACGAGTTTCGGCCGCTCCGGCGTGTCCGACTGGTTGGTGCAGCGCGTCAGTGCCGTTATCCTTCTGGCGTATTTCCTGTTCGTTGCCTGGGTCTTGATTACAGGCGTGTCATACACGGAATGGAAAGACCTGTTTGGGACGACCTGGATGCGCGTATTCAGTCTCATGGCGCTGCTGTCGCTGGGTGCTCACGCCTGGATCGGTATGTGGTCGGTTCTTACCGACTACCTGACAGAGCGGATGCTCGGCAGCAAGGGGAACGTGCTGCGTATTCTGGCGCAGTTACTTACCACGCTTGCGCTTTTTGTCTACGTCGTCTGGGGTGTCCAGATTCTCTGGGGTTACTAGGACTCGAATTATGTCAACCATACGAACCATTTCATTTGACGGCGTCATCGTCGGTGGCGGCGGTGCTGGCATGCGCGCTGCACTGCAGCTTGCCCAGTCCGGCTATAAGACGGCGGTCATCACCAAGGTATTTCCCACCCGGTCCCACACCGTGTCTGCCCAGGGCGGCATAACCTGCGCCATAGCCAGTGACGATCCGAATGACGACTGGCGCTGGCACATGTATGACACCGTCAAGGGGTCTGATTATATCGGAGATCAGGACGCGATCGAGTACATGACCAGTGTCGGCCCGGAAGCCATATTCGAGCTTGAGCACATGGGTTTGCCGTTTTCCCGTACGGAAGAGGGCCGCATTTATCAGCGGCCGTTTGGTGGCCAGTCGAAGAATTTCGGTGAGGGCGGGCAGGCCGCACGTACGTGTGCTGCAGCGGATCGTACGGGGCATGCCTTGTTGCATACCCTCTATCAGAACAACATGAAGAACAACACGGTGTTCTTCAACGAGTGGTTTGCTACAGACCTGGTCAAGAACAGCGATGGTGCTGTTGTCGGCGTGATGGCAATCTGCATCGAGACCGGCGAGACGGTCTATGTCAAATCCCGTGCAACGGTGTTTGCAACCGGCGGTGCCGGGCGAATCTACGCATCCACGACCAACGCCCATATCAACACCGGCGATGGAATCGGCATGGCCCTGCGCGCCGGCTTTCCTGTCCAGGATATGGAAATGTGGCAGTTTCACCCGACGGGCATCTACGGCGCGGGCACTCTGGTCACCGAGGGCTGTCGCGGGGAGGGTGGCTACCTGATTAACAAGGATGGCGAGCGCTTCATGGAACGTTATGCGCCAAATGCCAAGGACCTTGCGGGTCGTGATGTGGTAGCCCGTTCCATGGTTCTCGAAATCCTGGAGGGCCGGGGCTGTGGCCCTGAGGGCGACCACGTCTTTCTGAAGCTGGACCACCTGGGAGAGGAAGTCCTTGAAAGCCGGCTTCCGGGGATCTGCGAGCTGTCGCGCACGTTTGCGCATGCCGATCCCGTCAAGGAGCCCATTCCTGTGGTGCCTACGTGTCACTATATGATGGGTGGCATTCCCACCAACGTTAACGGTCAGGCGATAACGGTGGATGCTGACGGCAATGACCATATCATTCCCGGTCTCTACGCCTGCGGGGAGGTGGCCTGCGTGTCCGTACACGGCGCCAACCGCCTCGGCGGTAACTCGCTTCTCGACCTGGTGGTCTTTGGGCGCGCCTCCGGACTGTTCATTGAGAATGCCCTCCGCGACGGCATAGAGATGCGCGATGCCTCCAGTGACGATATCGATCAGGCCAGTCAGCTGTTGACGCGCCTGAACGAGTCCAGTGAGGGCGAAAAGGTATCGGACCTTCGCAAGGAACTGCAAAATACGATGCAGAACCATTTCGGTGTGTTCCGCAAGGGCGAGTTCATGCAGGAGGGCATTCGCAAGCTCGGCGATCTGCGAGAACGCATCGCCAATGTTCATCTTGAGGACAAGTCACAGGCGTTCAACACGGCCAGAATTGAGTGCCTGGAACTGCAGAATCTGTTTGAGGTGGCAGAGGCGACGGCGATTGCCGCTGAGGCGCGCAATGAAAGTCGGGGCGCGCATGCGCGTGAAGATTTCAAGGAGCGAGACGACGCAAACTGGCTCTGTCACTCCATGTACTACCCGGAGGACAAGCGTGTCGGCAAGCGCGACGTCAACTTCTCACCCACAACAGTTGCGACTTTTGAGCCGAAGGCTCGGACTTACTAAGAGGCAGATCCATGTTGCAAGTCAGTATCTATCGTTATAACCCGGAGACTGATGCAGAACCACGCATGCAGGATTTTCAGGTCGACACCGGTGGCAAGGATGTCATGGTCCTCGACGTCCTTGAGCAGATCAAGGCGCAGCAGGACAGCACGGTGACCTACCGGCGCTCCTGTCGCGAAGGGGTTTGCGGGTCTGATGGCCTCAATATCAACGGCAAGAATGGCCTCGCCTGTATCACGCCGCTGTCGGAAACGGTGCGCAACGATAAGCTTGTCATCCGGCCGTTGCCGGGCCTGCCCGTTGTTCGCGACCTCGTAGTCGATATGAGCCTGTTCTACGCACAGTACGAAAAAGTGCAGCCTTATCTGCAGAACAATACCCCGGCGCCGGCCATTGAGCGACTGCAGTCGCCGGAAGACCGGGAAAAGCTGGACGGGCTGTACGAGTGCATTCTGTGTGCCTGCTGCTCATCCAGCTGTCCGTCGTTCTGGTGGAATCCAGACCGGTTTATCGGCCCCGCCGGTCTGCTGCAGTCATACCGCTTTCTCGCTGACAGCCGGGACACGGCGACCGAGGAGCGCCTCTCCAAACTGGATGATCCGTTCAGTGTGTTCCGCTGCCACGGAATTCAGAATTGCGTTAACGTATGCCCGAAAGGACTGAATCCCACTCGGGCTATAGGCCACATACGCAACATGCTGTTATCGCGCGCCGCCTGAAGGCGCGCTTTCCCTTCTAACGACTGCAAGTTGCTGGCATAATACGCGCGCCGCAGCGTGTATTCCCGCGCGCTGCAAATCGGGCACAATCGACTCATTGGAAGGTCAGGATGCAGCAGAGCACAATGGAGCGCCTCTGGCGTTCGTCCCACATCGCCGGCGGTAATGCTGCCTACGTTGAAGACCTCTACGAAGCCTATCTGAAAGACCCCAATGCGGTGCCCGAGCAGTGGCGCGATTACTTTGACAAGCTGCCGGTCGTGGAGTCGAGGGTATCGCAGCTCAATGATGTCCCCCATTCCGCGGTGCGTGAGCGTTTTGCGCGCATCAGCAAAATGCGTGTGCGTACAGAAGCCACTGTGGCCCACGACTCCCAGGCCACGGAGCACGAGCGCAAGCAGGTGCGCGTGGTCCAGCTTATTTCGGCCTATCGCCAGCGCGGCCATCAGAAAGCAAAGCTCGATCCCCTGGGTCTGGCTGCACGTGAGCACGTAGCAGATCTTGAGTTGGGCTTCCACTCTCTCTCCGAGGCGGATCTCGACACGGTTTTTCAGGTCGGCAGTCTGCATATCGGCAGCGAGGACGCGACCCTTGGCGAAATTGTCAATGCACTGGAGCGCACCTACTGTCATACGGTGGGTGCGGAATTCATGCACATTGTGGACACAGGTCAGCGCCACTGGATCATGACCCGCATGGAGTCCGTGCGCTCAGCGCCTGCCTACGGCCCCGATGTTCAACGGCAGCTTCTGCGTCGCCTGATCAAGGCGGAGGGTCTGGAGAAGTCACTGGCCTCCAAGTATCCCGGTACCAAGCGCTTCGGTCTGGAGGGCGGCGAAAGCCTGATCCCGATGATGGCTGAAATGGTGCAGCGCATCGGATCCTACGGCGCAAAGGAAATCGTTATCGGCCTTGCTCACCGCGGTCGTCTCAATGTACTGGTCAATATTTTCGGCAAGAAGCCTCTTGAGCTGTTTGCCGAGTTTGAGGGTCGGGCGCGCTACGAGAGCTCCGGTGACGTGAAGTATCACCAGGGCTTCTCCTCTAATGTCATGACCCCCGGCGGCGAGGTACACCTGGCGCTTGCGTTCAATCCGTCCCACCTGGAAATTGTTTCGCCCGTTGTGGAAGGGTCAGTCCGTGCCAGGCAGGATCGTCGTCAGGATCCGCTGGGAGACTCCGTCGTGCCGATTGTGGTGCACGGTGATGCGGCGTTTGCCGGTCAGGGCGTGGTCATGGAGACGTTTCAGATGTCCCAGACGCGCGCCTATAAGACGGGCGGAACGGTTCATATTGTTCTTAACAACCAGGTGGGTTTCACCACACACAAACGCGAGGATGCGCGATCCACTGAGTACTGCACCGATGTGGCCAAGATGGTCCAGTCGCCGATTTTCCATGTCAACGCAGACGACCCTGAGGCCGTGCTGTTTGTCACCCAGCTGGCGATAGACTTCCGCAACGAGTTTAAGCGCGATGTGGTCATTGATCTTATCTGCTACCGCCGTCGGGGTCATAACGAGGCGGATGAGCCTTCGGTTACGCAACCGCTCATGTACGAGGCCATCCGCAGACATAAAAGCACGCGTGATCTTTATGCCGAGCATCTGATAGCCGCCGGCGTTGTCACGGCCGAAGAGGATGCCGCCCTGGTGGATGGCTACCGCGAGTCACTTGACCGCGGTGAGCCGCTGGTCAGTTCACTGGTCACGGAGCCGAACACGGAGCTGTTTGTCGACTGGACCCCGTACCTGGGTCATCTTTGGACACTGGAATGCGACACCGGTATCGAACTGCACCATCTTCAGGCCCTCGCGCAGAAGACCAACCAGGCGCCAGACAGCTTTCCGCTGCAGCGTCAGGTGGGAAAGATACTTGAAGACCGTCGCAAGATGGCGGCCGGGGCAATGCCGCTCAACTGGGGCTTCGCCGAGACGCTCGCTTACGCGACGCTGCTGGAGGCCGGGTATCCCGTCAGACTGACTGGCCAGGATGTGGGCCGCGGTACCTTCTCCCATCGGCACGCGGTGCTGCACAACCAGAAGGAAGAGGGCACTTACATACCGCTGCAACATATTCATGAGTCCCAGGCAACGTTTGATATCTACGATTCACTGCTGTCCGAAGAAGCGGTACTTGCGTTTGAGTACGGCTATGCCACAACGGCCCCCACCGGCCTTGTCATCTGGGAGGCGCAGTTCGGTGATTTCGCAAATGGCGCCCAGGTCGTGATCGACCAGTTCATTACCTCTGGCGAGCATAAATGGAGCAGGCTGTGTGGGCTTACCATGCTCTTGCCGCATGGCTATGAGGGCCAGGGGCCGGAGCATTCCTCAGCTCGGCTAGAACGCTTCATGCAGCTGTGTGCCGAGCACAACATACAGGTTTGCGTGCCGACTACCCCGGCGCAGGTTTATCACATGCTGCGTCGTCAGACTATCCGTCCGCTGCGCAAACCGCTGGTTGTCATGTCGCCGAAAAGTCTGCTGCGACACAAGGAGGCCGTATCGACGCTGGAGGACCTGGCCGGTGGCCGCTACTACAATGTCCTGGATGAGACCGACGATATCGACAAATCTGCGGTAAAGCGCATTGTCATGTGCGCCGGCAAGGTATTCTATGATCTCCGCGCCCAGCGACGTGAGCGTGGTATTGAGGACATCGCCATCATTCGCCTTGAGCAGCTCTATCCCTTCCCGGAGTCGGAGCTTCTGGAGGTGCTGAAACAGTATCCAAACCTTCAGGATGCGGTGTGGTGCCAGGAAGAGCCGATGAATCAGGGAGCCTGGTATTCGAGTCAGCACCATATGCGTCGAGTCATGTATGCACACCTGAAGCGGGTCTATCTCGGCTACGTCGGACGCGATGCCTCGGCCGCGCCCGCGGCGGGTTACATGGCGCTGCATCTCGAGCAGCAGGAGCGATTCATCAACGAAGCCCTCACGCTACCCGCGTCAGTGGCGTGACCCCGGTATTTTTAAGGAACCGAAATGGCAATTGAAATCAAGGCACCCGCTTTTCCTGAATCTGTCGCAGACGGCGAAGTGGCCACCTGGCATAAACAGGAAGGCGATGCGGTCAGCCGTGATGAACTGCTGGTGGAAATCGAAACAGATAAAGTCGTTATGGAGGTCGTGGCGCCTGAGGACGGTGTCCTTGAAAGCATAGACGCACCGGAAGGTACCACGATCGACAGTGGGGCACTACTCGGCACGTTAAAGGCAGGTGCAGCCCCCAAAGCGCCGGACAAAGATAGCAGCAGTGACAGCAGCGCAACGGCGAAGCCGGAGGAGACAACTGTAGCAGTAGCGTCCGCCGGCGAGTCTGCCTCTGCCTCTGCCTCTGCCTCTGCCTCTCAGGCGATGGGTCCCGCCGCGCGACAGCTTGTCGAGGAGCACCAGCTCGATCCGGCAAAGATTGCCGGCTCCGGGAAGGGAGGGCGTATCACCAAGGAAGATGTGGTTTCACACATGCGCGAGGCAGAAACGTCTGCCGCTTCCAGGGTGCCGGCAGAGGCGGCGTCCGTGCCGGCAGAAATGGATCTTCCCTCCGGGCACAGTGCAGAACGTGTGGAAAAGCGGGTTCCCATGACGCGCATGCGAGCGCGCATCGCCGAACGCCTGCTGGAGGCGAGCCAGCAGACCGCCATGTTGACTACGTTCAACGAGGTCAACATGGCGCCGGTGATGGCGCTGCGAAACCGCTACAAAGAGCAGTTTGAAAAGACCCATAACGGCACGCGGCTGGGTTTCATGGGCTTTTTTGTCAAGGCGGCCTGCGAGGCACTGAAGCGATTCCCCGAGGTGAATGCCTCCATCGACGGCAGCGACGTTGTGTATCATGGCTACCAGGATATCGGGGTTGCCGTGTCGACGTCCGGCGGCCTGGTGGTACCCGTGCTGCGCGACGCTGACTTCATGAGCCTCGCGGACATTGAGGCAGCGGTTTCCGACCTCGGGAAGCGCGCACGGGACAACAAGCTGAGCATTGATGATATGACGGGGGGTACCTTTACCGTTACTAATGGCGGAGTCTTCGGCTCGCTCCTTTCCACCCCCATTCTGAACCCGCCGCAGACCGGTATTCTTGGCATGCACAAGATACAGGAGCGTCCCATGGCGGTAGACGGCCAGGTCGTGATCCAGCCGATGATGTATCTCGCGCTCTCCTACGATCACAGGCTGATCGATGGCAAGACAGCAGTGCAGTTCCTCGTGGCGGTGAAGGACCTTATTGAGGATCCGGCGCGCATACTGCTCCAACTTTAAACGCAGGCACAGGAATTCATCATGTCAGAGAAATACGATATCGTAGTGGTTGGCGCGGGCCCCGCGGGCTATGTCGGCGCGATACGTGCAGCACAGCTGGGTCTGAAGACCGCCGTGGTTGAAATGTGGACCGGCGATAAAAACAAGTCGGTTCTTGGGGGCACCTGCCTGAATACCGGGTGTATCCCGTCCAAGGCGCTGCTGGACAGCAGCCAGAAGTTCGCCGATGCGCGTGATCGCCTGTCCGCTCACGGTATCGGCATCAAATCGCCGTCCATTGATGTTGCGGCAATGCAGAAGCGCAAGCAGACCATTGTCGAGCAGCTGACAGGCGGTATTGCCGGGCTGTTCAAGCACAATGGCGTCACGGTCATCGAGGGTCGTGGCAAGGTGCTTGCCGGTGCCCGTGTTGAAGTCACCGACAGCAAGGGCAAGGTAACAGTGGTGGATGCCACGGATGTCATCATTGCAGCCGGTTCCGAGCCTGTGAAAATCCCGCCGGCCCCGGTCGATAACAAGTACATCGTCGATTCCACCGGCGCCCTCGAATTTACCGAGGTTCCTGGCCGTCTGGGGGTTATTGGTGCGGGCGTTATCGGCCTTGAGCTGGGCAGTGTCTGGGGTCGCCTGGGCTCCGAGGTCATACTACTGGAGGCGCTGGACGAATTCCTGCCCATGATGGATGCTCAGATCAGCAAGGAATCCGCAAAGATCTTCAAGAAACAGGACCTGGATATACGGCTCGGATCACGGGTTACGGCGACCGAGATCAAAAATGACAAGATCGAGGTGACGTATGAGTCTGCGGACGGAACGCAGACCGAAGTGTTTGACAAACTGATTGTCTCTGTCGGTCGTCGACCGAGAAGCGAGGAGCTGCTGGCGAGCGACAGCGGTGTGACCCTCGATGAGCGTGGCTTTATCTATGTCAATGACTTCTGCGCAACAGAGGCGCCGCATGTGTATGCGGTCGGTGACGTGGTGCGTGGCCCGATGCTGGCTCACAAGGGCTCTGAAGAAGGTGTGATGGTTGCCGAACGCATTGCCGGAAAAAAAGCGCAGGTCAATTATGAATGCATCCCCTCCATTATCTACACGCATCCGGAAATCGCGGCGGTGGGGAGGACAGAGCAGGCGCTCAAAACAGACGGCGTGGACTACAAGGTGGGCGTGTTTCCGTTTGCCGCCAGCGGTCGGGCTCTGGCGGCGGACGACAGCGAGGGCATGGTCAAAATCATCGCCGATGCAGAGACCGATCGGATTCTGGGTTGTCATGTCGTGGGGCCATCCGCTGCAGATCTTGTGCAGCAGGTGGTGATTGCGATGGAGTTCGGCTCCAGTGCGGAAGATCTGGCGCTGATGGTGTTCGGGCATCCGACGCTGAGCGAGGCGGTGCATGAGGCCGCACTCGCAGTAGACGGGCACGCTATTCACGTGGCGAACCGTAAGCGCAAGTAAATGCCTCCCGGTAGCGTGCCCATAAAGCCAATAACGCAGCGCCCGGGTTTGGTGACTTTTCCTACAATACTGAACGGAAACCAACATGAATCTTCATGAGTATCAGGGTAAGCAGTTATTTGCCGAATACGGCCTTCCTGTATCGCAGGGCTATGCGGTGGATTCGCCCCGGGAGGCCGAGGAAGCGGCCGAACTGATCGGCGGTGAGATGTGGGTGCTCAAGGCCCAGGTTCACGCCGGGGGCCGGGGCAAGGCTGGCGGTGTCAAGCTGGTCAAGAGCAAAAAGGAAATTGCCGACTTCGCGTCGCAATGGCTGGGTCGTAATCTGGTGACCTATCAGACCGACGAGAACGGCCAGCCGGTATCGAAAATTCTGGTGGAGACCTGCACCGATATCGCGGAAGAGCTGTATCTCGGCGCGGTGGTTGATCGCTCCTCGCGCCGTATCGTGTTCATGGCGTCCACCGAAGGTGGCGTCGAAATTGAAAAGGTGGCGGAGGAGACACCCGAGAAGATCCTGCGCGTAGCGATCGATCCTCTCGTGGGTGCGCAGCCCTATCAGGGCCGCGAGATGGCGTTCAAGCTTGGGCTCTCAGGCGATCAGATCAAGCAGTTTGTGAAAATCTTCCTGGGTCTGGCCCGTCTGTTCAAGGAAAAAGACCTGGCGCTGATCGAAATCAACCCACTGGTGATTACCGATCAGGGCAATCTGCACTGCCTGGATGCCAAGATCGGCGTTGACGGCAACGCGCTGTATCGCCAGAGCGCGATTCGCGACATGCACGATCCCAGCCAGGAGGACTCACGTGAAGCGCACGCAGCGCAATGGGAGCTCAACTATGTCGCGCTGGATGGCAACATTGGCTGCATGGTCAACGGAGCCGGTCTGGCCATGGGGACCATGGATATCGTCAAGCTCCACGGTGGCGCGCCAGCAAACTTCCTCGATGTCGGCGGTGGCGCGACCAAGGAGCGCGTCTCCGAGGCGTTCAAGATCATTCTCTCTGACAGCAACGTCAAGGCGGTGCTCATCAACATATTTGGCGGTATCGTGCGCTGTGATCTTATTGCCGAGGGGGTGATTGGCGCCGTTCAGGAGATCGGGGTTGAAGTGCCCGTGGTGGTGCGCCTGGAGGGCAATAACGCCGAGCTCGGTCGCAAGGTTCTGGCCGATAGCGGACTCAACATTATTGCAGCAACGAGCCTGACAGATGCCGCCCAGCAGGCGGTCAAGGCTGCCGGAGGAAACGCCTGATGAGTATTCTGATTGACAAGGAAACCCGCGTCATCTGCCAGGGCTTTACCGGCTCCCAGGGCACCTTCCATTCGGAGCAGGCTATCGAGTACGGCACCAAGATGGTCGGTGGTGTCACCCCGGGCAAGGGCGGCCAGGAGCACCTGGGCCTGCCGGTTTTCAATACGGTGGCTGAAGCCGTTGAGTCTACCGGCGCCGAGGCGTCGGTGATCTATGTCCCTGCGCCGTTTTGCAAGGATTCCATTCTTGAAGCTGCCAATGCTGGCATTCGCCTCGTGGTGTGTATCACGGAAGGTATTCCGACGCTCGACATGCTGGAGGCCAAAGTCAAGTGTGATGAGCTGGGAGTTCGCCTGATCGGCCCTAATTGTCCCGGCGTCATAACGCCTGGCGAGTGCAAGATCGGCATCATGCCGGGCCACATTCATCTGCCCGGTAAGGTGGGCATCGTGTCGCGTTCCGGCACCCTGACCTATGAGGCGGTGAAGCAGACCACGGACGCCGGTTTTGGGCAGTCAACCTGCGTTGGCATTGGTGGTGATCCCATTCCAGGGTCCAACTTCATCGATATTCTGGCGATGTTCGAGCAGGATCCCGGCACCGAGGCGATCGTCATGATCGGCGAAATTGGTGGAACAGCGGAAGAAGAGGCGGCCGCCTATATCAAGGCAAACGTCAGCAAACCGGTGGTATCCTATATTGCCGGTGTCACGGCTCCGAAGGGCAAGCGAATGGGTCACGCGGGAGCCATTATCTCTGGCGGAAAGGGTACGGCAGATGAAAAGTTTGCCGCCCTGGAGGATGCTGGCGTGAAAACCGTGCGCTCTCTGGCGGATATTGGCAGTGGCCTTGCGGAAATCACTGGCTGGTAGTCGCGTCGCGCGGCCTTAGCGGCTGACATACAGCCTTTGATCAATAAAAAAGCCCCGGTTACTGACCGGGGCTTTTTTTTGGCGACCTGGCTGGGCGCTTGCAAGGGCAGCGACTCTCATTCTGGCACCTGTTGGCCTGGCAGCTCTTGAAAATAGCGCAGACAGTCCCAACCTCCTGATTAGGAATTAGAACGTCTTAACATCAATAGTGAGGGCAGCATGACCGCGGACGTAAAAAAGGAAACTCTGGGGTTCCAGACAGAAGCCAAGCAGCTTCTGCACCTGATGATTCATTCTCTTTACAGCAACCGGGAAATCTTCCTGCGGGAGTTAATCTCCAACGCGTCTGATGCGATCGATAAATTGCGTTTCGCTGCACTCGCCGACGACAGCATTCTCGAGGGACAGGGCGACTTCGAGATACGCGTTGAGGTGGACAAGGAAGCTGCCACGGTAACGATTACCGACAACGGGATCGGCATGAACCGGGAAGAGGTTATCGACAACCTGGGTACGATTGCAAAATCCGGCACGGCTGCCTTTCTGGCATCCTTGACCGGCGATCAGAAAAAGGATTCGCAGTTGATCGGCCAGTTTGGCGTGGGATTCTATTCTGCATTTATCGTCGCGGAGAGAGTCGAAGTGCACACGCGCAAAGCCGGCGAACCCAAGGAAGCCGGCGTTCTCTGGGAATCGCATGGGGAATCGGAGTTTTCCATTGGCGAGCTGCCGCGTGACGAGCGCGGGACGAGCATTCGACTGTTCCTGAAGCCAGATTGCACTGAGTTTGCGGACGACTGGCGCGTGCGCAGCGTTATTAAGAAATATTCGGATCATATTTCAGTGCCGGTACTGATGCTCAAGCAGGACGCGCCGGGCGCTGAAGATGACGCCGATGCAGAAGCGACGCAGGATACCCCGACCTGGGAGACGGTGAACGAGGCGACCGCTCTGTGGACGCGCAGTCGTTCAGATATCAGCGATGACGAATACAAGGCGTTTTACCAGCATGTGTCACACGACTTTGATGAGCCGCTGACCTGGAGCCACAACCGTGTCGAGGGGAAGCTGGAATACACCAGCCTGCTGTATGTGCCGGGTCGGGCACCGTTCGATCTCTGGAACCGTGATGCGTCAAAAGGCCTGAAGCTTTACGTACAGCGAACGTTCATCATGGATGAGGCGGAGCAGTTTCTGCCGCTGTATCTGCGTTTCATTCGCGGCGTGGTGGATTCCAATGATCTGCCGCTCAACGTGTCGCGGGAAATCCTGCAGCAGCATCCCTCCGTTGACAGCATGCGCAGCGCGCTGACCAAACGTTCGCTGGATATGCTCGCGAAGCTCGCGAAATCCGACGCCGACAAGTACGCTACCTTCTGGCGGGAATTCGGCCAGGTATTGAAGGAAGGCCCGGCTGAAGATTTCGCCAATAAGGAAAAGATTGCCCGGCTCTTGCGTTTTGCCACAACGCACACGGACAGCGAAACACAGGACCAGTCACTCGATGATTACCTGGGCCGACTTCAGGAAGGGCAGGACAAGATCTATTATGTCGTGGCCGAAAACTTCAATACAGCGCGACGCAGCCCCCATCTGGAGATATTCCGCAAGCGCGGTATTGAGGTGCTGCTATTGTCAGACCGCGTCGATGACTGGCTGATGAGCCATCTGCAGGAATTCGAAGGCAAGAAATTCCAGGATGTGGCGCGCGGCGAGCTGGACGTGGACGACGCCTCAGAAGAGGAAAAGGCGGAGCGCGAGAAGCTGCAGGAGGAAAGTCAGGCGCTGGTGGAGCGCATGAAGCAACCGCTCTCCGACGAAGTTGCGGATGTGCGAGCGACGGCACGTTTGACAGATTCTCCCGCCTGCCTTGTGGTCGGTGAGTTTGACATGGGCGCTCAGATGCGACGGATTATGGAAGCCGCAGGGCAGCCGGTACCCGAGAGTAAGCCGACGCTTGAAATCAATCCGGGACATCCGCTGATTAACCTGCTGGATAATGAGCAGGACGAAGAGCGCTTTGCGGATCTGGCGCACGTTATACTCGACCAGGCGCTGCTTGCCGAGGGCGGACAATTGAAGGATCCCGCGGCCTATGTCGAGCGCTTGAACAAGCTGCTGTTGAAGATGTCCGCGGGATAGACGCTTGCTGCTCACCGTATGGCGCCATGCTGAGGCCGCTCCGGGATCGCCGGACCAATCGCGGGCGCTCACTGAACAGGGAGTTCTGGATATTGAGCACGGCGCCCGGGCATTCGGTGCCCGGCTGCGTCACTACGATCTGCCACCTCCCACATTGGTGCTTTTCAGTCGCTGGCTGCGAACCACGCAGACAGCGGACGCGATTTGCGGCGCTTTGCCGGGCGTCGCTTCCGGCACGCTAAAGGCGTTGATTCCCGACAGTGACGTAGCCGGAGTCGATGACGCGCTTGTTGACTACACGGGTAAGGAAACGCATATCGTACTGGTTTCCCATCAACCACTGGTTTCAGCACTGATCGACCGTTGTCTTGGAACCCGGGGGGAAGTGCCGGTACTTTCACCCGGTGCATACGCGGTGCTTGATACACCATGGTTCACACCCGGATTCGCCACGCTGCTCTGGTGGGCGTCGCCGCCAGACTATCAGGTTTGAACCGGTGTCCTTTTGCGTCAAACTACCCCTGCCGGATATCGGGTTT
Source organism: uncultured Alteromonadaceae bacterium (assembly GCA_964613795.1). GTDB lineage: Bacteria > Pseudomonadota > Gammaproteobacteria > Pseudomonadales > Halieaceae > Chromatocurvus. The sequence continues at coordinate 9,998 of CAZTJR010000019.1, read as the reverse complement.
AACAGGAGTTCATAGTGCCGTTTGCTAACGTTAAACGTGTGGTGACTTGCCTTGGGATTGGGGTTGCGTTGATGTCAGGAGCCGGCAAGGCGCATTCCCAGGCAGATCCCCTGAATCTATTTGAATGGATCGACACGTCTCCCTATGCAGAGCGCATTGATCATCGCGACGAGTCGGTGCGTGCTCATCTGATTGGTCTCGGGCGCATCAAAAAGGTGCGCGGCGACTGGAGCCCCGAGAAAACCGAACGCGTCAATGGCAGACTGGTATCGTCAACCTGGCGAATTAAAGATGGCGCGAGCTCCGCCGACTTATTCGACGAAGCGATTGCTGACATTGAGGCGCGTGATGATGCTCGCGAGTTGTTTTCCTGCAGTGCTCGCGAATGTGGCGCTAGCGTGCAGTGGGCCAATAGGGTGTTTGACCAGCGTATTCTTTACGGCACGGAAGAGTCCCAGCATTACAGCGTTTATGCGCTGGGAGCCGAGGGCGAGTCAAGTCATCGGCTTGCCGTGTATGCCGCCGCGCGAACATCCAGACGGCAATATTTACACGCCGAGATCGTCGTTCTCGCCCCCTGACGGCCGCACCGGGCGGTCGATCAGACCTTCATCTGCAGCAGTGCGAGGAATTCTTCGCGGGTTTTCTGATCGTCTCGGAAATTGCCCAGCATGGATGAGGTCTTCATGACCGAATTCTGTTTTTCAACCCCACGCATCATCATGCACATGTGTCGTGCTTCAATAATGACGCCCACGCCTGCCGCATTGGTAACCGACATCAGTGTTTCGGCAATCTGCGTTGTCAGCGACTCCTGTATCTGCAGGCGGCGGGCGAACACGTCGACTATGCGCGCCACTTTAGACAGGCCAATCACTTGTCCGGTGGGGATGTAGGCGACGTGACATTTACCGATGAACGGCAGTAGGTGGTGCTCGCACAGTGAGTAAAGCTCAATGTCCTGCACCAGAACCATCTCGCTGGATTCGGATGGAAACAGCGCGCCATTGACGACTTCATCTACCGACTGCTTATAACCATGCGTCAGGAACTCGAATGCCTTGGCCGCGCGCTCTGGTGTGTCAGCGAGACCAGGCCGGGAAAGATCTTCCCCGACTGCCTTGATAATCCCTGCCCAGTGATCCTGCATAAAAAACCTCCCGAAACCCCATGCTCGAAATGATACCATGATGCGATGACTGATGAGCTGCAGGAACGGTTTGAATTGGAAGAGGCCGCGAGTGTAATCGAGGCCATGCGCGCCTGTGCAGGCGCGCTCGATTCCGCCGGTGTCTTCTGTGGTCATGGCACTGACAATACCTGGGACGAATCCGTCCAGCTGGTCCTGTATACCCTGGGCCTGCCCCCGGATTCGCCTGCAAGCGTCGGTGAGCAGACGATCGCTCCCGATGCGCGAGTGCGTATCGGCCGTCTGCTGCAGCGACGGATCGATGAGCGGGTCCCCTTGCCCTATCTTACCGGGGAGGCCTGGTTTGCAGGATTGCGCTTCCAGTGTGATCAGCGTGCCCTGGTGCCTCGCTCACCCATCGCGGAGCTGATTATTGGGGGCTTCCAGCCCTGGTACGCTGACGGCGAGCCCACGTCGATACTCGATCTGTGCTGCGGCGGCGGTGCCATCGGCATCGCCAGCGCTGTCTGTTTTCCTCAGGCGCGGGTGGTGCTCAGTGATATTGATGCACAAGCCCTGACGCTGGCTGCAGAAAATGTGTGCGAGCATGGGGTGAGCGGCAGAGTGGAATGTGTCCGGGGAAATCTTTTTGCGGGCCTGTTGCGCGAGCGATTCGATATTATTCTTTGCAATCCGCCTTACGTTGACGACGACGATCTTGCAGCTATGCCCCCGGAATATTATCGAGAGCCGCCGATCGGTCTCGGCGCGGGGAACGACGGGCTGGACCTGGCACGGCAGATTCTCGCTAACGCGGCAGCGCATCTGAATCCCGACGGCTTGCTGCTGTTGGAGGTCGGTAACAGCTGGGTCGCGCTTGAGGCCGAGTTTCCGCAGGTGGCATTCACCTGGGTGGAGCTCGAGTCGGGTGGTCATGGCGTGCTGGCCATGCAGGCGCGGGAGCTACGGGAGTCAGCGTCCTTGCTCGCGTATACTGGGACAAGGATTATCTGAGAGAGGCACTGCATGTCCGGAAACACCTTCGGCAAGTTGTTCAGCGTTACCACCTTCGGGGAGAGCCATGGTCCGGCACTGGGCTGTGTCGTCGATGGCTGCCCGCCCGGCATGGCGCTTGACAGTTCGGATCTGCAGGCTGATCTCGATCGGCGCAAGCCGGGAACATCGCGTTTCACCACGCAGCGACGGGAGCAGGATGAGGTTCGCATTCTGTCAGGGGTGTTTGATGGCCGCACCACCGGCACCCCGATTGGTCTGCTGATCGAAAACACGGACCAGCGCTCGAAGGACTACACAGATATCCGCGATACCTTCCGGCCTGCGCATGCAGATTATACCTACCAGCAGAAGTACGGTCGTCGCGATTATCGCGGCGGCGGTCGTTCATCAGCGCGGGAAACCGCGATGCGCGTTGCTGCAGGCGCCATTGCGAAGAAGTACCTTGCCGAGCACTGCCGCATCCGCGTGCGAGGCTATCTTAAGCAGCTCGGGCCCATCGTTGCGGAAAGGCTCGACTGGGACAGCGTAGAGGACAACCCGTTTTTCTGTCCTGACCCCGATCGGGTGGCGGATATGGAGACCTATATGGCCGCGCTCAACAAGCGCGGCGATTCCGTCGGCGCGCGCATCAATGTTGTGGCGACCGGCATGATGCCTGGGCTCGGTGAACCGGTGTTCGACCGGCTGGATGCCGATATCGCCGCTGCTATGATGAGCATCAATGCGGTCAAGGGCGTTGAAATAGGGGCTGGCTTTGCCAGCGTCGAACAGCAGGGCAGCGAACACAGGGATGAAATGACGCCGGAGGGCTTTCTCAGTAATCATGCCGGCGGCGTCCTGGGCGGCATCTCCAGTGGCCAGGACATTCTGGTGAGTCTCGCTCTCAAGCCCACATCGAGTATTCGCCTGCCGGGCGCCAGTATCGATACCGCTGGCAATTCCATCGAGGTGGTCACTCGAGGACGCCACGATCCCTGTGTCGGGATTCGGGCGACACCCATTGCGGAGGCCATGCTGGCACTGGTCCTGATCGACCACCTGATGCGTCATCGGGCGCAGAATGCCGGTGTCGATTCGAAAACCCCTGTGTTGCCTGCCTCATCGGCGGGGAGATCGGCCTAATGCTTTTCCGTCGCAAGCGGCGCAGTCATGCGCGGACCGTATTTCTCGGCATCTGCGCCATGGGTGTATTGCTGTGGGCCTCGGTGTATCGATTCAATGTGCCAGCGGACGTGCTGAAGGAATATTTTCTCGTCACGCTGATCGCAATGGGCGTCATCGTGGCCTTGGCGGGCATCTCTGTGCTGCTTCTGCTGGGTATCAGGCAACTCCTGCGCCGGCGACCCCGAGGAATCATCCGGGGCAGAAATCGAAGGCCCGAATGATTTGCCATGCCGTTGCTCCACATTGAAGGCGCAAGGACGTATATTCGTTTACGGAACCCATCCATTTCACAAGGTGTCACTTATGTTGAAAACAGGTTTGATTGCTCTATCGCTTGCGCTGGCCTTACCCGCGCAGGCCGCGCTCGACTGGGATGCCGCCTTGAGCGGCGAGCATCGCAGCGAGAAAAACGCCGCGCGTGATGAGTATCGGCATCCTCGTGAGACCCTTGAGTTCTTTGGGCTGCGCGAGGGCATGACAGTGGTGGAGCTCTCACCGGGTGGCGGCTGGTACACCGAGCTGCTCGCGCCTTTGATGGCGGACAATGGTCGCTATTATGCGGCTCACGGCAGCGTGAACGGCGGAGCCTATGCGCGCCGCTCACTGGGTTCATACCTCGTCAAGCTGGGTCAAGATGACGCTATTTATGGACGTGTCATTGTGTCGGAACTCAACCCGCCGGAGGCTATGGCAATTGCCCCCGACGGCAGCGCAGACCTGGTGCTGGCATTTCGCAATATTCATACCTGGATGCGCGCAGGCGTGCTTGACGACGTACTGGAAAGCGTCTTTGTGGCACTTAAGCCCGGCGGCGTGTTCGGCGTCGTTCAGCATCGTGGCCTCGAGGGCAGCAGTGTTGAGGACATGAAGAACACCGCCTACGTTACTGAAGACCATGTGATTTCCGCGGTAGAGGCGGCGGGGTTCACACTCGCGGATCGCTCCGAAGTCAACGCGAATCCAAAAGACACGGCTGATTACGAGAGCGGCGTATGGACACTGCCGCCGTCACTGACGCTGGGTGACGAAGACCGCAAGCGGTACATGGCGATTGGCGAAAGTGATCGCATGACATTGAAGTTTACCAAGCCTGCGGCGGAGTAATCGTTGGCCGATTTCGTGCACGTCCCCCTGGAGCGTCTCCCTTCGGAGACGCTGACAGCGTTGCTGGAAGAGTATGCGAGCCGCGACGGCACCGACTACGGGCATTACGATATCAGCCTGGAAGAGAAGCGTGACCAGTTGCGCTCGGGCCTTCTTTGCGGGGATCTGCAGCTCCTCTACGACGCGGATAGCGAGCATTGGGACCTGGTACACCGGGATCGTGCCCGTGAATTACTGGCAGACGACAGATGAATCATCCTGTGCAAGAACCTGAAGATCACCTGCTGGATGCTAGCGGTCTGTTGTGTCCCGAACCCGTTATGCTGATGCACAACCGCATGCGCGACCTGTCGGTCGATGATGTCCTGCTGGTGCTGGCGACAGACCCGTCGACACTGCGTGATATTCCGAATTTCTGCCGCTTTCTGGGTCACGAGTTGCTGGAGCAGGACGATGTTGACGGCACCTACCGCTATCGGGTGCGAAAGCAAGGAAACGCGTGAACGCTGTTCGGCTTGAGAGCCTGTTCGATAACGCGTTTGCCACCAGCTACAACACGGTTCTGCGCGGTGGCGCAAGCGAGCCGCTGTATACGCCTGCCTGTGCTGATGCGCCCGCGCAAATCAACTACCGCGACGATTTTGTCTCCAGCGCTCTGCATGAGGTGGCGCACTGGTGCATTGCGGGCGCGGCTCGCCGCCGGCAGGTGGACTACGGCTATTGGTATGCGCCCGACGGACGGTCTCGCCAGGAACAATGGGATTTTGAGCGCGTTGAGGCGCGGCCGCAGGCACTTGAGTGGGTATTCTCCCAGTGCTGTGGCGTTCCCTTTGCCCTCAGTCTGGACAATCTCTCCGGCGATCCTGCGCCTACGGATCGCCGGCGCTTTGGCGCGGAGGTCGTGCGCCAGGCGGAAATCTTTCTCTCAGTAGGCTTGCCGACGCGCGCTGGACGTTTCTGCGCTGCAATGCGCGACGACATCCGGCAAGGGATATCTCTGGAAGCAATGACGTTCAGCTTGCAGCACGTTCTGTGAGGATTGTCGCCGACGAAAATATCCCGGGCCTCGGGGGTCTTGCCGCCAGTCCCTCCGTAGACCTGCGGCGTCTTCCGGGGCGCAGCATCTGTGCCACCGAAGTGCAGGAGGCCGATGCCTTGCTGATTCGCTCAGTGACGCGTGTTGACGCCGGCTTGATCGATCGCGCCCCCCGATTGCGCTTTGTCGGAACCGCAACCAGCGGCCATGATCACGTTGATCGGCAACGGCTGATAGACCGCGGTATCGCCTTTGCCCATGCGCCCGGCTCGAACGCGCGATCGGTTATCGAATATGTTCTGGCCGCCATCGCCGAGACTGATGACTTTCTCGAACGCCTGTTTGCGGGCGGTCGGGTGGGTATTGTGGGCTACGGAAACATCGGGCAGCTTCTCGCACGCTGCCTCGACGGCCTGGCCATTGAGTGGAGTGTCAGCGATCCATGGAAGGAGCCGACGGGAATACCGAACGCTGCACCGCTTTCGCACGTTTTGTCAGCCGATGTCGTCACCTTGCACACAGAGCTCACAGAGGCGATGCCCTTTCCGAGTTGGCACCTGCTTAACCGGCGCACCCTTAAGTGCCTTAGCCGGGGGACGCTGCTGATCAACGCCAGCCGGGGTGCGGTCGTGGATAATCTGGCGCTGCGCGAGCGGCTTGATGCCGCGGATGCACCGGTTGCTGTGCTGGATGTCTGGGAGAACGAGCCGGTGCCCGATACGGATCTCCTGGCGAGACTGCGCTTCGGCAGCGCACACATTGCCGGCTATAGCTGGGATGGCAAGCTTTTGGCAACGCGTATGCTGCTGACGGCAATGGCCGCAGCGCTGTCGCTCTCGCCGCCGGTAATACCTTCAGAATCGGCGCCTGCGCTGGACGACGTGGCTTGGCGCACGGATAGTGCGGGATTCGTCCGTGCTCTGCTGGCGGAGCGCTATCGCCTTGAGGAGGATGACAGGCTGTTACGCGAGGCGATGCATGCGACGCTATCCGCAGAGATGAAGGGCAGGGCGTTTGATTTACTGCGTCGGTCTTATCGGCAGCGCAGGGAGCTAGCCGGTAGCAGTGTTGGTGGGCAGGACTTCAGTCATCTTCAGCGTCGACTTGCGACGTCACTCGGCGTGATCGTTACGCCTGGCTGAGACCAGCCAGTGTGAACTTTCGAGGAATGAGTATTGTTGATGGAGCGGGAAACCGGATTCGAACCGGCGACCTCAACCTTGGCAAGGTTGCGCTCTACCAACTGAGCTATTCCCGCTTGACTGCTTCGTCATACTTGTGTGCGTGGTCGCCGGTACCCGACGAGGCTGGGCGCCCCCCCACAACCTTGGCAAGGTTGCGCTCTACCAACTGAGCTATTCCCGCTTAACGGCTCCCAAGAAAAAGAGTGGCGTCCCCTAGGGGGTTCGAACCCCTGTTACCGCCGTGAAAGGGCGGTGTCCTAGGCCACTAGACGAAGGGGACGCGAAGGTCTCTTTCAAGAGCGGCGCATTGTAGAAAAGCCGCTGGGCCTGGTCAAGCGTTATTGGCGAAACGTTGTTCAAATTCTGCAATTTCTTCATCCGGCATGAAATGCAGGCATTCACCGCCAAAAAACCACAGCAGCTCTCGCGGGAATGTGGGAGCGAAGTCCGGGTATGTCGTGAACAGCCGCGACACCAGGGCCGGGCCTTCGAGATACCTGTCGCGTTTCCCACTGGCAATCTCGGCAAAATCCATCGCCAGCTCGCGCAGGCTGTCGTTCGCCGGCAGCTCCCGCGTTCTGGTGGTGAGTTCATCCGCAAAGCTTTTCAGCAATCCCAGGCAGTACTCTCTGTATTCACTGTCTTTCATCCGACCCTCGTTGTCATTGACAGGTGCTGTCGTTACCCCGCGGCTTTGCGGGTACAATGCCGACTTTCGTATTGTTCAAAGGATTTTCCATGGTCGCGGCGCTCAACATCGAAAACCTGCGCAAAGTCTACGGTGATGGTTTTGAAGCTCTCAAGGGAATCAGCATGGAAGTGAAGCAGGGCGATTTTTTCGCGCTGCTCGGCCCGAACGGTGCGGGCAAGTCCACCACCATAGGCATTGTCTGCTCCCTTGTCAGCAAAAGCGCTGGTAGCGTATCGGTTTACGGTGTCGATATCGACCAGGATTTCCCCGCTGCCAAAAAGAACCTCGGTATCGTGCCTCAGGAGTTCAATTTCAACATGTTCGAGAAAGTCGGCGATATTCTGGTGAATCAGGCCGGCTACTACGGGCTGTCCCGCGCACTGGCTGCCGAGCGTGCCGAGAAATATCTGCGGGAACTCGGTCTTTGGGAGAAACGCGACTCGCCGTCCCGGATGCTGTCCGGCGGCATGAAGCGGCGGCTGATGATCGCCCGCGCGCTGGTGCATGAACCGCGACTACTTATCCTGGATGAGCCAACGGCGGGGGTCGATATTGAGATGCGCCGCAGCATGTGGGACTTCCTGAAGAAAATCAACGAGGCAGGAACGACCATTATCCTCACCACGCATTACCTTGAGGAAGCGGAGGCGCTATGCCGGAATATCGCCATCATTAACAACGGCGATATTGTCGAGAATACGTCCATCAGAGATCTGTTACGGCGTTTGCATCGCGAGGTGTTTATATTTGATACGGCCGAGGCCTTGCCCGAGCTTGTCGAGGTCGAGGGTTTTTATGTGCGGCGGGTGGACGACAGCACACTTGAAATCGAAGTCGAGAAAGGGCAGCACATCAATGACGTGTTTGCCGGTCTCGACGTGGCGGGTATTCGCGTGACTAGCATGCGCAATCGGGCCAACAGGCTAGAGGAGATGTTTGTCAATCTGGTGGAGGCTGCGGTATGAGTTACGCGGAGCAGTTTGTCGCCCTTATGACGCTTCTGCGCAAGGAGATACGACGCTTCCTGCGCATCTGGCCGCAGACCTTGCTGCCATCGGCTATCACCATGTCCCTCTATTTCGTGATTTTTGGTTCACTGATCGGCGCGCGCATCGGCGAGATGGGGGGCTTCGATTACATGGAATTTGTCGTTCCTGGTCTGATCATGATGGCGATCGTTACGAACTCATACGCTAACGTGGTGTCGTCTTTTTTCGGCTCCAAGTTCAACCACAGCATAGAAGAGCTGCTGGTGTCGCCCACCCCGAACTACATTATTCTGTTTGGGTTCATACTGGGTGGCATCACGCGGGGACTGCTTGTGGCCTTCATCGTGACCTGCGTATCGATGTTCTTCACACGGCTCCCGATCTACAGTATTGGTATTGTGATTGGAGTGGTGATCTTTACTTCCACCCTGTTTGCGCTGGCAGGCTTTATCAATGGCGTGTTTGCGAACAACTTTGACGATATCAGTATCGTGCCGACCTTCGTGCTGACACCGCTCACCTATCTCGGCGGCGTTTTCTACTCCCTGGACATGCTGTCCGATTTCTGGGCCGGCGTTTCCCAGCTGAACCCGCTGGTGTATGTCGTTAACGCGTTCCGCTACGGCGTGCTGGGCGTGTCCGACGTCAGCGTTGGTTTCGCGTTTATGATGATCGCTGGCTTTACGGTGATCGCATTTTTATACAGTCTGCACCTGCTCAATAGCGGGAAACGGCTGAGACAATAGAATGGTGGGGACAGTGGACACGCGCGGGGAACTGCTGCTCGGCAGACAGGTTGAGTACACGGATGTTTACGCGCCACAGCTTTTGCAGCCGATCCCGCGGCAGCAGGGCCGAGCAGCACTTGGCCTGACGAATGATTCCTTGAATTTTCATGGCGAGGATGTCTGGCACGCGTACGAGCTGTCCTGGCTGGAGCCGGGCGGCAGACCTCGCGTGGCCGCGGCTCGGCTGGTCATTCCCGCCTCCTCACCCAATCTTGTAGAGTCGAAGTCACTCAAGCTGTATCTGAACTCGGTCAATAACGCGGTATTCCGTGATGAAAGCGCCCTGCACGCGACGTTGGTACAGGACATATCGTCTGCAGTTGGCGCGCCGGTAGAGCTGGAGTTGTTGTCCTGTGACGATCCTACTCTTACGGGCGTTGAAGCGCCTGGGGAATGCATCGATGGTACTGAGTTCACAGCGCCCGAGGGAGAACCCGATGCGAGCCTGTTGCACTCCATCCCGGGCAGGTCCGGGACACAAGTGCTTCATTCGCATCTACTGCGGTCGCTGTGTCCGGTTACGGCGCAGCCGGACTGGGCGACATTGATCGTGAAGTACACGGGTCCTGTGTTGAACCGGGGGTCATTGCTACAGTATGTCGTGGCGTTCAGGCGTCATCAGGAATTCCATGAGCAGTGCGTGGAGCGGATCTTCTGCGACATACGCACTGCACTGGCGCCACAGGCACTGGCTGTACACGCGCTATATACCCGTCGCGGTGGTCTCGACATCTGTCCCTGGCGCAGCACCGAAGACGTCGCTGCTCCGCGTTTTCGGCTCAATCGGCAATAGACGCGGGCACCCCATACTGTGCTATCATTCTTGTCCTCACGGTGAGGTGGCCGAGTGGTCGAAGGCGCACGCCTGGAAAGTGTGTAACGGGCAACCGTTCGAG
>CAZTJR010000018.1:40543-63099 GCA_964613795.1 uncultured Alteromonadaceae bacterium | reverse complement strand
CCGATCAGCAGCGGCGGACGGCTGCAGGCCGTCATGGCCTGCACTGCGGCCTCGAGCATGCGCCTGCCGCCCGCAGCGTGCACATTGACCATCCAGACACCGAGGTCCGCGGCAGCGCGCAGGGCCTGCGCCACGGTATTGGGGATGTCGTGAAATTTGAGATCCAGAAACACCTCAAAACCGGCACGCTGTAACTCTTCCACCACGGCCGGACCCGCTCGGGTGAACAGTTCCTTGCCCACCTTCACGCGACAGAGCTGCGGATCGAGTCGACCGGCCAGCGAGAGTGCCGCGCCGGCATCGGCAACATCCAGGGCAACGATGACCGGCGACCCGGGGCCCCGCTTATCGGCGACATCAATCACGGGCGACTACTCCTCGATGGCGCTGCCGATCCACCTCGCTCTGGGCCCGGGTCAGCTGTCGGTTGAGCAGGCGCATGCGGGCGCGCAGACGCAGGGAGACCACGCTGGCGACCAGTACACCGCACAGCCCGCCGAGCGCAAAGGCGGCCAGGACCCAGAGCGCCAGGCTGCGGGGCTCGAGGCGATACACTAGCAGGTCCAACGGCACGGCAATGTCGTTCTGCAGCGCGAACAGCACGCCCACGCCTGCCATGGCGAAGCCCACGACGATGGCAGTCACGCCGCGCAGAATGTTCACAGTCCGGACTGCAAGCCGAGGTTGACGCGCTCACGCAGTTCCTTACCGGGCTTGAAGTGGGGAACATACTTGCCGGTCAGCTGTACCGTATCACCCGTCTTGGGATTACGGCCGCGCCGCGGCTCGCGGTAGTGCAGTGAAAAGCTGCCGAAACCGCGGATTTCAATGCGTCCGCCAGAGGACAGCGACTGTGACATGTGCTCGAGTATGGTCTTGATCGCCAGCTCAACGTCCTTGGTGGACAGCTGTGTCTGCCGTGCAGCTATCGCCTCGATCAGCTCGCTCTTGGTCATGCGTGATTCGCCCTTGCCGTCAATTGCGGGGCTGCGCCCACCGTGACTCCGTATTCTGTACTTTCCGCAACAGCGATACAAGTGCTTATTTTTTAACAAAAAAAAGGGCCCGAAGGCCCTTTTTCGCGCTGCCGCGCCCCCTCAGGGGCCCGGCACTACAGCCGTCGTTTACTTCTCGTTCATCTGCTGCTTGATCAGATCGCCGATGGTACCGGGCGAGCTCTGCTCTTCTTCCTTGAGCGACTTGACCGCATCCTTCTCGTCGTCGAAGTCCTTGGCCTTGATGGACAGGGCCAGGGTACGGTTCTTGCGATCCACCGAGATGATCTTGGCTTCCACGCTGTCGCCAACCTTGAACTGGGAGCGAGCATCGTCAACCTTCTCGCGGCTGATGTCGGAGGCCTTCAATACACCCTCGACTTCCTCTGCCAGCTTGACCGTAACCGACTTGGCGTCGACCTCAGTCACTTCGCCGGTCACGATCGTGCCACGATCGTTGACCGCAACGTAGTTGGAGAAGGGATCATCCTCCAGCTGCTTGATGCCCAGCGAGATGCGCTCGCGCTCCGGATCGATGGACAGAATGACCGTCTCGATCTCGTCGCCCTTCTTGTAGCTGCGCACGGCTTCCTCACCGACTTCGTTCCAGCTGATGTCGGACAGGTGCACCAGGCCATCGATATTGCCTTCGAGGCCGATGAAGATACCGAAGTCGGTAATCGACTTGATGCTGCCCGAAATACGGTCGCCCTTGCTGTGCTCGGCCGCAAACGCGTCCCAGGGATTCTGCTGGCACTGCTTGATACCCAGCGAGATGCGACGACGCTCCTCGTCGATATCGAGCACCATGACCTCGACCTCGTCACCCACCTGCACGATCTTGGAGGGGTGGACGTTCTTGTTGGTCCAGTCCATCTCTGAGACGTGCACCAGACCCTCGACACCCTCTTCGATCTCGGCGAAACAGCCGTAGTCGGTTAGATTGGTGACGCGCGCCAGAACGCGGCTGCCTTCCGGGTAGCGCCCGGTAATCTCGACCCAGGGATCCTCGCCCAGTTGCTTGAGGCCCAGGGACACACGGTTGCGCTCGCGGTCGAACTTGAGCACCTTGACGTCCATTTCCTGGCCGACTTCGACGATTTCGGACGGGTGCTTGATGCGCTTCCACGCCATGTCGGTAATGTGCAGCAGGCCGTCGACGCCACCGAGATCGACAAAGGCGCCGTAATCGGTGAGGTTCTTGACGATACCCTTGATGGTCATGCCTTCCTGCAGGCTTTCCAGCAGCGCTTCGCGCTCGACGCTGTTGGCCGCTTCCATGACGGCGCGACGGGAAACGACAACGTTGTTGCGCTTCTGGTCGAGCTTGATGACCTTGAATTCGAGTTCCTTGTTCTCCAGGTGAGCGGTATCGCGCACCGGACGGACGTCGACCAGCGAGCCCGGCAGGAAGGCCCGGATGGTGTTGATGTCGACAGTAAAGCCGCCCTTGACCTTGCCATTGATGTGGCCCTTGATAACCTCATCTGCCGCGTGCGCCGCCTCAAGCTCTTTCCACGATTCGGCGCGTTTCGCCTTCTCGCGTGACAGCTTGGTTTCACCGAAACCGTCCTCGACAGTCTCCAGCGCCACCTGCACTTCATCACCAATGCTCAGGCTGCATTCGCCCGACGCGTCGATAAACTGTGCACGGGGGATAACGCCCTCGGACTTCAGGCCTGCGTGAACGGTGACCCACTCATTATCAATATCAATGACAACACCGGTGACAATAGCACCTGGCTGCATATCAACGGTTTTCAGGCTTTCTTCAAAAAGATCGGCGAACGATTCGCTCATTACACATTACCTGTCTGTAAAGATGCGCAGTAATAACACTGCAACCAACCCTCCAGCCGGGTCGGGACTCATGAAAAACTCCACCTGAACCGCCCGGACTGGATTGGCGGCGTGATCAGGCGGCACTTGTCGTATTGTACCCTATAGCGCTGCTGTGGTCTGTTGCGCTAGCTGCCGGAGCGGGACTGACAGCGCCTCAGGCGCTGAGGCCTCTCCGGGATGCCTCAAGCAGGACAGCCTCGAATACGGCGTCGGCCGGTGTTGCCGTGCTGTCAATCACTACGGCATCACGGGCAGGTACCAGTGGCGCAACGGCGCGGCTGCTGTCGCGCGCGTCGCGTTCCTTGATGTCCTCAAGAAGGCGCGGGAGACTAACACTTTCACCCTTGCCCCGCAACTGCTCGTAGCGGCGCCGCGCGCGCTCCTCTGCACTCGCGGTGAGGAAGATTTTCAGGGGCGCGTCGGGGAAAACCACAGTCCCCATGTCGCGGCCGTCTGCGATCAGACCCCGCGCCTGGCGAAAGTCGCGCTGGCGTTCCAGCAGCGCGTCACGTACCGACGGCAGCGCGGCTACCACCGACGCCCCGCGACCGCCGTCCTCCGAGCGAATCGCCGCCGTCACGTCGCGACCGGCATACAGCACACCGACTTCGCCATCGGCTCGCGTCACGAAGCGTGTATCGAGCTGTCGCGCCACCTCTGCCACCGCAGGCTCGTCCGCCCAGTCCACCCCTGCCTGCAGGCAGGCGTAGCCGGTAATCCGGTACAGCGCGCCGCTATCGAGGAGGTGCCAGCCAAAGTGATCCGCGAGCATGCGCGACAGCGTCCCCTTGCCCGCCCCTCCGGGTCCGTCCACCGTAATCACCGGCCACGACACCATTATGCCTGCCCCGCCTGCGTGGAAATCTGCAGACCCAGGCCACGCGCCATGGCATCAAAGCCGGGGAAGGACGTGGCAACGGTATCGCAGTCCGTGACGTAAATTTCGCGCTCGGCGCGCAGCGCCGCCACGGCGAACGCCATCGCGATACGGTGATCATGATGGGTATGGATAACCCCGCCATCGAGAGCGCCCCCTTCTATGACAATACCGTCGGGACGCGGCTCGTTGCGGATTCCCAGGGTGCTGAGCCCCTCCGCCATGCTGGCAATGCGATCGCTTTCCTTGACCCGCAGCTCTTCGGCGCCACTCAGCGTCGTCCGCCCCTCGGCGCAGGCGGCGGCGATGAACAGGACCGGAAACTCATCGATGGCCAGGGGCACCTGATCCTCGGGAATAGCAATGCCGCGCAGCGGCGCGTGGCGCACCAGGATATCGGCTACGGGCTCGCCGCCCACATCGCGCTCGTTGATAAGCGTGATGTCGGCACCCATCAGGGTAAGGATGCTGATAATGCCGATGCGCGTGGGGTTCACCCCGACATGGGTCAGCAGCAGCTCGGAACCCGGCGCGATGGTCGCCGCCACGATGAAGAACGCGGCAGACGAGATATCTGCCGGGATGTCGATATCGGTGGCGGTAAGCCGGCCGCCGCCACGCAGTTGAATAACGTCGTTGTCGCGGGTGACCTCGTAGCCGAAACCGCGCAGCATGCGTTCCGTGTGATCGCGGGTCGGCGCCGGTTCCGTCACCGAGGTGCAGCCCTCGGCGTAAAGCCCGGCCAGCAGCAGACAGGATTTGACCTGGGCACTGGCGATGGGCATCGGATAATGAATACCCCGCAAGCCGCCGCCGGCGTCGATCTGCAGCGGTGGCCGGTCTCCCTCGGCGGCGGTAATGTGGGCTCCCATCTGGGCCAGCGGCTGCATGACCCGCGCCATGGGACGTCGGCACAGAGAGGCGTCCCCGGTCAATCGGCTGGCGAAGGGCTGGCCAGCCAACAGGCCACTGAGAAGCCGCATGCTGGTGCCGGAATTCCCCATGTCGAGCTCTGTGGACGGCGCGCGCAAACCCGCGAGTCCGACGCCAACGACGCGGAGCTCGCCCCTGTCGGGACCCGCGATCTCTACGCCCAGGGCGCGCAGGGCCGCCAGTGTGGCCAGCGCGTCCTCACCCTCGAGGAAGCCGCGGATACACGACTCGCCCTCGGCAATGGACGACAGCATGACCGCACGGTGGGAGATCGACTTGTCGCCGGGCACGCGAACCTCACCGCTGATGGTGCCACCGGGAAACAGCTTGAATTCCATAGTTTTGCTCTTCCTAAGACCCGTCCTGCTATCGGTGCCGGTATCGGGTGATGCGGTCAGGATTGGTCGCGCCTGGCCTGCAGCGCAGAGAAGCCGTCCCGCGCGGTCTTTGCCGCCGTGAATGTCTGCAGCAGCGCGTCGCCGTCACCGGCATCAATCGCTGCCCGCAGTGTAATGAGATGCTGCGCAAAATCATCGATAGCTTCCAGCAACGCCCCGCGATTGGCAAGCGCCACATCGCGCCACATGACGGGATCACTGGAGGCAATGCGGGTAAAATCGCGGAAGCCGCCCGCGGCAAACCGAAAGACATCTTCGCTGTGAGACGACCTGGCCAGGGTATCGACCAGGCAGTAAGCGAGCACATGCGGCAGGTGACTGGTGGCGGCAAGCATGCGGTCATGCGTGCTGACCGCCATACACACCACGCTGGCACCCGCCGCGCGCCAGAGACGGCTGACATCGGCAAGGGCGTCGGCCTCGGTATTTTCGTCCGGGGTGAGAATCGTAAGATGGTCCCTGAACAGCCCTTCCCGGGCCGCACCCACGCCACTGCGTTCGGAGCCCGCGATAGGATGCCCCAGGACCACCCGCGGCGGCACGCAGCCGTGCTGCGCCAGCATGCGCGCCTCCAGCCCGCCCTTGACGCTGGCGACATCGGTGATAATGGCCGACGATCCGCTGCGAACGGCCACCCGGGTGAGATCCGCCAGCAGGTCGGCGGCCACCACTGTCGGCACACACAGGACAACGATATCCGCCTGCGCCAGCGCGTCACGTGGCGACGCCAGCGCACGATCAATCACGTCCCGAGCGAGGCCCTCGGCGATGGCGTCGGGTTGCGTATCAAATCCCAGCAGCTCTCCCGCCTCCCCCGCCGCCCGCAGCGCCAGCGCCAGTGACCCGCCAATCAGGCCCAGCCCGATAATCGCGACTGTCGGCGCCGGATTCTCAGACATGACAGCGACGGACATTCAGAGCACGGCCCGCGGATAGGAACCGAGTGGCTTGAGCAGAATGGACTGCTCCTCAAGCTCATCGAGGATCTGGCGGATGTTGGGATCCTTCAGATGGCCCTCGAACTCGATGAAGAATACGTACGCCCATTTCTCCGTGCGCGAGGGCCGGGTGTCGATACGTGTCAAGCTGACACCGCCGCGTCGGAACGGGTCGAGCAGTGCGAACAATGCACCGGGCTTGTTGCGGCTGGAAACGATGATGGAGGTTTTGTCGCGACCACTGGGCGGCACTTCGGCGCGCCCGATAACGATAAATCGCGTGGTATTGTCGTCGGAGTCCTCGATGTGCTCGGCCACGGGCGCCAGGCGATAGACTTCCGCCGCCATATCCCCCGCCACCGCCGCCACGCCGGGCGTACTGGCCGCCAGGCGTGCGGCCTCACCGTTACTGCTGACCGACTGCCGCTCGATGCCGGGCCAGTGCCGGTCGAGCCAGTTGCGGCACTGCGCCAGGGCCTGCTGGTGGGCGCAGATGCGGGTGATGTCGGCGGCATCCGTGTGCGCCGCAACGAGTAAATGATGGGCGATACGCAGTTCAACCTCGCCCGCAATATGCAGCGGTGAGTCGATAAAGCTGTCCAGGGTGTGGCTGACCATGCCCTCGGTGGAGTTCTCCACGGGCACCACGCCGTAGTTGCAGTTGCCCGATGTGACCTCGGCAAATACGGCTTCTATAGTGGGCTGCGGCACACACACGGCGCCGTGGCCGAAGTGCTTCAGCGCGGCAGCCTGGGTAAAGGTCCCCTCGGGGCCGAGAAAAGCGACCTGCAGCGGCTTTTCCAGCGCCAGGCAGGCCGACATGAGCTCCCGGAAAATATAGGCCACGGTTTCGCCGTCCAGCGGGCCTTCGTTGCGCCTGATAATCCTCTGCAGGACCTGCGCCTCACGCTCGGGACGGTAGTAGGACACCTCGGCGGCGGTATCGACCTCGCCACGCTCACGCGCCGTCTGCAGATCGGCCAGCTTGATCTCGGCCACGCGCTGGGCACAGCGCGCACGCTGGTTGATCAGGGCCTGTATCTCGCCATCAATCGTATCGATGGCGGCACGCACTTCCTGCAGATCACGCTCGTCAGCCACGCTGCATCAACCCTGTCACACCAGCGCCGTCATGTTAATCCGCCCTGTGCAGACCGCGCCATTTGATCAGGCACAGCGCTGTTCGAAATCGTGCATAAAGGCGACCAGCGCATCCACGGAGGCCTGTGGCACCGCGTTGTAAAGACTCGCGCGCATACCGCCTACCGAGCGGTGCCCCTTCAGGTTAAGCAACCCCGCTGCCCCGGCCTCCTCCAGAAAGCGTCCGTCGAGGCTCGCCTCCGCGAGGCTGAAGGGCACATTCATCAATGACCGGCACTCCGGTGCTACCGGATTACTGTAGAAAGCACTGTTATCGATGGCCGTGTACAGCGTGTCGGCTTTGCGACGGTTCACCGTTTCCATCGCGGCCAGACCACCGCCGGCCTCAAGCCAGTCAAACACCAGCGCGGCGAGATACAGCGCAAAGGTCGGCGGCGTGTTGTACATTGAGCCGTTATCGCTGGCGATCGTCCAGTCCAGCATTGACGGGCAGGCATCGCGGGCACGGCCCAGTAGTTCGCGGTGCACGATGACCAGCGTCAGACCGGCCGGGCCGATATTCTTCTGCGCCCCCGCATAGATCGCACCGAAGCGGGAGACATCCAGTGGTCGCGACAGCAACGTTGACGACATATCTGCGACCAGCGGCACGTCGACCTCGGGTACCGTAAAAAACTCGACGCCGCCGATGGTCTCGTTCGGGCAGTAGTGCAGATACCCTGCATTTTCACGGCAGCGCCAGGTGCTGCGGGTTGGGATATCTGTGTAGCGTGAATCGGCGCTGCTCGCCACCACCTGCACATCAGCGAAACGCTGCGCCTCGGCGATTGCCTTCAATGACCAATGCCCGGTATCCAGGTAATCGACCGCTGTATCCGGCAACGCCAGGTTCAGCGGGACGGCAGCGAACTGCGTACTGGCGCCGCCCTGAAGAAACAGAACCGCGTAATCGTCGGGAATGTCGAGCAGGCGACGCAGGCAGGACTCCGCGCCCTCCACCACACCCATCACCTCGGGCGAGCGATGACTCATCTCCATAAAGGAAAGGCCGCGACCGTGCCACTCGAGCATATCGTCGCGCGCCCGCTCCAGCACCTCCACGGGCATTGCCGCAGGGCCTGCGCAGAAATTGTGCAGTCGGGCCATCAGCCCTGACGCGCGGCGGGCCTGGCCCGACGCGGCCGCAAAAAATCAGGCATCGCCATCCTCCGGCGCATCCAAGATTTCATCAGGCTCGTCGATAGGCGCCACGCGCACCAGCTTTTCATCGTTCTTGGTGCGAACGATGCGCACACCCTGGGTATTACGGCTGAGGACAGATACCTCATCGCCACGGGTGCGCACCAGCATGCCCATATTGGAGATCAGCATCAGCTGGTCGCCGTCAAACACCTGCGTAGCGCCGACCATGTTGCCGTTCCTGGCCGACGTGGCCATGGCGATCACGCCCTTGTTGCCGCGGCCCTTGGTCGGGAACTCGGTGACATCGGTGCGCTTGCCGTAGCCGTTCTCACTCACGGTGAGAATACGACCACCCTCGCGGGGAATGACCAGCGAGATGAGCTGATGACCCTCACCGAGGCGGATGCCGCGAACACCGCGCGCCGTACGGCCCATCGGACGCACATCTTCCTCGCGGAAGCGCGCCACCTTGCCTTCGCTGCTGAACAGCATGACCTCGCAGCTGCCGTCGGTGATGGCGGTGCCGAGCAGCACGTCGTCCTCATCCAGCTCAAGCGCCCGCAGGCCGACGCTGCGCTGGCGGGCAAAGTTTTCCAGTGGCGTCTTCTTCACGGTGCCACCGGCGGTGGCCATGAAAATGAAGTGGCCCGGCGTGTACTCCTCCACCGGGAGGATGGAGGTGACGCGCTCACCCGGCTCCAGCGGCAGCAGGTTGACCATGGGTCGGCCGCGGGATCCGCGCCCGGCCAGGGGAATCTGGTAGACCTTGAGCCAGTACACCTTACCCAGGTTGGAAAAACACAGAATGGTGGCGTGTGTGCTGGCAATCAGCAGGTGCTCGACGAAGTCTTCGTCCTTGACCGACAGCGCGGCGCGGCCCATGCCACCGCGCTTCTGCGCCTGGTAATCCGACAGCGGCTGGGTCTTGGCATAGCCTCCGTTGGAGATAGTGACCACGCGATCCTCTTCGGTGATCAGATCCTCAACCGTGAGATCGTGCTGGGAGGCGGTGATCTCGGTCCTGCGCTCGTCGCCGAACTCGGTGACCATCTCCGCCAGCTCCTCGCGGATAACCGTGAGCAGACGATCAAAATCCTCAAGGATATCGAGGTAATCGGCGATCTCCGCCAGCTTCTCCTGGTATTCATTGAGCAGTTTTTCGTGCTCCAGCCCCGTGAGGCGGTGCAGGCGCAGCTCGAGAATGGCCTGGGCCTGGGCCGGCGACAGCCGGTAGGCATCGTCGTGCAGACCGTAGTGTGCCTCAAGCTCGTCCGGCCGGCAGGCCTCAGCGCCGGCGCGCTCGAGCATCGTCATAACGTCGCCGGGCGGCCAGGTGCGCTCCAGCAGGCGCTCCCTCGCCTCCGCCGAACTCGGCGAGGCCTTGATCAACTCGATGATCGGGTCGATGTTCGCCAGCGCAATGGCCAGTCCCTCGAGAATATGGCCGCGCTCCCGCGCCTTGCGCAGCAGATACACGGTGCGCCGGGTCACCACCTCGCGGCGATGGCGGATAAAGGCCTGCAGGATTTCCTTGAGATTCAGCAGCTTTGGCTGGCCGTCCACCAGCGCCACCATGTTGATGCCGAACACCGACTGCAGGTTGGTCTGGGCGTAGAGGTTGTTCAGCACCACGTCGCCGATTTCACCGCGGCGCAGCTCAATCACTACGCGCAGGCCGTCCTTGTCAGACTCGTCGCGCAGTTCGCTGATGCCTTCGATCTTCTTTTCCTTGACCAGTTCGGCAATACGCTCGATCAGGCGTGCTTTGTTCAGCTGGTAGGGCAGCTCGTGAATGATGATGACGTCGCGGCCGCGCTTCTCCTCGTGGATCACCTCGGCACGGGCGCGCACATACACCCGGCCACGGCCGGTGCGGTAGGCCTGGATGATGCCGGCGCGGCCGTTGATGATGGCGGCGGTGGGGAAATCCGGTCCGGGAATATGCTCCATCAGTTCATCGATGGTGATATCGGGGTTTTTCATCAGCGCCAGGCAGCCGCTGATCACCTCGTTCAGGTTATGCGGCGGAATATTGGTGGCCATGCCGACGGCGATGCCCGAGGACCCGTTGATGAGCAGGTTGGGCACGCGCGCCGGCAGGACAGCGGGGATGCGCTCGGTGCCATCGTAATTGTCGACAAAATCCACCGTCTCCTTGTCGAGATCCGACAACATGGAGTGGGAGATCTTCTGCATGCGGATTTCGGTGTAGCGCATGGCCGCCGCGGAATCGCCGTCGATGGAGCCGAAGTTGCCCTGCCCGTCCACCAGCATGTAGCGCATGGAAAACGCCTGGGCCATGCGCACGATGGTGTCGTAGACCGCGGAATCGCCGTGCGGATGGTATTTACCGATCACATCACCGACCACGCGGGCCGACTTCTTGTAGGGCTTGTTCCAGTCGTTGTTGAGTTCGTTCATGGCGAACAGCACACGCCGGTGCACCGGCTTGAGGCCGTCGCGCACATCGGGCAGGGCGCGCCCGACGATGACGCTCATCGCGTAATCGAGGTAGGACTGCTTTAGCTCGTCCTCGATATTGACCGGCGAGATTTCCCTGGCGATATCACCCATAAATCAGACTTTCCCTGTGCACGACTGGCTGAGCAACACCGCGCGATGACGCGGTGCAGGACACCGGCCCATAGAGCAGGTTGAGGTTGCCGTCACGGCGCGGTTGCAAGCGCCCCAGTATACGGATTGCCGGTGCTTTTCGCCATGTTTTTAACCACTTACACCACGGCGACGCAGGATGCGGGGAATTACCGGTTATACTGCGCGGCGCACCGCCTGCAATGCCGAGGCGGCCTTCACGTTCGCGGCGCCAGCGATCCGCCCAACCCGCCTGAAACAGGACTCAGACAGGATACGATATGCAGGACACGCCCACCGTCGCCGATCTCGTCATCCACCCGCAGTGGGTGATTCCGGTTCAGCCCGCAGGGCTGGTACAGGAGAACACGAGCGTGGTGGTGAAGGATGGCCGCATCGCTGCCCTGCTTGACCGCCAGGACGCCGCCGCCATCGCCGCTGACGAAGTGCTCAATCTGCCCGGGCAGGTTCTGTTGCCGGGCCTGGTAAATGCCCACGGCCATGGCGCGATGTCGCTGCTGCGCGGCTATGCCGACGACCTGGCATTGATGCCGTGGCTGGAACAGCATATCTGGCCCGCCGAGGGGCGCCATGTGGACGCCGGCTTTGTCCGCGACGGCGTGCGCCTGGCGATGGCCGACATGCTGCGCAGCGGAACGACAACCTGCAGTGACATGTATTTTTTCCCCGAACAGGCAGCGGCGGAATACCGCGCCGCCGGTATGCGTGCGCAGGTGGCGTTCCCGATTTTCGATTTTCCCTCTGCCTGGGGATCCGGCCCGGATGACTACCTCGCCAGGGGACTGGCGCTGATCGATGAGTATCGCCACACGGACCTGCAGCGCATCGTGTTCGGCCCCCACGCACCCTACACCGTGTCAGAGCCGACACTGGCGCGCATAGCCACGCTGGCCGCGGAGCTGGACGCCGGCATACATATTCATCTCCACGAGACCGCCGGCGAGGTGCTGCAGGCCGTGGAAACCCGCGGCGAGCGGCCGATAGATGGCCTCAATCGCATCGGCCTGCTCGGGCCGCGCACGCAGTGCGTCCATATGACAGACCTGGGCAGCCAGGATATTGGGCTACTGGCAGCGACCGGCAGCCACGTCGTGCACTGCCCCCAATCCAACATGAAGCTCGCCTCCGGCGCCTGTCCCGTTGCTCGACTGCTCGACGCCGGCGTCAACGTGGCGCTGGGCACGGACAGCGCCGCCAGCAACAACAGTCTCAACCTGTTCCTCGAGATGCGCAGCGCGGCTCTGCTCAGCAAGCTGATCAGCGGCGATCCGTCCTCCCTGCCCGCGGCCCGCGTACTGACAATGGCGACCCTCGGCGGCGCCCGCGCACTGGGGCTGGATGACCGTATCGGCAGTCTCACCGCCGGCAAGGAGGCGGACATGATTGCCGTGGACCTTTCCGGAAGTGCCACGCAGCCGGTCTACAACCCCCTGTCACAGCTTGTCTACGCCTGCACGGGCAGGGAAATCACGCACAGCTGGGTCGCAGGAAAGCCGCTGCTGCGGGATAATGAGTTGACGACGATAGACGAAAACGCCGTACTGCGCCGCGCCGCGCAGTGGCGCGACACCATTTCCGTGAAAGGACAGTAATCACCATGACAGCCCGACAGAACGTGGACGCAAGGGAAATCGCCAAGTTCGAGGCACTTGCCTCGCGCTGGTGGGACGCCGACGGCGAGTTCCGACCCCTGCATGAAATCAACCCGCTGCGCGCCAACTTTATCGACGAGCATTCGCCGGTAGAAGGCAAGCGTCTTCTGGACGTCGGCTGCGGTGGCGGCATTCTTGCCGAGGCCATGGCACAGCGCGGCGCCACTGTCACCGGCATCGACATGGGTGAGGCGCCGCTGTCAGTAGCACGCATCCACCAGCTCGAGTCCGGCGTCGAGGTGGATTACCGACAGTCCACCGCAGAAGCCCTGGCCGCGGAACAGCCCGGGCAGTTCGACATCGTATGCTGCCTGGAAATGCTGGAGCACGTGCCGGACCCCGCCGCCGTGGTCGAGGCCTGCGCCCGCCTTGTGGTGCCCGGTGGTTCACTCTACTTCTCCACCATCAACCGCAACCCCAAGGCCTTCCTGTTCGCCATTGTTGGAGCGGAGCACATCCTGCGCCTGCTGCCCGCCGGGACCCATGAGTACAGTAAATTTATCAAGCCCTCGGAACTCGCCGGCTGGCTGCGGCGGGCGGATCTGGTGCTGCGGGAGATGACCGGGCTGACCTACAACCCCATCACCCGGCGCTACCGCCTCGACGCGAACGATGTCTCAGTCAACTACATGCTGCGCGCCACGCGGCCGGTATGAATCACCCCGGCGACACACTGCGCGCCGTGATTCTGGATCTCGACGGCACCCTGATCGACACCGCCGACGATTTTGTCCCCGTCGTGCAGACCCTGCGCGCCGAGAACACACTGCCGCCACTGCCGGCGGCAGTCATTCGCAACACCGTGTCGAACGGCGCCCGTGCCCTGGTCACCCTTGCGCTGGACCTGCAGGAGGGTGACGGCGACTTCCAGCGCTGGCTCGATCGACTGCTGGCGCTTTATGGCGGCATCCTTGGCTCACACTCGCGGCTGTTTCCGGGCGTGCAGGCACTGCTTGACGCCCTGGGCGATGCCGGTATTCCCTGGGGAATTGCCACCAACAAGCCATCGCGCTTCACCCTGCCGCTGCTGCAGCGGCTTGGCCTGCAGCCCGCTCCTACCAGTATTGTCTGCGCTGACCAGGTGAGCCGCGGCAAGCCGGACCCCGAGTGCCTGTTGCGCAACAGCCGCGAACTGCAGTGCCCGCCGGCACAGGCCATTTACATCGGCGACCATCGGCGGGATATCGAAGCGGGGCGCAATGCCGGTATGTACACCATTGCCGCCACCTACGGTTACATAGAAGATGACGACAACGCCGATCTGTGGGGCGCCGACGCCCGCGCAGACAGCGGACACGATCTCGCCGCACGGGTTTTCAACACACGCCCGCAGCACGCGACCACCGCCTGAAACACGGAGTCACCCGACATGGACGTCCAGACCGTTCCCTACAACTACACCGCCGCCCCCGACCTGCTGACAGACCGAACCGTGCTGGTCACGGGCGCCGGGGACGGCATCGGCCGCGCCGCGGCGCTGGCCTATGCCGCCCATGGCGCCACGGTAATCCTCACCGGGCGCACCGTGGAGAAACTCGAAGCCACCTATGACGCCATTGAGTCAGCGGGAGGCGCACAGCCCGCCATTGTGCCGCTGGACCTGGCAACGGCCGGTGAAGAGGAAGCCGCGCAACTGGCGGCGGCGATAGGCGGCACCTTCCAGCGTCTCGACGGGCTGCTGCACAACGCCAGCATACTCGGCGAAAGACGCCCCCTGGCCAGCGCCAGCTGGAAGACCTGGCAGGACGTCATGCAGGTGAATGTGAACAGCCAGTTCCTGCTTACCCGCGCACTCCTGCCGCTGCTGGAAGCGTCATCGAACGCCAGCGTTATTTTCACGTCATCGGGTGTAGGGCGCCGGGGAAGGGCTTACTGGGGCGCCTACGCCGTGTCCAAGTTTGCCACGGAAGGCTTGATGCAGGTGCTCGCAGATGAACTTGAGAACACCAGCGATATCCGCGTCAACAGCCTGAACCCGGGAGCGACCAACACCGCCATGCGGCGTGCTGCCTATCCGGGTGAGGTGCCTACCGACAATCCTTCGCCGGAGGCCATCATGCCGGCCTACCTGTACCTCATGGGAGACGACAGCGCGGGTATCACCGGCACGGCGTTCAACGCCCGTTAGTGGGCCACTAGCGCTTTTTTGCCCGTCCGCGCGGCTTGTCAGTGGCGCGCCTGCGCCCCGCTGGCTTGCGCGCCCCGGGCCCGTCGCCCCCGGATCCTGCTTTCGTCTTTTTGCGCAGCTGGCGCTCCATACCCAGGCGCTCCCCAACCGTGGCCCTCTGCAGATTCTTGGCCTGCAGGCCAGCCATGCGGTACAGGCTCTTGACCTCCTTGCGCTCGAGCTCGACCCACTGGCCCTGCTTGACCCGGGAGGGAATGAACACGTCGCCGTAGCGCACGCGCTTGAGCCGCGACACCGTCAGACCCTGCGACTCCCATAGCCGCCGAACTTCGCGGTTACGCCCCTCCATGATGACCACGTAGAACCAGCGATTGACGCCCTCGCCACCGCCGTCCTGGATATCCGTGAAGCGGGCGACGCCATCCTCCAGCATCACGCCGTCGAGCATGCGCTGCAGCATGTCGGGAGTCACCTCACCCATCACCCGCACCATGTATTCCCGCTCGATATTCGCAGAGGGGTGCATGAGCGCATTGGCCAGTTCGCCATCGGTTGTGAACAGCAGCAGCCCCGAGGTGTTGTAGTCGAGTCGACCGATGGAGATCCAGCGGCCGGCGGCAACCTTGGGCAGGTTCTCGAACACCGTGCGCCGGCCCTCCGGGTCCTTGCGCGAGCTGACCTCGCCCGTGGGCTTGTGATAGAGAATGCAGCGCGTGTCTTCGGCGGGCGCAGCGTTCAGGAGCTTGCCGTCGACGCTGATCCGCCGGCGGCGATCCACCCGGTCGCCGAGGGTTGCGGGCTTGCCGTCGATGGTCACGCGACCTTCCTCTATCCAGCGCTCCATTTCCCGACGCGAACCCAGCCCGCTGCGGGCGAGCACTTTCTGCAGCTTCTCGCCGGGCTTGCCGGCGGGCTTCGCTGCAGCCGCATCTGCCTTGTTATCACCCATGATCCGGTACCTGGCGGCTCTGCTCGTCCGCATCCAGAGTCGTACTTCCGTCGTCTTTGACGGGCGTGTTTTCTGCCGCGGGGGCGTCGTCGCCCTGCGCCGCATCCTGCGCGGCCGCCTCGGGCAGGGGAGCAAAACCGAGCTCTGCGTTGAGGGTCTCCAGATCACGGATCTCCGCCAGCGCGGGCAGCTGATCGAGGTGGCGGAGGTTGAAGTAATCGAGGAAACCGCGGGTGGTAGCGTACATGGCGGGCCGGCCGGGCACGTCACGATGCCCGACAACGCGCACCCACTCGCGCTCCTGCAGCGTCTTGATGATATTCGAGCTCACCGCCACGCCACGGATCTCCTCAATCTCGCCGCGGGTGATGGGCTGGCGATAGGCGATCAGCGCGAGGGTCTCGAGCAGCGCCCTGGAATACTTCTGCGGTCGCTCATGCCACAGTCGACCAATCCACTGGCTGAGAGATTCCCGCACCTGAAAACGGTAGCCGCTGGCCACCTGCTTCAGCTCAAAGCCGCGTCCCTCGCAGTTGGCGGCAACCGCATCGAGGGCCTCGCGCAGCTCCTCCGCCGCCGGCTTCTCGTGCGCCTCGAACAGCTCGCCGAGCTGGGCGACGGTCAGTGGCCTGCCGGCAGCCAGCAGGGCGCCCTCAATAATCTGGACCAGACCCGACTGCGTCATATCACTCTGCCCTTGCCTTGACATGAATGGCTCCGAACTGTTCGGTCTGCACAATTTCCACCAGCGACTCCTTGATCAGCTCCATCACGGCGAGGAAGGTCACCACCACGCCAAGTCGACCCTCGGTGGCCGAGAACAGTGACACGAAGGGCACGAACTGGCGACCCGCCAGTCGCTCCAGCACCTCGGACATGCGCTCACGGGTTGACAGTGCCTCGCGCTGGATATGGTGACTCTCGAACATGTCGGCACGGCGCAGCACCTCACCCAGGGCCAGCACCAGCTCACGGATATCGACATCGGGGTCAACACGCTCGCGCTCGATTGTCGGCACCTCGGCACTGCCGATCCAGGTATCGCGCTCCAGCCGGGGCAGCGCCTCGATATCTTCGGCCGCCTTCTTGAAACGCTCGTATTCCTGCAGGCGCCGGATCAGCTGTGCGCGGGGATCCTCCTCGTCGTCCTCGACTTCTTTCGAGCGTGGCAGCAGCATGCGCGACTTGATTTCCGCCAGCACGGCGGCCATCAGCAGGTACTCTGCCGCCAGTTCGAACTGCATGGCGTCCATCAGCTCGACATAGCGCATGTACTGCTCGGTGATGGCTGAGACATCGATATCGAGAATGTCGAGATTCTGGCGGCGTATCAGGTACAGAAGAAGATCCAGCGGGCCCTCGAACGCCTCGAGAAACACCTCCAGCGCCCGCGGCGGGATGTACAGGTCCTTTGGCAGTTCGGTCACCGCCTGTCCCATGACGAAGGCGAAGGGCATTTCACCCTGCTCCGGCCCGCCGTGACGGGTCGTCGGTCGTTCCGGGCTGGCGTCCACAGCTCCCCCGGCTGCCGCATCCTCGACTGTTGTCTCATCCGTCACGCTGTCACCCTGTCGCTCGCACGCACCCGTCAGTCTGAAAAAGGCGCGGTGTCACCCTTGCCCGCACGCAGGATGACCGGCACGTCGTCGTACAGATCAATCACCGTGGTTGCTTCCATGCCGCAGTAACCGCCATCAATCACAAGATCGACATCGTGCTGCAGAATATCGCGGATGTCGTAGGGGTCGATCAACGGCAGATCCTCATCCGGCAGAATCAGCGTGACGCTCATGATGGGTTCACCGAGATCCCCCAGCAAGGCCTGCGCAATGGCATTCTCCGGCACACGCAGCCCCACGGTCTTGCGCTTGGGGTGCATCAGGCGTCGCGGCACCTCTGACGTGGCGCGGAGGATGAAGGTGTAGGGGCCCGGTGTATTGTTGCGAATCAGGCGGTACACCGTGTTGTCAACGCGCGCGAAGGTGGCAAGCTCCGACAGGTCGCGACAGACCAGCGTGAAGTTGTGGCCGGCATCGAGGCGGCGTATGCGGCGTATACGGTCGAGTGCCGCTTTGTTGCCGATCTGGCAGCCGAGGGCGTAGGCCGAGTCTGTCGGATACACCACCACCCCACCCTTGCGAATGATATCCGTGGCCTGCCGGATGAGCCGGGCCTGGGGGTTGTCGGGATGGATCTGGAAAAACTGACTCACGTGTGACTCTTTCTCGATTGCCGGGAGCTTGCGCCGCCCGGGCCACCTGCCCGGGCCTGCAGAATATCGACGACGCTGGGGACACCCGCCATCAGGCGCGATTCTACACCGAGAGTGGGGCGGTAGGGGCCATCGTTGTGAAAATCACTGCCTACCGACGCATACAGCTCGAAGTCCGCCGCCAGCCTCGCCATGGCGGCAGTCTGTGTCGCCTCCTGCCTGCCGCTGAAAATCTCGAGGCCGCGACCACCGGCCGCCCGGAAATCCGTCAGCAGGCGCCGCAGCTTCATGCGGGTGAAGCGGTACTGCAGTGGATGGGCCAGTACGGCGATGCCGCCCGCCTGGGCCAGCCACCCGGTGACGCTCGCCAGTGAGGGCCAGCATGCCTTCACGTCACCGACCTTGCCGCGACCGAGATAGCGGTCGAAAGCAGCCGCCATGTCCGGCACGTGACCGGCATCCACCATCCAGCGCGCAAAATGAGGCCGGCCTATCTGGGAGGCTCCAGCGCAGGCGCGGGCACCGGCGAGTGCGCCGGCATAGCCGCGCTTCTCAAGCCGCGCGGCAATGTCCTCAGCGCGGGTCAGGCGGGCCGCCTGCAGGGAGGCAATGCCCTCGACCAGCGCCGGCGCCTCCGGGTCGAAGTCGAGACCGACCACGTGCACGCCCGCCCCCGACCATTGGCTGGACAGCTCGATGCCGGAGACCAGCGCCACGCCGGCATCCGCCGCTGTGTCGCGGATCTGGCGATAGCCCTCCAATGTGTCGTGATCGGTGACCGCCAGCATTGCGACACCCGCCGCAGACGCCCTGCCCAGCAGCTCTGCGGGCGTCAACGCCCCATCCGACGCCAGCGTGTGGGTATGGAAGTCGACCCGCACAGTCATTACACTGCGCGCAGCCACGCCGCACCGAGGTGCGCCGTGGGCGATGATAAAAACGCTATACTCTTTCGCATGTCCCAGAGTCTACCACGACAGGAAACCCGCACCCCATGAAGCAACTGCTGGAATTTGTGCCGATCGTCCTGTTTTTCATCGTCTACCAGCTGGACGGGGAGACGCTGTCAGTCGGCGGCTGGTCGCATGTCGTCGATGGCATCTACACGGCGACCGCGGTCCTGATCGCCGCTACCGCGGTTCAGGTAGTGGTGGCGTCATACCTCGCCCGCAGGCTGGAAAAGCGCTCGGCGTGGACGCTGGTCGCTGTCGCCGTGTTTGGCGGCGCCACGCTGATTCTTCGCGATCAGACCTTTATCCAGTGGAAACCGACTATCTTCAACTGGGCACTTGCCCTCACCTTCATTGCCTTCCACTTCATTGGCGATCGCAACCTGATGGAGCGCACGCTCGGCGCACAGCTGCAGCTGCCAAAGGCCGTGTGGGCGCGACTTAACGTCCTCTGGATCGCCAACTTCGCCGTTGTCGGCGCACTCAACCTCTGGGTGGCCTATGGTTTCAGCGAGGCGACCTGGGTAAGCTACAAGCTGTATTCGGCCATCGGCTTCACGCTTCTGCTGACGGTGCTCACCGCTGTTGTCGTCAGCCCACACCTCAAGCACATTGAAACATCCACCGGCGACAGCCACTGATTCCGGCGGTAGCGCAGGAGAACCACATGTACTACGCGATCATTGCCGAGGATAGTGCCGACAGCCTGGAAAAACGCCGGCAGACACGACCGGCCCACCTGCAGCGGATGCAGGCACTGGTGGAGGCCGGGCGCGTCCTGGTAGCGGGTCCCCATCCGGCCATCGACAACCCGGACCCCGGCACCGCCGGGTTCACCGGCAGCCTGATTGTCGCGGAGTTCGACAGTCTCGAGGAGGCAATAGCCTGGGCGAACGACGACCCCTACGTTGAGGCCGGCATCTTCAGCCGGATCACCGTTAAACCCTTTGTCCCCGTTTTGCCCTGAAACCGTCGCAGCATGCTATCCTTGCGCCGTTTTTCGATCCGCGAAGAGGATACAGTTCCGATGTCTGCCCTGCGTTATCTGGCATCTGCCCTGCGTGTATTTGTCCTTGCGAGCCTGCTGCTCGGCTCCCTCGCCCAGGCCCAGAATACCCTCTTCGTCAACGATGAAGTGTTCATCGTGCTGCACGCCGGCCCCGGCACCAACTTCCGCTGGATCGCCAAGCTGAATCCGGGCACGGCACTAACCCCCACCGGTACGGCAGAGGACGGTGACTGGACAGAAGTCAGTACCCAGGCCGGCACCACCGGCTGGGTAAAGAGCGAATTTCTCAGCCGGGACAAGCCGGCTCAGGTGCTGCTGCCCGAGCTGCAGCGCAGGCTGGCCACGCTGGAAGAGCGCAACGAGGCCCTCCACGTTGAGCTCAATGCCGCTTCCCAGGCGCGGGAAAACAACGCAGAACTGGCAACCACCACCCAGGCTGAGCTGCAGGCCACCGCCGAGGAGCTGGCAGCGCTGAAGAAAACCTCAAGCCGGGCCATTCAGCTCGATGAGGATAATCGACGACTGGTCGAGACGGTGGAGACGCTACGCTCTGAGGTCGACATGCTAAAGGCCGATAACCAGCGACTGTCGGAAAAACTCCGCAGCGGTGCGTTCCTCGACGGTGCGCTGGCGGTATTACTCGGTGTCGGCATCACGCTGGTCGTGCCCCGCCTCTGGCCGCGCCGGCGCAGAAGTTCAAGCTGGGCCTGATTCATACCGCCACGTTTTACGTCAAGGAAGAGAGTGTCCATGCGAAAAATTCCGTTTCTGGTGTCCACCCTGCTGGCCCTCGCGCTGTTCTGCGCGGGACCGGCGAAGGCGCAGACACCGCTGCCCAACCCGCAGGTGGTGATCGCCACCAACCATGGCAAGATTACCGTGCGCCTGTTCCGCGACAAGGCCCCGGTCACGGTAGAGAACTTTCTCGCCTATGTTGAGGATGGTTTCTACGACGGCACGATCTTTCATCGTGTGATTGCCGATTTCATGATCCAGGGCGGGGGGTTCCTGCCGGACATGACACAAAAACCCACGCGCGACCCCATCGTGAATGAAAGCCGCAACCGCCTGCACAATGTGCGCGGCTCGATTGCCATGGCCCGCACCGGCGACCCGGATTCGGCCACTGCCCAGTTCTTCATCAACCAGCGCACCAACCTGCGCCTTGACTGGAGTCCCGCGGAACCCGGGTACACGGTCTTCGGCGAGGTCACGGACGGCATGTCCGTGGTCGACTACATCACCACGGCGCCGGTGACGCGGATCAACGGCATGAGTGACGTACCGGAAGAGCCCGTGATCATCCAGTCCATACGCCGCAAGAGCCTGCTATGACGGCGCTCAGCGTCAATCTCAACAAGATTGCCCTGATACGCAATTCGCGGGACACGCGCTCCCCGGATATCCCGCAGCATGCAAGAATCTGCATAGAGGCGGGCGCGGACGGCATCACCGTGCATCCGCGCCCGGATCAGCGTCATATTCGCGTCAGAGACTGCCACGATCTTGCCGCCATGCTGACGGTCGAGTTCAACATGGAGGGCAACCCTTTCGCAGGCCCTCGTCGCAGTGACCGTTCCGGCGTCGATGACTACCCGGGATTCATGCCGCTGGTGCGTGAGCTGCGTCCGACCCAGGCCACCCTGGTGCCGGATGGCGACAACCAGCTGACCTCGGATCATGGCTTCGACCTGAAGCGCGATGGCGAGCGAGTCGCCGATATCGTGGCAGAACTGCGCTCACTCGACGTTCGCAGCAGCCTGTTCATGGATCCCGACCCCGAACAGATACGCCTTGCTGCAGACACCGGTGCCGACCGTATCGAACTCTACACAGAGCGCTACGCGAAAGCCGTTGCCAACCACACAGATGCCGCCGGCGTACTCGAAGAGTACCGCTCTGCCGCGGCGCTTGCTGTAAAGCTTGGCCTGGGCGTCAACGCCGGTCACGATCTCAACCTGCATAACTTACCGGCCTTCGCCACCATACCGGGCCTGCTGGAAGTCTCTATCGGTCACGCGTTCACAGTGGATGCACTGCAGCTGGGGCTGCGCGAGACGGTGAAGGCCTACCAGCGGGCGCTGGGAAAAAGCGCCTGACGGGCAGGCCCGCGGCAGGCTCAGCGGACAGCCCCGAGACCCTGTATTGCGGCGAACCGGTCGGCCCCGTACACGCTGACCTGGCGAAACGCCACAGATTCCTCGAGGTCCGGCCAGGTTGTGGCCTCGGCCTGAAACAGCCTGGTGTAGGGCGGAAAGTCGAAATCCCTGACCCGCGAGTCGGCAACCAGCACCCTTGGCGAGCGCGCCAGAAACTGCTCCAGGCAGCTCAGATTGTCACGGTCGTAGAGGACGTCCGCCGCCGTTATCACGTCAATGTCGCCGGCCACGTCGTCAAACGAACTGGCCAGCGTCAATTCCACCCCATTCAGCGCGGCGTTCTCGGCGCAGGCGCGCAGTGCCTGGCCGTCGCTGTCACAGGCGACTACCTCGCGCGCGCCGGCCAGTGCAGCGGCGATGGCGACCACGCCGCTGCCGCTGCCAAAGTCGAGCACCCGGCGTCCGGCTACGAGCTGCGGGTTGCGCAACAGCTCCGCCGCCAGCACCTGGCCAGAGGCCCAGCAGAACACCCAATACAGTGGGTCGTGCATGAGTTGGCGCACCGCCTCGGCACCCAGCCGCTGCTGTGGATAGTCGGCATTCAGCAGGTATAGCGTCAGGCGCTCGCCGGTGAGAAGCAGCTCTGTAACCTGCAGTCGCGCGCCGGCGAGTGCCGTC
>CAZTJR010000018.1:30878-40443 GCA_964613795.1 uncultured Alteromonadaceae bacterium | reverse complement strand
CTCGCCGGTGAGAAGCAGCTCTGTAACCTGCAGTCGCGCGCCGGCGAGTGCCGTCGGCAACAGCGCCGTCAGCTGGCAGTTGATGTTTCCGTCCATAGCGGCATGATACCGCCTTTACCGCCACCGCTCACCGCTGGAAACGCCATGGAAATGCCACCGTACCTCGTGCCTCACAGCAGCGAACCCATACAGATTCTGTATAGCGATGCCGACCTGTTGCTTGTGCGCAAGCCGGACCTGCTGCTATCGGTCCCCGGCAGGCACCCGCTCAACCGGGACTGCCTGATCACGCGCCTGCAGGCAGACTATCCCTCGGCGCGCACGGTTCACCGCCTGGACCTCGACACCTCCGGCATCATGATCATTGCGCTGACGGCACAGAGCCAGTCGGTACTCGGGCGCCTGTTCCAGGAACGCCGTGTGTGCAAGGAATACGAGGCCGTGGTGTACGGGCAAGTAACGGCGGACAGCGGCGAGATTGCGCTGCCGATCGCCCGCGACTGGGAAAATCGGCCACGTCAGAAAATCTGTCGCGAGACCGGCAGACACGCCCTCACCCACTACCAGGTCACCGAGCGCCGCGACGACCGCTCGCGGCTATTGCTGGAGCCCATCACCGGCCGCTCACACCAGCTGCGCATCCACACCGCAAGCCTGGGTCACCCGATTCTCGGCTGTGACATGTACGCGCATCCACAGGCGCTGGCCATGGCGCCACGCCTGTTGCTGCACGCATCGCGCATCGCCTTTCCCCATCCGGTCACGGAGGAATGGATGGATATAAGCTGCCCTTCGCCGTTCTGAAGCCCCCGGCGCATGGGCGGCTGCGCGCAACTGGGCTAGACTATGGAAAAGCGCAGGGATGCTCCTCAGTGATAAAGAGCCATAGTTCCGACAATCGAGTCGTCATCATTGCCAAGCCGAACCACTCGTCCTCCTGGCGGGCCAACAAGCTCGCTCTCATGGCGCTGGCCATTCCGTCACTCGGTGCGGCGGTTGGCTTTACCGCGCTGGGCGCCTGGCCGGTTCTGCCGTTTGCGGGACTCGAGATCGCTGGCCTGGGTGCCGCCCTGTACTACGTCAACTGGAAGCTCGAGTATCGACAGGTCATCACGCTCAGCGAAAAGAGCGTGCGCATCGACAAGGGTTACTACGCGCCCCGGCAGACCTGGCAATTCGACCGGCGTGAGGCATCGCTGGCAGTTACACCGGAAACGCACCCCTGGGAAGGCCCGGGGATGGCCCTGCACGATACGATCGACGCCGTGCCGATAGGTGAATTCCTCAACCGTGAGGAGGCTCTGTCGCTGCTCTCCCTGCTGCGCAAGGAGGTGCGCGTAGGCACCCACAGTGCACGCGCGCGGCTGTCGGTGTAAGCACACCCCCCCGGGGATGCTGCCCTGACATCAGTGTTCGTGCGCCGGATGCCATGCGGCGGTATAATCCGCCCTCATTTTTTTCCGGATCACCCGCATGTCTAGCAACAAGGTCGGCTTTATCAGCCTGGGCTGCCCCAAGGCTCTGGTGGACTCTGAGCGCATACTCACGCAGCTCAAGCTGGACGGCTACGATATCGTCCCCACCTACGACGATGCCGATGTGGTGGTGGTGAACACCTGCGGCTTTATCGACAGCGCCAAGCAGGAGTCTCTCGATGCCATCCATGAAGCGGTCAGCGAGAATGGACGCGTGGTGGTTACCGGCTGCATGGGCACCGGCAGCGATGCCCGTATCATCAAAGAGCGCTACCCCGACGTGCTCAATGTATCCGGCCCCGCAGCCTACGAGGAAGTGGTCTCGGCGGTACACACACACGTCCCCACGACCCGCGAGCACAATCCCTTCACCGATCTTGTCCCCGGCACGGGGCTGCGTCTGACGCCGCGTCATTATGCCTACCTGAAGATCTCCGAGGGCTGCAATCACCGCTGCCGTTTCTGCATTATTCCGTCAATGCGTGGGGACCTTGTCAGCCGGCCCATCGGCGACGTGATGGCCGAGGCAGAGGGACTGGTGCGCAGCGGCGTGCGCGAACTGCTGGTAATATCCCAGGACACCAGCGCCTACGGCCTGGACCTGCGCTACCGCACCGGATTCTGGGACGGTCGGCCACTCAAAACCGATTTCCTGTCACTGTGCTCGGCGCTGGGAGAACTCGGCGTCTGGGTGCGGCTGCACTATGTGTACCCCTATCCCCACGTAGACAAGGTACTGCCGCTGATGGCGACGGGCAAGATACTGCCCTACCTCGACATTCCCTTCCAGCACGGCAGCCCGGCGGTACTCAAGCGCATGCGCCGTCCCGCCGCGGCCGAAAAAGTCCTCGACCGCATACACGACTGGCGCCGGCAGTGCCCTGACCTGACGCTGCGCAGCACGTTCATTGTCGGCTTTCCCGGCGAAACCGAGGCGGAATTCCAGGAGCTGCTCGACTTTGTGCAGGAGGCACAGCTCGATCGGGTGGGCTGCTTCCAGTACTCACCGGTCACCGGCGCCGCCGCCAACGCGTTACCTGACCCGGTGCCCGAAGCGGTCAAGCAGGAGCGCTGGGAGCGCTTCATGGCGACGCAGCAGGCCATTTCGGCAGACCGTCAGGCAGCGAAGGTCGGTCGATGGATCGAGGTGCTGATCGACAGCGTCGACGACGCCGGCGCTGTCGGTCGCTCCCGGGCCGACGCGCCGGAAATTGACGGCGTGGTCCACCTCGAGGGCATCACCGGACTGCAACCCGGTGACCTTGTCGAGGCCCAGGTCACCGCGGCGGACGACTACGATCTGTGGGCCGGCTGAGCGGGCAGTGAACATTCTGCTGTTCTCCCCGCAGGAGCGCATTGCGGGTTCCGCGCGGGTCCGCGTCAGCGGCACGCGTGCCCGACACCTTCACGACGTCTTCGGGGCCACGCCTGGCAAGCGGCTGCGCGCCGGCGAAATCGGCGGTGACATCGGTGAGGCCACGCTGGAATCCGTAGACAGCAGCAGCGTGACGCTACACTTCCACGCGCAGCACGCAGCGCCGGCAAAACACCCGCTGACCGTGGTTCTCGCGCTGCCGCGCCCGAAAATGCTGCGCCGGATGCTGCGCACGGTCGCGGAGACCGGCGTGCGTGAACTGCATCTGGTGAATGCCCAGCGGGTCGAGAAAAGCTACTGGCAGTCGGCACTGCTCGACACGGCAACCCTGGAACGGTATCTGCTTGCCGGCCTGGAGCAGTCGATTGACAGCGTGCTCCCGGTGCTGCAGGTGCACCGCGGTTTCCGTGCCTTTGCCGAGGATCACCTGCCCGTCCTGTCACAGGGCCGGCGCGCCCTGCTCGCCCAACCGGGAGCCGACCATCCCTGTCCCGCTGACGGCGATACCGAGACCTTGCTGATGATCGGCCCCGAAGGCGGCTTTATCGATTACGAGGTGGCACTCGCCCGGCGCGCCGGGCTGCATCCGGTGACTCTCGGCAGCCGCATTCTGCGCGCGGAAACAGCGCTGACCGCCGTACTGGGGCGGTTTCTCGCGGGGCCCGCTAGACCGCCAGCCCGGCCGGGCAGCTGACCCCGGTGCCGCCCAGCCCACAGTAGCCGCCGGGGTTTTTTGCCAGGTACTGCTGGTGGTAATCCTCGGCGTAGAAAAACGGCCCGGCGGGAGCGATCTCCGTGGTGATCTCGCCGTGGCCGGCTGCGCTCAGGGAGGCCTGGAATGCCTCGCGGGACGCTTCTGCCTCCGCCTGCTGCGCATCGTCCATGGTGTAGATGGCTGAGCGGTACTGCGTACCGAGGTCATTTCCCTGGCGCATGCCCTGGGTCGGATCATGGCCTTCCCAGAAAGTGCGCAGCAGCTCGGGATAGCTGATCTTCGCCGGATCAAACACCACCAGCACCGCCTCGGTGTGCCCTGTCTTGCCCGAACAGACCTCACGGTAGGTGGGGTTGGGCGTGTAGCCACCCGCGTACCCCGTCGCCGTGGTGTACACACCGGGCAGTTGCCAGAACAGGCGCTCGACGCCCCAGAAACAGCCCATGCCGAACACCGCTTCCTGTAGCGTCGGTGCAAAGGGGCCGGCGAGCGGTGTGCCGAGAACCTCGTGCTGCGGCGGGACCTGCATGGCCTCGGTTCGACCGGGCAGGGCATCATCCGGGCCGGGTATCGCGTGTTTGCGCCGGAATTCAAACAATTTCGACATGCTGGCTAACTCCATTGTCGGGCAAGGTGAACGTGACTTACTGCTGTTCGTTAATGACTGCTATTGTAGTACGGCTGGCCGCGGGAAACAGGCCCGGGGCGGTTGGTACCGCTCCGGCTTCACTATACTATTCCCCTTGTGTTAACGATTCGGAATCCGCCGGCAGCTCCATACCATGGCCAGACCGCCCAGCAAGAACCCACAGACCGGAGAGGTCGCCCGCTTTCTGCAGAAGCAGCGCGCCATCCGTCAGTTTGTCGACCGCAGCCCGCGTCTCATGTTCGCCATCGACGCAACCGCCAGTCGCCAGCCCACCTGGGACATGGCCTGCCATCTGCAGGGCGAGATGTTCAGCGCCACCGCCCCGATAGCCGCACTCTCGGTGCAGCTGTGTTTTTACCGCGGCTTTCGCGATTTTCGCGCGTCCGGCTGGCTCAACGATACCGCAACGCTACGCGGACTCATGACCCGGGTTCGCTGTGAAGCCGGTCAGACGCAACTGCAGCGCGTCCTGCGCCACGGCCTGGACGAACATTCCCGCGTGCCCGTGCGCGCACTGGTTTTCATCGGTGACGCTATCGAGGAACCGACTGACAGCCTGCGCGACCTGGCAGGCCAATGCGGATTGCGCAAACTGCCGCTGTTCCTGTTTCAGGAAGGGGCGGATGCGAGCGTGGGCCAGACGCTGAAGCAGATGGCATCACTCAGCGGCGGCGCTCACTGTGGCTTTGACCACAGCAGCGCCAGAACGCTGCAGGAACTCCTTGGCGCCGTCGCGCGCTTCGCCGCCGGCGGCCGCCGCGCATTGCAGGATGATCGCTCGGGAGGTGCTAGACTGCTCCTTTCGCAATTAAAGGACTGAGGGCGCCCGGTGCCGAAACTCGTACTGCTGCTGGCGGTCATTGCCGTTTTCTATATTCTGCTGAAACGCGTGCAGGGCCTGCCGCCTCACAAGCGGCGCGCGGAGACCACCAAGATCGCCATCGGCGCGGCAGTGGTGGTGGTGGTCATACTCACTATGATGGGCAAGATGCACTGGGTCGGAGCTGCCCTCACCGGTCTGCTGGTGATCATGCGTCAATCCCTGCCGCTGCTGCTGCGCCTGTTTCCGGTGCTCAATCAGTGGTGGCAGCAGCGGGCCCAGGCGGGCAGCGGCAAACACTCCACCGTCACCACCCGCATTCTATCGATGGACCTGGATCATGCGAGCGGAACGCTCTCCGGCGAGGTGCTACAGGGCCCCTTTGCCCAGTGGCGTCTCGACGACATGGATCGCGGCCAGCTCGAGGAACTGCGCCAGTACTGTCTCAACGAGGACCCGGAATCCGTGCAGCTGCTGGACTCGTATCTTGAACAGCGTTTTTCGGATACCGAGACGGCCGGGCACAACTCGAGCGCCGGCGCAGTCAACAGCGGCCCCATGAACCGGCGCGAAGCCATGCAGATTCTCGGCGTCGGCGACAACGCGTCACGCGACGACATTGTCGCGGCCCACCGTAAATTGATGCAGAAACTGCATCCCGACCGCGGCGGCAGTGACTATCTGGCCGCGAAAATCAACGAGGCAAAGGATTTCCTGCTTGCCCAGAGCTGATCAGGAGGCAGCATGACAGAGGTTTTTGTTATCCGGGACCAGAACGGCTACTACTGGGGCAAGTCGAAGGAGTGGCAGGACGGGCGCGACCCGAAGCAGCTGGCGCGCTACCGGCACCGCGACGAAGCCGTCAACACACTGGTGGAGATCAGCGCCCGGGACGTCGACCTGCGCGGCGAGATTCTCTGTGCCACCCTCAGTGAGCGCGGCGAGCCACAGGTTGCACCCGGGCGCTTGAAGCTGGCAGATGAGACCCCATAACCCCTAAACCCACCGCATCAGGATCGATTCAGCCATGCCAATGCGCATTGTGTTATTCCTCGCCACCAACCTTGCCGTGCTGGTGCTGGTCGGCACCATTTTCAATCTGCTCGGCTTTCAGGGCCTGCTGGCGGAGAACGGGGTTGACCTGAATCTGCAGGCGCTGCTGGTCTTTTGTGCCCTGTTCGGTTTCGGCGGCTCGTTCATTTCGCTACTGCTGTCAAAGTGGATGGCAAAGCGCAGCACCGGCGCCCAGGTCATTACGCAGCCGCGTAACCGCGACGAACAGTGGCTGCTGGAGACCACGCGGGAACTGGCCGGCAAGGCCGGTATCGACATGCCTGAGGTGGCTATCTTCCCGTCGGAATCGCCCAACGCCTTCGCCACCGGCTGGAACCGCAATGCCGCACTGGTCGCTGTGAGCGCTGGCATGTTGCGACAGTTTCCCCGCGAGGAAGTCCGCGCCGTAATGGGACACGAAATCGGCCACGTTGCCAACGGAGACATGGTGACGCTGACGCTGATCCAGGGCGTTGTGAACACCTTTGTGATGTTCTTTGCCCGCATCATCGGACATACGGTGGATCGCGTCGTATTCAAGACCGAGCGCGGCTATGGTATCGGCTACTTCGTCGTCACCATCATTGCGGAAATCGTGCTCGGCTTACTCGCCAGCATGATCGTCTTCAAGTTCTCCCGCTGGCGGGAGTTCCGGGCCGACGCCGCTGCGGCGACCCTGACGGACCGCGCTGCCATGATCCGCGCGCTGGACCGGCTGCGCCAGAAACAGCCGCAGCAGAAGGACCTGCCGGGCGAACTGACCGCATTCGGCATCAGTGAGCAGCTGAAGCAGGGGCTCGGCCGTCTGTTCAGCTCGCATCCACCACTCGAAGAGCGCATACGCGCACTCAAGGGGAATTCATGAACGATCTTTCGCGCGCCATCCGCTGGCCGGGCTACCTGGCTATCGCGCTGCTGCTCCTGATACCGATTGCCGTACTTACCGTGCGTTCGGGGAACTGGCAGCAGGGACTGATGCTGTACGCGCTGGCCTGTGCCGCGAGCGCCCTCCTGCTGCTGTGGTTCGCATTGGCGCTGATCCTGCCCTGGTTTCGCGAGCAGCGCGCTGCCGTGCTGGGTTTCGGCGCTGCCACGCTGCCCGGCGCAATGCTGCTGGCCCTGGTCCTGACCGGAGGCGATGCACCGCCGATTCACGACATCACCACAGACGTGACCGATCCGCCCCGCTTCTCCGAGGCCGTGGTCGAGGCCCGCGGTGAACGCTCGAATGCACTCGACATCGACAGCGACGTTATCGAGCAACAGATCGCCGCCTACCCCGACCTGCATACGCTGGTCTCGGAAACCTCCATACGCGAAACCTTCCAGCGCAGCGAACAGATTGCCAGAGAACTCGGCTGGGAGATTATCAATGCCGACCTCAACCGCGGCAGGATCGAGGCCGTCGACACCACCACCATCATGGGATTCAAGGACGATATCGTGATCCGCGTGCGCAGCAACGCTGATGGCACCCTGGTGGATCTGCGCTCGGTATCGCGTGTCGGCGTCAGTGATCTCGGCACCAATGCCGATCGCATCCGTGAATTCCGCGAGGCCTTCCGCAGGGGATGAGAGCCATGATTAACACGTTGCTGACAGCTGGCCGCATTGCCGCAGGCCTGATGCTCTGTCTGTTTGCAGTGGCCTGCAGCGCCGAGACCGGGAGTCAGCGCTCAGCAGAGACCGACGCAGACGACCGCGGGGCACAGACCGGCTACGTCGATTTCGCCACTGATGACGAAACCAACAGCATGCAGGTGTTCAGCGCCGCCAGTCCCGCGGTAGTCAATGTCACCAGTTCGACGCTGCGACGCAACCTGTTCAATCTCAATGTGCAGGAGATTCCGCGCGGCTCCGGCACCGGGTTTGTGTGGAACTCGAGCGGGCTCATTGTCACCAACTTTCACGTGATCGCCGGCGCTCAGAAGCTGACGGTGAGCCTGCAGGATCGCAGCGAGTACAGCGCCGAAGTCATCGGCGTGGCGCCGGAGAAAGACCTCGCAGTGCTGCGCCTGCTCGATCCGCCGAACGAGCTGGTGACCCTGCCACTTGGCGACTCGTCCGAACTGGCGGTGGGGCGCAAGGTCCTGGCTATCGGCAATCCCTTCGGACTGGATACCACGCTGACCACCGGCGTCGTGAGCGCCCTCGGCCGGGAGATCCGCGCACCCAGCAACCGTCGCATCCGCGGCGTGATACAGACCGACGCAGCAATCAATCCGGGCAATTCCGGTGGCCCGCTGCTCAATTCCCTGGGCCAGCTGGTGGGCGTCAACACGGCCATTTACAGCCCCAGCGGCGCGAGTGCCGGCATCGGCTTCGCTATCCCGGTCAACACCGTCAAGGACGTGGTGCCACAGCTGATCAGCTACGGCCGCATGCTGCGACCCATCATGGGGCTGGAGCTTGCCGGCGACGGCTGGATACGCCGCTACGGTATCAAGGGCTTGCCGATCGTGCGCGTATTCCCGGATCTGCCCGCCGACCGCGCCGGACTCAGCGGTGCCTTTCGCAACGCCCGCGGTGATATCGTGCTTGGCGACGTCATCACGGCCATTGACGGCCAGCCGATACGCAGCAATGACGACTACCTGTCGATCCTGGAAAAGCGCAAGATCGGTGAGCGCATCACGGTGACGGTGCGGCGCGGTGATGACACCCGGGATGTGGACGTCACGCTGAGCGAGTCACAATAAACCGCCGGCCTGGAATCTGGAGAAGACGATGCGATGGGCAGTGTGGAAGTGGATACTGTTGGCGGTATTTCTGACCGCCGTGGGTGTCGTGCAGTTTATTCCCGCCTGAGCGAGTCGCCGACAGTGGCGTGCCGGGCTGCCATTGGCAACGCCGACACGCACTCCGGTGCTGACTATTTGAAGGTGATTTCACGGGCGAGCGTGTCACCCATGATGATACGCAGCTCCCCGCGATCGATTGCCAGCTCCCGGCTTTTTGCCGCGGAACCGACGATATCGTCAGTCAGCTCATCCCAGTAGTCCCAGGGCGTATCCAGCATGTCGGCCGCCGACGCCCACTGCACCATCAGCCACAGGTCGGGCTCACTTTCCCGGGGATGCACATTCGCCATGATGTGATAGCTGACGATCTTGCCATCATCTTTCATCTTTTCCATCTGGCTACGCCACAAACCGCTGATATCGTCGATATAGGCATCGAACTTGGCCGGCATGGTTTTGACGCCGGAGATCTGCCAGAAATTGCCTGGCTCGTAACTACGTTCCTGTGCCTGCACCATGAGGGGCAGTAACAGTAGCACTGCAG
This sequence comes from uncultured Alteromonadaceae bacterium, assembly GCA_964613795.1. Taxonomy (GTDB): domain Bacteria; phylum Pseudomonadota; class Gammaproteobacteria; order Pseudomonadales; family Halieaceae; genus Chromatocurvus. The sequence continues at coordinate 31,071 of CAZTJR010000018.1, read as the reverse complement.
CAATGACGCTTTTCATACTGGTTACCTTTGTTGTTTTCATTGTTGGCGTGGCGCCCCTGGCAGGGACTGCTACGGGCACCGTCAATCTGAAGAGTAGACGCCCGTTTCAGTCTGGCAAGGTGATTTTGAAGCGGCGACCGTTCGCCATGCGCTGCCGTCGCCGTCCCCGGCGCCTGGCGATGCTACACTGGAC
>CAZTJR010000018.1:0-30778 GCA_964613795.1 uncultured Alteromonadaceae bacterium | reverse complement strand
CGTTCGCCATGCGCTGCCGTCGCCGTCCCCGGCGCCTGGCGATGCTACACTGGACCAATGCCTGAGCTTCCCTACACCGAGTTGATTGCTGTTGTGGTCGTGGTGGTCTATGTCACCGCGATTTTCTCGGCGATAGAGGCGGTCATGACCGTGCGCACTGCACAGGGCGCTATCGCGTGGAGCATTTCCCTGCTCACGCTGCCCTACATCGCCCTGCCCCTCTACCTCATCTTCGGACGCAACCGCTTCGACGGCTATCTTGAGCAGAGAAGCGAGATCGAAGCGCAGACCGAGGCACTGTCAGAGGAAACCCTGGAAGCCATCGGTCGCCACACGCGTTACGGTGATGCCGCCTTCCCAATTTACGGCAGCCTGGCGAGGCTCGCGCGGCTGCCCGCCACTGGTGGCAACAATGTCGAACTGCTGATTAACGGGCAGGACACCTTTGCCAGCATCATGCAGGGACTCGAAAGTGCACAGAACTATATTCTCTTCCAGTTCTACATCATTCGCGATGACAATCTTGGCGCGCGCATCGGCGAGGTGCTGTCGCGCAAGGCACGGGCAGGCGTGCGAGTATTCCTGCTGTATGACGAAATTGGCTGCCCGCGGTTCAGGCGCACCGAGCTGTACCGGCGCATGCAGCGGGCCGGCGTTCAAAGCGCCGCCTTCAATACTACCCAGGGAAGACGCAACCGCCTGCAGCTGAACTTCCGCAACCACCGCAAGATTGTGGTGGTCGATGGACGCACGGCGTGGCTGGGCGGGCACAACGTTGGCGACGAATACCTCGGCCTCGGTCGACGGGGTGCCTGGCGGGACACCCACATGCGCCTGCGTGGACCCGCGGTAATGAGTACCGAGCTGGCCTTTGCCACCGACTGGCGCTGGGCGACACGCCGGCCGGTAGACGTCAACTGGGAGTTCCACGATGCGCGGGCCGGCGACTGCAACGTCCTGATCTTTCCCTCCGATCCCGCGAGTGAGTTCGAGGAGGCCGGCCTGATGTACCACGAGGTCATCATCTCAGCGCGAGAGCGGATCTGGATTGCCAGCCCCTATTTCGTGCCCGACCGCGGCATTGTGTCAGCACTGCAGCTGGCTGCGCTGCGCGGGGTGGATGTGCGGGTCATGATTCCCGACCGTCCCGACGGCCCGGTCGTGGGCATGGCTAACTGGGCCTTCACCCGGGAGCTTCTGCCGGCCGGCGTGAATGTCTACCGCTACCGTGAGGGCTTTCTGCACCAGAAGGTATTTCTCATGGACGATCGCCTGGCCGGCGTGGGCACCGCCAATTTCGACAACCGCTCCTTCCGTCTGAATTTCGAGATCACCGGCCTGGTGGAAAATGTCGATTTCTGCGCCGAGGTGGAGGCCATGCTGAATGCCGACTTTGAGCAGTCAGACCGCGTGGTCGCACAGCATCTGCGCGATAAGCCGTTCTGGTTTCCCTTTGCCATGGGCGCCGCGCGGCTGATGTCGCCGGTGCTGTAGCGTGCTGCCGGCCCCCGGGCCGAGCGACACGGCCACCCGTACGGCCGGTTTGAGGGAAGACCCGGCGTCGCTATGTGCGCGGTTTCCAGGCGCGACGGTCAATATCGAGATCGGCAAACTCATCCGGATCGAACACGGGGTCATGCCCGGCCGCCATCTGTCGGTCATAGTCACGCAGCAGGCGAATCCCGAGCCGGTACATGCACACCAGGCCGAACAGGTTCACCAGGCCCAGCAGACCCATCGTGAGATCGGCAAAGCCGAACACGGTGCCAAGGTCCTGGGCGGAGCCCCAGAACACCAGTCCCAGAACCGCGAAACGGTAGGGGTTGATCAGCCAGGGATTGTTGTCGCTGAAGAAGCTGAGGCTGTTCTCTCCCAGATAGTAGTTGTACATGATGGAGCTGAAGGCAAACAGCGCGAGTGCCACACTGACAAAACTGCCACCCCAGTCGCCAAAATGACTCGCCAGCGCCCCCTGGGTCAGGGCAACGCCAGACACAGAGGTATCGCCGGGCTGGTACAGGTCGGACAGCAGAATGATCAGCGCCGTGCAGGTGCACATGATAAGTGTGTCGATGAAGACACTGAAGGCCTGCACCATGCCCTGGTTTGCCGGATGCGGCACATGCGCCACCGCTGCGACGTTCGGTGCACTGCCAAGGCCAGCCTCATTGCTGAACAGGCCGCGCTTCACGCCCTGCATGAGCGCCACACCGAGCCCGCCGCCAATCGCCGGCTCCAGTCCGAACGCGCTCTTGACGATCAGCAGCAGCGCGGCCGGCACCTCCGGCAGATTGAGTCCGATAACGGCAATGGCGGCCAGCAGGTAGCTGCCGGCCATCACGGGAACAATGACCTCGGAGACCACCGCAATACGCCGTATACCGCCGAAAATCGTGAAACCGAGCAGCATCACCATGACGGCTCCTGTTATCCAGGTAGAGACGCCGAAGGACGCCTGCAGCGACGTGGCGACCACGTAGGACTGCAGTGCGTTGAAACCGAGACCGAAGGTGACCAGCAGGAGAATGGAGTACACGATGGCCAGTCCGCGCTGGCGAATGCCGTGGGAAAGATAATACGCGGGGCCGCCGCGATAGCTGCCATCCGCCTCATAGCGCTTGAACAGCTGCGCCAGGGAGCACTCGAAAAAACTCGTGGCCATGCCCATGAGACCAATGAGCCACATCCAGAAAATTGCGCCGGGCCCGCCGAGCGTTATCGCGACGGCAACACCGGCAATATTGCCTGCGCCGACGCGACCGGCAACACTCACCACCAGGGCCTGAAACGAGCTGACATGCCCTTTTTCGTGGTGCATTGCACCGCCCAGCACCGAGAACATCCGCCCGAAATAACGAAACTGCACAAAGCGTGAGCTGACGGTGAAGAGCAGCCCGACCGCAATGAGCACGATCATCAGCACCTGCCCCCAGAGAAAATCGTTGATCACCGCCAGCATCTGTCCTTCCCCCGCCCGTGAAGCCTACAGGGCCACTAGCCCTTTACACCCATGACAAAGATCACCAGCAGTACCGGCGGCACCACAAAGCGGATGAGGAAATGCCACAGACCGAAGGTAGCGGCAGACATCGCCGATAGCTCATCCCGCGATTCCGGCTTGATCATGACCCAGCCCGCAAACACCGCGATCATCAGTCCACCCACCGGCAACATGATCTGGTTGGAGAAGAAGTCCATGCTGTCGTTGAAGTTGCGTCCGGCAATGCGGAAACCGTCGAGCACATTGTAGGAGAGAATGCTGAGCACACTGAGCACGGCGATGCTGCCAACGACCAGCAGTGCGCTGCGATGACGCGGCACGCCATATTTTTCCTCGATCCAGGCGTTGACGCACTCGATCAGGCCCACCATCGACGTAATACCCGCCACCGCCAGCATGAGGAAGAACAGCACGCTGAAAGCGTAGCCTCCGGGCATCTGGGCAAAGGCCACTGGCAGCGTCTGGAAGATCAGGCCCGCGCCCGCTGCCGGATCGAGACCATGCTTGAACACGGCGGGGAAGATCACCAGTCCGGCAAGCAGTGCGACCAGGGTATCCGCGATGACAATGATGATGACGGATTGCGCGATAGAGATGTTCTTGGGCAGGTAGGAGCCGTAGGTCATCATGCCACCCATGGCCACGCCAATGGAGAAGAAAGCCTGGCCAACCGCGGCAAGCACCGTGGCAAAACCGACCTTGCTGAAGTCCGGTGTGAACAGCCACTCCATGGCCCGGGCAAAACCACCGGCAAAGTAATTGAAGACGGCCAGCACAACCAACAGCAGGAACATCAACGGCATCATGAAGGTGACAGCTCGCTCGATGCCGTCTTTCACCCCCGCATAAATAATCAGTCCGGTGATCGCCAGGCCGCCCAGCGTCCAGAACAGCATGCCGTAGTTACTCGCCAGCATGGCGCTGAACTCGAGCTCCGCCACAGTGGTATCCACGCCGACAAAGCCAGTCGTCACCGCCTTGTACAGATACCAGAGCACCCAGCCGACAATGACCGAATAGACGATCTCGATGCTGAATGCCGCTGCCAGACCCATGCCCCCGACCCACTGCCACTGCCGTGAGCGCCCACTGGCCTGTGCCACCCGCTCCATGGCAATGGGCGGCGCTGCATCACCGCGTCGACCGACCATCAGCTCCGCGATAAGAATCGGCACGCCGATAACGAAGGCGCAGACGAGGTAGATGACCACGAACGCCGCGCCCCCGTTCTCGCCAGTGATGTACGGAAATCGCCAGATGTTGCCAAGGCCGACGGCAAAGCCGACCGACGCCATGAGAAATGCAAAACGGGAAGACCAGTGGGCATGGGCGCCGCCAGCTGCCGCCATATTATTCGCTCCGCGGAGGGTAATTATTAGCGGTGGAGTCTACACAAAAGGTGTCAATACTGCAGCTGTTCTGCCGCGGCAGGAGAAAAAATCCGGCTGTGGTGAGCTCGGCTGCCACACAGGCACTGCAGCCTGAATCTCACACTTCGATCATGTCGAAATCCTCTTTGCCTACACCGCATTCGGGACACAGCCAGTCATCGGGAATCTCGTCCCAGCGGGTGCCCGGGGGGATGCCCTCGTCGGGCAGGCCGGCTGCCTCATCGTAGATAAAGCCACAGACGATGCACTCATACTTGCGAAAAGCGGGTTCAGACATGGTTACTCGGTTCCTGGTTCACGGGGTCGGATAAAGGTTTCCCTGCAGCTGCAAAAGAAAGCCATCATTCTGCGGCGCCGCCACGAGGGCCAGCGCACGCTCAAGGGGTGGCGCGATAGGCTCCTCACTGCTGAGTGTAAGGGCGAGGGCAAAACGGCCCGCCGTGCTCAGGGTGATCTCGCCACCCGCAAGAAGCGGCCCTTCAAGGGTGATCACCTCACCCGTCGTGCCATCGTTTCCACTGCCATTACGGCCGGGACGAAATTCTAACGCGTAGCTGCCCAGAGAAAAACGTTTGTCACCGTCGCGCCAGACGGCATCGCGCCAGCTCACCTGGCCACGCAGACGGACAAGCCGGCTGTTGTCGATGAGAATGTCAGACAGCAGCCCACTGAAGCGCCCGCTCACGGTCACGGGCAGGAGGCCGCGCAGCACACCGGCATCGATAGCGAACTCGACATCGGACAGCGCCAGTGATTGTCCGCCCAGCCAGCGGACCCGGCCCTGCAGTGCCTGGCTGCCCCATTGACTGTGCCAGCGTACAGTCGGCGACAGGCGGAGCAGCGACGCCGGCGCAATACGCCAGCGCACGCTGCCCAGCTGCATCGGGCCCGCCGGCGTGGCGATGGCCATACTCGCTGCGCGGCCATTCCAGAGTGTGCCGCTATAGCCGGTCGCGCTGAGCTGCGAGGATGGCACCACCCATGCCAGCAGTCGCGCCGGCGCCCCGACAATGACAAACAGTAAGGCCGCCAGCAGGAGAGTGAGCGCACAGAGTAGCCAGAGACGCCGCATTACCCGCCCCCGGCAACGCGCACGGTCGCGTTCACCCGACCCGGCGTGCCGGACTCGCTCAGCGACAGCTCAGTGACCAGGGCGCCCTCGCCCGACTCCAGCTGATACAGCCAGCGCATCAGCGCGTCGAAGGCGGCGGCCTCGAAACGCACCTGCACCTCACCCCGGCTGTTCGGCTGCAGGCGCGTGACTGTGAGGCCCTGCTTCAGGCTGGACTGATTGACCAGCGCGGTGATGCTGCGGCCTTGCGACCTGCTGTCGCCGGATTCCCGGCGCTGGGCGATGTCCGACACCATGGCACTGACCCGCTGCAGCGATTCGGCGCTTGCCAGGTTGCGCCGGACCATCTCATCGCGCGCCTCGACCACCGGGGACCAGATGAGATGGTAGGCGATAAAGACCAACAGCGCCGCGACAAGAACCAGAAGGCTCACCTGCTCCCGCCCGGTAAAGCGGGAAAACCACTGTCTGATCACGACGCGCCACCCACGCGCAGGCGCGCGCGCACGCCATCGCCTGCCGCGCTGCTATTCTCCAGCACCGCCTCAAGACCCGCCTCGGACAGCGCTTCCCGGATGCGCTCTACCGCGCCGTAATCGGGTGCCGTGATACCGAGTCGCATGTCCCCGCCGCGCTGATTGTAATTGATCGACGCGACACGGGTGCCGCCCTGCGAGGTGATGGCTGCGCCGACGATTTCCAGCAGGCGGGCAAAACCGGTTGCCTGGGCAGACCCGCTGAGAGCGTCCAGCTGACGTCGAAGCTGGGTTTCCGGATCGACCAGCGCACCCCGTGGGTTGACTTCCCGGTAGCGCTCCTCAATCGCGGCGCGCAGCATACGATTATCCTCACTGAGTCGCAGATAGTCGCTCCAGGTGGCGGCAAGCTGCAGCAGCAACGCCGCCGCCACCGCGGCAGCCGGCCAGCGCCACTGCCGCGCCCAGCGCTCCAGCGGCAGACGCGGAGCATAGGCGCCCTGCAGCAGCGAGGGCGGCAGCCTGCTGCTGTCAGACAGCCACAGCGCTGCGGCGAAACCACCGTCGCGCCACTGCGCACTGGCGGCGAGATCGGTCGGCAGGCGGGCCAGTTCGGCAACACGGTCCTGTCCGTAGACCACGACCACCTGGGGTACACCGTCACGTGCCATCAGCGATGCCAGCAGCACCGGGAGCAAAGCGGTTTCAGCCGCCGTGCCGCTGGCCTCCCCCGTGCGCAGAATGGCGCGATCACCATCAAACGCCAGGCACCATTCGCCGCTGCGCCAGGGCAGCAGCAGCGGTTCCGGTACCCAGCTCTCGATGCGCGGCAGTCCGGCAAGCGCCGCCTGCCATCGCTGCATGCACGCGTGCGAGCAGAGCATGGCGGTGACCTGCTCCGCCCCCCGACTGAGGTGCGCGACATGCACATCCTCAATATCCTGCGCAACGTCTTCCTCTATCAGGAAGGGCAGCGCGCGATCGAGATGCTTTTTCTCCTCCGGCGAGACGGGCAGCGACAGCAGGCGGACCTGCTCCCCCGGCGCGGCGAATACCAGCCGCCCTCGACGGGCGGTGAGCGCAGCGCGCAGTGTCTCGCGCACCGTGGCATCCGCAAGCGATCGCGGCGGCGCATCATCGCCGGCGCTGATCCAGCAAAGTTCTCCGTCGCTATAGCGCAGCACATTCAGGTTTTCATTCATGCAGTGGGTGATTTCCCGACGGGTTGTTGTTGGCTGACGCCGCGCAACGCGGGCGCGCTCTCGACGTCGTGCTCACAGGCTGCCGCTTGCCCGGACAACCGTTGATATCTGACGGTTGTCGCGCTGCAGAATACTGTACAAGCGCTGCTCGCGACCGGCAATCTCGACCCGCGCCGAGAGCAGGAACCAGCTCGATGACTCGCCGAGCAGGCCCAACAGCCCGGCGCTGTCGGCAACGGCCAGCGCCGGCAGCGCCAGAAGATCCTCGACACTGGAAAAGCCGATGTCCGCCCGCACCTGCGCCAGTCCCTGTGCCGTGCCCGGCGCGAGTGGCTGCAGACCATCGTCACTGCCGAGCGCCTGCAGCAGGGTCACCGGCATGGTGTGGATATTCATCGGCGCCGCCGCCTGTGGCCATACCGCCACCAGCGGCCGCAGGCGCTCATACAGTTCCGGCGTGACGTGGGCGATGGCGCGCAGCTCACTGACGCTGGCCAGGGGCCGGTTGGCGGCACGATAGGCCGGCGACTGCACGGCGTAGTAATCGTCCTCCGCGCCGTTCATGCGCGGTTCGCGGTCGGCATCCAGCCAGTCGCCAATAGCATCGGTAACGCGCATAGCCTCGGCAAGATTCACCTCCAGTGCAACCAGCAATCTGAGAAAAAAGCGCTGCGCTGCGGTGTACTCCGGCTGTCCACCGCTGGTGTCAGCAGGACCCTGCGCCGCGAGCAGGTTCAGATTAAAGCGTCCCTGCAGATCGTCCAGCTCGCCCATCAGCCAGCCGCCCTCGTCCAGGGCGTAGGGCGCCGTCGGCTGCGCCCAGACCTCGCGCAGATCATCCCGGGGGCTATCCCGCTGCAGGTCAGTATCGTAATCCAGTTTGAGTGCCATGGCCGCGAGCGCCTCGGCGCCGAGAAGATAGGCATGTGCCTGCTCGCCGAGCAGCACATTGGCGCCGCGCTGATAGAACAGATCAAACTCGCGCTGCATTGCCACCAGCAAAGTGGCACACAGGGCAAATACCAGCAGCGCGACAACCAGCGCCACGCCGCTCTGACGATGCGCTGGCGGCTCAGTGCGGGGGCAGCACATACAGTCGTGTCAGCAGCCCGACATCCGCCAGCTCCAGGCGCAGTTCCATTGCCGCCGGGGGCGTCATCGCCAGCCCCGGCTGACTGACATCCTCTATCCACGACGTCTCCCAGTCCCGCGTGTCCACCTGGGTTGCATTGCCCGCGCGCAGTGCGTCGATAGTCCCGAGAAAGCGCAGCTCGACGCCCTCGACGTCCTCAAGCAGCAACACGCGCGCCGGCTGTCCACCGCCCGCGCGATCGAGCACCGGGTAGCGCAATCGCCACAGCGACGCGTCCTCGAAGACGTAGGCCACGCGCTCCAGCGTGCTGCGCGCGTGGCCGGCGCTGTTGTGCCAGCCGGCCCGGGTCAGCGTCAGCGGAAAGCGCGCCAGGCGGCCGCCGCTCAGACCGGGCTGCTCCTGGCCAAACTCGTCGCGCACGCCGCGGTCGATAAACTGGCGGATATCCCGTGACATCAGCGCCAGCGCGCGGTTGACGGCGACCGTGCGCTCGGCCACTTCGCGAGTGCGCTCCACCCCGGAAATCACCGTGGCAACCCCGGCGTAGGCCGCCGCCGCGACAAAGGCCGTGACCGCCAGGGCGACCAGCACCTCAACCAGGGTGAAGCCCCTGACCCTAAGCATCGGGCACCCCCACATTGTCGGAGAAATCCGCTGACAGGTAGGCAACCCGTGACAGCAGCGCGGCCTCTGGCTGTCCCTCGCGCAGGCCAACCCGGACTTCAATGCGAACGAACTGTGGCACCTGGGTCTGCTCGCTCTCGAGCCACCAGAACCACTCCCGACCCGCCATGTCCGCCGTGCCGCTCTCGCTGCCCTGAAGCAGCTGCCGACGCGCGGTGGCAAGCAGACGTACTTCGGACAGCTTGTTAGCGGCGACCAGGCTGGCCATCGATTTCTCTCGCAGATGAGCCGTGCCGTCGATGTGCTGGTCGAGAGTGAACAGGAGGGCAGGTACCGACATTGCCACAATGGCGAGGGCGACCATGACCTCGACCAGCGTGAAGCCCAACGCCCGCGACGCCCTGGTGGGCCACACGGCAATCTGGACGACATGACCCCGTGACCCGCTAGCGCTCATCCGGGCGCCCGTTCGCATGCTCCAGGGTGAAGCGTCCGAGCAGGTCCCAGCGCAGCCGCCAGAGCACGGCACCGGTCTCCCGGTCCCGCAGGGTAAGCTCCCCGGGCACCGTCTCGCCGCTGGCGTAAAATACCACTGGCGGTGCATCCGGTTCGGCCTGCGTACCCGCAAGGGTGAGGTCGCGCCCCTCGAGCATCAGCTCGGGCATCACGCCCTCGCCCAGACTGCGTGACTCCCAGACATCCCGCGCGGTGTCGGGTTGTCGCCAGCCCTCGGGCCAGCGCTCAAGCCACTGTGTGCGCCAGCTGTCCGAGGCGACGTCGTGCACGAGACGCAGGCCATAGTCACGGCCACTGAACTGCGCCTCATCCAGCGCATAGCCGCCCACACCCATGATGCCGCGCACCGCGCTCTCGATGTCCCTGTCGCGGCTGCCCGAATTCAGGCCCAGCGTGGCAAGTGAGGTCATGAGCACCACCACGAACAACACCACGAGCAGTTCGACCAGGCTGAACGCACGGCTATACCCCGGCACCGCCTGGCCCACGGCTCACTCCTCCGCTGCCCAGTTGCCGATGTCCGCGTTCTGCCCCTCACCGCCGGAGAGGCCATCGGCACCCAGCGTGTAGATATCCACCTCGCCGTGCTCCCCTGGACTCAGGTACAGGTAGGGACGACCCCAGGGATCCCGCGGCACTTCCGCCAGGTATCCGCCCTGCTTGAAATTGCGCGGCTCCGGCGCCAGCGTGCTGGGCTCTACCAGCGCCGCGAGTCCCTGCTCCGTGGTCGGGTAGGTGTAATTGTCCAGACGATAAATCTTGAGCGCGGTTTCGATGGCCTTGAAATCCGCCTGTACTTTCTGCACCCGGGCATCATCCGCACGATTGAGCACGGTGGGCGCGACCACGCTGATCAGCAGGCCCATGATAACCAGCACCACCAGAATTTCGACCAGCGAAAAACCGTCGCTGCGACGCGCTGTGACAAATCGCTTTTGCATGTCGTTACCTTACCATTGTGTTGAGATCGAAAATCGGCAGCAGAATAGCCAGCACAATCACCAGCACCATCCCGCCCATGAATACGACCATGAGCGGCTCGAACAGTCCCATTGCGGTGCCCAGGGTCATTTCCAGCTCCCGCTCCTGATTGTACGCGCTGCGCGACAGCATGCTCTCGAGGGCGCCGCTGGATTCGCCGCTGGCCACCATGTGCACCATCATCGGCGGAAACTTGCCGCTTTCCCCCAGCGCCCGACTCAGGCTGGCACCCTCCTGCACACGCTCGGCCACGCGCTGGCTTTCCTCGCGCAGAACCAGATTGACCAGCACCTGGCCGGCGATACGCAGCGCGTCGAGCAGCGGCACGCCGCTGGCCATAAGAATACTCAGCGTGGAGGCGAAGCGCGCGGTATCCATGGAAATCAGCAGACGCGACAGTCCCGGCACGCGCAGCAGCATGCCATGCCAGCGGCGCCGACGCGCCGGCGCCTGCAGCGCGCGACGAACCGCAAGAGCCAGCGCCGCTGCACCCATCATCAGCCAGATGATGGACTCGCGAAAAAAATCACTGGTGGCGATCAGGCCGCGCGTCAGCAGCGGCAGTTCCCGGCTGCTGTGGGCGAAGATGCCGATCAATTCGGGCACCACAAAGACCATCAGCGCAATCACCACCGCCAGCGCGACGCCCAGCAGAATAAAGGGGTAGATCATGGCCATCTTCAGCTTCTGTGCGGTATACCGGCGCTGCTCCGAGTAGTCCGCCAGCTGTTCCAGCACGGGCCCGAGAAAACCGGCGTGCTCTCCGGCGCTGACCATGGCGCGGTACATATCGTTGAACACCTGGGGAAACTCACCCAGTGCATAGGCCAGCGTGTGGCCCTCGGACACGCGCGAGCGCACCTGCAGCAGCAGACCTTTGGTGGACGCCTTGCGGCTCTGCTCAGCCGCCGCCTGCAGACAGTCGGCCAGCGGCAGGCCCGATTCCACCAGCGTGGCGAGCTGGCGCGTGAGCAGTGCGAGATCCCCAGCGCCCACCCGCGGTCGGAACAGCCTTGCACGCCAGCCACCGCTCAGGTTGACGCTGCGATTCGCGGTGGCAACCTCGACCGGGCGTAGCTTCTGCTGACGCAGCTGGGCGCGCACACCGCGCTCGGAATCGCCTTCCAGCACGCCGCGGACCAGCCGACCCTCGGCATTCAGCGCCTGATACCGATAGGCCGTCACGGTCGACGGCCCGCCGGCTTACCCCAGTGACGTAACACGCAGGACCTCTTCCAGGCTGGTCTGGCCACTGAGCACCCGGGCGCGACCATCTTCCTGGATACCGGCATGCTGCGCGCGGGCTTCCCGCAGCATGTCCTGCTCACTGGCGCCTTCGTGGATCATGGCGCGCAGCCGGTCGCGGATCTCGATCAGCTCGTAGATACCGGCGCGTCCCCGATAGCCCGTGTTGTTGCAGGCGTCGCAGCCCTCCGGGTGATACAGCGTGATATCACCGCTGCTGTCAGCGTCCCTGTCGTGACCGTCGCCGCCGAGACCGAGCAGCTCGCGCTCACCCGCCGTGGCCGGCGCCGCGCGGCGACACTGCGGGCAGAGCACCCGCACCAGCCGCTGCGCCATGACCCCGATCAGACTGGACGACAGCAGGAACGGCTCGATGCCCATGTCCTGCAGTCGCGTGATGGCACCGATGGCGGTATTCGTGTGCAGGGTGGAGAGCACCAGATGCCCGGTCAGGGAGGCCTGCACCGCGATTTCCGCCGTTTCCAGGTCGCGTATCTCGCCCACCATGACCACGTCCGGGTCCTGGCGAAGGATGGCGCGCAGTCCGCGGGCAAAGGTCATGTCGACCTTGGTGTTTACCTGGGTCTGGCCGATGCCCGGCAGCATATATTCCACCGGGTCCTCGATAGTCAGGATATTGCTGGCGCTGTCGTTAATCTCGGACAGCCCGGCATACAGCGTTGTGGTTTTGCCGGAGCCGGTCGGCCCGGTAACCAGGATGATACCGTGTGGACTTCGCAGCGCCCGGCGGAAGCCGGCAAGTACTTCCCCAGGCATGCCCAGCTGGGCAAGCTCCAGCTGCCCCGCCTGCTTGTCCAGCAGGCGCAGGACCACGCGCTCACCGTAGGCAGAGGGAATGGTCGACATGCGGATATCCACGGCGTGACCGGCAATACGAATAGAGATGCGCCCGTCCTGGGGCACGCGCTTCTCCGCGATATCCAGCCTGGCCATGACCTTGAGCCGCGACACCAGCAGCGGCCCCAGCATGCGCTTGGGCGACAGCACCTCGGTGAGCACGCCGTCCACGCGATAACGTACGCTGAGCCGGTGTTCAAAGGTCTCAATGTGCACGTCGGACGCCTGATCACGCACGGCCTGGGACAGAATGGCATTGATCAGGCGGATGATCGGCGCATCGTCCTCGGTGTCCATGAGATCGCCGCCGTCGGGAATCTCGTCTGCCAGCCGGCTGAGGTCTACGTCGGCGCTGATGTCCTCGGCCATCTGCACCGCTTCGCTGTTGTCGCGCTGATAGGCCTTGCTCAGGCGCAGCTGGAACGCATCCGCGGCGAGCGACTCGAGACGGTAACGCTGATCCAGCACCCGCCGCAGTTCAATCAGCACATCGGCAGGCAGCGGCTCACGATGGTAGACGACCGGACTGCCGCCCGGCACCGCCTCGACCAGAACCCCGTGCTGCTTGGCGTAGGAAAACGGCAGGCGGCCAACGGCGGCGTCTGCCGCGGGCGGCGACGGCTCGGAAAACGCCTGTAAGGCGTGGCCTGTGCTCATTGTGTCCCCCGCGTCTCCCGGGCGGCATCCTCGCGCAATTCCTCGAGCTCGCGTATCTGCGCTTCCCACTCCGGCAACACCGGTATCTTGCTGTCATCCAGCCGCAGCAGGCCGCGTTCGCGACGCTGCATCTGCTGATCGCGGATATAGCGGTACTTTTCGCCAGTGGCTTCGTTCATGCGCCCGTCATCGCGGATAATCGTCGGGCGGATGAAAATCAGCAGGTTGGTCTTGATTACCTGGGCCGACTCATTGCGGAACAGACGCCCCAGCAAGGGAATGTCGCCCAGCAGCGGCACTTTCTGCGACCGGTCCTGCACATCATCCTTGATCAGGCCGCCGAGCACCACGATGCGGCCGTCACGCGCCAGCACCTTGGTCTGTATTTTGCGCTCGTTGGTAATCAGGTCGGTCGCCTCCAGTCCGGTGAGGCTGGAGACCTCCTGCTCGATGTCCAGCACCACCGCGTCGCCATCGTTGACATGCGGCTTCACGGTCAGGGTGATGCCTACATTCTCGCGCTGGATCGTCTGGAAGGGATTCTGGGCGCCATCACCACCGGCTCCGGTATTGGTGAATGACCCGGTGACAAACGGCACGTTCTGGCCAACCGTAATGTAGGCCTCCTGGTTGTCCAGCGTCAGCAGACTCGGCGTGGACAGGATATTGGCGTTGGTCTGGCTCTCAAGGGCATTCAGGATCACGGTCATGCTCAGGTCATCGTCGACACTGCCCCAGCCCAGGGACAGCCCCGAGGACTGCGCCAGCGCGGCGGCAAGATCGCCGACGTTGAAGTCGCCGGTCTGCGGCGCGCCATCTTGCCCCCCGGGTGGGACGATGGCACCGGCAATGCGGCGTGCCCTTGGATCACTGGTATCGACGTTGCTGCCAAACACGCCCGCGTCGTTGGCAAACAGCCACTGCAGTCCCAGATCGGCACCATCATTTATTTCCATCTCAACAATGATGGCCTCCACCAGCACCTGGGCGCGGCGAAGATCCAGCCGGCGGATCACCGCCTGTATGGCGGCCATCTGGTCCGGTTCTGCTGTAATGATCAGGCTGTTGGTGTCCTGGTCAGCCTCGATACTGGTGCCGCTGCGTCGTCCCGCAGCCGCGCCGGCATCACCCGGCGAGCTGCGCGAACCCTGGGACAGGTTCTGCATGACACGGGACAGCACTTCCGCTACGGCCTGGGCGTCGGCGTATTCGAGATAGACCACCCGCACGTTGCCCGTCTGCTCCAGTGGCGTATCAAGGTAGGCAATCAGTGCGTTGATACGCGCACGCTGCAGTTCGTCGCCTGTGACAAGCACGCTGTTGGTGCGCGTATCGGGCACCAACAGCACTTCCGGCTCCGGCCCCTCGGAGCCCTGGTCGGGCCGGTTGAGCTTCTCCAGCATAGACACTACATCCGCGGCAACCGCGTGTTTCAGCGGCACAACATCCGTCTCCTGGGTGGCCGACGTGTCCATTCGCTGGATGATTTCGGTAATACGGCGGATGTTCGCCGCCGTGTCGGACATGATGATCGCGTTGCTCGGCGCGTAGGCCGCCATGTGTGCCTGCTGTGGGACCAGCGGGCGCAGCACGGGAATCAGCTTGGATGCAGAGATGTTCTCCAGCCGGATCACCTGTGTCACGTATTCGTCAGACACGCGCGACGCGTTCTCGCGGTCAACGGGCAGGGACGCAGAGCGGGCATCCTTGCTCTGAATGACCCGCACCACGTTGCCGGAGCGCACGGCGGTAAAGCCGTGGACATCGAGAATCGACAGGAACAGGTCATACAGTTCGGCGCGGGCGATGGGCTTGTTGGAAACGACTCTTACCTTGCCCTTGACGCCCGGGTCGACAACGATGGTGGTGTCGGTCACCTCGGCCACGAAAGTGATCAGCTCCTGGATATCCGTATCTTTTAGATTGACCGTGAAGTCCTGCGCCGACACCGTCCCGGCAACAAGTGCCAGCAGCAGTGCCGCCAGACAGCGGCGCAGTTTTTCTGGCGACCGCAGCCGGCGCGCCCTATCACAGTCCGTCCGTTTCATTCACCGTTCCCGTTTTCGGGCAGTTGCACACTCAGCACAAGCTCGTTCCCGTTTCGCTGTAGTTCAAACACCGCTGAGCGCTCATCACGCATGGCCTGGTACAGCCGCAGGGTGTTGGCCGGATCGCTGAGCGACAGCCCGTTGACGGACGTTACAACATCCCCCGCCCGGAACCCCAGCGCCGCAAAGTCGTCGCTGGCGCGCCCCGGTGACAGCCGATAACCGACCAGCTCACCGCCGCTGCGCACGGGGGCAACCTGCACCACCTCGGCCAGCGACTGCGGATCGCTGTACAGACGCTTGCGGTACTGTGCCGCCAGCGTTGGCCTGTCGACCTGCTGTGTCCGCGGTGGCCCCGCCGACGCAGTCGCCGCCGCGGCTGCCAGGCCCGGTCTGCCATTTTCCGCCTGACGGGACAAGGCATTCTCCTCGAACAACAGCAGCAGTTCGTAGCTGCCCGCATTATCGATCACCGCGCGGGACGGCAGCACTTTTGCCAGCCGCACCCGCCCCTGCACCGGCAGGTCGTCGCCGACGGCATACAGCGCCTGCTCGCCGCGGTATTCAATCATCGCGTATCCCAGGCCGTCATCGCTGGAGGACACCACGCCACGCAGAAGCAGCGGAAGACGGGACTCCCGCGCATCATCCTCTATACCTGCTCGATCGCCAACCGCCGCCACACGCCGTGCCGCCAGCTGCGCCAGTGCCTGTTCGCTGGCGCTGTCGGGATCACCGAACAGATGCCAGTCGGCAACGCGATCGATATCCACCGACGCCGCGGGCGCCGTGCTGACAGACTGGCGCAGGGGATTGATGATCGAGCCCAGGGGCGGCACCGTTACCCGTGGCGACGGCATCCATGACCAGGCAATGCTGACCAGCGATGACAGGCACCACAGCGCGGCAAGCAGGACGACGAGACGCTGCAGGCGGTGAAGCGGCCGTGGCTGTGAGAGCCGCGCTACCGCGGCCGCAAGCAGGCGCGATAGCGTCTCGCTCGACGCGCCCAGCCTGTCACGCCACACCTGCACCATGCTGTCCTCCGCGCCTCACATCACTACCGGGCGCCGCCTCGAACGGCTCGGCGCCGGGTGGCCCATTTAATGGCAAAATTGTGACACTATTGTGAACAGGCGGCCATCTACTCGGGCCCCCGCTCACCAGCGGGCAATACGCCGGCGCTGCGGTGATGGCTCTCAGGCCCCGTTGCGCTGCTGCGTGTGCTGATAATAGGCCATGAGTATCTCCGCCACTTCGGGCCGCGAGAACTCCGGTGGCGGCGCGATGCCCTCACTGAGCATTTCGCGCACCCGGGTGCCTGACAGGAGCACAAAGTCCTCCTTGTTGTGATCGGGCGCATCGCGCATCATCACCACCCGATCGAGCTTGTTGCTGTAGGCCGTGTGATCAGCGCGATATATGTCCAGCGCCAGAGCGCCCTCGGGAACCTCGTCGTCGAAGATCTGCTGGGCATCGAAGCCGCCGTAATAATCGCCGACCCCGGCATGGTCACGACCCACGATCAGATGGGTACAGCCGCAGTTCTGCCGGAATACCGCATGCAGCACCGCTTCCCGCGGACCGGCATACAGCATGTCAAAGCCATAGCCGGTAATCATTACCGTGTTTGGCGGGAAATACACGTCAACCATTTTGCGGATCGCCGCATCACGCACATCCGCCGGAATGTCGCCGGGCTTCAGCTTGCCCAGCAGCATGTGAATGAGAATGCCGTCGGCATCCAGATCGTCCATGGCCATGCGACACAGCTCTTCATGGGCCCGATGCATGGGATTGCGGGTCTGGAAGGCCACCACCCGCTGCCAGCCGCGTGAAGCAATTTCCTCGCGTATCTGACCCGCGGTGCGGAAGGTGTCAGGGAACTCCGTGGCGAAGTAGGAGAAATTGAGCACCCGGATCGGACCCGACAGCAGACGGCGCCCCAATGAGGTGAAGGTTTTCAGGCCAGGATGCTCCGGGTCGCGGGTGCGGAAGATGTTCTCGGCCATGTCCCATACCTGGGCATCGCTCACCTCGTCGACGCCTTCCACATCCATTACCGCCAGCACCGGGTGTCCCGCGACGTTGGGGTCGCGCAGCGCGATACGATCACCCGCACGGATGCTGGCGTCATCGGTAAAATTAACGATGGGCACCGGCCAGAACAGACCATCGCTGGTGTGCAGCGTCTCGGCGACAGACTGCGCATCGGCCAGGTCCATGTAGCCGGTCAGCGGATTGAAGTAGCCGGCGCCGAGCATCACGGCATTCGCCGCGGCGGCGGAGTTCAACAGCAGCGACGGCAGGGTATCGGCTTCCCGTACAAGGGCGTCGCGCTCGCCTGCGTCCTCGACATAGAGGGCATTGAGTTGTTCGGATCCGTGGGGGCTGATCATGCATGTCTCCTTTCAATTCGGGAACCGGCGCAGGCCCGGTGGGCCACTACGCTGCAGGAATGATGTGCCGCTGGCGCAGCAGCGCCAGAATCTCCGCCACTTCCTCGTCGAGACTCTGGCGTTCGGAATGCAGATGAACCTCAGGTGCCGACGGCGCCTCATAGGGGTCATCAATGCCGGTAAAGTTCTTGATCTCGCCCGCCCGGGCCTTTCTGTACAGCCCCTTGGGATCACGCGCCTCGGCGTCAGCCAGCGGGCAGTCGACGTAGACCTCGATAAAATCCATGCCCGCGTCCTCGTGCAGCGCACGCACCTGATCGCGGTCCGCCGCGTAAGGGCTGATGAAGCTGCTCAGGGCAATCACGCCGCTGTCGACAAACAGCTTGGCAACCTCGCCGACGCGACGGATATTTTCCGTTCGGTCCTCGGCACTGAACCCGAGATTCCTGTTGATGCCGAGACGCACATTGTCCCCATCGAGGCGGTAGGACAGCACACCGAGCTTATGCAACACGCCTTCCAGCTCCACCGCGACGGTGCTCTTGCCGCTGCCGGACAGGCCGGTGAACCAGATGGTGGCGCCGCGATGCCCGAGCAGATCGGCACGTTCGCTGCGCCCGATATCGCCCTCGTGCCAGTGCACATTGGTTGCCTTCTGCTCGACCATCGTTTTTCTTCTCCTCGTAATAAATTGACGGTGCCGCGCACCGCTTAGCGGGTTATACCCCGACAGGGATCATCCTAGCGCCAGTAGAAATCAACAATCGACAGCACCAGAGCCGCACCGACCAGCGGTATCAGCCAGCGCCGCAGGCGCGCCATCTGCTCCGGGCTGCCGGGTTTGGCAAAGCGCTCCCCCAGAACCACCATGAGGGCGACAGCAGCGAAGATCAGCAGCAACAGCATCAGCAGATTCATAGGCGATGTGTCCTCGGCCTTCCAGACGGGCAGTCGAGCGGGGAACCGGCCCGGGAGAATGCGAAATGGCGCCGTATATTAGCACGCAGGGGGCGGCGAATCACAGCTGCGGACCGCTACGGGCGGTCAGATCATGAGGGCGCCCAGCCGGGAAATGCTGACGCCGTTACCGCCACGCGTCACGGTTTTGGCCAGCGCCGATGCCGCCTCAGACTCCAGCATGGCCACCAGCCGCTCGCGGCTGTCAGAGGGCAGGGTCACGGGATCCCAGCTGACGACGCCAATGCTGAATGTGCTGTAGAGCACGCCACCGCGACTGTCATCGATAGCGAAATCCTGTATATCGCTGCACAGACGCTCGCCGATGTCGTGCCCATGCGGCTCGCTGCAGGCCGGCAGCAGCACGCCGAAATGCTCGTTGTCCAGGCGTGACAGATGATCGGTCTCGCGCAGACAGGAGGTCACACGCTGCGCCAGACGTCGCATCAGAAAACGACAGGCCGGCTCGCCATAGTGACTGCAGAGGTCATTGAGGTTATCCACTTTCATCAGCAGCAGAGACAGAGGCTGCTCTGTGCGTCTGGCGCGTGCGATCTCGCGCGCGAGCACGCGGTCGAAGGCGCGCTGGTTGCCGACCCCTGTCTCCGCGTCCAGCAGCATAAGCTCATCGGTCTTGTGCCGCTGCAGAGCGCGCTGCAGGGCGAGCGATATGCCGTGCATAAGACTTTGCAGCAGCCTGAGTTCAGCAAGGCCACCCCCCGGCGCTTCCTGGGCAAGACCAAGATGGTAACTGCCTGCCAGGCGCCCCTCATTCAAGATCGGAATCAACACCGCCCCATTCGCAGAGGGCGCCCAGGTAAGAACCCGGAACATCCGCTCGTCGGCAAAACCGATAATCTCGATCTGCGGGGCAGACGCATGCAGCGACTGCAGGGACAGCGAGTCGTTGCTCAAGGTGAGGCCGCGATTTTCCACCAGGGATGTCGGCAGCGCCCGACCGATGTCGCCGTCGGCATCCAGCAGGTGCAGTTCAGCCGCCGGAGCGTCGAGGCTGGCGGGCAGTTGCGATAGCAGAAAAAGCATCAGCTCAGCGAGTCCGTTATCGGCCTGCAGCCTGCGATGCGCATCGAGGATGCCAGTCAACATGTCGCTGTTCACGGCGATATCATCGCCCTGCATCCGGCCCGCGCCGGCAGATGACGTCGTCACCGGCTTGTCAGACATACCGCCCCACCTACCCTCATCACCTGTCTCCAATCACCGCACGCGCCGGCGTACACGCCGCCGGTCAGTCAGCGCAGTATGCCCCCTACCCGTGGCCACGCCAACGCTCGGCAGCCGCGCTCTGCCAGCGCAGGCGCGACGGGGAACGGCAATGAGAGGTCGGTCACAGAAAACGACACGCTCCCGTTATTGCGGGGGCCGTCGCCGCACACTATACTCGCGCCGCAAACCAAGGGGAGGCCCCAGGCCTGAGACGCTCGATGAGCGGACCCTTCGAACCTGATCCGGATCATACCGGCGTAGGGATGGTGATCGCAGCTGCTGCTCTCCTCCCGCGCCATTCTCAGCTTTGACGGGAGTGAAGCGCATGACCCACCACCGAACCCGCAAGACCCTGCCGCTGCTTTTTGGCAGCTCACTGCTGTGCAGCCTCTGCGCCGCGGACTCATCCTCCATACTGCCGGAAATCGTTGTCACCGCCGAACTGCGCGAGACCTCCCTGCTCGAGCAGGCGGCAAGCACCAGCGTGACCAATGCCGACACCATTGCCGCCAGGGCCGCCCAGCACCTGGAGGAGATTCTGGCGCTGGCGCCCAACGTCAACCTCTCCGGGGGCAGCTCCCGTGCGCGCTACTACCAGATTCGCGGTGTCGGTGAGCGCAGCCAGTTCGTTGAGCCGCTGAACCCCTCTGTGGGGCTGCTGATCAACGACATCGACTTCAGCGGTCTCGGCGCAGCAGGCATGCTGTTTGATGCCGAGCAGGTCGAAATCCTGCGCGGCCCGCAGGGGACGCTGCACGGCGCCAATGCCCTCGCCGGATTGATCAATATCCGTACGGCAGCGCCACAGGCCGAGCACGCGGCGCGCGTGCGCGCGACACTGGGTGATTACGGAGAGCGCACCGCTGGCGCGAGCATCACCGGCCCCATCGTCGATGACACTCTGCTGTACCGCGCCTCGGTCAACCAGCATCGCAGCGACGGCTATATCGAGAACGCCTTTCTGAACCGCAATGACACCAACAACCTGGACGAGCTGTCGTCCCACGTGCATCTTCGCTGGCTGCCCGATGCACGCCACAGCGTGGATCTCAACCTGATGCACATCGATATCGACAACGGTTACGACGCCTTTTCCCTCGACAATACCCGCACCACGCTGTCGGACCAGCCGGGGCACGACCGCCAGCGCAGCAACGCGCTCGGCCTGTCCTGGAATATCGAGAGTGATACGATGCTCACAGAGCTCATGCTTACGCTGGCAGATACAGAGACCGACTATGCCTTTGATGAAGACTGGAGCTTTGTCGGTATCGCGCCCGGGCTCGAATATTCTTCTTTCGACCAGTATCTGCGCGAACGACAGAGCCGCAGCGCCCAGCTGCGACAGTCTTCCCTGCAGCCACTTAACATTGGCAAGCTACAGGCAGACTGGGTTGCCGGGCTGTATTATCTCGACGACGACGAATCGTTGCGGCGCCGCTACACCTACCTGGCAGAAGACTTCACCAGTGACTACCGGACGCAGACCGTCGCCGCCTACGCACAGCTGGACACCGCGCTGACCGAACAGCTCACCTTGAGCACGGGACTGCGTCTAGCCCGACGCGACATGGATTACGCCGACAACAACAGCGTGCGCGCCAATCCGGAAAATACGCTGTGGGGTGGCAAGCTCGCGCTGGAGTATCGCTACAGCGACCGCGGCCTGGTCTATGCCAGCGCGTCCCGCGGCTACCGCGCCAACGGCGTGAACGCCGGCGTGCTGTCAACGGATCCCGAGGCCCTGACCGAGGCCGGCGCCTCCGCGCTTGCCGGCAGCGGGTTTTACGACGAGGAACTGCTGTGGAACTATGAGCTGGGGCACAAGGCACTGTATTTCGGCGGGCGCCTGTCCAGCCGTCTCGCCCTGTTCTACATGGATCGTAGCGATCAGCAGGCGCGCGGCTCTCTGGCACTGCCGCGGCCAGACGGCAGCACCGCCTTTATCGACTACACTGACAACGCGGCGTCAGGGAGTAATACCGGGCTGGAATGGGAAATGGACTGGCAGGTATCCGCACAGCTGCAGGTATACGCAAGCCTTGGCCTGCTGGACGCCGAGTTCGACAACTATGTCAATGCGGCGGGGGAAGACCTGTCCGGGCGGGAGCAGGCGCATGCGCCCAATTACCAGTTCAGCACCGGTGCCACCTATCAGTTTGCGGACCGGTGGCAGGTGCGCGCGGAGATCGAGGGCAGCGACAACTTTTATTTTTCCGATCGCCACAACGCCACGGCACGCTCGACGACGCTCGGGCACCTGCGCCTGGATTACCGTGCGCCGGCCTGGACGCTCGGCCTCTGGGTGCGCAACATCACCGACGAAGACTACTATGTGCGCGGCTTTGGCGCCTTCGGCAATGATCCGCGCAAGGGCTACGCCGTTGAATCGTACTACCAGTTTGCGGCGCCGCGGCGCATCGGCGTGACCGGCGAATACCGCTTCTGATGACGACCGCGCCGGGACCTGCGACCTCGCCCAGCGCCACCCACCTGCAGGCTGCACTGCGGGAGGGCCTGAGGCTGATCAACGACCGGCGCAGGGACTGGTCCCGGGTGCCGGCTGCGGGCCCGGTGACACTCGCCGGGCCGCTGTCGCCCGGCGGCACCAGTAACCACAGTTATCGGGTTCACGCCGGCGACGAGACCCTGGTGCTGCGCATCGATGGCGTGGACCCGGCGCGCAACGCGATTCACCGCGACACAGAATTCCGTCTGCACGCCACGGCGGCCGCCGCCGGTCTCGCACCGGCGCCGCGTTTTCATGATGCGAAGGCCGGCGTGCTGCTGGTGGATTACCTCGCCCCGGATAGCCTGCCGCCGTCCAGTCACGCCGCTGACGTCGCCCAGCTGCTCAGGGCCATTCATTCCCTGCAGCTCGCCGACGCCCCCCGCCTGTGGCTTGAGGCGCGCGTGGCGCATTACGAGGCATTGCTGCGCCGGCGCTGCAGCAGCGCGACCGCCGACCTTATGCAAGAAGTTACACAGCCTCTCCGGCATGCCTGCCAGGCGCTCGATGCGGACGCCGCGGCCGGCGTGATCTGTCATAACGACCTCACCGCGGCCAACTGTCTGTATCATCGCGGCCGCCTGTACGCGCTGGACTGGGAGTACGCGGCCCGTGGCAGTCGCTGGTTCGATCTGGCGGTTGCCAGCGAGGGACCACTCGCAGCGCCGGTCCTGCTGCAGGCCTATCTGCAGCGATCGGCCAGCGCCGCGGAGTGGGCTTTGTTCCGTGATGGCCTGCGCGTGGCGCGGTACCTCGAGCTGCTGTGGTTCGCCTGCAACGTGGCCATCGATGAGCCGCGGCTGCAGGGCGACCTGCGCAGGCTCAGTGCCCGCCTTGCGAATCCGACGCCAGTGGCATCCCGTCATGCGAAATGACCCTGATCTGCGCGACTGGCACATCCTCGGCGCCGGTGCCATCGGCAGCCTGTTTGCCCACCGTCTTGCCAGCGTCGGCTGCAGGGTAACCCTGCTATCGCGAGCGGATACCGCAGCGCAACGAACTCTGACGGTGGAAAGCGGCGGCGTCACGCAGCGGCGCACCTTCCCGACGTCGCTCCCGGGGGATGGCACGCCGATAGCGCAGCTGCTGGTGACTACCAAGGCGGCCGCTGTCGACCCCGCCATCCACAGCATTCGCCATCGCCTGCAGATGCAAAGCACCGTGCTTGTTCTGGCCAACGGCATGGGCTTCGGCAACGACCTTCCTCACGGCCTCGCCGCCTTTCGCGGCACCAGCACTGACGGAGCCTGGCGGCATCCGGCAGGACACACGGTCCAGGCCGGCAGCGGCACCACCCGCATCGGTCTGCCCGGCCTTGCCATGGCGCCTCCAGACTGGTTCCACGACAGCTGGGGCCAACTGCGGGAGTGCCGGTGGGAGAAGGATATCGACAGCACCCTGTGGCACAAGCTGGCCATCAACTGCGTCATCAATCCACTCACGGCGGCCTACCGCTGCCGCAACGGTGAGCTGGCCAGCGCTACCTATCGTCCTCTGCTCATCGCTCTGTGCAGCGAGATCTCGACTGCCTGTCGCGCCGCTGGCAGGGGCGCTGATGCGTCCTCGCTGCTGGAGGACGTGCTGGCGGTCATCGACAGCACCGCGCAGAACCGCTCCTCCATGCTGCAGGACGTGCTTGGCGGGCGACGCACCGAAATCGATTTCATCAACGGCTACCTGCTCAGACACCCGGCGGTTGCCGGTCTGGAGCTGCCTTTGAACAGGCGCTTGATCCACGCCATCACGTCAGGGCAACAGCTTGAGAACACGCGGCCGTAAGCCCTGCCTGCCTCACCCCTCAGCGAAGCGCCGTAAACACCAGGCTGTGAATGGCACTGCGCCAGGCCTCGAGTGAGGCATCGGCGTACAGCGGCACCCCGGTTCCCACGGGCGACGCATCTTTTTGTAATGAGATGAGGCACAGGTCCCGCCGACAGTCCAGCGCCAGCTTCAGCTGACCATCCGGCACACAGGCCATATCCCCCTGAGCGCGGCCGATCATGCGCGGCCGCGTGTCGCCGGCTATACCCGCCGTGCGCACCCGTATCAGGCCTGCCTCGACGCCGCGGCGCAGCTCCGTCTGCAGCCAGTCGCGGTCGATGTCGGCGCTGATCGTGGTGAGGCCATCAACGCGCAGCTGCGGCGCCTGCAGCGCTAGACAGGGTACCGGACGCAAGTACCACGCGGTCATACCCAGCGCCAGGACAGATACGCCCCCCAGCGCCGCCAGCAGCGGACGGCGGGATGCCAGCGCCCGGAGGCTCGCCGCGAGGCGGCGGCCGGCAGACTCACCACCGAAAGCCGACAGTAGCGCCGGCGGCAGGTCGCTGCGGGTTTCACTGCGGTAGAACGCCTGGGTTTCAGCGCGCACCGGTGCCGCATCGCCGAGGGGTAGTGCCAACGCAGCAGCGCGCAGTACCTGGCGCACCGCGTGCACACTGTCCGGCCGGTGCCGCGGGTCCGTCGCCAGAAGAGCGCTGACCAGCGCATCCAGCTGCGTCGGAATATCGCCCTCACCCAGATGCGAGGATAAGGCCAGAAAGCGGCCCTCGCACATGGCCTGCTCACCGTCCTCACCCACCGCAAAAGGCCGCACGCCGCTCACCATGTGGTAAATCAGCACGCCGAGCGAGAACATATCCGAAGCGAAACACAGCGGCTCGTCGCGCACATGCTCTGGTGTCAGCGCGCCCCTGCTGAAGCCGACGGCGGCCGAGTCACCATCAACCAGAGCAACGCCGAAGTCGGCCAGCATCGCTCGCCCGTTGCGGGCGATCAGTACGTTGGCCGGCTTGATATCACCGTGTACGGTCTGCGCCCGCCGCGCGGCCGCCAGTGCCGCCGCGACATCAGAGGCAATGAACAGTGCCGCCGCCAGCGAGAGCCGCGTGTTGCGCAGCACCTCGCGCAGATCGCAGCCGGGGACGTATTCCATGATGACCGCGAGATCATTACCGGCCACCTGCACATCGTATACGCGGGTAATGCGGGGGCTATCCAGCCGCGCACTGCGCCTCGCCTCGCGCAGCGCCTGACGGCGACTCTCACGCTGATCCGGCAGCCGATACAGCTTGATGGCAACCCGGCGCTTCAGGCGCGGGTCGTGGCCGAGCAGCACGCGCCCCTGTCCACCCTCAGCGATCTGTCGCTGGATCCGGTAGCGACCGATTTTCAAAGCCGTCTCCCCGCCCGCTGACAGCCGCCCGTATCAGGCATCGGAGCCCGATGAGCTGGCCGCTTTGACGGCCAGCGCCTGGACGTCCTTCAGCCGCGCCCGCAGGCCCGTGAACGACACGCGCAGGGCCCTGGCGGCACAGCGCGAGTCACCGCCGCAGGCGGCGAGTGCATCGCGCAGTTCCTCCAGCGACAGGTCGCTCGCCAGACGATAATCCGGTGACTCGTGCACCCGTCGGTACACCGACTGGCGGGATACGCCGAGCTTGCGGGCTACGCGGGCGACCTCGTAATCACCGGCTTCCCACACGGCGGCAAAGTCCGCTTCGCTGATCTCGTCCAGAGGCCGCTCCCGCCGCCTGCCCGTGCCCATGGCCGGCGATGCGCCGGTGTCGCCCGCGCCGGTGCCGTCCGAGAGGCGATCGACCAGCTCAGCCGGCAGCTGCATATCGCCATCCGCAGAGATCGCCACCTGACGCAGGATATTGACCAGCTCTCTGACATTGCCCGGCCAGTCGTGAGCGAGCAGCAGGTCAAACAACGCGGCACAGCGACCGACCGCCAGGGGACTGTCTGCGAGCAGGCGCCAGAGGTCTTCGCCGCGGGATTCCTGCAGCGCCAGCGCCAGGTAATGTGCGGCCAGCAGGCCGATATCCTCCGGGTGCTCACACAGCGGCAGCAGGCGAATTTCCACCGCGCCCAGGCGATGCCGCAGCGCAGCGCGAAAATCCGCTCCTTCTTCATTGATCGGGGTATCTGTCGCGGAAATGATGCGCGCATCGAAGGGCCGGATATCGCCGCCCACCACCTGTACCTCGCGCTGCTCCAGCGCACGCAGAAGCTGCGGCTGCAGTGCCAGCGGTGCATCGCCAATTTCATCCAGGAACAGCGTGCCGCCATCGGCCTGCTCGAAGTAGCCCAGCCGGCGATCCGTGGCGCCGGTAAACGCCCCGCGCGCGGCACCGAACAGCGTCGCCGCAGACAGCTCCGCCGGTATGGCCGCCATATTTACCGCCACCATAGGCGCGGACGCACGCCGGCTCTGGGCGTGAATGGACCGGGCCAGCAGATCTTTGCCGGTTCCGGTGGGTCCCAACAGCAGCACATCGCTGTCGATCGCCGCCGCCCGCGCCACCTGCTGCGCCAGCGAGCGGGTATAGGCGCTGCTGCCCAGCATACCGTTCACCGTGGCGCATTCCGCGGCGAGACCCGACGCCGGCTCAAGGCGCATCAGCAGAACTACGCTGTGGGCGAGCATGAGCCTGACGCCAGCGCGCAGGCGCGCTGCATCAATGACCACGTGATCGAAAGTATCGCGCCCGTCGACGGACAGTCGACTGCTTCCCTGCAGGCGCGTTACCTGCCACTGCAGGCCGCCGCCGGTGATCCGTACTGCGCGGCGGCTGACGTGCGGATCGAGGAGTGCCCGAGGCGGATCGCTGCCCGGCAGACTGAAGGCTGGGCCGTCCCGCCCCAGTGTGATGGCATTGCCGGATGGACGCAGCGGAAATTCAGCCCGCGTACCGATAAGCTCGCGACCGGGGTGAAAGGCGACGGTGAACACCAGCAGCTCGTCGCGGGTGCCGCCGGTCAGCGCGACACGCCCCGGCCCGGTGACGGTATCGCTGCCGCCATGATCCGCCTGTGCATTCATGCTCTGCGCGCCCCCACGCCGCGTTTTCCCGGATAGACTAGCAGAGGGCGCCGCATCTGCTGGAAAAGCGACCGCATCTGATGACGTGGAGGCACCCTGCCTCAACCCCATGACGACGAGATCACGGCGCAGCCGCGACCAGTCGAAGGCGGGACCAGGATCCGTCTTGCGCCCGGGCGCGATATCGCTGTGACCGACGATTGCCGTCACCGACAGCCGGGGATACGCGGCGAACAGCGCCGGTATCAGCGCAGACAGCGCGCGGTACTGGGCATCGCTGTAGGGCGTTGTATCCGTTCCCTCCAGTTCAATGCCGATACTGAAATCGTTGCAGGCGTCGCGGCCATGGAAGCGCGACACGCCGGCGTGCCAGGCGCGCTGATCACAATTCACGAACTGGGTGACCTGCCCGGCGCGATCCACCAGGAAATGGGCAGATACCTGCAGGCCCGCGATATTGGCAAACCAGGGATGCGCCGACGTCTCAAGGGCATTGCAGAAAAAAGACTCGATGCAGCCGTTGCCGAATTCGCCAGGCGGCAGCGAAATATTATGCAGGACAAGCAGCTCCGGCAGACAGCCGGGCGGCCGGTCGTTGCAGTTTGGCGATGGACGCCAGCGCGCCTGTGGCACCCGCCCTCCGTCCACGCTAAACGTCATGTCCACTCCCCCGGAGAATATGCGTCCCTGCTGCGGTCAGGCTCACTGACGACGTCCGCCGCCCCTGTTATCATCGCGACCCCAGCCCACAGACAACAGCAAAACCACACGCATGAAACCACAGTTACAGGTAGCGCAACAGGTGATCGACGCCGACGTTGAACGCGCCCTCGCCGAGGACGTCGGCAGCGGCGACATCAATGCCAGGCTCATACCCGAGGACAGCACCGCGTCGGCGCAGGTCATCACCCGGGAAGCCGGCGTGCTGTGCGGGCGACCCTGGGCAAGCGCGGTGTTCAGCGCCGTGGATGCCCGCTGCGAGCTCGATTGGCAGACGGACGATGGCGACGTCCTCACCCCGGGGCAGACATTGTTCAGCGTACGCGGTCCGGCCCGCGCGCTACTCACCGCCGAGCGCACGGCGCTGAACTTTTTACAGACGCTGTCCGGCACGGCCACGCGCTGCGACGAGTACCGCCAGCGCATTGCTGACCAGCGCACCCGCCTTCTGGATACGCGCAAAACCCTGCCCGGTCTGCGCATGGCGCAGAAATACGCCGTCAGCTGTGGCGGCTGCGACAACCACCGGCTGGGCCTGTTTGACGCCTTTCTCATCAAGGAAAACCATATTGCAGCGAGCGGCGGAATCGCCGCTGCGGTGAACGCAGCGCGAGGCGTCGCGCCAGAACTGCCGGTGGAGGTGGAAGTGGAAACGCTGGCAGAGCTGCGCGAGGCGATTGCCGCCGGCGCGGAACGGGTAATGCTGGATAACTTCACCCTGGAGGCGATGCGCGAAGCTGTCGCGCTGAGCGATGGTCGCTGCGAGCTCGAGGCCTCGGGTAACGTCACTCTGGATACACTGCTGGCCATTGCGCAAACCGGGGTCGACTTCATCTCCATCGGCACACTGACCAAAGACGTGAAGTCACTGGATCTGTCGATGCGCTTTGCGTCAGCGTTTGGCTGACGCTGGCCGACCGGCGCAGGTCACGCAGACTAGACCAACGCGGTTGCGCTGCAGATAACCCCATTATTGTCGGCATAGATAAACGCCCCCGGTTCGATCAGGACACCACCGATGGAAATGGTGATATCCCGCTGGCCCTGCCCGTGCTTTTCGCCGCGCCTCGCGCAGCAGCCCAGCGCCTTGATGCCGATGGCCATGACCGCCAGCTCATCCACGTCGCGCACGGCGCCGGCAATCACGAAGCCCGACCAGCCATTGTCCAGCGCCGTCCCCGCCAGCATGTCGCCCACCACGGCGCGGCGCAGGGAGCCGCCGGCGTCAACCACCAGCACCCGGCCCTCCCCTGGCTCTGCCACGGCCGCCTTCAACAACGTGTTGTCCTCGTGGCACTTGATGGTAACCGCCGGTCCCGAGAAGCCGGACACCGCACCGAAGTTGCGCCACTGCAGTTCCAGGGCCTGGGCCTGGGGATGTTCATCCGTCAGGTCCGGCGTGCTGATGGCCCCCGCGCCAGTCACAGCCAATCCTCGCGGTAGCTCACCAGCGCATCAGCGGCGCCGGCAATGGCCCCCGCCGCGGCGCGGCATCGCGGCAGGATAAACTGCGCGTAATAGCGGGCCGTCGCCACCTTGCGCGCATAAAACGGATTGTCGTCACCGTCGCTCACTCGCGCCGCGGCCACCCGCGCACCCCGGAACAGCTGCCAGCCGCCGAACAGGTAGCCGGTCTGCATCATATAGTCGAAGGCCAGGCCCTGTGCCGATTCCGGCGAGTCGCCGTGCAGCGCCAGCAGGTTCTGCGTGCTCTGCACGTGATCCGCCAGCGCCTCGCCCAGGGCCGCGGCCAGCACATCCAGTCCGGCATCGGCGAGTTCCTTCTGAGTCGCGGCAATGGCGTCGTGCACCGACTCCATCGCGCCACCGCCGTCGCGCACCAGCTTGCGCCCGAGCAGGTCTCCCGCCTGAATGCCGTTGGTGCCTTCGTAGATGGAGGTAATGCGCACATCGCGCAGGTACTGCGCCGCACCGGTTTCCTCCACGTAACCCATGCCGCCGTGCACCTGCACACCGAGGGAGGTGAGTTCCTGGCCCACCTCGGTCATCCAGCCCTTGATGACCGGAATCATGAGGTCGATCCGCGCCTGCTGCGCCGTGCGCTCAGACTCGGGTCCATAGCGGGCAATATCCATGGTGACCGCCTCGCTGTAGGCCAGCGCGCGCATGGCTTCATTCAGCGAGCGCATGGTCAGCAGCATGCGCTTGACGTCCGCGTGCTGGATGATCGCCACGCCGCCCTGCACCCGCTCCCGCGCGTAGGCCACCGCCTTCTGATAGGCGCCTTCCGCCGCACCGAGCCCCTGCAGGCCGACCTTGAGCCGGGCCTCGTTCATCATGGTGAACATGCAGGCCAGGCCCTGATTCTCCTCGCCCAGCAGATAACCTACGGCACCCTCGCTATCGCCAAAGGCCATCACGCAGGTGGGGCTGCCGTGAATCCCGAGCTTGTGCTCGCAGGACACGGGGTAGACATCGTTGCGCTTGCCCGGTGCCCCGTTCTCATCCAGCAGGAACTTGGGCACGATAAACAGGGAAATGCCGCGACTGCCTTCCGGCGCGTCCGGCAGCTTGGCAAGCACCAGGTGGATGATATTGTCGGTGGCGTCGTGATCACCCCAGGTGATGTAGATTTTCTGTCCGCGGATGAGATAGTGGTCGCCCTGGGGCTCGGCGCGGGTCTTCAGCACACCGAGGTCCGAGCCCGCACCGGATTCCGTGAGGTTCATGGTGCCGGTCCACTCGCCGGTGTGCAGCTTCTCCAGATACTGCGCTTTCTGCCCCTCGGTACCGTGGCTCTCGATGGCCAGGGCCGCACCGCTGCTGAGGAAGGGCGCCAATGCAAAGGCCATGTCGGCGGCGTTCCACATCTCGCAGGCCGCGGTGCCGTAAAGCTCCGGTAGCCCTTGCCCGCCGTGGTCAGCAGAGGCGGCAATGCCGAACCAGCCGCCGGCGGCAAGCTGGCGCAGCGCATCGGCGTAGCCGGGGGAAATGCTGACCGCCCCCTCCGCAC
>CAZTJR010000017.1:62216-66202 GCA_964613795.1 uncultured Alteromonadaceae bacterium | reverse complement strand
CCGGTCTTCATCGCTTTTGTTTTCCCGCTCATTCTCCGGATAATTATGGCTAACAACCCCGTCTACAAGGTCATCTTCCACAACGGCAACGCAGTGGTTGAGCTGTTCGCGCGCCAGATCTACCAGAGCGACATGTGGGGCTTCATCGAGATTGAGGAGTTTGTCTTCGGTGAGCGCTCACAGATCGTGGTGGACCCCGGCGAGGAAAAGCTCAAGAGCGAATTTGCCGGTGTCACGCGCAGCTACATACCGCTGCAGTCCGTGATTCGCATTGATGAGGTTGACAAGGAAGGTACGGGGAAAATTTCCGAGGTAAAGCCGCGGGAGGGCAACGTGGCCGCATTTCCCTTTCCGCCCGGTCGATCCGGACCCGGTGGTGGGCAGCACGGGATGGACGACTGACGCAGTGGCATCGCGGCCGATTGCTTGAAATCCTCTGGTATTAACCCCACCTCAGTAACTTTGTGGCGGGGAACTATCAATTATGAGCGATCAGCATGATGACAGCCGTGTACCGGGGGACCAGGCGTCTGGAAACGATGGCCAGGCTGGCCAGCAGTCGCCGGCGGTGGCTGATGAGGTTCTTCCGGAAACCCTGCACCTGATACCGGTGCCTAACCGGCCCTTTTTCCCGGGCCAGGTGCAGCCGGTGGCGATCAACAGCGAGGAGTGGGAGTCGACCCTCGAGGCCCTGGGGCAATCGGGCAATGGCCTGCTTGGTCTGGCCTTCGTTGAGGGCGCTACGCCGGGGGAGATAAGCACGCGTCAGTTCCCGTCCATGGGCTGCGTTGTGCGACTGCACCGACCGCCGATGATGGCGGAAAACCCGGGGCACTTCCTCGCCCAGGGGCTGCGCCGCTTTCGCATTGTCCGCTGGCTGTCAGACAAGCCACCGTATCGCGTGCAGGTTGAGTATCCGCGGGCGCAGGATGATCGCGACAGCGATGAGGTCAAGGCCTATGCCATGGCCATTATCAAGGCGATCAAGGAGCTGCTGCCGCTGAACCCCCTCTATAGCGAGGAGCTCAAGCAGTATCTCGCTAACTTCAACCCCAATCAACCGAGCCTGTTGGCGGACTTCTCCGCCGCACTCACGACTGCCTCGGGGGAGCATCTTCAGGAAATTCTCGACACGCTGCCCCTGCAGTCGCGCATGCAGAAAGTGCTTAACCTGCTGCGCAAGGAGCGCGAGGTAGCGGAGCTGCAGGGCAAGATCAGCGATCAGGTGAACGAGAAGGTCTCCGCGCAGCAGCGGGAGTTCTTTCTGCGCGAGCAGATGAAGGTGATCCAGAAAGAGCTGGGCATTTCAAAGGACGATCGTACCTCCGACGCGGAGATGTTCGAGGAGCGGCTCGAAGGACTCGTCCTGCCCGACGCGGTGAAGCAGCGTATTGACGATGAGCTGCACAAGCTTGGTGTCCTGGAGCCGGGTTCGCCCGAATACGGGGTGACGCGCAATTACCTGGACTGGGCGACATCCGTGCCCTGGGGCCGCCTGTCGGAGGACAACCTCGATCTGGACAACGCCCGCAAAGTGCTCGACGAGGAGCACGATGGGCTCGAGGATGTGAAATCGCGCATTCTAGAGTTTCTCGCGGTCGGTGCGTTCAAGGGCGAAATTGCCGGTTCCATCCTGCTGCTGGTAGGACCGCCCGGGGTCGGCAAGACCAGTATCGGGCGATCAGTGGCAACCGCGCTTGGGCGCGAATTCTATCGCTTCAGTCTCGGCGGCATGCGTGATGAGGCGGAAATCAAGGGCCACCGTCGCACGTATATTGGCGCCATGCCGGGCAAGTTTGTGCAGGCGCTGAAAGAAGTGAAAGTCTCCAATCCGGTGATCATGCTCGATGAGGTCGACAAGATCGGTGCCTCCTTCCAGGGCGATCCCGCTTCCGCGCTGCTCGAGGTGCTGGACCCGGAGCAGAACGTGGACTTCCTCGATCACTATCTCGATCTGCGCCTGGACTTGTCCAAGGTTCTTTTTATCTGCACCGCCAACCAGCTCGACAGCATCCCCGGGCCGCTTCTGGACCGGATGGAAACCCTGCGGCTGGCAGGTTACATCGCCGAGGAGAAGCTGGCGATCGCGCGCAACCATCTGTGGCCGAAGCAGCTGGAGCGACACGGTATCAAACCCGTTCAGCTGAAGATCAACGACGCCGCACTGAAATACGTGATCGAGTCCTACTGCCGCGAAGCGGGGGTGCGATCGCTGGAAAAGCAGCTGGCGCGGATTATGCGAAAATCCATTCGCCAGTTGCTCGAAGGCGACAGCAATACGCGTCTGCGCGTGGGCAAGAAAGATATTGAAGACTTCCTCGGCAAGCCGATCTTCACTCCGGAAAAACCGCAGCGCGGCGTGGGTGTTGTGACGGGCCTGGCCTGGACAGCGATGGGCGGCGCCACCCTGGCCGTGGAGTCGTCACAGGTGCACACGCTCAAGCACGGTTTCAAGCAGACCGGTAGCCTCGGTGATGTCATGAAAGAGTCAGCGGAGATCGCCTACAGTCATGTCGCTGCGCACCTGAAAGACTACGGCTGTGACACGGACTTCTTCGAGTCCGGCCTGGTGCATCTGCACGTGCCCGAGGGGTCGACCCCAAAGGATGGCCCGAGCGCCGGCATCACCATGGCCACTGCGCTGGTATCTCTCGCGCGCAATCAGCGTATCCGTCGCCACCTCGCCATGACCGGCGAGCTGACCCTGACCGGCCAGGTGCTCGCGGTCGGTGGCATTCGCGAGAAGGTAATAGCGGCGCGTCGCAGCAAGGTCATGGAGCTCATCCTGCCGAAGGCGAACAAGCGGGACTTCGACGAGTTGCCGGATTACCTGCGCGACGGGATGACGGTGCATTTTGCGCGGACATTCCGCGAGGTTTTCGAGTGTGTGTTCGGGGAGCATCGGCGGGATGGGTCTTTGCACTGATCCTCCGGGCCGCTGTGCCTGGGTTGGTGCTCCGTAGGCCGCGTTTGCCGCAAGGGGCAGGGTGGCCGTGAACCCGTCCATGGGGGCTCAGGCTCGCCATCCATGGCTCGCATGGTCTGCACCACCACCCTGACCCCCGCGGCAAACGCTCTGTCGGTTGTACCTTCTGGCGGTGTATGGGCAATAGCCTGAAAAATGGCGTGGTGAGAGATCTGCGGCGTTGGCGATGGCCTGGCAGGCGCATTCTTCTCCTGATGGCGCGAATCCAGGCTGCAACTTCGTGAGCTTGCCCATCGCTAGATAACGTATTCATGGGAGCCTTTCATGCTGTCTCCGTGACGGTGAAGAAAAGCCCTCATGTTATCATTTACCCCTGCCCGGATAATGCTTTTCGGGTGCGCACGCGCGTTAATCCATTGTGCAGATCAGAGCAGCAGGCCAGAGCCGTGAGTGAGCCAAGAGACACCCTTTTTGCCGACCCCCTGGGAGAGACTAACCCGTTCCGCTTTGATGCCGAGGTCGCGCGGGTCTTTCCCGATATGATACGTCGCTCGGTGCCGGGCTATACCACGGTGGTGTCGATGTCCGGCCTTTTGGCGGGTCGTTACGCAACGGCAGGGAGCAATCTGTACGACCTCGGCTGTTCGCTGGGTGCGTCGACGTTGGCCATGCGGCAGAACATCCGCGCAGCGGACTGCTGCATCATCGCGGTGGATAATGCCGCGGCCATGCTGGATCGCTGCCGTTCGGTGATCGATAGTGATACCCACGACACGCGTGTGGAACTGGTGCAGGCGGACATTGCGGATATCCCGATTGTCGATGCGTCGGTGGTGGTGCTGAATTTCACGCTGCAGTTCATTCCGCTGGCGCAGCGAGCAGACGTTATGCAGCGCATCTACCGGGGGCTGCGCCCGGGCGGGATTCTTGTTCTGTCGGAGAAGGTGACCATTGCCGATCCGCAGCTGGATGCCCTGAATATCGATCTGCACCATCAGTTCAAGCGCGAGCACGGCTACAGCGATCTGGAAATCGCCCGCAAGCGCAACGCTATCGACAA
>CAZTJR010000017.1:27822-62116 GCA_964613795.1 uncultured Alteromonadaceae bacterium | reverse complement strand
GCGCTCGGCGCACTGCCGGATATAGCGGTCGATCGTGTCAGTCTTGACGGCCCGGCCGTCGGGGCGACATCCGCGCAGCCGCTTTCCGATGCGCTGCTGATATCCCTGCAGGCCGCGCTCAAAGGGCTCCACCCCTGGCGCAAGGGGCCGTTTGATCTGTTCGGCATCTACATCGACGCTGAATGGCGATCGGACTGGAAATGGGAGCGCATTGCGGGGGAGATCGCGCCGCTCGCCGGTCGGCGGGTTCTGGATGTGGGCTGTGGCAGCGGTTACCACTGTTGGCGCATGCTGGGCGCCGGCGCGGCAGAGGTCATCGGCATCGACCCGACGCCCCTGTTTGTGCTGCAGTTCCGCGCCATTCAGCGCTATCTCCAGCAACCGGGTATTCACGTGCTGCCGCTCGCCATGCAGGACGTGCCGCCTGGGCTGCGGGCCTTCGATACGGTGTTTTCGATGGGTATTCTCTATCACCGCCGCTCGCCGCTGGACCACCTGCTGGACCTTCGCGACAGCCTGCGTCCGGGCGGTGAACTGGTGCTGGAAACCCTGGTTATCGACGGCGGTGAGGGTACGACGCTGGTGCCGTCCGGACGCTATGCGCGAATGGGCAACGTCTGGTTCCTGCCGAGTCCGGCAACCCTGCTGACCTGGCTGCGTAAATTGAAGTTCCGCGAGGCACGCGTGGTAGACGTCTCGGTGACGTCGACAGACGAGCAGCGAGCGACCGACTGGATGCGCTTCCATTCACTGGCTGAATTTCTCGATCCCGCGGACAGGTCGCGCACCGTAGAGGGTTATCCCGCGCCGCGCCGGGCTGTGGTCATCGCAAAAGCGCCGTGATCAGGTATCGGCCGCTGCATGAGGCGCGGCGGCAGTCTGCTCAGTTGGCGCTGCGAATCAGCTGGTAATCCTCGCTGGTAAACCGCTGACGACGCACATCCACAGGCGACTCCAGCTGTGCGAAGTGGCTCTCGCAGTCCGGGGTGTCTGTGGATTTTTTCGCCTTGCGAAACTTGATGCTGCGCACGAAATCGACAAAGGTCTTGCCAGATGCGGCGCTGCCTTTTCCGCTGACTTTCTTGGGTGCCATGAATATTCAGTGATCCAATGTGTGTCCCTGGACTGTAGCGCAGATTGTCAAGACTTTCGCGTAAAAACGTCGCAAAATTCCTGTGACTTTGTGACATTCGCATGACAGCGGCGCAGCACCAGGCCCAGGCCTCGACACCGGAATCCAGGCCTGGCGTCGAACCGATAGGTCCCGGCTGCCCGGTGCTTCAGCAACTGCGCTCTGCCAGAAAGTGCCTGATGTCGTCGTGCCGGGGAATGCTGTCCTGCGCGCCGACCCGCTGTACGGCCATGGCGGAAGCCGCCTGGGCGAAAGGAATAGCATCGGCCAGATCCTGACCCGCCGCGAGCCTGGCCACCAGGCAGCCATTGAATACGTCGCCGGCAGCGGTGGTATCCAGCGCGGTCACGGCAAAGGCCGGCCGGTGGCAGCCGCTGACCTGGCCGTCCGGCGACTGTCGCGACAGCGTCACGCCCGCACTGCCGCGGGTAATAATCACATGTCTCACGCCTCTTGCATGGAGGGCGCGTGCCGCCTGTTCGGCGTCGCTATTGTCCACGATAGTGACGCCGGTGAGGGATTCGGCTTCTGTCTCGTTCGGTGTAATCAGATCGACCAGGGGGAAAAATGTCGCTGGCAGCTCGCGGGCCGGTGCCGGGTTGAGCACGGTATAGCAGTGGTGGCGGCGCGCTGTCTCAAGCGCTGCCAGCACGGTGTCCAGAGGCGTCTCCAGCTGCAGCAATATGGCCGCAGCGCCGCTGAACAGCGCAGCTGCGCTGCAGATATCGGTGGGCGACAGCAGGGCGTTCGCGCCCGGTGCCACGGCAATACAGTTTTCGCCGTTTGCCGCGACGAGTATCTGCGCCACTCCAGACGGCGCTGTGGCATCGCGTCGACAGCCTGAGGTGTCAATGCCTTCCGCGGTGAGTGCGGCCAGGGCCTCGTCGCCCAGGGTGTCGGCGCCCAGGCAGCCGACAAAGGCGACGTCGCCGCCGGCGCGGGCGGCGGCTATCGCCTGATTGGCGCCCTTACCACCGCCGCCCATGCCGAACTCACCGCCAAGCAGAGTCTCCCCGGGGCGCGGCAGCCGGTCGAGTCGAATGACCATGTCGGTGTTGTAGGAACCGGCGACCAGGATGCGTGTCATGGGGTATCGCTCATGTGTCGGGGGAAGCCTCTATTGTGCAGTATCTGGACGAATGCGCTATTCTTGCATGCTATTTTAAAGTGAAGGACACGACACCATGCTGGACACCCTGCAACGTCTTCCCGATGATCCGATACTCGGTCTGGCGGCGATCTGTCGCGAGGACAGCAATCCGAACAAGGTAGATCTGACCGTCGGTATCTACATGGATGAAAGCGGTGTCTGCCCGGTATTCGAGGCCATTCAGCAGGCGCAGCAGACACTGGTCAAAGAGGAGACTACCAAGGCCTATCTGCCGCCGGCGGGAGATGCGGATTTCAATCGCGGCATGCGGGCACTGGTCTTCGGCGGCGATAGCGACGCCCTTGCGGCGGGACGCGTTTCCAGTATCCAGGCTCCTGGCGGCTGCGGTGCGCTGCGCATTGGCGCAGAGGTGGCGTACGCGGCAAAGCCCGATGCGCGGGTGTGGATCAGTGACCCCACCTGGCCGGTGCATCTCCCGCTGATCGGCAGTGTGGGGCTGGAGTTTTCCAAATACCGTTATTACGATGCGGTGTCTCATGGCGTGGATTTCGACGGCATGGTTGGAGACCTGAAGCAGGCCGGCAGGAATGATCTGGTGCTGCTTCACGGCTGCTGCCACAACCCCTGTGGTGCTGACCTGTCACTGGACCAGTGGCAGGTCATTGCCGACATGGCCGAGCAGCAGGGCTTTATTCCGTTCATCGATATTGCGTACCAGGGGCTCGGCAGTAGCCTCGACGAAGACGCCGCCGGCCTGCGTCTGCTGGCCGCACGGTTGCCGGAGATGATTGTCGCCGCGTCCTGCTCCAAGAACATGGGTCTTTACCGTGAGCGCACCGGCTGTGCCATGTTCCTGTGTGAGTCAGCGGATAATGCAGACGCTATCCTCAGCCAGGCAAAGGTGGCCGCGCGCCGTCTCTACTCCATGCCCCCGGCACACGGCGCGCTTCTCGCGGGCAAGGTGCTCAATAATGAACAGCTGGACCGTATCTGGCGCGAGGAACTGCTGGCGATGTGTGAGCGCATCAACGGCCTGCGATCACAGCTGGTGGACAGCCTGCAGGCGAGCACCGGTCGCGATTTCGATTTCATTCGCCGCGAAAATGGCATGTTCTCGTTTCTCGGCCTGAGCGAGGCCAACGTGCGGAAATTGCGCGAGGAGCACAGTGTTTACATGCTCGGGTCGTCGCGTATCAATGTGGCCGGGGTCAATGCCGGCAATATCGACTATTTGTCGAAAGCCATTGCCGCAGTGCTGTAGCCTTCCCCGAGTGATGGATGGCGCGCCGGATCAGGCGCGCTCGTCAAGCTCCGTCCAGCGCTCCAGCGCGGCATCCAGCGATTGCTGCACCTCATTGAGCTCTGCAAGAGCGGCTTCGATGGTGTCCTTGGGCTGCTGATAAAAGTCGGCGGCACTGGTCATCTTGGCCAGCGCGTCATGGCGTGATTCCAGCATTTCGATGCGCTCCGGCAACTGCTCGAGCTCACGCTTTTCCTTGTAGGACAGTCGCTTGCCGTCGCTCTTCTTCGGCGTCGGCGGGGTACTGTTCGAGGGCGCGGCGGCGGGCGGCGCCACGGATTCGCTCAGGGTGGCGCGACCCGTGTCAGCACGCTCTGCCAGGCGACCGCCCCGGGCTTCCCAGTCACTGTAGCTTCCGGCCTGTTCCTCGACAGTGCCATCGCCGCGCACGATCATCAGGCTGGTCACCACGTTGTCCATGAAGTCGCGGTCGTGGCTGACCAGCAGCACCGTACCCTTGAAGTCCAGCAGAATCTCTTCCAGCAGCTCCAGGGTCTCGATGTCGAGATCGTTGGTCGGCTCGTCGAGGACCAGCAGGTTGGCCGGTCGGGTGAACAGTCGCGCCATGATGGCACGGTTCTGCTCGCCACCCGATAGCGCCTTTACCGGCGTGCGGATGCGCTCCGGCGAGAACAGGAAATCGCCCAGATAGGAGATGGCATGGCGGCGCTTGCCGTTGACCTCGATGAAGTCCTGGCCTTCACAGATGTTGTCGATCAGGTTTTTCTCCGGGTCGAGCTTGCCGCGCAGCTGGTCGGAATAGGCAATCTCCAGCTTGGTTCCGAGAATGACCTCGCCACTGTCCGGGGTCAGCTCGCCCAGAATGATCTTCACCAGGGTCGACTTGCCGGCGCCGTTGGGGCCGACAATGCCGATGCGGTCACCGCGCTGGATGATCGTGGAGAAATCCCGCAGCAGGGTCTTATCACCATAGCCATGGGATACGTGCTGGAGCTCTGCGACAATCTTGCCGCTGCGCGCGCCGTCCTCAATGCTGAAACTGGCGGTGCCGGTGCGCTCGCGGCGCTCGCTGCGTTCACCGCGGAGTTTCTCCAGGGCGCGCACGCGGCCCTCGTTGCGGGTGCGGCGTGCCTTGATCCCCTGGCGGATCCACTTTTCCTCCTCGGCGAGCTTCTTGTCGAACAGGGCGTTGGCGCGTTCCTCGATTTCCGCCTGGTGCGCCTGATGATCGAGAAAGCCGCGGTAGGTTCCTTCCCACAGTGTCAGGTGTCCGCGGTCCAGCTCGGCGATGCGTCCGGCCACGCGCTGCAGAAAGCGCCGGTCGTGAGTGATGAGCACGATGGCACCGCCGTACTGGGCCAGCTGGGTCTCCAGCCACTCGATGGAGGGAATATCCAGGTGGTTTGTGGGCTCGTCCAGCAGCAGGATGTCCGGCTCGCCGACCAGCGCTCGCGCCAGCGCGACACGACGCCGCCAGCCGCCGGAGAGGGAACCCAGAGTGACATCTGCCGGAAGCTGCAGCTGACTGAGGACCGTTTCGACGCGCTGCTGCAGTCGCCAGCCGTCTGCCGCCTCCAGCTTCTGCTGGACGTTTGACAGTTCCTGCATGTCAATGTCCTCGCCGCTGCCGAGGATGGCGTGGTAGCGGGCGATGAGCTCGCCCACATCATCCAGTCCAGCGGCCACCGTGGCGTACACCGTGGCGTCGTCACCGTCCGGCAGCGTCTGCTCCAGGCGCGCAATGCGGATGCCCGGGCGCACCCAGCGCTCGCCGCTGTCCAGGTCAATGTCGCCGGCCAGCACCTTGAGCAGGGTGGTCTTGCCGGCCCCGTTACGGCCGAGCAGGCCAAGGCGCTCACCCCGGCGCAGCGTGAGTTCAACATCGTCCAGCAGCACCTGGGTCCCGAAAGCCAGGCCGGCGCGGTCAAGCCGCAGCAGATCCATAGTTCCTCGTCGGCGTTTTGCCCTTGATTGAGAAGGCGGGCATCATAACCTACCTGGAGGGGTCGGGCCGAGTGGGGTTTTGGGGACTTCGTAGGTCGGCCGGTCGCCGGGTTGCGGATTTTCGAGACACGCCATGCAGCCATCCGTGGCGGCTCGGCGGCGGCCGTCCTGGCCGCCGACGGTCTCGAAAATCCGCAACCCGGCGACCGGCCTGACTGCGGTGGTCCGTGATGGGGGAGCGCTCGGACCTGACCCCAGCGGGTTGGCAGTGTTGACTGGGGTGTGCGAAGCTTCGGCGCCTTTTAAGGGAGAGCTCATGAACAAAAAGCTTTGGACACCGGGTGCCGGGCGCATCGCCAGTGAGCCGATTACGGCATTCATGGACACCGTGGAGCGCGAGTACGGTGTTGTGTTCAATGGTGACTACCAGCTGCTGCACCGCTGGTCAGTAGAGCAGCCGGCGGCCTTCTGGCGGGCGGTCTGGGACTTTGCGGGCGTCGAGGCTTTCTCAAAGGGCGATACGGTGCTGGAGAATCCCAATGCCCTGCCGGGTGCGCGCTGGTTCCCCGGGGCAGAACTCAATTTTGCCGCCAACCTGCTGCGCTATCGTGGCGAGCAGACGGCGCTGGTGTCGCTGCTGGAAAACGGCGAGCGCCGTACATGGAGCCGCGACGCACTTTACCGCGAAGTCGCCAGGGTTGCCGCCGGTCTGCGTGACGCCGGCGTGCAGCCGGGGGATCGCGTGGCCGGTTTCCTGCCGAACATCGGCGAAACCGTGGTGGCGATGCTTGCCGCTGCCAGCCTGGGTGCGGTGTGGTCGTCCTGCTCACCGGACTTCGGTATCAATGGCGTGCTCGACCGCTTCGGTCAGATTGAGCCGCGGGTGCTGTTTGCCGCGGATGCCTATTATTACAATGGCAAGACCTGTGACTGCCTGGAGCGTGTGCAGGCGGTCTGCAGTGACGTGCCGAGCATCGACACTGTGGTGATTGTTTCCCTGGTGGGGGATCGGGACATCAGCAGGGCTCATCCCGAGGCTATCGCCTTCGCCGCTTTCGGTGATGCGGAGGCCACCCACATCGAATTCGCATCATTGCCTTTCGACCACCCCCTCTACATTCTGTATTCCTCGGGAACCACTGGTGTGCCCAAATGTATTGTGCACGGTGCCGGTGGTACGCTGCTGCAGCACCTCAAAGAGCATCGCCTGCAGGTGGGCCTGGGCGAGGGCGACGTCTTCTTCTATTACACCACCTGCGGCTGGATGATGTGGAACTGGCTGGTGTCGGGTCTCGCCTGCGGTGCGACGCTGGTGCTGTATGACGGCTCGCCCTTTGCGCGGGACGGCCATCTGCTGCTGGATGCCGTCGACAGCGAGGGCATCAACGTGTTCGGCACCAGCGCCAAGTACATTGCCGCGCTGGAGAAGGCCGGGCATCGGCCACGCGAGAGCCACCGTCTCGCTTCTCTGCGCAGCGTACTGTCCACAGGCTCGCCACTGTCCCACGAGAGTTTTGATTACGTGTATCGCGAATTCAGACAGGATCTGTGCCTGTCGAGTATTTCCGGCGGTACTGACATCCTGTCCTGCTTTGTCGGTGGCTGCCCGATACTGCCGGTTTACAGCGGTGAGATTCAGGCAGCCGGTCTGGGCATGGCGGTGGAGGTCTGGGATGACAGCGGCCGGCCCGTGGTGGAAGAAAAGGGCGAACTGGTCTGCACGCGGCCGTTTCCCAGCTGTCCGCTGGGCTTCTGGAACGACGAGGACGGCAGTCGCTTCCACGACGCCTACTTCGCCACCTGGCCCGGGGTCTGGGCCCACGGTGATTACGCAGAGGTATTTGCCCACGGCGGCTTCGTGATCCATGGTCGATCGGATGCGGTGCTCAACCCGGGTGGCGTGCGCATCGGTACCGCAGAGATCTACCGCCAGGTCGAGCGTATCGAGGACGTGCTGGAGAGCGTGGTTATCGGCCAGGACTGGCAGGATGACGTGCGCGTGGTGTTGTTCGTGGTGCTGCGGGAGGGCGTGGTGCTGGATGAGGCGCTGGTGGATCGCATCCGGCGCAGCATCCGAGAGAATACCACGCCGCGGCATGTGCCCGCCCAGGTGCTGCAGGTGGCCGATATCCCCCGCACCATCAGCGGCAAGATTGTCGAGCTCGCGGTGCGCAATGTGGTCCACGGTCGGCCCGTGAAAAACACGGACGCCCTGGCCAATCCCGAGGCCCTGTCCCTGTTTGCGAACCGGCCAGAGCTGCAGCACTAGACGCTTACGCGGCCTGTCTATTATCGCTCGGGCAGCTCCGGTTTTGCGGTCAAATCGGCTATCATTGCGCGCCTGTCATTGCCGGATTTAACGGGAGCCCATGACCTCACGCCATTACCTGCCACAGCACGACCGCAGTATTGCTTTCTGGCTTATCGCCTGCGCCTGCGTGATTTTCGGTATGATTCTGCTCGGCGGTGTCACCCGACTCACCGGCTCGGGCCTGTCCATGGTCGAGTGGCGACCGCTGATGGGCATCATCCCACCCCTCTCTGAGGCCGAATGGCAGGCGGTGTTCGACAAGTACCGTCAGTTTCCGGAGTACCAGCAGATAAACCGCGGTATGTCTCTGGATGGTTTCAAGGTGATTTTCATGTACGAGTACCTGCATCGGGTACTCGGCCGGCTCATCGGCGTGCTGTTTTTTGTGCCGCTGCTGGTATTCGCGCTGCGCGGCATGATACGGCCCGGCATGTTGCCGCGACTGTTGTTGCTGTTTGTGCTGGGTGGCTGCCAGGGGCTTCTCGGCTGGTATATGGTACAGAGTGGCCTGGTCGATCGGCCCAGCGTCAGCCAGTATCGGCTCGCCGCGCACCTCGGCCTGGCGGTGGCGATTTACGCCTTCATGCTGTGGGTAATTCTGGACCTGTGGCGTCATCCGCAGGGGCCGGCACCGAGCAACGATCACCGCTCCGGGCTGGGTGCCGGGGCGGTAGCGTTGGTCGCGCTGGTGTACCTCATGATCCTGTCGGGTGCCCTTGTTGCCGGCACCGACGCCGGGTTTGCCTACAGCACCTGGCCGAAGATGGGCCCCACCTTTGTGCCCGAGGGACTGTACGCCACGGAGCCGGCGTGGCTGGCGGCCTTTGAGGACGTCACCACGATACAGTTCAATCACCGCCTGTTCGCTTATCTGCTGGCACTGCTGCTGGTGGGGTTTGCGGTGGTTGTACTGCGGCGTGAAACTCAGCCGCGCATCCGCTGGGCAGCGCTGGGCGTAGTGGCGGCGCTCACGCTCCAGCTTGTGCTG
The DNA here is from genome assembly GCA_964613795.1 of uncultured Alteromonadaceae bacterium. GTDB lineage: Bacteria > Pseudomonadota > Gammaproteobacteria > Pseudomonadales > Halieaceae > Chromatocurvus. Next base: position 53,369 of record CAZTJR010000017.1, on the reverse strand, counting down.
GGGATCAGCACCCTCCTGCTGCACGTGCCGGTGCCATTGGCAGCCGCGCACCAGGGTGGCGCGGTGCTGCTACTGAGCAGCGTAATTTTTCTGGCGCACACGCTGCTGCGCCGGGACAGTGCGCACGCCTGAGCGGCGCGCCGTTGCCGCGAGGCCTGGGGAACGCTATTTGTAGGTGACCACCAGGTAGCCTCGCAGCGCATCATCCCCGGCGTTGGTGATGCAGTGGTCCACGTCTGCCCGGTACTGCGCGGTATCACCATTGCCCAGGTCGCAGCTGGTGCCGCCACTCAGAATGCGTGCGCATCCTTCCGCAACCGTGAACAGTTCCCGCGTGCCATCGTAGTGTGCACTGCTGGCCAGCCGCGCCCGCGGCTGCAGCCGGATCTCGTAGAACTCCACGGACTTTTCCTGATGCAGCGGCGACAGCGTGCGTATCTGGCATTCGTGGTCGGCGCGAAACAGAGTGGCAGGATCGTTGCCGTAGACCACTTCGATGCCGGTACTGGCGCTGGGATCATCCACCAGTTCACCGATACTGATGCCAAAGGCCTGCGCGATGCGGTAGGTCACCGCCAGCGTGGGGTTGGCGCGGCCGCGTTCGATCTGGCTGAGCATGGAGCGACTGACGCCGGAGGCTGCAGCGAGCTGCTCCAGCGTGAAGCGGTGCTGCTGACGAAGTTCGGTGACCCGCTGACAAAGGAATTCACTGGCCGGGTCCGTGCCGCCGGGCTGGGGCGCGCCGCGGCGCAGCGCGGTTTCCGCTGCAAAATCCGGACGTTTGTCTTCTGGCAGGTCATGGCTGTCGGGCATTCGGGCGTCTCGTTGTGTCAGTGGCTGTAGCCGGGGGGCGGAACGAAAGAGCGGTGATGGGTTTCCAGCAGGCGAGCTACCGCAAGGCTGGTGCGATCCCCCATGTGTGCCGCGGCAATCTGGCAGCCGACCGGCAGGCCGTCCCGGGTCGTGCCCAGCGGGACTGCGGTGGCAGGCAGCAGGGCGTTCAGCGTCAGGCCGGCCCAGCGCAGGATTTCCGTGTAGGGCCGCGCGACGCCGTCGACGTGCAGCAGACGGGACTGCATGTCTTCCGCGTGATCGTGCGGGAACGCAGGGACATGCGCACAAGGGCACAGCAGAACGTCGTAGTGCGTAAAAAACGACGCCCATGCCCGGCGGGTGCGCATGCGAATCTCATTCTGTCGCAGCCAGTCGCGGTGCGACAGGGCAATACCGCGCATTTGCAGCAGCGGCTCGCTCATGTCGTCAGGGTCCGCCTCTGCCACCCTGCTCTCAGCCATGCGGCGCACGCTCTCCGGCATGTCGGCACCCAGGACCGACAGCATGAGCTGAGTGTAGTTGTGGTGGTTGGCTTCGGGATCGATGTCCGGTCTGGCACGGCGATCCACGCTGGCACCGAGGCCCTCGAGACAGTCTGCCGCCGCCTCCACGTGTTCCGCAATGACCGGGTCCACGGGGCAGAAGCTGTCGTTGGACCATACTGCGACGCGCAGCTGGTCCACGGCATCGAAGCCCGCCGCCGGCAGATTGAAGGGATGTTCCGCCGCCACGCCGGGCGCAGGACCAATCAGTACATCCAGGGCTTTTTCAAGGTCGTCCACGCAGGTCGCCAGTGGTCCAGCGACCGAGAGGTCGGGTTCAGACAGCACGTCCTCTCCCGGCGGCAGGTGTCCCTGCAGGCTGACCAGACCATAGGTTGGTTTGTGACCGAAAACGCCATTGAAATGGCAGGGCGTGCGGATGGAGCCGCCAATATCCGAACCCAGCTCCAGCGGCGTCAATCCCGCCGCAAGCGCAGCAGCGGATCCGCCGGATGAGCCGCCGCAGGTGCGATCCCGGCGCCAGGGATTGTTGGTGACGCCGTAGACGTCGTTGAACACCTGCAGATCGGCGCTCATGAACGGCACGTTGGTCTTGCCGAACACGATGGCGCCGGCATTGATATACCGCTGGACAGCGGCGGCATTGCGCCTGGGTATGTGCTCGGCGCGGGCAGGTATGCCGCCCACGGTCACCAGGCCGGCCGTGCAATAGGCGTCCTTGATGGTGAGCGGTACCCCATGCAGCGGGCCCCAGTCCTCGCCGCGATCTGCCGCCTCATCGGCCGCCCGGGCGCGAGTCAGGGCGGCGTCGGTGTCCATGGCGACTACAGCATTGAGTTCGGCATTGAAGGTATCAATGCGGTCGAGAAAAAAGGTCAGGACGTCGACGGCGGAAATCTGTCGTGCCTTGATGTCTTCGGCAATGCCGAATGCGCTGCGGTAAAGAAGGCTCATGGTTGGCTGTCCTCTGACTGCGTGGCTGCGTCTGCGATGATACTGCAAAGCCACGCCGGAATCCTCTGCAGGTCTGCTCACGGCAAGTGATCAGGCGCGGCGTCCGGTCGGTCAGCTGTCATGAAAAATTCACGCAGCGATGGCTTTCGGTCATGTTGCTGTCATCCGCTCTGCCTAGTCTGACCGCATGCGAGCATTAAATGGTATAGCGTCAATCGACCGACAGTGGCTGCTGGCTACCCGCGGATCCACGCTGTGGATTCTGCGCCACAGCCGGGTTCTGTCGCGCAGCGCGGATGGCTATCTGTACATCGCGCTGCCGCTTCTTTTGGCGGGCGTTACCGCGCCTGGCGTGCTACTGCTGCAGCACGCCGCGATCACGTTCAGCCTTGAGCGGGTGGTGTACTGGGTGCTCAAGAACAGTGTCCGCCGCCGTCGTCCCGCCGAGCTACTGCCGGGCTTCCACAGCCGGATCATCGCCGCGGACCAGTTCAGCATGCCCTCGGGGCACACATCGGGTGCCTTCCTGTTTGTCACGCTGCTGGTGGTGCACTATGGCGTCGCAGCGGCCCCCTTCTACCTGTGGTCTGCTGCCGTGGGTATGTCGCGTGTGAGTCTCGGCGTGCACTTTCCCAGCGATACCGTCCTGGGCGCGGCCCTGGGAACGTCTCTGTGCCTGTTCACTGCCGGTTACCTGCTGTGACAGGACGGTGCCGGGTGCGCCGCTGGTGGGGCGCCTGATGCGTATACTCTACGGCGTGCAGGCTACCGGCAATGGCCACCTGAGTCGGGCTCGGGCCATGGCGACGGCATTTGCGGCGCGTGGCGCTGACGTGCACTATCTGTTCAGCGGCCGTGAGCCCTCGCAGCTCTTCGCCATGCAGGACTTTCATGACTACCGGGTGCACAGAGGCTTAAGCTTTGTCAGCGAGGCGGGATGCGTCCGCTATCGCAAGACGCTGCTGTCAAACCACTATCTCCGTTTCCTGCAGGATGTCCGGGCGCTGGATGTCGCGCATTACGATGTCATTCTCACGGATTTCGAGCCGATTACCGCCTGGGCGGGGCGTCTGCGCGGCAAGCCCGTGATCAGCTTTGGTCATCAGCCGGCCTTCGATTACGCCGTACCGGTGGCCGACACGAATCTGGCGAGTGAGCTGGTGATGCGCTGGTTTGCCCCGGGACAGGTACGTATAGGTCTGCACTGGGCGCGCTATTCGCCACTGATTCTGCCGCCGCTGATTCACCTGTCGGTGCAGGAGGGTGTACGTCGGGCCGGCAAGATCCTCGTCTACCTGCCGTTTGAGGACATTGCAACGGTGCAGTCCTTGCTGAAACACTTCCCGGCCTTCGATTTTCATCTTTATGCGCCGGGACTGAAAGCGGAAGACCGCGGTAATCTGCATTTGCGGCCGACCTCGCTGAGCGGTTTTCAGGCGGATCTGAGAGACTGCGAGGGGGTTATCTGCGGGGCCGGTTTCGAACTCGCCAGCGAGTGTCTTGCGCTTGGCAAGCGGCTGCTGGTCAAACCCCAGCTGCGGCAGATGGAGCAGGCGTCCAATGCCCTGGCGCTCGCGGAGTTGCGGCTGGCGACCTGCATGCCGCGATTGAGTCATGAGGTCGTTGAAACCTGGCTCGCGTCCAATGCCTTTGCGCCGAGAGTGCGTTATCCGGATGTCGCTTCGTCGCTGGCGGACTGGCTGCTGGCCGGGGATTACGCGAACGAATCGCTGGCGCGCCTGGGTGATGACCTGTGGCGCGGCGTGACGCCGGATTGTGCTGTACCTCTGCGCGTGCGCCCCGCGCAGCGGGGCGCACCGTCCGGTGCTGGCTGGGCGGCCTGATCAGTCAACCCGCGGCAGGCTGGCGCTGCGCAGAATCCCCAGTGTGCCTGCAGCAATCAGCAGCCAGAGTACGCTGCTGGTGCCGAAGGTCGCGTCCACAACGCCGAGCCCGGCGCCGCTGAACAGAAACACCCCGACCACCGTATTGCTGACGGCGGTATAGCTCGCGCGGTTGCCGCTGTCCGCCATGTCGACCAGGTAGGTCTTGCGTCCGATACGTGCGCCCTGGTGGGCCACGGCGCACAGAAAAATCAATAGCCCGCCGATCAGGGCGCTGCTCAGCAGTGCGGGCGCGTAGTCCTGCAGAAACAGTGTGCCAGCCAGCGTCAATACGGAAATTGCTGCCCCTGTCGCCATTACCCGGTGCGAGGCGCTGTCTGACCAGTAGCCCCAGAAAGGGGCCGAGAGCAGAGCAGCGAGGCCCTCGGCGAGGAGCAGGGCGCCGAGCTCGTAGCTGTCGCCGTCGCCGTTGGCGCGCAGGATCAGCACCAGGTAGGGAATGGCGAATGCGGTGGAGATCAGCAGAATGCGCGCGATGACAAAATGACGAAAAGCCGTATCCGAGTGCAACAGGGCAAGGCTCCGCAGCGCCTCGTTAATGGCATTGCCGCCACCGCTGGTGGCACCCGGGACTTCCGGTATACGCGCATACAGTGCGGCGGCGAGAATCCAGGCAAGGGCCGAGGCCGTCAGCAGAACAACGAACAGCATTGTATCTCCCGCCTCGCGCTGCGTATCAAGGCTCCCGTAAAGCATCAGCCCGGCAGCCACCGCCAGCGTCACCAGGCCGGCGACAGATCCGGCCAGGCCGCTCAGGCGCCCGCGGCGGCTCTTGGAGACCGTCTTGCCGAGCACGTCCTTGGCGGCCACCGAGCACACCCCTCTGGCCAGGCTGAACATGGCCAGCAGGCCGATCACGGCAAGGCCGAGTGCGTGCCCCCGCAGCCAGAGGACTGCCGGCACCATGGCCAGGAGGCACAGCGCCTGCGTTGCACTCCCGGCGACCCACAGGCCTTTGCGCAGGGCGTGCTGGCGCACGCGCTCGGCGACAAACAGCTGCGGCAGCAGCGACAGTGATTCACGGATCGGTACCAGCAGGGAGAGGTAGATCGCGGGTGCCGCCAGCGAGGCGAGAATCCAGGCCAGGACGATGCGGCTGCTGGTGAGGGCGTCGCCTGTCTTGGTCAGAATTTGCGCCAGCAGCTGCAGCGTAAAAGCCGCGGGTTGCTCGCTGCAGGCAGCGTCCGGAATATCCCTGCAGACCCGCGCGTCCTCCTCCTCCGCAACAAGCGCATAGAAGCGCCCGAAGATATCTCGCTCGAGTCCTGCCGTGATGTTCTGCTCTGGCATGCCTGACGTCCCGTGATCGATGAAAACCCGGCTATTTTAGCCCGGATCCGTGCGTCGCGGGGTTTAGCGCAGGGAATGCAGAAACTGCAGATGTGTCTGGTACTGGGACAGAATGTCGTGATTGATCTGTTCGGCAGTCCAGCCCATTACACAGTAGTCCTGGCCGCCTTCCTTGAGGTGGACTTCGGCGCGGTAGAACAGGTCCTCGTCACCGAGCTCCTCAATGGATTCTGCTGCTATTCCGGCTGAGGGCATGGGATGTGGCCGGCAGCGCACGCGATAGACGAAGTCAATTTCCTCGCCGTGCAGTGCATCGATGTGCAGGGACCCGTTTTCCCTGAGTTCATCGACAACGCGGGCCTGCACATCGTGGGCAGCGAGTTCTGCGGCAAAATCCCGCATGGCGTTGGCCACGGTCGTCTCCATAAAGCGCATCACCGTAGCCTGTCCCGGGTAGTGCAGCAGTGTCGACAGCTGCTGGCGCCAGTCGCCGGGCAGATTCACGTAGGGCGTTACGGTCTGCGTGGTGCGCTTGGCGACGTCCTGGCGCAGGGCACTGCTGAAACCCCAGATTGCACCGAGCAGGGCAAAGGAGAAGGGCAGGGCGCTGGCAATAGCCGCCGTCTGCAGCGAGGACAGCCCCCCCGCCAGCAGGAGGGCAATGGCGATCAGCGCGATCAGCGCAGTCCAGAACATGCGCTGCGGTGCTGGCGTGTCATCACGACCGTTCGCGCAGAGCATGTTCAGCACCATCGCGCCGCTGTCGGCGGAGGTCACGAAAAATACCACGACCATCAGGAGCGAGATGCCCGACAGGATGGTGCTCATCGGCAGATACTCGAGAAAGCTGAACAGCGCCACAGACTGGTTTTCCTGCACCGCAGCCGCGAGCTCCGTCGCGTCACCGTGAAGTATCAGCTCAATGGCGCTGTTGCCGAACACCCCCATCCACAGCAGCGTGAAGCCGCAGGGAACCAGCATGGCGCCCAGAACAAACTCGCGGATGGTGCGCCCGCGGGAGATGCGGGCAATGAACAGCCCCACAAAGGGCGACCAGCTCAGCCACCAGCCCCAGTAGAAAATGGTCCAGCCACCCAGCCAGTCGGTCGGATCGTAGGCGTAAAGATTGAAGGTATTGGTGACCAGGTCGCCGATGTAGGTACCGAAATTCTCCACTGTGCCCTGGAGAATAACCACGGTGGGGCCGGCCAGCAGAACGCCGAACAGCAGGATCATCGACAGGCCGATATTCAGCTCTGACAGGCGCTTGATGCCGGCGTCGAGGCCGAGCACCACGGAGACCGTTGCCAGCAACATAGTGCCGATGATCAGGGCGACCTGGACGCCCGCGGAGATCTCCACACCGAACAGGTAGTTCAGGCCGCCGTTGATCTGCAGTACGCCCAGTCCCAGGCTCGTGGCAACGCCGCAGGTGGTGCAGACAATGGCAAAGACATCTATTGCGGCGCCGAAGGGGCCGTAAATTCGCTCGCCCACGAGTGGGTAGAACGCCGACCGCAGGGTCAGGGGCAGGCCGTGGCGAAAGGCAAAGTAGGCGAGTATGAGGGCGACAATGGCGTAGATGGCCCAGGCGTGCAGACCCCAGTGGAAAAACGTGAGCTTCATGGCCTCGGCCGCAGCATCCACCGTGCCGCCCTCACCGAGCGGGGGGGTCAGGAAGTGCATCACCGGCTCGGCCACCCCGAAGAACATCAGCCCGATCCCCATGCCCGCCGCGAACAGCATGGCAAACCACGACAGGTAGGAGTACGACGGCTCTGAGTGGTCCGGGCCCAGCTTGATGTCCCCGGCGCGGGACAGGCTGAACACGGCAACGCTGATCAGAATAATGGCGACCACCAGCAGGTAGTACCAGCTGGCGTAGTGGACAATCGCCGTCTGCAGGGATTGAAAGACCTGCTGGCTGCTTTCCGGCCAGACGCTGGCGATGATGACCAGTAGCATCAATGCCCCGGTGGCGGGCCAGAAGACCGTATGGTCGACGTAAAAACGGCGTTCAGTGGGCGTATTCATGGACGATGACTTCTTCAAACGAGGTGATAGGTGAGGAACGCAAGTCTATCACGATGCGTGAGTATATCCTTCGTAAGGAAAGCATATGGATGCCGGATTTTCGGAGCTGCTTTGTAAAAAGCCGGAACATTCGTCCAGATTGTGAACATTATCTTCAGTTTGCCGAAAAGTGTGATCTGGCAATTGGTTAGATCTGTAAGTATGATACGTTGCTCAACTGGATGAGCAGCAGGAGCGAATCGTGTTAATAGCGGTCTGCTCCCAGGGGATGTTTGTCTATGGATTTTCAAAAAAGGGGTATTTTTAAATGCAGCAACGTCCAACCGTAAATCGCCGCCGTCTCAGCCACGCTGTGGTGGCCGCGATTGCCGGGACCATGCTGGCCGGCAGTGCACAGGCCCAGCTGGAAGAAGTCATCGTCACGGCCACCAAGCGCTCCGCGAGTACCCAGGACATTCCACTCAGCGTCCAGGCCCTGGGGCAGCGAGGTCTCGAACAGCTCGGGATCACCAATTTCGAGGATTACCTGGTGCAGCTGCCCGGCGTTACGGCAGGCGGCAGCGGCCCGGGACAGAACACGATTTACATCCGCGGCATTGCCTCGACCACGCCGGCACTGACCACGGCCGGCGTGGCCGGTCTGGCCCCCAACGTCGCCTTCTATCTCGACGAGCAGCCTCTCGCACAGCCGGGCCGCAACCTCGATGTCTACACGGCCGACATCAACCGCGTGGAGGTTCTTTCCGGGCCGCAGGGCACGCTGTTTGGGGCGAGTTCGCAGGCAGGTACTGTGCGTCTGATCACCAACAAACCGGATTTTTCCGGCACCTACGGCAAGCTCAAGGCGGGAACCTCCTTCACCCGTGGCGGTGAAATGAGCAACAACGTAGAGGGCGTCCTGAACCTGCCCGTGACCGACAAGCTGGCCCTGCGCGGCGTTGTCTACGCGGACAGCATGGGCGGTTACATCGATAACGTGCCTGGCACGCAGACCCTGCGCGAGAGTGCACGTTTCCGCCCCGAAGGTACGGTGCGAGACAATGGGGTGCCGGTCGACGCGCGACGAGCCGGATTCCAGTCCACCGCCGACTTGAGCAACGTCAACTTCCTCGAGGCCGATAATGGCAACATTGCCGAGGACGATTATAACGATACCACCTACTCAGGGTTTCGCCTGTCGGCTACCTATCTGATCAATCAGGACTGGACTCTGCAGCTGTCGCACATGCAGCAGCAGCTCGATTCCGACGGCGTGTTCTACGCCGATCCTGCGCTGGATGACTACGAGGTGACACGCTTCACCGAGGACAAGCTGTCCGACGAGTTTCACAACACCGCCCTGACGCTGGAAGGCCGGGTAGGCCAGCTGGAGGTGCTGTATGCCGGCGCCTTTACCCAGCGCGACAGCGACCAGCGCGTCGACTATTCGGACTACATGTTCGTCGGCCAGTACCTGCCGTACTATATCTGCGACGGATCAGTGTCCTATCCCGGCGACGCCGCGCCCTCGGGCACCTGTCAGCCGCCCGATCTCTTTGTGACCAGCGTCACCGATACCACGGTGCAGACACACGAAGTGCGTATCAACACGCCGGAAGCGAACCGTCTACGGGCAACGGTGGGGGGTTTCTACAGCGATCTGCAGCTGGATGAGCGCAACGATTTTGTCTATCCCGGCTCCACGCGAGTGGATGGCTTCGGCGTACAGACAGGTTTCTCGCCGAACTTTCCCTTCACCACCGGCTTCACCTCTGACCCTGGCCCATTTCCGGCGGGCACAATCTTCCGTAACGACGTGCGACGTACAGATAAGCAGCTCGGCCTGTTTGGTGAGGCGACTTATGATCTGACGCCGCAGCTGGCCCTGACCCTTGGCGCACGCTGGTACGACATCGAGGTGGATCTGGAGGGTGGCGCCAACTCGTCTTTCTGCAACCTGACCGGGCCGGACGTTAACGCCTTTGGTACGGATATATCCGACCTTTACAACGACGACGGCCAGATTACCTTCCGGGGCACCTGCGATCCTGCGGAGCAGGTCACCTACACGATGGATACCATCGATCAGGCGCCGGATCAGGTGGCGGCAGCGCTGCGCTCTGCGCCTGATGTGGCCGCAACGGACGGCGTTATCGGCAAGCTTTCCCTCTCCTGGCGGCCCAATGCCGACCAGCTGTGGTTTGCCACGATTTCCGAGGGCTTTCGTCCGGGGCTGCTGAATCGTCCGGGGGGTGCCAGTGGACCGGGTGATTATCGTGTGCCCTTTGCGCTCGACACCGACAACGTGACCAACTATGAGGTGGGCTGGAAGCTCGACCTGGCCCAGTCACTGCGCGTCAACGGCAGCCTGTTTTTCGTCGAGATCGACGATTTGCAGACGACGATTTTCGATCCCAGCATCACCAACCTGTTTTTCTCTGACAATGCGGCCAATGCCGAGATCTGGGGGCTTGAAGGCAACGTGACCTGGGCGCCGGCGTCAGTGCCCGGCCTGACGGTAACCGGTGCCTTCTCCTTCCTCGACTCGGAAATTACCGAGGTACTGACACCGACCGAGGACGTGCGCGAGGGTGATGAGCTGGCCTACGCACCGGCGTTCCAGGGCAACCTGCGGGCGCGCTATGGCTGGGATCTGGACAATGGCATGCGCGCACATGTCATGCCGCACGTGTCCTACTCGGACAATGCGTTCACGGATATCATCGCCATCAACCGCATGGAGCTGGATTCCTGGATGATGCTCGGTGTGACTGCCGGCGTCAGCACGGCCTCCTGGACAGCAGAGCTGTTTGTCGACAACCTGACGGACGAGGCGGCGGAGCTGACCGGCAGTTTTGTTGCGGACCGCAAGCGCGTCACACTCGCGCGCCCGCTGACCGCCGGCTTCCGCATCAATTACGACTTTAATTGATGTGAGTCGGGTGAGCGGCGCGGCGCCCACGCTGGACGAGGCAGCCGTTCGCTCGCGCATGCGTGCCGGGGATTTCTCCGGCGCGCTAGCGCTTCTCGCGCCGGATGCGTCCGGAGCAGACAGCCACCGACTCTATCTGGCGGCGGTCTGCCATCGCTTTCAGGGCAACGGTGCGCAGGCGGAGGACTGTCTGAACCGCATTCTGGTCCAGGATCCCGAGCACGGTCATGCACTGCAGGAGCGCGGGCACCTCTGTCGTGACCGCGGTGACGTGGACGGCGCGCTGCGCGCCTACGCGCATGCCTGCAGGGCCAACCCCTCCCTGGTCGCCAGTTTCCGCGGCCAGCTTGCGATTCTTGAAGCCCGAGGCAGCCGTGAAGCGGCCGCGCGGGTGCGCGCACAGCTCGCCTATCTGGAGCGCCTGCCGCCGCCTCTGGTTGCCGTTACCGACCTGCTTGCCCGTGGCCGCCTGCTGCAGGCGGAGGCGCTCTGCCGGCGCTTTTTACAGGAATCGCCCAGGCAGGTAGAGGGCATGCGTCTTCTGGCGGAGATAGGGCAGCGTCTGGGGGCGCTTGAGGAGGCGGCGTTCCTGCTCGAGAGCGCGGCGATGTTCGAGCCTGAAAACATGGCCGCGCGCATCGACTATGTGCGCGTGCTGGGTCGGCGACAGCGCTTCGCCGACGCCCGGGAGCAGGCGGCGCGGCTGCTTGGCGATCACCCGGGGAACCCGCAGCTGGCGTCGCTGCACGCAGTGCAGTGCCTGCAGGCAGGGGATTACGAGGCCGCTCTGGAAGGCTTTGCCGCGGTGCTAAAGCAGATACCGGGCGACCCGGTTACCCTGACCGCGCGCGGCCATGCTCTGAAAACCCGTGGCGACGGCGAGGCTGCAGTCGCCGCCTACCGGGCTGCACTCGACAGCAGTCGCCATTACGGCGAAGCCTGGTATTCGCTCGCCAATCTGAAGACCTACCGCTTTGACGATAGCGATATTGCTGTCATGGACCGGCTTCTGCAGGATGCCGACCTCGCCTCCACGGATCGGATTTTCCTCTGCTTCGCCCTGGGAAAAGCGCTCGAGGATCGGGGGGATTTCGCCGACTCCTTTGCCCGTTATGCCGAGGGCAACCGACTCAAGCGCAGCACCAGTCACTACGACGCCGACGCCCTGTCGCGGGAATTTGCCGCTCAGCAAGAGCACTGCAGCGCCAGTCTGTTCAGCAGCTTGTCGGGTGCGGGCGCGCCGGCGAACGATCCGATATTCATCGTCGGCATGCCGCGCGCCGGCAGTACGCTGCTGGAGCAGATACTGTCCTCGCATTCACAGGTAGACGGCACGCAGGAACTGCCCAATGTGCTCGCCATGAGCCAGCAACTGCGCCGTCGGCGGGTGGGTGACGACGTGCCCGGCTATCCGGCCGTCCTCAATGCTCTTGAGGCCGACGAACTGCGAGCACTGGGCGAGCAGTTTCTCGCCGATACGCAGATTCACCGCCGCGGGGCCCCGCGCTTCATCGACAAGATGCCCAACAACTTCCGCCATATCGGCCTAATTCATCTGATGCTGCCGAACGCGCGCATCATCGATGCCCGGCGCGAGCCCATGGCCTGCTGTTTCAGCAATTTCAAGCAGCTGTTTGCCGAGGGCCAGGAGTTCAGTTACGACCTTGCGGACACGGGGCGATACTATCGGGATTACGTGGCGCTCATGGCGCATTGGGACGCAGTATTGCCCGGGAAGGTGCTGCGAGTTCAGCACGAGGATGTCCTCAATGACCTGGAAGGGCAGGTGCGGCGCATGCTCGACTTTCTCGGCCTGCCTTTTGAGGAGGGCTGTCTGCGATATTACGAGACGGAGCGCGCCGTGCGGACGCCGAGCTCGGAACAGGTGCGCCGGCCAATCTATCGCGATGCCCAGCAACAGTGGCACAATTACGCAGGCTGGCTGGAGCCGCTGCAAGACGCCCTTGGGGAGTCCCTCGTGCCGTTGGCCAGCATGCCCGACAGCTGACATTCATTAGCAGGATCCGATGCCATGGCAGACCTTCAAAGCGACGTCCTTGTGGCGCTGCGACGCATCATGCGCGCCAGCAGCCTGCACTCGCGCAAGCTGGGAAAATCGGTGGGTCTTACCGTGCCCCAACTCGTGGTTATCCGCGCCATCGGCCACGAAGGCCTGCCGAGCGCGAGTGAGGTCGCGCGTGCGGTGAGCCTGAGTCAGGCTACGGTGACCACTATCCTGAACCGTCTTGAAGAGCGCGGCCTGCTGACGCGAGAGCGCAGTACGCAGGATCGCCGACGCGTCATATTGCAGTTGACGGAGGCCGGCAGCGCGGTGCTTCGGGAGGCGCCGCTGCCCCTGCAGGACACCTTTTCCGGCCGCTTCGATGCGCTGTCGCAGTGGGAGCAGCACCAGATCGTGTCGGCACTGGCCCGGGTCGCCGAAATGATGGATGCCGATGGCATTGACGCGGCACCGCTGCTGGACGGCGCCGATGTGGTCTGATTTGTGCGCCAATGTGATTTTCCACAAAAAAAAGAGTGCCCCATGCATCCCGGCCCGGTATCTGGACGTATAGTGGACGATTTGTCCGATAAGGATTAACGCCGCATGGCCGGACCCGCCGATCACCCATCGCCCTCATCAGAGCAGCTATGGAAGTTCTTCCGCACTATTCTCGGCCCAGAGCACGCTTTTTACAGTCTGGCGCTTGCTTACGGCATCGGCATCTCCCTGCTCTCCCTGGCCACGCCGCTGTCTGTTCAGATGCTCATCAATACGGTGGCCAACGTAGGCCTTGCGACACCCCTCGTCGTGCTGTCGCTCGGCATGTTCACGCTCCTGTTATTTGCCGGCGGCCTGAATGCGCTGCGCATTCATCTCATGGACGTTTTCGGTCGACGCTTCTATGCCCGGATAGTCTCGGAGATGGCGGTGCGAGCGGTTTATGCCCGCAATGCCTTTTTCGAGGACAACCGCAAGGGCGCGCTGTTCAATCGCTATTTCGACATCATGATCATGCTCAAACAGGTGCCCAATCTGCTCGTGGGTGGCTTTACCATACTGCTGCAGACGGTTGTCGGTTTCGTGCTGGTTTCGTTCTATCATCCCTGGCTGTTTGTCTTTAACGTTGTCCTCAGCGTAATGATCTGGCTGGTGTGGGCGATTTGGGGCAAGCGCGCCATCCGCAGCGCTATCGAACTGTCACACCGCAAGCACGCCAATGCGGCCTGGCTGGAAAGCATCGGCCGCTCTAACGACTGCTTCAAGAGCGAGCGTCATATCGAGGACGTGCTTTATCGGACTGACAGCAAGACGCAGCATTACATGGATCAGCACGTAAGGCATTTCCGCCATCATTTCTCGCAGACGCTGGCCTTTATCGTTATTTATGCCGGCGCCAGTGCCGCCTTGCTGGGCCTGGGCGGCTGGCTTGTCATTCAGGGGCAGCTCTCGCTGGGGCAGCTGGTCGCCGCCGAGCTCGTGCTGTCAGTGGTCTTCGTCGGCATTTCCCAGATGGGTATCTACCTCAGTTATTTCTACGATGTGTGCGCGGCAGTCGATGAGCTCACCCTGTTCATGGAGATCGAGCAGGAGCCGGCGACGGGCCCGCACCGTCGTTTGTCGGGCCCGCCCACGCTATCTTTTCGCGACGCCCGGTTACAGGTCGGTGGGCAGTCGGTGCTGCTAGATTGCGATATACCGGCCGGCGCGCGGGTCGGCGTGGTGTGCGCGGGGCCAGCGGTTCAGCGCCTGGTCATTGAGCTGCTCAAGTCGCACTCCCGCCCCGATACCGGGACGCTGGAACTGGCCGGTACGGATCTACGGACCCTGCGACCCTTTGAGATCCGTCAGGAGATCATCGTCATCGACCGGCCCACCGTTGTGGAGGGCAGTCTGCGCAACTTCCTGAGCCTGAGCGCGGATGACGATAGTGCCGTTGATCCGGTCACTGCCATCCGCGTGGTTGGCCTGGAGTCGGCCATAACCTATTTGCCAGATGGTCTCGACACCGAGATCGCTTCGACCGGCTGGCCACTCAGTATCACTGAAACGCTGCAGCTTGCACTGGCTGCCGCAATAATCGAGCGACCGCGTGTGCTGGTGCTAAGCCAGGCTTTCGACGCCGTGCCCGAGCCGGCGCTGCTGGCTTCGCTGGAGCTGCTGGAGGCGCAGAAGCAGACAACGGTACTGTATTTCTCCGGCAAGCTGGCGGATTTCGGATTCAGCCACTATCTGTACCTTGGCAGTCAGTCGCAGCATCTGTACGAGGACTACGACAGCATGTGTCAATCTCACCAGCTGGCGCCAACAGAGTTGCGGGCACCCACGGAAGGCGGATCGCGTCTGCCTGAGACGCGTGCAGTCGACGGGGAGAACCGCTGAATGGCTTCTCTCGACTATCACCAGGACAAGTTCACCACGCTGGCGTCGATTCGCACGCCGCGGGTAACTCGCCGCGTCGGCCTGCTCATTACCTTCGTGCTTCTGATATTGCCGCCGATACTGATCTATGTCCCCTGGGTGCAGACCGCAACGGGCTCGGGCGTCGTGACAGCGATCAATCCGAATGACCGCATGCAGGAGATCAACGCCCTTGTGCCTGGGCGCATTCAGGAGTGGTATGTTCGCGACGGCAGTCGCGTCAGCGTTGGCGATCCGATCGTGCGCATCGTAGACAACGATCCACAGCTGATTGAGCGGCTGCAGGCCGAGCGGTCGCAGGTCCTCGCGCAGCTGACTGCGGCAGAGACGGCGCTGGAGATCGCGCAGATAGACCGGCGCCGTACCGAAGAACTGCTGGCGGAAGGGCTGGCCGCCCGCCGCGATCTCGAGCAGGCGCGTATTCGTATTGAAGAGTTGCGTTCGCAGGTGGCCGCAGCGTCAGCCGAGGTCAGCCGCGTTGACGTGCGTCTGTCCCGACAGTCCATGCAGATTGTGCGGGCACCGCGCGATGGCGTCATCCTTCGTGTCAACGCCGGTGATGCCGCAACCATGGTATCCATGGGGCAGGTGGTGGCCACCTTTGTCCCGGACGACGTGGAGCGCGCCGTGGAGCTGTTTGTGGATGGCATGGACGTATCCCTGATCCGCGAAGGCGCGCCAGTGCGTCTGCAGTTCGAGGGCTGGCCCGTAGTGCAGATAAGCGGCTGGCCATCGAAAGCGGTGGGCACTTTCGGTGGCCGGGTGGTGGCCATCGATGCGTCCGCCCAGGCCAGCGGGCGTTTCCGGGTGCTTGTGGAGCAGGATCCGGATGACGAGCACGAATGGCCTGACAGGCGTTACGTGCGTTTTGGCGCGAAGGCGCGCGGCTGGGTGCTGCTCGACCAGGTCTCCGTCGGTTACGAGATCTGGCGACTCATGAACAATTTCCCGCCGAACTTCCCGGTGGATGGGCAGGCGCCGGTTCGGGGAGACGGCTGATGCTGCGCAGAACCCTGCTGATTCTGTGGTGCTTCCTGTGCACACCCTCGCAGGCGCAGATGGCCGCAAGTGACCCGCTGCAGCCGGATGAGGTCCTGGCCTCTTCCGCGGAACATTTCCCGGGCATTCTCGAAAGTATGGCCCAGCGTCGCGTCGCTGAGGGCCGCGTCACGGAAGCCCAGGGCGCGTTCGACCTGGTGTTTTCCGCCGACAGCTTTGGCAGGGTGGACGGATTTTACGATGGCACGACCGTTGAGGGCGGCGCGCGCAAGGCCCTCAGGCCTCTCGGCGCAAGCATTTACAGCAAGTATTCGGTGTCTGACGGCAGGTTTCCCATTTACGAGGACCAGTATTTCACCAATAACGGTGGCGATCTCAAGGTTGGCGTCCTGTTCAGTCTGCTGCGCGATCGCGATATCGATGCGCGACGCTTTGCCGAAACCGACAGCGAGCTGGCGTTGGGGCAGGCCGATCTGGAGCTGTTGCTGACCCGGATCGGCGTGCAGCAGCGTGCGCTCGCGGCTTACTGGCACTGGGTAGCGATGGGTCAGCAGCTGGCCGTCTACCGCGATTTGCTGGACATTGCGCTGACGCGGGAAAAAGCGCTGGAAGTCGAGGTGCGTACGGGCCGTCGTGCGGAGATCTTTCTTACCGAAAATCGACAGAACATTACGCGGCGGCAGACGCTGGTCACTCAGGCGGAGCGTGATTTCCGGGTAGCGGCCAACCAGCTGGCCTTTTTTCTTCGCGATGACGACGGCCAGCCGCGCGTTCCGGACGCCGAGCGGCTGCCCGCCAGTGACGCGGTCAAGGATGTCTCGGAGCCCGCCGGTGCGCCCGACATGGACGTCGGCTCGATTCTCTCTAAACGGCCGGAACTCAACATCGTCGAGACTGCCATGCGCCGGGCAGCGCGGGAGGTGGCGCTGTCGGAGAACAACCTCCTGCCACGTCTGGACCTGAATTTTGAGCTGGCCGAGCCCTTTGGCAGTATCGGTGAGGGTGGGCCATCAAGGGACACCCGGGACGCCATTGTCGGCTTTACCTTTTCTGTTCCCCTGGAACAGCGGGCCGCAAAGGGCCGACTGTCCCAGGCCCGGGCAAAACTGGATGCGCTGGAGCAGGAGCGGCGCCAGCTGGAGGATCGTATAGAGCTGGAGCTACGCAACATCCTGCTTGAACTTAACGTTGCCCGCCGGCTGATGCAGCTGGCTGCCCTTGAGG
The DNA here is from genome assembly GCA_964613795.1 of uncultured Alteromonadaceae bacterium. Lineage (GTDB taxonomy): Bacteria > Pseudomonadota > Gammaproteobacteria > Pseudomonadales > Halieaceae > Chromatocurvus. Next base: position 36,293 of record CAZTJR010000017.1, on the reverse strand, counting down.
TAGAGCAGTCCGAGACCATGCGCAAGGCAGAACAGCGGCGCTTTGAGCAGGGTGCGAGCGACTTTTTCGTGGTCAATGTGCGGGAAGAGACGGCTGCAGACGCGCGCGTCCGGTACTATGATGCATATAGGGCTGCGCAGCTGGCGCAGGCGGAGTTTCATGCCGCCACGGTGAACCTGGAGCGCCTCGGGCTGGTCAGATAGATCATGTCATCCACGGCCGACGTCAGGTTGGCTGCGGCGGCAGGCGGCTGACCTCGCCCTCCGGCGGGGTGTATGATGGTTGCCATGATGGGATGTCGATCTGTGGGGTACACAGAGCAAGCGCCGTATCCAGCAACAACTGAAAAGGATTTTTTATGAATACAACAATGAGAATCACGCTCCTGGCACCGCTCATGATCGTGCTCGGCGCCTGCAGCAACCTGACCGAGCGGCAGATGGAAACCTGTGTCGTCGGGTTGACCACGGCCGGCGGCCTGATCGGCGCTGCGAGTTCGGGTGGTACCGGTGTCCTTCCCGGGGCTGTGATCGGGACCGGCATTTCCCTTATCAGCTGTGAGCAGGGAGAGGAAGCTGCGGCACCGCGTCAGGCGCCGCCGGCAGACAGCGATACTGATGGTGTGCCCGACAACAGGGACCGCTGCCCCCGCACCCCCGCGGGTGTCGACGTCGACGGTCGGGGCTGCGCGCTGGATGGCGACCGTGATGGCGTTGCCGACTACCTCGATCAGTGCGCCGGGACGCCGGCGGATGTCAACGTGGACGAGATTGGCTGCCCGATAAAGGACGAGGTGGTTCTGACCATCAACCGATTGGGCTTCGACTTCGACAGTGCTGAACTCGACCGGTCATCCAAGGCAGCGCTCGATCGGGCGGTCGCGGTGATCAAATCCCACAGCGAGGCCGTAAACCTGAACGTCGTCGGCCACACCGATAGCCGCGGAGACGAGGCCTACAACCAGAAGCTGTCGGAGCGTCGTGCTGACGCGGTGGTAGACTATCTGGTGTCCAAGGGCGTAAGCCGCAGCAGCCTGAGTTCTTCCGGCAAAGGCGAGTCAGAGCCCATGGCCAGCAACGACACGGAAGACGGTCGTGCGCAGAACCGACGTGTGGAACTGGTGGTCGAGTAGCCGTCTGCACGGCGGCACTCGTCCGCTCGCCTGCTGCCTTCCCGGCAGGACAGGACAGCGCTCGAACAATGTCGGGTGCAGAGGCCCGTCTCTGATCGCAGCCTCTGCACTCTTCCTGCTGCTGCTGCAGCCGGCCTGGGCGACCACGGTTTATCGCTCTGTCGGCAACAATGGCGAGGTGCTGTTCAGCGACCAGCCGCCGGCGTCCGGCACCGCGTCCGAGGTGATGCACGTCACGGCGGGCGCTGCGACGGCGGATCCCAAGGCGCGTCTGCGGACTTTGCGACTGACAACCCGGCGTATGGTGCAGGCACGTCGCGAACGCGAGGCCGAGCGTGAGAACGCCAGACCGTCGGGTACTCGCTACACCACGAATCGCGATTTCCCTGCCCGGGAGGCAGCCAGGTCGCCACAGCCCGCGCCGTTGCTGTGGATTACCCCACGTCTGCGCGGTACATATCCGCATTCGCTGCGGCATCCTCGTCACCGCCCCTTCTCTCCAGCCCGGGTGCCCCCGGGCTTTCAGGTGATTCAGCCAGGTAACCGGCAGCTGATGCGCCCCATTGTGTCCTCACGTGACTGATGCGGACGCCGGGTCACCGCCCCGTAGTGCGCCCTGTCGCGACCTTCGAGCCGGAGAAGACCCGCTATGCCGACCGTAACCTGCTTTGGTGCCGCCCGCGAGGTGACCGGCTCCTGCCATCTTCTTGAGGCCGCTGGCGTCGGGCGCTTTCTGCTCGACTGCGGCATGCACCAGGGCGGTGATGCCGTTGACCGCGTGCAGGACGAGGTCTTTGCCTTCGATCCGGCGTCCCTGGATGCCGTGATACTCTCCCATGCGCACCTCGACCATTCGGGCCTGCTGCCCCGCCTGTTTCATGAGGGTTTTAGCGGTCCGCTGTTGTGCACCGAGGCAACGGCAGAGCTGCTGGTGATCATGCTCAAGGACGCCGCGGGTCTCTACCTGCGCGATCTCGAGCGCGCCAATCTGCGTAATCGTCGTCGCGGCCGCGGGGAGATCGCGCCGAGGTACACGATGGAGGATGTAGACGCGGTGATCCGCGCCTGTAAGGGCTATGCGTACAATCAGCGCGTTGCTCTGGCCGACGGCGCCAGTCTGGTCTTTCAGGATGCCGGTCACATTCTCGGGTCAGCCATTATCGAAATCCGCTGTATGGAGGCGGGTGAAGTGCGCACCCTGGTGTATTCGGGGGATCTTGGCAAAACCGATTCTGTCCTGATGCGCAGGCCGGCCACCCTGCAGCATGCCGACCTGGTCATGATGGAGAGCACCTACGGCGATCGTGAGCATCGCACGGAAATTGACACAGTGGCGGAATTTCGGGAAATACTGCGTGATACCTGGGCACGGGGCGGTAATGTCATGATTCCCGCCTTTGCCGTTGGCCGCACTCAGGAGATTCTGTTTCACCTCGGCTGCCTGTACCATGCCGGCGAACTCGACGACTGGCAGGTGTTCCTGGACAGTCCCATGGCAATTGCCGTCACCGAGACCTACAACAACTGGCTCAGGCTGCTTGACGATACCGACATGAAAGCCCTCGAGGCAGCGCACCGCGCTTCGCTGAACACCTTCCTGCCGACGCTGCGTCTTACCCCGGATACGGAACAGTCGATGGCCATCAATCGCATCAAGTCAGGCGCGATCATCATTGCCGGCAGCGGCATGTGCACCGGCGGGCGCATCCGGCATCACATCAAGCAGCGCATCTGGGACGAGCGCAATACCCTTATTTTTGCCGGTTTTCAGGCACGTGGCACGCTCGGACGCCTGCTGGTGGACGGCATACGCAAGATCCGGCTGTTTCAGGATGAGTTTGTGGTCAAGGCACAGATTGAAACGCTCGGCGGGCTGTCAGCCCATGCCGGGCAGAGTGAACTCGTGGCATGGTTATCCGCCTTTGACAGGTGTCCCGCGACGGTGCTGGTACACGGCGAGGCCTCGGCGCAGATCGCCCTGGCCGAGCGCCTCCAGACGGAGCTGGGAATCGAGGCCGGAATCCCGGAGCGCGGCGAGGTTATTGCCTTCTGAGGTCGTTCTCTCCAACCCTTTGAGGCGCTTGCCGGTCCGGCGATGCCGGCAGTAGCGGGGAATACAGTGTCTCGCAGTAGGCCAGCGCGGTGCGTTCCCAGGGAAATCGCTCCGCCGCGGCATCCGCGCGGATCCTGCGATAGGCCTCGGGCTGTGTGCGCAGGCAGTCAAGTGCCTGGCCAAGACGCACAAGCAGCGCCTGCTCCGCGCCTCGGTCGGCATCCGCCGCGAAAACGAAGCCTGTTCCCCCATCCTGGACGGTATCGACCAGCCCCCCCACGGCATTGACCAGGCAGGGTTGGCCTTCGCGCATGGCCAGCATCTGGCTGATGCCGCAGGGCTCGAACGTGCTCGGCATGAGGAACAGATCGCCGGCCGAATACAGCGCATCGGCCAGTGCGTCCGAGTAACCGCAAAGGAACAGCAGGTTGTCACGCTCGCTGGCGAGACGCGTCAGGATCATTTCCAGCGTCGGATCACCACTGCCCAGCATCACGCAGAGGCCGTCATCACCGAGTGCATCCAGCGCGTGCTCAAGGCACAGGCGTCCGCCGGGCATGACGGCGCAGAGGAGGCCGAGTTTCTGCTCTGTGAGCCGCCCCACCGAGGTCAGCAGTGCCTGTGGACGGGGCTCTCTCCCCGACAGCCAATGGTCGAGCTGATGCAGCGCAAGGACATGGCTGCTGCGTGCTTCCGTGGTCCTGCCGATCCAGCGCCGCACATCGCGTCGCGCAAGCGCAAGGGAGTCGGCGAATGTGGCGGGTGCTTTTGTTACCTCGGGATAGTCACAGCCATTCAATATGCCGGCGAGACGGCCCTCGTGGCGGGCATGGCGCAGGTCTGCCTGCAGACCGCAGCCAACGTCGCTGTCGAGGTCGCAGATCTCCTGGGCATACTGCGGTGACACCGCGTGCACCCGGTTGCAGAGCGCAATGGCCGCGCGCATCGGGTTGTAGCAGTCGCGGTAGCGCGGATCAATTGCCGACGGCGGCAGGTGCGGCAGCGCCGGAAACCACGAGAACAGCGCCGACTCGTCGCCGCTCAGAGGGCGGATCCCCTGCAGTGCCAGGTTGTGAATGGTATAGACCAGGGGAATATCAGCGATGGCCGCGTAGGCAGGGTCGGCGTGCAGCAATAGCGCGAACAGCGCGCTGTGCCAGTCATGCAGGTGAATAATATCGGGTCGCGGGATCACGCCGTCTGCAAGGGCGGCAGCGGCAGCAGCACAGAACAGGGCAAAGCGGCTGGCATCCGTGGCGAAAGGTCGTGCCGGGTCATCATCGACGTAGATGCGCGCCGCGCCGGCGCTGCTGAAAAGCGGATGCTCCAGCGCCAGGCAGCTGACGCCGGCGGTCCCGGTCTGGTGCGGTACCCGGTACAGGGAGACGCTGTCCCGCTGTGCCCGAAACACCGTCTGCAGCGTGTCGATCCGTGTCGCGCCTGGCAGGCGGCTGAAGTGCCCGTAACCCGGGGTCAGCACGGTGACCGAGTGCTGCAGCCCGGCAAGAGCGACAGGCGCATCGCGGATCACATCGCCGATCCCGCCGACCTTGCCGCCGGGCAGGGCACCGTTCTCGGCAGCGAGCATAAGGATGTTCAGGACTTTGTCGCCCTGGCGTGAACGCATGAAGCTCAGGCCCTCAGGTGATGACGTCTGGTGATGTGCGCCCGGTGCGGCTGACAATCCCGGCGATGTCGTTTGCCGCCCGCAGCACGCTGCCCAGGGCGCGTTGGGTGTCGACTTCCAGCAGTGACGGATCACGCTGAAAGCTGTCGCAGTAGACGCGCAGCGTCGCGCCGGCGGTGCCCGTGCCGGAAAGCCGGTAAACGATGCGCGCATCATCCTCAAAGACAATACGAATCCCCTGGCCTTCACTGACGCTGCCATCCACGGGGTCGACGTAGCGGAAGTCATCGGCGGCGCTCACCGTATGCCCGGAAAAGGTCTGCCCTGACAGGCGCGGCAGACTTTTCCGCAAAGCGTCCATCAGCGCCTCGGCCGCCGCGGCGTCGACGTTCTCGTAATCGTGCCGGGTGAAGAAGTCACGGCCGTACTGTCGCCAGTGTTCGCGCACGATGGCGTGGGCCGACTGCTTGCGCGCGGCGATAATGTTGAGCCAGTAGAGCACGGCCCATAGTCCGTCTTTCTCGCGTACATGGTTAGAGCCGGTGCCGAAGCTCTCTTCACCGCACAGGGTTATGAGGCCGGCATCCATCAGGTTGCCGAAGAACTTCCAGCCGGTTGGTGTCTCGTGGCAGTCGAAGCCCTTTGTCGCCGCCACCCGGTCGACTGCGCGACTGGTGGGCATGGAGCGCGCCACCCCTGCGAGACGGCCGTTGTAGCCGGGTATCAGGTGAGCATTTGCCGCCAGCACCGCGAGTGAGTCACATGGATTGATGTAGAATCCCTTACCCAGCACCATGTTGCGGTCGCCGTCGCCGTCGGAGGCGGCGCCGAAGTCCGGCGGGTCATCGCCATTCATGCGGGCGACGAGTTCTCGCGCGTGGGCCAGATTCGGGTCCGGGTGGCCGCCGCCGAAGTCTTCCAGTGGTTCAGCGTTGATGACGGTGCCGGCGGGCGCGCCAAGTCGGCGTTCAAGAATCTCCCTGGCGTAGGGCCCGGTGACGGCGTGCATGGCGTCGAAGCAGACCTGGAAGCGGCTGTTACCCAGCACCTTGGCAATGGCCGGGAAATCAAAGATAGACGCCATCAGCTCGGCATAGTCGCTGACCGGGTCCACCACTTCGACGACCATGTTGCCGAGCATCTGGCTGCCATCGTGGTCGATATCGATATAGCGCGCATCCAGCGTCAGGTAATGGTCAATGGTCTGGGTGCATTCGTGTATTTCGGCAGTAACGGCTTCCGTTGCCGGGCCACCGTTGCTGCCGTTGAACTTGATGCCGAAGTCGGCCTCCGGGCCGCCGGGGTTGTGGCTGGCCGAGAGAATGATGCCGCCGGTCGCGCCGTACTTGCGGATAAGGCAGGAAGCGGCCGGCGTTGACAGCAGTCCGCCGCGGCCGACGATGGCATGGCTGAAGCCGTTGGCGGCCGCCATGCAGAGAATTCGCTGCAGCGCGTCGCGGTTGAAGTAGCGTCCATCGCCGCCGATTACCAGCGACCTGCGCTGATCGCGGCCGATAGCGTTGAATAGAGACTGCACGAAGTTTTCCAGGTATTTCGGTTGCTGAAACTCTGCCACCTTCTTGCGCAGTCCGGAGGTTCCCGGCCGCTGGCCATCATAGGGGCGGGTTTCGATGTGCGCTACTGACATTTGCGATATATCCATAATAATCAGGCGGATCCTTCTGCCAGGCCCAGCATGCCCCGGGTGATCAGGACGATGCCGCCGGTGCTGACGCGGAAGCCGTTTGCTCTATCCTCTTCAGTGTCAAAGCCAATGCGCATTCCCTCCGGAATGATACAGCCGCGATCAACAATCGCGTTCTGCATCTGCACGCGGCGACCCACCTCCGTATCGGGCAGGATCACCGAAGCGCGCACGCGGGAGTAGGAGTGCAGTCGCGCATTGGAAAAAATCACGGACTCGCTGACATGACTGCCGGAAACAATCACGCCGCCTGCGACCATGGAGTCCAGCGCCTGTCCTCGACGATCACCCTCCTGCCAGACGAACTTGGCGGGCGGCAGCTGCTCCTGGTAGGTCCACAGCGGCCATTCGCGCTCGTACAGGTTCAGGCGCGGCGTGGTGGAGACCAGCTCCATGTTGGCCAACCAGAACGAATCCAGTGTGCCGACATCGCGCCAGTAGGCCTTGTCGCCGGTTTGAGGGTCGCGGAACGGATAGGCGTGTACATGACAGGCCGTTATCATAGCCGGAATCACGTCGTGACCGAAGTCCCGCGTTGAATCGGCGACCGCCGCGTCTTGAATCAGCTGCTCGCACAGAAACTCCGTATCGAACACATAATTGCCCATCGAGGCAAGGCACATACCGGGTTTTCCCGGTATTTCCTTTGGTTCGGCAGGCTTTTCCTCGAAGCCCACAATACGGCCGCTGGCATCCACCTGCATCACGCCGAACGTATTGGCGGCTTCCGCCACGGGGACTTCCAGGCAGCACACTGTCATGTCGGCACCGGACTCCACGTGTTCTACCAGCATGGGTCCGTAGTCCATCTTGTAAATGTGGTCGCCGGAGAGAATGAGGACATGGTCCGGCTGCTGGGCGCGGATAATGTCCAGGTTCTGGTAGACCGCATCGGCGGTGCCCTGGTACCAGTCATCGGAATAGCGTTGGGAGGCAGGCAGGATTTCCACGAACTCGCCGAATTCTTTCTTGAAGTGACTCCAGCCGCGCATCAGGTGCCGGATCAGCGAATAGGCCTTGTACTGGGTGAGGACGCCGATCTGGCGTATGCCGGAATTCACGCAGTTGGAGAGCGGAAAGTCGATAATGCGGTACTTGCCGCCGAAATACAGGGCCGGCTTGGCGCGCCAGTTGGTGAGCTCGTAGAGTCTTGAACCGCGACCGCCGGCGAGGACCAGTGCCAGCGTATTGCGCGTCAGCCGGCTGACGTAGCGAGGATTTTGGTCATCCATGCATCACACCCTGTCTCTTCCGATGGTTACCAGTGGCCCTTTCGGAACCAGATTTCGTCCGCGTAGTCGCGGATGGTGCGGTCGCTGGAGAAGTAGCCGCTCGCTGACGTGTTGGCAATGCACTTGCGCGTCCAGCCCTCGCTGTCGGCGAAGGCGGCATCCACCGCGAGCTGCGCGTCGATATAGCTGCGGAAGTCCGCCGCGGTCATCCACGGATCGTAGGGGTCGCGAATGCTGTCAATGACGGTGCGGAACAGGCCCGGCTCCAGCATGTTGAAATGGCCGCTCTCCAGCAGCTGCATGACCCGGGAAAACGCGGTGTCGGCGGCGATCAACGCCCCGGGATCTGTTTGCCCGCGCTGCGACTGCACCTGGTCGGCGTCGAGACCAAAGAGGAAAAAGTTGCTTTCGCCTACGGCGTCACGGATTTCGATGTTGGCGCCATCCAGGGTGCCGATGGTAACTGCCCCGTTCATCATGAACTTCATGTTGCCGGTGCCGGAGGCTTCCTTGCCTGCGGTGGAAATCTGTTCCGACAGGTCGACCCCGGTGCAGATGACCTCCATGGTGGATACGTTGTAGTCCGGCAGGAATGCCACGCGCAGCCAGGGCTTCATGCGCGGATCGCGGTTGATCACCCAGGCGACGTTGTTGATCAGTTTGATCAGGAGCTTGGCCATTGCATAGCCCGGTGCGGCCTTGCCGGCGATGAGAATGCAGCG
>CAZTJR010000017.1:0-27722 GCA_964613795.1 uncultured Alteromonadaceae bacterium | reverse complement strand
AGGCGTGCCAGTTCGTCCAGATGGCATATCCAGCCGTCGCCGAGCGTGTCATCCAGCAGCGCTTTCAGTCCCGGATTGCAGTGACTCAGCCAGCGTCGCGGTGTCACGCCGTTGGTCTTGTTGTTGAAGCGCTGCGGTGAGTATTCGTAAAAATCCCGGAACAGCCCGCTGGTGAGCAGCCGGGTATGCAGGGCGGCCACACCGTTGACGGAAAAACTGCCGATGATGCCGAGAAAGGCCATGCGCACCCGGGGTTCCGGTCCCTCCTCGATAATTGACATGCGGCGCTGGCGCTCGACATCACCCGGCCAGCGGTCGGCAACACGGCTCAGGAAGCGGGCGTTGATCTCGTAGATGATTTCCAGCAGGCGCGGCAGCAGGCGTTCGAAGAGGCTGACGGGCCAGACCTCGAGCGCCTCGGGCAGTAGCGTATGATTGGTGTAGGCCATGCTATTGTGCGTGGTTATCCAGGCGTCGTTCCATTCAAGGCCGTAGTCGTCCAGCAGCAGTCGCATCATCTCGGCGATCGCGAGGGTAGGGTGCGTGTCATTGAGCTGGAAGACGTTGTACGCGGCGAAGGTGTCGAATTGGGGACCATGCAGTTCATGCCACTGCTGCAGCACGTCCTGGAGGCTGGCGGACGCCAGAAAATACTGCTGACGCAGCCGCAGTTCCTTACCCTGTTCGCTCTGGTCATTGGGGTAAAGCACCATGGTGATCTGTTCGGCGCGGGTTCTCGCCTGCACCGCATCGGTGTAGCTGCCGGCGTTGAACTCATCGAGATTGAACTCCTCCGTGGCCTCGGCCTTCCACAGGCGCAGGGTGTTGACCACGCCATTACGATAGCCCGGAATCGGCATGTCACAGGGGACGGCGAGTACGTCATAGGTCTCTGTCCAGCGCACGCAGTGCCGGCCGTTCGCGTCCCGATAGTGATCCGTGTAGCCGCCGAAGCGGATGCGCTTGGCGTGCTCCGGCACCTCGAATTCCCAGGGGTTGCCGTTGCGCAGCCAGCCATCCGGGTGTTCCACCTGGAAGCCATTGCGAATCTGCTGCTGGAACATGCCGTACTGGTAGCGAATGCCATAGCCGGTCACGGGCAGGCCGAGGCTGGCACAGCTGTCGAGAAAACAGGCGGCGAGACGCCCTAGACCGCCGTTGCCGAGGCCAGCATCGAGCTCTTCTGATTCCACGTCCTCAAGCTGGTTGTGATGCTGCTGCAGTGCATCGCGCACATCGTCCTCGAGGTCGAGGTTCAACACCGCGTTGTGCAGGCTGCGGCCGATGAGGAACTCCATGGACAGGTAGTTGACGCGCCTGGGCCGTACCTCCCGGAGGTGGTGCCGGGTCTGCCGCCAGCGCGCCACCAGCCGGTCGCGCACCGAGAGTGCCAGTGCCTCATACAGATAGCGATGCGAGCCACCCGGTTCGTCGCGTCCCAGCGTCAGGGTGTAATGCCGTTCAAGGTCCTCGCCCAGGGTGCCTTCAAGGCGGCGGTTGAGTTCAGTGCTGTTCATAGCGCTAACTCCGTGCAGGTGCCTGCGGTGTCGGTGCACCTGTCAGTATGCGCGACCGCGCCGATGCCTGCGAGTGCAATTTGCAGCGAACCCGGCGCCAGCAGCAGCGCGTCATCGATGCCTTGTGTACGACTGGCTGGCGCTTTATCAGCAGTATCCACCAGCAGCAGGCGCGGCCGCGGCATGCCCGCCGGTACCCGGTAGGTCAGCGCTTCGTCCCCCGCATTCAACACGACCAGGACGGCATCTTCTATTGCCTCACCCGGATCGCACTGCAGCAGTGCATACAGTATGTCGCGACGTGCCGGGTCCTGCCAGTGCGCGGCGGTTGCCGGCTGCCCATCGGCGCCATACCAGCGGATACACTGGCCATCGATATCGGGATGTTCATGGCGGTAGCGGTCTGCGCGCAGGAGCGCGCTGCGGGCACGAAAATCGATCAGCCGTTGCGTCAGCAGGCGCAGCTGCCTGGCGTCAGCGCTGAGCGGCGCCCAGTCCAGCCAGGTCAGCGGATTGTCCTGGCAATAGGCATTGTTGTTACCCCGCTGGCTGCGACCGAATTCGTCCCCGGCCTGCAGCATCGGCACGCCCTGCGACACAGCAAGGGTGGCGATGATGTTGCGCTGTCGCTGCCAGCGCCGGCGTTCGGTCTCGCGATCGCTGGAGGGCCCTTCAACACCGAGGTTGTCGCTCAGGTTATCGGCGTGTCCGTCCCGGTTGTTTTCGCCATTGATCGCGTTGTGGCGCTCGCGGTAGCTCACCAGATCGCGCAGGGTGAATCCGTCGTGGCTGCAGACGTAGTTGATACTCGCCGTGGGCGCGTTCTCGCGTGGCGCAAAGATATCGCCAGAACCGGTCAGACGTCGCCCCAGCTCCGGCAGCTGGGCGTCGTCACCCCGCCAAAAGCGACGCACGCTGTCGCGGTAGCGATCGTTCCACTCGCTCCAGCCACCGGGCAGGTTGCCCAGCTGATAGCCGTCGGGCCCGATATCCCACGGTTCCCCGATCAGCTTACACTGGCGCAGAACAGGATCGCTGTTGATGTCGCGCAGCAGCGCCGCATCCGGCTGGTAGTGGCGATGGCCGCGTCCCAGCACCGGTGCCAGATCGAAACGGAAGCCGTCCACATCCATGTCGCGCGCCCAGAAGCGCAGGCTGTCCATGACCAGACGGCGCACTATGGGGTGTTGGGTGTCCAGCGTATTGCCGCAGCCGGTGTCGTTGACGTAGTAGCGCGGCCGGTCGTGTTCGAGACGGTAATAGCTGCGATTGTCGATGCCGCGCAGGCTCAGCGTCGGCCCCAGTTCGTCGCTCTCGGCGCTGTGGTTATATACCACGTCCAGAATGACTTCCAGCCCGGCGTCGTGCACTGCGTCTACCATGGCGCGAAACGCCGCCGCGCCTGCGTCTCCCGTGTAGGCCGGGTGTGGCACGAAAAACGCCAGCGTGTTGTAGCCCCAGTAGTTCTTCAGGCCCCGCTGATGCAGGGCATACTCGTCGATAAAGGCATGCACCGGCAGCAGCTCTACCGCAGTGATGCCAAGGGCGCGCAGATACTCAAGGCTTGCAGGATGCGCCAGGCCATCACAGGTGCCTCGCAGCGTCCCGGGGACAGCCGGGTGTCGGCGGGTAAAGCCCGCCAGGTGCAGTTCGTAGAGCCAGGTATCCGCCAGCGGAATGCCTGGCCGGCGGCTCGGCCCCGGCGCTGGCGCCTCGGTGACGACAGCCTTGGGCATGACGGCACTGTTATCGACATCACAGAAGGACAGATCGGCCGCGGGGTCGTCCCGCCGATAGCCCAAGTGGCTGTCGTGCCAGACAAAGTTGCCGCGCAGGGCCCTGGCGTAGGGATCCAGCAGCAGTTTGTTCGGGTTGAAGCGCAGCCCTACCTCGGGTTCGTGGGGGCCGTAGACGCGGTAGCCGTAGCAGGTGCCGGCACCGGCAGCGGCCAGAAAACCGTGCCAGATATTGCCTTCCCCGGGCTGCAGCCGGTGGCGTGCGGTCTCGGTGCTGCCATCATGGGTATACAGGCACAGCTCCACGGCCTCGGCCTCGGCGGAGAACAGCGCGAAATGGCAGCCGCCGTCCCGCACCGTTGCGCCCAGTGTCGTGCTGTCGCCGGCGGCAAGTGTCTGATCCACCGGTCGTCTGATGGCGGCCCGGGTCATCGCTTAACTCCTGTCGGGGGCCAGGAACAGCGTCGCCAGCGGCGGCAGGAACACCTGCGCCGACGCCGGCTGCCCGTGCCAGGGGCCGGCGTCGGCCTCCACGGCACCTAGGTTGCCGGTGTTGCTGCCGCCGTATACCGCCGCGTCCGTATTGAGCAGCTCCGTCCATCTCCCCCCGGCCGGCAGAGGGCAGCGCCACTCTGGGCGCGGCACGGGAGTAAAGTTGCAGATCACCACCACCGGCGGATCACCGTCGTCGCCCAGTCGCAGCCAGGCGTAGATGCTGTGTGCGGCGTCGTTTGCCTCCAGCCAGTGAAAACCCCGCGACTCGCAGTCGTGGCGATGTAGTGCGGGGGTTCCGCGGTAAAGCATGTTGAGATCGCGCACCAGGCGCTGTACGCCGGCATGGGCCGGCTGGTCCAGCAGTTCCCAGTCGAGCTGACCCGACTGGCGCCATTCCCGTTCCTGGGCAAATTCACAGCCCATGAACAGCAGTTTCTTGCCTGGGTGTCCCCACATGAATCCGTAGTAGGCGCGCAAATTAGCGAACTGCTGCCAGCGGTCGCCGGGCATGCGAGTGAGCATTGAGCCCTTGCCGTGTACCACTTCGTCGTGGCTGATGGGCAGGATGAAGTTCTCCGAGAACGCGTAGTGCAGGCCGAAGGTCAGCTGGTGATGGTGGTGTTGGCGATGCACGGGCTCGCGACTCATGTAATCGAGCGTGTCATTCATCCAGCCCAGGTTCCATTTGTAGCCAAAGCCCAGCCCGCCGTCGTGGACCGGCCGCGATACGCCCGGAAAGCTGGTGCTCTCCTCGGCGGTGGTGAGAATTCCCGGCACCTCGGCGTAAACAACGCTGTTCATTCGCTGCAGCAGGTCGATGGCTTCAAGGTTCTCGCGCCCACCGTGCACGTTGGGTATCCACTCGCCGTCGTCACGTGAATAGTCGCGATACAGCATGGAGGCCACCGCATCCACGCGCAGGCCGTCCAGGTGGTACTCATCCAGCCAGTAAAGGGCATTGGCGATCAGGAAATTGCCGACTTCGCGGCGGCCGAAATTGTAGATGAGCGTGTTCCAGTCCTGGTGAAAGCCCTCCCGGGGGTCTGCGTGCTCGTAGAGCGCGGTGCCATCAAAGTGCCCGAGGCCGTGGGCGTCGGTGGGAAAGTGTCCGGGCACCCAGTCCAGCAGTACGCCGACATGCCTCGCATGGGCGGCGTCCACCAGGTCGCGGAATTCATGCGGCGGGCCGTGGCGAATGGTCGGTGCAAAGAGTCCCACGGGCTGGTAGCCCCAGGAACCGTCAAAGGGATACTCGGACACAGGCATGAGCTCGATGTGGGTAAAGCCCATCGCCGCCACGTAGTCGATCAGTTCGCGGGCCGCCTCGCGATAGGACAGCATGCGATTGTCCTCCTGCACGCGCCGGCGCCAGGAACCGAGGTGTACCTCGTAGATGCTGATCGGCGCACTGCGGGCGTTGTTCTTTGCGCGCTGCTGCATCCAGCTGGCATCACGCCAGCCATAGCCACGGATATCGCGCACCACCGAGGCGATCTGTGGTGGATGCTGCGCCCCGAAACCGACCGGATCCGCTTTGCGTCGATGGCGGCCGTCAGCGCCGAGTATGTCATACAGGTAGGCGTCGCCTTCCCCCATGCCGGCGACGAAGCCGGTCCAGATGCCCGTGCTGCCGTGCGACGCCAGGGGGTGGGTCGCGGGGTCCCAGTGGTTGATATCGGCGACGACGGACACGCGGCGGGCGTTCGGTGCCCACACGGCAAAGCGCGTGCCGGACACGCCCTCCCGGCATTCGATGTGAGCGCCGAGCACCGTCCACAGGCGCCGGTGAGTGCCCTCGCCAAGCAGATACGCGTCGAGTTCGCCGAGAGAATGATGTTCGCTGTTGCCGAAGTCCGGGCTGTCTGTATCGTGCATGGGCTGCCTCTCCGAGTGGCCGCACGCTGTCGGGCTGCGCTAGGAGCAGTATGCTGGAGGCACGCTCGCGGTGCCAGATGCGCTAGAATCCAGAAGAGTCACGGAGCAGGATACAGCCCGGCATGCAAGATATCATGGACATTCTGCAGGACGACCTCAGCGCGCTCGCATTGCCGCTGTATCTGGCGGCGATTCTGCTCGAAGCCTGGCACTCGCGGCGCAAGGCGCTGGATTACTACCGTTTTCGCGATACGCTGACGTCGCTCAGCATGCTCCTGGCGTCGGCCCTCGTGGAGTTCCTGCCGCGCTTGTTCGCGCTGTGGCTGATCATCCAGCTACACGATATCAGCCCTCTGCGCGATGTGGTGCAGAGGCAGTGGTGGGCATGGCTGCTGCTGTTTTTCCTCGACGATTTCAGCTATTACTGGTTTCACCGCAGCAACCACAGCGTGCGCCTGCTCTGGGCCGGCCATGTCAATCACCACTCCTCGCGGTACCTGAACTTCGGTACGGCCCTGCGCCAGGGCGTCGGCGAGCGGCTGCACAAGTTTCTGTTCTGGCTGTGGCTGCCGCTGCTGGGCTTTGACGCGGCGATGATCATTACCATGATCGGGCTCAACCTGTTCTACCAGTTCTGGATTCACACCCGCAGTGTGGGCCGGCTGCACCCCTGGATCGAGGCGGTCTTCAACACGCCTTCGCACCATCGTGTGCACCACGGGTCCAACCCGCGCTACATCGATCGCAACCACGGTGGCGTGCTGATTATCTGGGACAGGCTGTTCGGCACCTTCAGTGCAGAGCGCGATGACGATCCGGTGCGCTACGGCCTGACCCGGAACCTCAACTCGGACAACCCGTGGACGGTATTGAGCCACGAGTATCGCGCCATTGCCCAGGATGTCCGCGGCGCCAGCGGCTGGCGTCAACGCTATGCCTGTGTTTTCGGTCCGCCCGGCTGGAAGCCTGTCTCCGGCGCGGAAAGCCGGGGGGCCGGAGGCTGATCGTGTCGGCGTCAGGGCTTTCCCTGTCGATGCTGCTACTGCCGCTGCTGCTGGTCGCCTGTCAGTCAATTCCCCCCGGTGTGTCGGCGCCGGACGCAAGCCCGCGCATCGAAGCGCTGCGGGTGGTGACGCTGAACGTGGGCTCCGGTAGATCAGTGGAGACGCTGCGCCATGCCAACGCCGGCTATGGCCCTGCACAGGCCGCAGCGGCAGATCGCTGGTACGGCAACGGCCTCGCGTGGCCGCCGGTCATGCGCGATGTGCGAAATTTTCTGGATGCGGTAAACGCCGATATCGTGGGTCTGCAGGAGGTGTTCCACAGCGACCACTGCGCTGATATTCCTCCATCAGCGCGCGATGGATTCGTGTGTGAGGCGTGGCAGCCGGGTGATCCCACGGTAGCGCAGCGCATTCTGGGCGAGGGCTACCAGGTGGCCTGTCACCCGGGCAAGCCGGACAAATGCCTGGCAGTTCACCGACGGCTTGGTCATATTGCGGGCTGTGACGTCTCATTCTGCCCGCGTGGCCTGGAAGGCCTGGACGATGATCGCTGCGGCTCGGGTAACCGGGTGGCCGCGGCCACCGTGCGCCTGATGCAGGGCGGCATGCTGCGCGTGGTCCATGTACACGGTACCTCGGGGCTGACGCTGACGGACAGCCGCTGTCGGCTCGGGCAGATCGAGGCGATTTTTGCCGACGGTGGTGCCGCACCCGGCTTCGGCGTAGTCCTGGGAGACTTCAACACCGATCCGGGCCGGGTGACATGGCTTGACCCCGCGGCCCGGGCGCTGCGACGGTCTGCGCGGCCCCCGGGACATTACCGCTTCATGACGGATGTCGGCCTCTTAGTGCGCCCGACCTTTCTGTCTTTTCTCAACATTGATCACGTGCTCGCCGCAGGCATGTCGGGAGAGTGCTGGTACGCCGGGCGCACGCCAGATACAGCGCCGGTGAGCGATCTCGTATACCTCGATCACACTGCCGTAGTCTGCGATCTGCGCACCATCCCACCGACGGTGGCGGAGAGATAGTCGGTAGTCTGGACCTTCAAGCCAGGGGTGCAAGTCAAAGCAGGTCGGTCAGTGTAATGCCGATCCCCAGCCGATGTGAGCGGGCGTCGTAGTCGATCAGGCTCTCGCCGTAGCCATTGAAATACTGCACGTAGCCGCGGAAACGGCGACTGATAGGAAAGCTCCAGTCCAGCTGTATGGCGCCTTTGCTGTTGTCGCCGCCGCGCAGATTGTTGCGCGCCAGCACGGAAAACTCATGCTGTTTATTGCGCCAGGCGAGCGTGATATCGCCATAACCCATGTAGTTCCAGATGGACGGGTTATCGTCTTTTTCGCGGCTTTCCGGCAGGCGATACCATGCCCGCAGGCGCACGAGCATTGCGTCGCGTTCAAAGTCGGCGCTGGCAATCACCCGGTTCCAGCTGCGCGACAGGATCTGGCTGCGGCCATTGGACTGGTGATTGAAGCTGAGTCCGAGCTGCGTGTTGGTGAAGCCGAAGACGCTCTTGTCATTGTCCAGGGTGAACATGAGCTCTGGCTGGTAGTTGGTTTCCCGGAACGGCGACGACAGATCGCTGTTGTAGACCTGCCACCAGCTTTCCTGTGTGTAGGCGACCCAGAGGTTGGTGCCCTCGCCCAGAATATCGCGCCCCGCCAGTGCTTTGAAGCTGATCTGGAACTTGGCCTCTTCCTGCTGCAGACCCTCTCCCGGGAACAGGTTCTCCCACGGTTCGAGGTTGAGGTTATCGTTCCAGGTTATCGGGAGCATATAATTGCGGTGGTAGGGCAGTACCGCCCAGGGCAGATCGGCGATCGCTGACTGTACGTTCATTCGCTGGCGCGCCCGGCCCGGCTGTGCGCGGGTAGACGCTGTCTCGCCGCGTCCGCGGCGACCGCTGCTCGCGGTGTCGCCTGTGTCTGTCCCGTCGCCGTCGGCTTCTTTGGTTTCGTCGATATTGACGGCTGCTGCCAGCGCGTCAAAGCAGGCCAGGCGGGTGGTGTTGTCGGTAATGGCGGCACAGGCCTGAATCGCAGTCTCGCTGGCCAGGGCTGCGGCGCCCGATGAGCAGAACAAGGCGCTGCTGAGGAATGTCCAGGCGGCAGTGACTGCGAATCGGCCGGAAGCCGATGATGCCTGCCCGGGGTATCCGCCTGACGTGCCACGGTCCGAAAACGCACTATTCAATGGCCGGTCCGTCCATGACTTCCTCGAACTTGCCCAGCGGGCAGGACCCGAACTGCATGCCGGTGAACATGTCGACCACCGTAATGATATCCATGTTGCAGTAACTGTTCATCGGCGTTCGATGAATAAAGCTGTTGCGCTTCAGGCCATGGCAGGGGCGGGGCAGATGATTGACGTATTTTTTGTTGCCGCGCATGTGAAACAGCAGGGTCTGGTCGTCTACTGTCTCGATTCTGCGAATCTGCGATATTGGCAGGCAGGTGCGCGTTTCTGACGGCTCCGGCTGCGGGATGCGATCTATGGCGCGTTCCTGTTGTGCGTGTGCAGTGCTTGAGCATATCAGGGCCGCGGTCAGAGCAAAAATCATGGGATAGGCTCTCACTGATAATCTCCTTTTGCAACGGACGGTGGACAGCTGAATGCCGCCGTTCTCACTGTTAGTATAGAGGTTTTTTTCAGGAGGTTTGTGCAGTGGAATGGAGTATGGCGTCTCTGCTGGAGTTCTGGGATCTGGTGCGGGAGGTGTGGAATCATGGCGTCTATGGCATAAACCTGCCGCAGATACTCGCGGCACTGGTCATTTTCCTGTTCTCCCTCATGGTCCGTTCGCTGTTTACGCGTTACGTGCTGGGGGCCCTCACAAGGCTGAGCAATCGCTCGGCCAACGCGCTCGATAACAGCGTGATACAGGCACTGCGCGAGCCGCTGCGTTTTGTGCCCGTGTTGATAGGGATTTTTCTTGCCAGCCGTGTGCTGCATCTCAGTGAGGGCGCAGCGCTGTTTGTGTACAACGTCAATCGCTCGCTGGTCGCGTTCACGCTGTTCTGGGCGTTTTTCTGCATCAGCACCCCGGCTGGCAAGGCGCTGACGCGATCGAGTCGCCTGCTGACCGAGGCCATGGGTGAGTGGCTGGTGAAGTTTGCCAGGCTGGTGTTCGTGATCATGGGAGCGGCGACCATACTGGAGCTGTGGGGCATCGCGATTGCTCCAATCATTGCAGGCTTTGGTCTGTTTGGTGTCGCGGTTGCTCTGGGCGCTCAGGACCTGTTCAAGAACCTGATTGCAGGCCTGTTTGTGCTTGGCGAGCGGCGTTTCGAAACGGGCGACTGGATTCAGGTTGATGGTGTCGTCGAGGGGACAGTGCTGCAGATCGGTTTTCGCACCACAACGATTCGCCGCTTTGATCGCGCGCCGGTCTACGTGCCAAACGCGCGGCTCGCGGACAACGCGGTCACCAACTTTTCCCGCATGAGCCATCGCCGCATCCACTGGATGCTGGGCGTGGAGTACCGCACAACGCTTGCCCAGCTGCGTGATATCCGCGACGGTATAGAGCGCTACATTCTGGACAGCGACGAGTTTGCGCGGCCCGACGAGGTTGCGACCTTTGTGCGCATCGACTCCTTCAATGACAGCTCGATCGACATCCTGCTCTATTGCTTTACAAACACCACTGTCTGGGGTGAGTGGCTCGAAATCAAGGAGCGTCTGGCCTGCCGTATCAAGGAGATTGTCGAGGCGGCCGGCACAGGCTTTGCCTTCCCCAGCCGCTCGCTGTACCTGGAAAATACCGGGGAAGTGGCCGAGGTGTTTCCCCTGTCGCAGGGCGAGGACGACGGAGCGACGTTGACCGCCGACGCCGCTTCGACGCCGGCACGCTGAAACGCCAGTGGGCCACGCGGTAGTCCCCTCAGGCCCGCTAGCGGAACGCGATTACCGTCAGCAGCGTCAGCGCTACCACGGCTGCGGCCTGGTAGCGCGGGTCCGCGTACCAGACCGGCGGCGCTCCCTCCGGCGTCAGGTCCCGCTGAGCGAAGGTGAGGTCGTGGGTCTGTGCGTGAGTGGGCGTATCGCCAACGCATAGACTGCACAGCACACACAGCACTGCACTGAGCGCGAACAGCAGCCCCGACACGTACAGAAAATGCAGCGCGATGATATCGGACTGCACCAGGGCAAAAATCAGCGCGGCAATCCCGTGTCCGCCCACCAGTGCCGCAAATGCGCCCTGGGCATTAGCGCGTGGCCAGAAAAACCCCACGACAAATATCCCGACGACCGGCGAGACGATATACGCGAACATAGCCTGTATGTAGGAAAAGAGGCCTGGAAAATGTTGTATCAGTGGTGCCCACACGGCGGCGACCAGCATAAAGCCCAGCGTCGCCAGCGTGCCGTAGCGCCGACCCTGCCGGGGCGTCAGTTGTCTGCCCCGAAGCGGCTCGATGAAGTCCAGAACCAGCAGCGTGGAGGCGGAGTTGAGCGCCGAATCCACGCTCGACAGAATCGCCGACAGCAGTCCGGCCAGCACGATCCCGGTAAGCCCTATGGGCAGGAATTCCTGGATCAGCGTCGGAAACACCTTGTCCGGCGAATCCAGCCCCGGTAGCAGCGAAACGGCGAAGGCGCCCGGCAGCATCATGAGAAACAGTGGCGTGAGCTTCAGAAGGCCCGCGAGAATGGCGCCGCGGCGTGCCTCGGTAATGTTCTGAGCGCCGAGCACCCGCTGCACGATGTACTGGTTCATGATCCAGTAATAAAAACCCAGGATCGGCACGCCGATCAGCAGGCCGGGCCAGGGCAGCACCGGGTCATCGGTGGGTCGCACGATCGACAGATGGCCCTGCGGCAGCGCCCGCGTGGCCTCGCTCCAGGAGAAGTCAAACTGAGCAAAGGTGAGGATTGCAATGGCGCTGGTGCCCGCAATCAGGATGATGGCCTGCAGCACATCGGTGTAGACCACGGCCGCCAGGCCGCCGGCGGCGGTATAAAGTCCGCCGATAACCGCCAGGGTAACAATGAACACAGACAGGTTGAGGTCCGGGATAAACACCTGCGCGACGAGTGAGCCTGCGTACAGGCCCGCCGCGGTATCCACCACCACGGCGAGGAAAATGGTGATGGCGGAAAAATAGCGGCGCAGCCGCGCATCGAAGCGTTTTTCGAGAAATTCGGGAATGGTTGAGATTCGGCTGCGCAGAAAAAACGGGAAAAAGGTAAACGCGCCGACGATCAGCAGCAGCCCCGCCATCCACTCGTAGGCCGATGGCGCAAGACCGATGCGGTAGGCGTCCCCGGTGAGTCCCACCAGTGTCGAGCTCGAGATGTTGGAGGCGAACAGGGAGAGGCCGATGGCGCCCCAGGTCAGGCGGCGTCCGGCGAGAAACAGGTCGTCGCCGCTGCGAGTCCGGCGGGCAACGACAACGCCGATCACGGCGACCGCGACAAAATAGGCGGCGATGATTGCAAGGTCGATGCCACTGATATTCACCGTGAGACCGAAGATGCCTGCGTCCCTCCCGCTGCAGTGTCTGTCCGGGTGTCAGCGCAGGAGAATCGCCGTTTCCGGCCGGCTTGTCCAGCCTTGCACTAAGCCGGCGCGAAGAAGGGAAAGCTGACGCCCAGTGCCCAGGCCAGAATCAATCCCAGGCCGATACCGCTGGCGGCTGTGCCGGTACGCTGCGCCAGCGCCCGCCCCAGCGTGCCATGTACCAGAAAGAACAGCAGAACCACCGGGAACACCAGTAAGACGAACCCGAGTTCTTCCGGCTTGATCACGGCGGCGATCGCGAGCGAGACAAGGATGGCCGCGCGGGCGGCGAGGCGCTGCCACCAGCGACCGGCGCCAGCCCCGCTTACCCGGCTGTCTGCCAGCATGAAGGGGATCGTCGCCAGTGACAGCGCGGCGATCACGAGCAGGCGCTCACCGGTAGGCACAAAGCTGGCAGCGTAGCGATCAAGGGCCAGACCGATAAACAGCAGGCCCCAGATCAGCAGCAGCGCCAGGCCTGCCCATGACAGCTCACCGCGCTGCACTGGCCAGCGCCGAAGCACCGCCAGCTGAATTCCCGCATACAGCGCAAAATGCAGCAGGAGATAATCCGCTACGAGCACGGGCAGGAACGGCCGGAAGACCAGAACACCGATCGCCGGCGCCAGCAGCATGGGCAGTCCAATGGCCAACAGCAGGCGTCTCGTGGTTGGTGGTTCTGGTGAAGGCCGCTGCGGCAGGCGCTGGATCAGCGGTCGGAACGTCAGCACGATGCCGATCAGCAGGGCCAGGATCCAGCCGCCGGTAGGTTCGACCGAGGGCACCCTGCTGCGCTGGAATCCGCGGTTCAGCCAGTCCAGCGATTCGCGCAGGCTGTGCGCACTGAACAGCACGCCCACGTGCTCTACCGCCGGACTGACCGTCGCACGGCGTTGCACGCTTCCGGATACGGCGGTGTCACCCTCGTCGGCGGCCGGATCCACCTGCTGCAGCGCGGACAGGGCAACTGCGCGCAGTCGAGCCTCCCATTCTCCGCTCACTATCAGCAGTCGCTCGGGCGCCTGTGGCGTCACCGCCTCGGAAAACATGGAAATAGCGATGACGTTGCGAACGTCGGGCTCCGCCAGCGCCGCGCGAATGACAATGTCGCTGGCCATTGAGTGGCCGAGCACGGCGACGTCCCCGCTGGCGCCATCCAGCTGCCGCGCCGCCGCGATCACGCGCCGCGTCTCGGCGACCAGCAGCGCCGTTGTGCCGTCGATCGCAGTGACATCGCCGGACAGGGGCATGGGGTTGCGGCCATGGCCGAGTGCGTCAAAGGCCAGCACGCGGTAGCCTGCGCGCGCCAGGTGCAGCGAGAAAGCCTGCATCAGCTGGCGTGAACCGGCAAAGCCGTGGCTGACCACGACCACCGGCGAGGGTGCCGCGTTGCGCTCCCAGTAGAGCGTCGCGGGGGTGTCACCGATGTCCGTATCGCGCGTGCTGATACCGCTGCGCGCCTGCTCCAGCTGCCACAGGGCAAGAGCGACCAGAAGCAGGCCGGCAAGAAAGACTGTCAGCTGTCTTGAAACCATCGCGTGTTATCCGTCAGGGAAAAGGGCGCTATCGGGCATGGGCCAAGTATCGCAGGTCTGCCCGGGACCTGGCAGAGCCCTTCGTTTTTCTCTCGTCCGGCGAAAACCTGTAAAGTAGGTACGAGTACAGAGCGATGGAGATGGCGTGTTAGAAGGCAGTTTCCTATTTTTTATGCTGGCGTTTCTGCTGGTGGGCTTCTCTTCCGTGCTCGTGCGACGCAAGCAGAGCGCCGACTATCTCCTGGCCGGACGATCACTGCCACCCGCACTCGCGGGTCTGTCTGCCGTGGCCACCAACAACAGTGGCTACATGTTTATCGGCATGATCGGCTTTACCTACTCCACCGGCCTGGGTGCGGTCTGGTTGATGATCGGCTGGATCTTCGGCGACTTCCTCATCTCTCTGCTGGTGCACCGACGGCTGCGCCGGGCAACGGAAGAATTCGAGTCACTCACCTATCCGTCCCTGCTCGCCAACTGGTACGGACAGAATCACCTCGGCGTGCGCGTGCTGGTGGCGCTGATCGCGGTCGTTTTCCTCGGCATCTATTCCGCTGCCCAGTTCAGCGCCGGGAGCAAGGCACTGCACGTAATCTTCGGATGGGAGCAGCGGCTCGGCGCCCTGCTCGGTGCCGGCATGGTGCTGTTCTACTGTTTTTCCGGGGGACTGCGCGCCTCTGTCTGGACCGATGCCGCCCAGTCCATGGTCATGCTCACGGGCATGCTGGTCATGGTCTGGATCACCGTCAGCCGTTTCGGTGGTCTCGACGGCAGCTGGGAGGCGCTCAACGGCGTGTCCGATACCTTCATGAATCTGTTCCCGCCGAATCTCGCCTTTGGTGCCGCCGGCCCGGGCCTGTTCGTGATTGGCTGGATATTCGCCGGCTTCGGGGTGATCGGCCAGCCCCACATCATGGTGCGCTTTATGTCGCTGGACAGCGAGGACAGTATGCGGCGCGCGCGATTCTATTATTACAGCTGGTACACCAGCTTCTACACCCTGGCACTGGTGGTCGGCCTGATGTCGCGCCTGATCCTGCCGGAGATTGCCAACTTCGACGTAACCGAGGACACCGAGCTGGCGCTGCCGACCCTGGCGGCAGAGCTGCTTCCCGGCGTGCTCGCGGGCCTGGTGCTTGCGGGACTGTTTGCCGCTACCATCTCTACGGCTGACTCCCTGATCCTGAGTTGTTCAGCCGCGATCAGCCAGGACCTGCTGCCGAAGCGCTGGCAGAGCTTCGGGCGCACACGGCTCGTGACGCTGGGCATGATTCTGCTGGCGCTGACCATTGCGCTGGTGTCGGACGAGAGCGTGTTCGTTCTGGTCCTGTATGCCTGGTCAGGTCTGGGTGCGGCATTTGCGCCACTCATGCTGCTCTACGCGCTGGGCCGGCAACCACCACAGTGGCTGGCAATGGCCATGATTGCCGTAGGACCCACGGTGGTGCTGGGCTATCAATGGCTGGATCCGCGCATCGTTGACACGATTTATGAAATTCTGCCCGGCATGCTGGCCGGCGGGCTGGTGTATCTCGTGGGCTCCTGGCTGGGTACACGGCGCGCCGGCCAGTGAGCTCCGATGCGTGAGCTGTCCACGATCACCGGCTCAGCTGCTGTTGTCCGCCTGCCGCTGCCTGACCATCCGTTGTGCGGTGTCCGCTGAAGTAGGCCTCGAAGGCCGCGATGACCGCATCGATCTGCGCATCTCCAACATCCCGGTGCAGCACAATTCGTGTGTTGTGGGACAGTGGGAGCAGAATGCCGGAGGCCTCCAGCCAGGTGGACAGGCGGGACAGGTGGTCCTGTGGGAAGGAGGCGAATACCATGTTGGTCGCCCGCGAGGTGACGTCGACACCCGGCAGGGTGGCCAGGGCATCCGCAAGACGCGCCGCGCGCCGATGATCCTCGGCGAGATCTGCGACGTGGTGGTCGAGCGCATAGTGACAAGCGGCTGCGATGAGCCCGGACTGGCGCATACCGCCACCCACCACCTTGCGCCAGCGCCGCGCCCGCTCAATCAGCGCCCGGGAGCCGACCAGCGCCGATCCCATTGGTGTACCGAGACCCTTGGAAAAACACAGCGAGACACTGTCAAAAGGCTCGCACAATGATCCCGCGGTGACGCCGCTGGCAACTGCGGCATTGAACAGCCGCGCACCATCCAGGTGCGTCGCCAGCCCGCGCTCACGCGCCAGCGCCGTCGCCTCGCGAACGTAGTCTGCGGGGAGGACCCTGCCGCCAATCGTGTTCTCCAGTGCCAGCAGCCGGCTGCGCGCAAAGTGCACGTCATCGGCCTTGATGGCGGCGCTTATCCTGTCAAGCGGCAGGCTGCCATCCGCCGCGTTCTCGATCGGCTGCGGCTGTATGCTGCCCAGCACGGCGGCGCCGCCCCCTTCGTAGCGGTAGGTGTGAGCGGACTGACCGACAATGTATTCATCTCCGCGCTCACAGTGCGCCATCAGCGCCACCAGGTTACTCTGTGTGCCGGTGGGGAAGAGCAGCGCCGCTTCTTTGCCGGTGTGCGCTGCAAGCCGCTCCTGAAAGGCATTGACCGTGGGATCATCGCCCCAGACGTCATCGCCCAGCGACGCCGACGTCATCGCGGCCAGCATACCGGCGCTGGGACGGGTAACAGTATCACTGCGCAGATCGATCATGCGGGGCCTCGCAAATGAATTCCCTGTGGCTGCGGGGTTCAGGGGCGCAGCCGGTACCCGGTGCGGAAGATCCAGCTGATGGTAAACATGCAGGCAAACAGGAAAACCAGAGTCATCCCGACGCTGATACCGATATGCACGTCGGACACGCCGTAAAACGCCCAGCGAAAGCCACTGATCAGGTAGACCACCGGGTTGAACAGCGCCACGGTCTGCCACAGCTCCGG
Source organism: uncultured Alteromonadaceae bacterium (assembly GCA_964613795.1). Classification (GTDB taxonomy): domain Bacteria; phylum Pseudomonadota; class Gammaproteobacteria; order Pseudomonadales; family Halieaceae; genus Chromatocurvus. Next base: position 11,170 of record CAZTJR010000017.1, on the reverse strand, counting down.
TAGCATGTCGATGGAATAGAACGTGCCGCCGAGGAAGACCAGCGGCGTAATCACCATCAGCGGCACAATCTGCAGCTGCTCGAAACCATCGGCCCATATCCCGATAATGAAGCCGAACAGGCTGAAGGTCACTGCGGTGAGCACCAGAAACGCGAGCATCCACAGCGGGTGCATTACCTGGTAATCCACAAAGAAACGCGCGGTGACCAATATGATGATGCCGAGGATCACCGATTTCGTGGCGGCGGCACCCACGTAGCCGAGCACGATCTCGAGATAGGAAACCGGCGCCGAAAGCACCTCGTAAATGGTGCCGGAAAATTTCGGCATGTAGATGCCGAAGGACGCGTTGGAGATGCTCTGGGTCAGCAGTGACAGCATCAGCAGCCCCGGGATGATGAAGGCGCCGTAGCTGATGCCGTCGATGTCGCCCATGCGGCTGCCAATGGCGGCGCCGAAAACCACGAAATACAGCGTGGTGGAGATGACCGGCGATGCCACGCTCTGCATCAGCGTGCGCCGCATGCGCGCCATTTCGAATTTGTAGATAGCGCGAACGCCGTGCAGATTCATCGTTCGTTGACTCCCGGGGGGGTGGCGGTGGTGCCCGCGTCGACGCCGGCGGATGGGCGGTTGACCAGCCCGACGAAGATCTCCTCCAGCGAGCTCTCGCGGGTTTGCAGGTCGCGGAATTCGATGCCTGTCTCGCCGAGAAGCCGCAGCAGCCTGGCAACGCCGGCCTGCTCGCGCTGGGCATCGAAGGTATAGATAAGATCGTAGCCCTCGGCCTCGAGTGACACGGGCTCGCCGTTCAGCGCGTCGGGAATGGCGTCCAGTGGCTGCTGCAGGTGCAGGCGCAGTTCCTTGCTGCCGAGCTTGGCCATGAGTTGTGCCTTGTCCTCGACCAGGATGATCTCGCCGTTGCGGATGACGCCGATGCGGTCGGCCATTTCCTCCGCCTCTTCAATATAGTGGGTGGTCAGAATGATGGTGACGCCGCTTTCACGCAGGCCGCGGACCATGGCCCACATGTCGCGCCGCAACTCCACGTCGACCCCCGCGGTGGGTTCGTCGAGGAACAGCACGCGCGGCTCGTGGGATAGCGCCTTGGCAATCATCACCCGACGCTTCATGCCGCCGGACAGTGACATGAGGCGGTTGTTGCGCTTGTCCCACAGGGACAGTTCGCGCAGGACCTTCTCGATGTGCGCCGGGTCCGGTGACTTGCCGAACAGGCCGCGGCTGAAGGCGACGGCGCCCCAGACCGATTCGAAGGCATCCGTGCTCAGCTCCTGGGGCACCAGGCCGATACTTTCCCTCGCTCCGCGGTAGTCCCGGATGATGTCGTGGCCGGCGACCATTACCTCACCATCGGAGGCATTCACCAGACCGCAGACAATGCTTATCAGCGTGGTCTTGCCGGCACCGTTGGGGCCGAGCAGGGCAAAGATCTCGCCGCGCTGTATCTCCAGATTGATATCGCTGAGGGCGCGAAATCCATCGTCGTAAACTTTCTCGAGATGCCTGATGGAAATTTCGGCTGGCACATCTGCTCCTTGTTGTCTGGGATGTTTCCTTTTGGGTCAGGCGCCACTGAACCCTGACCTAAGGGTACGCTGCACGTCGCTGAACACGTCCGTAAAACCCTGTTCCAGCGTCCGGTCGTGTACCGCCAGCGTTCGTCGCGCTGCGGCAAGATCAAACCCTCGCGACAGTCGTGTATCGAGATATGCCAGTACGGACATCACGCCGTCTATCGTCTCGCAGCGATTGAGAAAGTCCCGCGTGATCATCCGCGAGGCCGCGCCGCGCACGGGGCCGGGCAGCAGGCCCGGATTCTGGTGCATGGCGTCGTAGACCTCAAGGGTAAACGACTCGCGGTTCACATCACAGAATAGCGGCCACTGCCGGATGAGGTAGTGATCGAAGGCCACGTCGAGCACGATACCGGCGTAGCGCCGCAGCGAACCGGGGAAGAGCTCGCGCAGTAGAATCGATGTCGGATGCTGGTCTGTGACGGCATCAATCTGTCGGTGCAGGCGAACGCCCTCCAGCACGCCGGCCGGCAGGTCGACCGTCGCCAGCGGGCCACGAACGGCGTCGCCAAACAGGTTGCCCAGGCGCTGCGGCGGCTGCGGGTCCGCCAGCAGCGCATGTGCGAGATGATTCACCTCAGGCCTGGCAGCCGGGGGCTGCCAGTTTGTCCGCCACGGTGCAGGGCAGGCAACGCATAGCGCTATCGCGGTCGTGCAATCTCGTCACGGCGTCGTGAGTTCGCGGATGATCACGCTCCAGTGATCGAGACCGTCGTAGAAGGCCTTGATCGGTACGCGCTCGTTCAGTCCGTGGGCGAACATCTCATCAGGGTTCATGAACACACCGCTGACCGCCCAGGTCGGGATGCCTGCGTTGCGAAAGTGCATGCCGTCTGTGCCACCGGATTCCATGTAGGCAATGAGTTTCACATCGGGATAGCGGCTGTGCACTGCCTTGCCGACGGCGGCAACCACATCGCTGCGCAGCTCTGAGATTGGGCTTTCGGTGGGATCTGCCAGCATCGTTAACGCCACCGCCTCGTTGTCGACGACCTCGCGCAGCGTCTCCTCGACCTCTGCGACGCCAACGCCCGGGAAAATACGGCAGTTGACGGTGGCGGTCGCTGACTGGGGCAGGGCGTTTTCCGCGTGGCCGGCCTGCAGCATGGTCACGACGCAGGTGGTGCGTGTGGTGCCGATATAGGAGGGCTCCTGTGCCAGACGCGCTGCTGCCGCCGCGTCCTGTGGGTCGTAGGCAAAGGCGATCATGGCGTCGCCCAGTTCACCGCCGAGCTGTTCGCCGGTGTGCTGGAAGTAGGCCAGCGTCATTTCACTCCACTGCACCGGAAACTGGTAGGCCTGTACGGCCTTGATGGCGTCGGCGAGATCGTAAATGGCGTTATCCTGTCGCGGCCTGGAGCTGTGGCCGCCCGGATTTTGCACGGTCATTTCCCAGGTGGCGTAAGTCTTCTCCGCCGCCTGTATGCGATAGGCCACGGCGTTGCCCTCGGCATCCAGCACGCCGCCGCCGGCGTCAGAATTCAGCGCATATTCTGCCTCCGCAAGATCCGGACGCTCATAGGCCAGCATGCGTGTGGTGCTCATGCCGCTTTCCTCGTCACCGGAGAACACCAGGTAGAGGTCGCGATCGGGTACAAAGCCCTCTTTTTTCAGGCGAATGAAAGTGGACGTGAGCTGCGATACGCCGAACTTGTTGTCGATCGTGCCGCGGGCGTAGAAGTTGGTCTCATCCTCGGTAAGCTGAAATGGGGGGCGCTCCCAGTCCGTTGCCAGAGCTTCCACCACGTCCATGTGGCCGAGGAAAAGAATGGGTTTCTTGTCGGTGGAGCCGTTGCCGCGGTAGCGCGCGACCAGCGAGGCAAATTCGCCGGTCATCGGCACCTCGATATCCTCGGGAGGGAATCCGGCAGTGACCAGCTCGCCGGCGAGATAGGTGGCCACCGTTGTGCTATTGCCCGTGCGCTTGGAGGTATCCACCTCGACAATGGTGCGGTAGATCTCGAGGGTCTTCTGCGCGTGCGCCGAGCGGATGGTGTCGTCTGCCTGCAGCGCGGGCGCGGCACCGAGCCCGGCGATCAGGCACATCGCCATGAGTGGCTTTATTCTTGACATGGGCGTCTCCCGTGACTTGTGATGGCGGCAGTATAGCCCATGTCTGTGGGGTCTGGTCCGGAGCGGACCTGACCCTGAAAGGAAGCCCAATGAAGCTCGACCGCACCGACCGCGCCATTCTCAACCTGCTGCAGGACGACAGCCAGCTCACGCACCAGGCCATTGCCGAGCGCGTGGGCAGCTCCAGTTCCTCGGTATGGCGCCGCATTCAGGCGCTGGAGGCGGGCGGTGTCATTGAAGGTCGGGTGGTGCTGCTGTCGCCCGCCAGGCTCGGCATCCGCGTCAGCGTGATCTGCAACGTCAAACTGGCCCACCACAACGATACGTCCCGGGTGGACTTTGAGGACATGGTCAGCCAGGCACCCGAGGTGATGGCCTGCTACGCGGTGTCTGGCAACCACGACTACACGCTGCTCGTCATGGTGCGGGATGTCGAGGATTACGAGCGTTTTCTTACCCAGAAGCTGCTCAACAGCCCGCTGGTGGATGCCGCCGCCTCAAGCTTCACCCTGCGCACGGTGAAGCGGACGACGCGGATCGAACTCTGACGGAAGCGCGGTTTTTCGGAATACCCTGTCATAATTATGCCTCGGCGTGGAACAGCGTTTCAAAAACCGGTGCCGCGGGCCCGATTCTGGCAGCATTCCCCGCCGCATCGGGAATACCATAGTGTTTTTATAGGGTAAGGAGACAGGCAATGGTGGATCAGATGGATAACCCGATGGGAACCGACGGCTTTGAATTTGTCGAGTACGCCGCACCGGATCCCGAGCTGCTGCGCGACCTGTTTACGCGCATGGGCTTCCCCGCCGTAGCGCACCACCGCACCAAGAACGTGACGCTGCATCGGCAGGGCGACATCAATTTCATCGTCAATGCCGAGCCGGACAGCTTTGCCCAGGCCTTCGCGCGTGAACACGGTCCCTGCGCCTGTGCTATGGCCTTCCGGGTGAAAGATGCCCGCGCGGCGCTAAAGCGTGCGGAAGAACTGGGCGCCACCGTTATCCGCGAGCCTGTAGGCCCCATGGAGCTGAATATTCCGGCGATCGAGGGCATCGGCGGCAGTCGCCTCTATCTTGTGGATCGCTACGGCGATCGCACCATTTACGATGTCGACTTCGAACCCATCCCGCAGACCGAAGACCGCGCCAGCGCGACCACCGGCCTCACCTATATTGATCACCTGACCCACAACGTGCAGCGCGGCAACATGGACAAGTGGGCCGGCTTCTATGAAAAGCTGTTCAACTTCCGCGAGATCCGCTTTTTCAATATCGAGGGCAAGAAGACCGGCCTGCAGAGCCGCGCGCTTACCAGTCCCTGCGGCAAGATCCGCATCCCTATCAACGAGTCCTCCGATGACAAGAGCCAGATTGCGGAGTATCTGGACGAGTACAACGGCGAGGGGATCCAGCACATCGCGCTGGGCTGCGAGGACATCTACGCCTCGGTGGATGCCCTCACCGAGCGCGGCCTGAAGCTGCAGGAAACACCGGATGCCTACTTCGACCTTATCGACGAACGCCTGCCCGGGCACGGGGAAGACGTCGAGGCGCTGCGCCAGCGACAGATCCTGATCGACGGCGGCGAGAAGCAGGGTGGCGGCTATCTGCTGCAGATCTTCTCGACCACGGTCATCGGCCCGATCTTCTTCGAATTCATCCAGCGCAAGGGCAACGACGGCTTCGGCGAAGGCAACTTCCAGGCCCTGTTCGAGTCCATCGAGCTGGAGCAGGAGCGTCGGGGCGTGATCTGAGCCGGCATTATGCGAGAGGATCGGACACTGCGATGAGCCTTACCCAGCAGGAGATTATTGCCAGCCTCCCGGGCCACCTGCAGCCCTTTGCCCGGGTGCAGGATCACGCGACCCAGTATACGCGGCGCGATCATGCGCTGTGGCGCTTTCTTATGCGAAGACTGACACGCAGCCTGGCAAGCACCGCGCATCCGGTGTATCTCGAGGGGCTGCAGCGCACCGGGGTGTCGCAGCGGCACATCCCCTCGATCGACGACATGAACGAGAGCCTGGCGCAGCTGGGCTGGAGCGCGATTGTCGTGGATGGCTTTATCCCGCCGGCTATTTTTATGGAATTCCAGGCGCGCCGGGTGCTGGTGATTGCGCTGGAGATGCGCGATGAGGAACATACCGAGTACACCCCGGCACCGGATATCCTGCACGAGGCGGCGGGCCATGCGCCCTTTATTGTGGATGTGGACTACGCCGAGTTCCTGCAGCGGTTTGGCGAAGTGGGGATGCGCGCCATCGCCAGCCAGCACGACTTCGAGGTCTACAATGCGGTACGCACGCTGTCCGACCTGAAGGCCTCACGCAACGCGCCGGCCGATGCGGTGGCCGAAGCCGAGGCGAGGCTCACCGCGCTCACTGAAAGCGATGCGCCGCCCTCGGAAGCGGCGCTGCTGGCGCGCCTGCACTGGTGGACCGTGGAATACGGGCTGGTGGGAACCCTGGACGACTACCGGATTTTCGGTGCCGGCCTGCTGTCTTCACTCGGCGAAAGTCAGCGCTGCCTGGACGACAGCCGCGTGCGCAAGATCCCGCTCACCGTCGATGCCATCAAGTGGAATTACGATATCACCCGCGAGCAGCCGCAGCTCTTTGTCACGCGCAGCTGCCGCCACCTGTCCCAGGTGCTCGAGGAATTCGCCGCGGGCATGGCCTTCCGCCGCGGCGGTGCGGCATCGCTGCGGCAGGCCATCGAGGCGGGCACGGTGTGCACGGCGGAGCTGGACTCGGGCGTGCAGGTCAGCGGGCGCTTCATCGACGTGATCTGCGATGCGGTGGATAACGTCAGCTATCTGCAGACCCAGGGTCCGGGGCAGATTGCCTTTCGCGGCAGTGAACTCTACGGCCACGGTACTGACAGGCACCCCGAAGGCATTGGTGGGCCCGTGGGTTATCTCAAGGATTTCAGCCGCTGCCTGTCCGACTACAGTGTCGATGAGCTCAGGGCCCACGATATCCGGCTGGGTGAGCGCGTCACCCTGGCATTTCTGTCCGGGATCACCGTCAGTGGCATCCTGCGCAACATTGTGCGCGCGGAGCACCGCAATCTGCTGCTGCAGTTCGACGACTGCCGCGTTACCGCGCTCGACGGTCGCGTGTTGTTCGAGCCCGCCTGGGGGCCTTACGACATGATCGTTGGTGCGCGGGTGACCTCAGTGTTTGGCGGCACCGCGGATCGCGAGGCGTTCCGGCTCTACTAGCGTCACTGCATGGAGGCATGGTTTGTGCATCTGTTAGCTGAATGGCAAGCGGATGGCGGGGTCACTCATGTCTGTGTCTTTAACGCGCAGGGCTTTTCTGGAGCGCCTCGGTGCTGCCGGGGGCTCTGCCGCAGTGCTGCAGGGCGCGCTGGCGCTGGGGCTGATGCCGGGTGCGGCAAACGCGGACCCACTGTCCCGAGCGATGCCAGCGGGCGAGGGACGCTCCGTTGTTCTGCTTGGTGGCGGTCTGTCCAGTCTCATGGCCTGCCTCGAATTGGAGCGCGCCGGCTTTCAGTGCACCATTCTGGAAGCCTCCCACCGTCTCGGCGGGCGTAATCTCACCCTGCGCTCGGGCGACCTGATCGACGAGATGGGGTTTCCGCGTCGCTGTGAGTTCGACGACCAGCCGCATCTCTATTTCAACGCCGGGCCGGCACGTATTCCGGCGCACCATCGCCTGCTGCTTCATTACTGCAAGACCCTCGGGGTCGAGCTGGAGCCCTTCGTCAACGTCGACTACAACGCCTGGACCCAGGATGACGCGGCCTTCGGCGGCCAGCGCGTGCGCCAACGCCACTTTGTCACCGAGGCCCGGGGTTTCCTGGCCGAGCTTGCGGGCAAGCTTAGCCGCGAGGGCGCGCTCGACGAGGCGCTGGATGCGGACGACGTCGAACGCTTTATGGGCTTTCTGCGCAGCTACGGTGATCTCGACAGCAACCTGCTGTACCGCGGTTCCCCGCGCGGCGGTTACCGCCAGCCGGGGAAGCTTTCGCCCACGGCGGGAATGCTCGAGCCGGGTCAGCTGCAGCCGGGGCTGGATTTTTCGGAAATCCTCAAGTCTGACTTCTGGCGCTACAAGATGCACTTTGGCGAGCATGAGGACCAGGCCGCGCCGCTGCTGCAACCGCGGGGCGGCATGGATGCCATTGTGAAAGCGTTTGCGCGTGCGATCACAAGCCCCATGTATACCGGTGCGGTTGTGCAGCGCATCCGGGTGTTGGATGAGGGAGTGGACGTTGTCTATCAGCGCGACGGTACTCACCAGCATCTGCGCGCGGATTATTGCCTGAACTGCATCCCGGTGCACCTGCTGGCGGGTCTCGATCACAACTTTCCCGCGCGCTACACCGAGGCGCTGAACAGCATCGGTCGCGGCAAGCTGTTCAAGCTTGGCATCCAGATGAACCAGCGCTTCTGGGAAGACGAGGGAATTTATGGCGGCATCTCCTGGACCAGCCAGCCCATCGAGCAGGTCTGGTACCCGCCGCACGGTGCCCACCTCGCCAGCGGCGTCATGCTGGCGGCGTATACCTTCGACCCGGCGCATGCCGAACTGTTTGCCCGCATGTCGCCGGAAGAGCGCTATGCCAGTGCGCTGCTGCAGCTGGAGAAGCTCCACCCGCAGGCGAAGCGGCACGCCCACAGTTTTGTCAGCGTGCCCTGGCAGCGTATGAACTTTCACATGGGGTGCACCGCAAAATGGAGCGATGCGGCCCGCGGCCGCCATTTTTCCTATCTGCAGCGACCGCTGCGTGGTCGTCATCTGCTGATGGGGGACCAGATGAGCTACCACCCCGGGTGGCAGGAGGGAGCATTCTCGTCGGCACATCATGCTATTCAGCAGCTGCAGTCACAGATGGCGGCACCGGCCCGTGGGGCCTCGGTGGCGGCGCGATGACATCGGGACGTCTTTTTGCACGCCGCGGTATCGACGGCTCCGGACGCCCGGCGTGCTCCCGGCGGCAAAGTGCCCGGTCCGTGATCAGCCTTATGGCAGTCGCGTTGCTGTCGGCAGTGGCAGCAGCCTACGCGGACCCGCGCAGGGCGGCGACAGAGGACGCAGCGTTTGCCCTGCCCCCCGTTGCGGAAGAGCTCATTGCCTGCACCACCTGCCACGGTGTGGGTCTTGGTGGTAACCGGGCAGTGAACGCACCGCGACTCGCCGGGCTGCCGGGCTGGTACGTGCGCAACCAGCTGCGCGCCTTTCGCGAGGGGTGGCGCGGCCGGCATCCCGGTGACCGCTACGGCGCGGCCATGTGGCCACAGGCGGCGCAGCTGGATCAGGCCACTATCGAACGCGCGGTCGAGCTGGTCGAGTCTATGCCCATGCCAGCACCCGAGCCTTTGATGGTGATATCCGCAACGGATGTAGGGCGTGACGATCCGGTGGCCATCGGTGAGGCGACCCGCGGTGCCAGGCTCTATCAGGCCTGCGCCGCCTGTCACGGTATCGATGGCAGCGGTAATGCGGCCCTGCAGGCGCCCCCGCTGGTCGGCCGCGAGCCCTGGTACCTGGCGCGACAGATCGACGGATTCCGTCGCGGCGTGCGGGGCTATGATGCACAGGACGTCGCCGGAACGGGTATGCGCCTGGCAAGCGCTGGACTCGCGAATAAGCAGGCAGTGTACGATACGGTGGCGTATATTGCCGCGCTGTCGGCAAAGATGACCAGCACGACGGCGCCGACCCCACAACCCACAGCTGAGGATAATTCAATGAACAAACAACCGACTTCGCGCCCCCGTCAACTGGCCGCCACCGCGGCACTGGCGCTGGCGGTAGGCGCCAGTGCCTCGGCGGAGGTCCGCCGTCACGCGCTGCCCGGGAGTGACTTCCCCATTGCCCAGGCGGTGGAAGTGCTGCCGGGCACCACCCTGGTCTATCACAGCGGCACCACGCCGCGGCCGGCCAATTCCGATGCGAAAGAGTATTCGTCGGACTACTGGGGTGACACGGAAGCACAGACCCTGTCCGTGTTCGCACGGCTGGAAGAGTCGCTGGCGGCGAAGGGCCTGACCTTTGGTGACGTGATCAAGATGCAGGTCTTCCTGGTGGCGCCCGAAGGTGAGGAGATGATGGACTTTCAGGGCATGATGCGCGCCTATCGTCGCTACTTTGGCACTGACGATCAGCCCAACCTGCCCGCGCGCTCGGCCCTGCAGGTGGCCGGACTGGCGGTGCCCGGCATGTTGGTCGAAATCGAGGTCGTGCTGGCGCGGCCCTGAGGGTTTCCTCAGAGTCGCACGTCAACTCGCCCGGCAACCCGCAGGGCTTTCTCCACCGCGTCTTGCGTGCTCTCACCCAGCGCCAGGGCCACACCCATGCGACGCTCGCCGCGTACCTCGGGTTTGCCGAACAGGCGCAGATCGGTATCGGGTTCCGCCAGTGCGGCGGCCAGATTAGCGTAACGCATCTCGGTGGAGTTGCCCGCAACGAGCAGCACTGCGGATGCGGCGGGGCCTCGCTGACGAATGACTGGCACGGGCAGGCCAAGAATGGCCCTGGCGTGCAGCGCGAACTCCGACAGGTCCTGTGAGACAAGCGTCACCAGGCCGGTGTCGTGCGGCCGGGGCGAGACTTCGCTGAAATACACCTCATCCCCGCGTACAAACAGCTCGACCCCAAAGAGGCCGTGGCCGCCGAGAGCTGCGGTTACCGCCGCCGCGACGTCCTCGGCGCGTGATAGCGCCTGTGGGCTCATGGCCTGGGGCTGCCAGGACTCGCGGTAGTCTCCGCGCTCCTGCCGATGACCGATGGGCTGGCAGAACGCGGTGCCATCGCGGTGGCGCACCGTCAGTAGCGTGATCTCGTAGTCGAAATCGACAAAGCCCTCGACAATCACCTTGCCGGCGCCGCTGCGACCGCCCGACTGGGCATGTTCCCAGGCCGCGTCGATATCGTCTGCGCTGCGCACGGTGCTCTGGCCCTTGCCGGACGAGGACATGATGGGCTTGACCACACAGGGTGTGCCGATGTCCTCCACCGCGGCCAGATAGGCCTCCCGCGTTGCGGCAAAGCGGTACGGCGATGTTGGCAGTCCCAGTTCCTCCGCCGCAAGTCGCCGTATGCCCTCGCGGTTCATGGTCAGCTGCGCAGCGCGGGCGCTGGGTACAACCCGCCAGCCCTCGGTTTCCAGCCGCAGCAGTTCGTCAGTGGCGATGGCCTCGATTTCCGGGACAATAAGCTGCGGTTTCTCGCTTTCCACAAGCGCGCGCAGGGCGGCGTCATCCAGCATGTTGATGACGTGGCTGCGGTGGGCAACCTGCATGGCGGGCGCATTGGCGTAGCGATCTACGGCAATGACTTCACAGCCAAGGCGCATGAGTTCGATGGCGACCTCCTTGCCCAGCTCGCCACTGCCAAGCAGCATGATGCGGGTGGCGCCGGAAGATAATGGTGTGCCGATGCTTGTCATTGTCGCGCCCTGCTATTCAATGATGCGGAGAATATCCCGCACCAGGTCGTTCGTGGTTACGATACCCACCACGCTATTGTT
>CAZTJR010000016.1:0-68453 GCA_964613795.1 uncultured Alteromonadaceae bacterium | reverse complement strand
GGTGCCTGCTCACGTGCGGGCTGCTGCACGGACTGTGGAATAACGAGATCCAGATCATCCGACACGCGGGTCTTTTGCGTGGCGATCATGGCCAGCCCGAAACTGGTGGCAAAGAAAAGCGCCGCAAGCCACGCAGTCGCCCGGGTCAGTACATTGCCACTGCCGTCGCTGCCAAACAGCGTCTGTGATGCGCCGGCTCCGAAAGAGGCACCCATGTCAGCGCCTTTTCCCTGCTGCAAAAGAATCAGGCCGATGATGGACAGGGCCAACACCAGATGCACGATTAACACTATTTGTTCCATACGTCCTCTGCCCCTGGGGCGTTATTCGTCAGGCCGCAGCCGCGGCGCGCACGATGGCTGCAAAGTCAGCAGCGTGGAGTGACGCGCCGCCGACCAGTGCGCCATCTATATCGTCACAGGCAAACAGCGCTGCGGCGTTTGTGGCTTTGACGCTGCCACCGTACACGATTCTCGTACGCTCCCCGCTGCCCGTGATGGACTGCAGTTTCGTGCGGATGAATGCGTGCATTTCCTGAGCCTCATCCGCCGTTGCGGTGAGGCCCGTGCCAATTGCCCAGACGGGCTCGTAGGCAATGACGAGTTCAGGTACTGATGGCAGGTCCGCTAGCACGTCGCGCAGCTGGGCCAATACTACCATTTCCGCTTCACCGGCCTCGCGCTCCTGTCGGGTTTCACCGACACAGAATATGGGTGCCAATCCGGCTTCAACGGAAACCGCTATCTTCGCCGCAAGAAGGGAAGACGACTCCTCGTGATACTGCCTACGCTCGGAATGACCTATGATCACCCAGTCGCAGCCGATATCTGCCAGCATTGGCGCCGCCACTTCACCGGTGTAAGCGCCTTCCGGCATGTGACTGCAGTCCTGCCCTCCTGCAACAACACCACTCCCTGCGCAAAGGGCCGCGACCTGCTGTAAATAAACGTAGGGAGGACAGACAACGACGTCCACGCCAGCTGGCAACTGCGCCTGAACCAGTGCGTCCAGAAGCGCCTGATTGGCTGCCAGACGGCCGTGCATTTTCCAGTTCCCGGCGACCAGTTTCCGTCGCATCAGAAGCACCCGAACCGCAAAGGGGCGCCATAGTAACCAACATGGCCTGAACTGACAATAGGCCTCGTCATACCCCGATACAGCTTTCAACTGTGCCGGCGAGACGCGAGCAAAGCGACGCGACTTGCTGGGCATCGCGCCCCTCTACCATGACTCTGATAACGGGTTCGGTGCCGGAGGGCCGCAGGAGGACGCGTCCATCACCGCCCAGCTCCGCCTCCGTTTCCGCCACGGCCGTCGCAATAGCCGGGTAGTCCCCGACATCACATTTTGCCCGAAGACGGACATTCAGCATGGTCTGCGGCATGCGCGTCATGCCGGCAACAAGGTCAGACAGCGGCATATCAGCGTGAGCCAATGCACGTAACACCTGCAGCGACGCCACGATACCGTCTCCTGTGGTGGTGACATCGCTGCAGATGATATGTCCTGACGACTCACCCCCGAGCCGCCATGTCTCGCTCTCCATCAACTCGCGAACATAGCGGTCGCCAACCTTAGCCCGCTTGAACTGCAGACCCAGGTCCCTGAGCGCCAGCTCGAGCCCGAGGTTCGACATAAGTGTTCCCACCACGCCCGCCTCGCCGATACCGGTTTGCACTCGATGTCGCGCAATGACGTAGAGAAGCTCATCGCCATCCACAATCTCGCCGCGCTCGTCTGCAAAAAGCACCCGATCGCCATCGCCATCGTAGGCCACGCCGAGATCGGCTCCGGTTTCCCGAACCAGGTTGCAGAGCGCGCGCATATCGGTCGATCCCACCGCTTCATTGATGTTGAAGCCATCAGGATGCACACCGATTGCTCTGACGTCTGCGCCTAGCTCACCCAGTACACTCGGGGCGATACTGTAGGTTGCGCCGTGAGCGCAGTCGATCGCAATACGCAGACCGCGCAGGCTGAAGCCCTCGGGAACTGTGGACTTGCAAAACTCTATATAGCGCCCCGCTGCATCGACCACACGCTGCACCTTACCAATGTCGCGGGAGCTGACCGTGGCCAGCGGCTTTTCCAGCTCAGCCTCGATTTCCAGCTCCATGGCGTCGGGCAGTTTGGCCCCGCTGGCGGAAAAGAACTTGATGCCGTTGTCATAAAAAGGATTGTGCGAGGCGCTGATGACAATGCCGGCATCCGCGTTGTGCGTTCGCGTCATGAGCGCGACTGCAGGCGTGGGCATTGGCCCCAGAAGCTTGACGTCGACCCCCGCCGCCACCAGACCGGCTTCAAGCGCCGACTCGAACATGTAGCCGGATACGCGTGTATCCTTGCCAATAATGATAGAGCAACGCCCCGAAGAGCCAGCATGACGGATAAATACGCGACCGCAGGCCCAGCCGAGCTTGAGCATGAAATCGGGAGTAATGGGCGACTCGCCCACTTTGCCTCGTATGCCGTCTGTACCGAAAAAGCGTTTCTGCATCATGACTCCACAGTTTCCAGGGCGGTCCACATAGACAGGGCATCCGCCGTCGCCGCGACGTCGTGTACGCGCACCACAGAGGCGCCCCGCTGAACGGCGAGTAAGGCCAGCGCCACGCTTGCCGGCAGGCGCTCATGCACGTCACGACCGATTAGAGCCCCAATCAGCGACTTGCGGGATAAACCGACCAGCAACGGCAATCCTTCATCGGCCAGTCGCGTAAGCTGTGCCAACAAGCGCAGATTGTGCGCGACCGACTTGCCAAAACCAAATCCCGGATCCAGTAACAGCCGATCACGCGGGATACCCGCTGCTTCGCTGGCAGTCACGCGCGCCCTGAGAAACATTATTACCTCGTCCACGACATCACCGTAGCGCGGTGCCGACTGCATCGTGTCCGGCGACCCTTGCATGTGCATCAGACACACTGGCAAGCCGGTGTCTCGTGCCGCCTCCAGCGCGCCTTCACGCGTCAGCGCGCGCACGTCATTGAGCATGCCTGCGCCCAGGGCAGCGGCCTCATACATCAGCGCCGGCGAGCTTGTGTCTACAGAAATAATGGCGTCCACCGACCCGGCAAGACGCTCGACGACGGGCAGAACGCGATCCATTTCTGCCTGCTGGCTGACGGCTTCGGCGCCAGGTCGCGTGGATTCACCACCCACATCGATAATGCCGGCGCCAGCATCCACCATGGCACTGGCCGCGGCAAAGGCGGCATCGAGATCGGGGCGGCCATTCGTGTAAAAACGGCCACCGTCCGAGAAAGAATCCGGGGTGGTGTTGAGGACCCCCATGATCACAGGGGTTCGGAAAGATAAAAGGCGATCGGCACACTGCAGTGCCGATCGCCCTTGAGTCACAGCCATCCCGGCGTAGACATTGACTGGGAAACAGCCTCAGTGCTCGCCAGCGGGCCCGCCAATCGGGCTGGCAGGCTTGCTGCCACCACTGTCACTAGCTTCAACATCGTCCACTGCCGGCGCCTTGCCGCTCGGCCCGTCCTTATTGCTGCTGTCCCAGTCCTTGGGTTCACGCGGCGGACGTCCCGACATGATGTCGTCGATCTGGTCGGCGTCGATGGTCTCGTAGAGCATCAGTGCTTCCGCCATCATGTGGAGCTTTTCGACGTTTTCTTCAAGCAGGTTTTCTGCCGTCTGATAGCACTCGTCGATGATCCTGCGCACTTCAACATCAATATTTTTCGCCGTCTCGTCAGAGATGCCCTGATGCGACTGAGTGGCGCTGCGTCCGAGGAAAGGCTCTTCGCCACCCTCATCGTACATCAGCGGGCCCATTTTTTCCGAGAGCCCCCACTGAGTCACCATCTTTCGGGCAATTTGCGTGGCCCGCTGGATGTCATTCGACGCTCCCGTAGTGATACCGTCTTTGCCAAGGGTCATTTCCTCAGCAATGCGGCCACCAAACAGACTGCAGATCTGGCTGACAATATGTCGCCGGCTGTGGCTGTAACGATCTTCTTCGGGTAGAAACATGGTCACGCCCAGGGCGCGACCGCGTGGAATAATGCTTACCTTATAGACCGGGTCGTGCTCGGGTACCAGACGACCGACAATGGCATGCCCGGCTTCGTGATAGGCCGTGTTGCGCTTTTCCGCCTCCGACATGACCATGGACTTGCGCTCGGCGCCCATCATGATCTTGTCCTTGGCCAGCTCAAACTGCGTCATCCCCACCGTGCGTACACCGGCCCGGGCAGCGAACAGGGCCGCTTCATTGACCAGGTTGGCGAGATCTGCGCCGGAAAAGCCGGGGGTGCCACGGGCAATCTTTGACGCCTCGACATCCTCCGACAGCGGAACCTTGCGCATGTGGACCTTGAGAATATGTTCACGGCCACGAATATCGGGAAGCCCGACCACCACCTGGCGGTCAAACCGGCCCGGTCGCAACAGCGCCGGGTCGAGGACATCGGGGCGGTTAGTGGCCGCGATGACAATCACGCCATCGTTGACCTCAAAACCATCCATCTCCACCAGAAGTTGGTTCAGTGTCTGCTCGCGCTCGTCGTGACCGCCGCCCATGCCAGCGCCGCGATGACGACCCACCGCATCAATCTCGTCGATAAAGATGATGCACGGAGCCTGCTTCTTGGCCTGCTCAAACATATCCCTTACCCGGGACGCGCCGACGCCGACGAACATCTCGACAAAGTCCGAGCCTGAGATCGAGAAGAATGGCACCTTGGCTTCGCCTGCAATAGCTTTTGCCAGCAGTGTTTTACCGGTGCCCGGCTGACCGGCCATCAGCACCCCTCGGGGAATACGCCCGCCAAGTTTCTGAAAGCGACTGGGATCGCGCAGGAACTCGACCAGTTCCTGAACATCCTCCTTGGCCTCATCGACACCGGCGACATCGGCAAAGGTGGTTGTAATCTGATCCTCGCCCAGCAGCCTGGCCTTGCTTTTGCCAAAGCTCATCGGGCCACCGCGACCGCCGGCACCGCCCTGCATCTGGCGCATAAAGAACATGAACACCGCGATGATGATAAGAATGGGGAAGCTGGCAACCAGAAGCTGCGTCCACACGCTCTGCTGCTCGGGCTCACGCCCCTCTACCTCAACGCTGTGCGTCAGCAGGTCGTCCATCAGTTTGGGATCCTCAATCATCGGCCGGGTTGTTTCGAACCGGGATCCATCGTTACGGGTACCCATGATGGTAACGCCATCAATGACGACCTTGGACACCTGGTCCCGGTTCACCTCCTCGATAAACTCGGAATAGACCATGCGTTCGGTCGGCGTCTGCATGTTGAAATTGTTGAAAATCGACAGCAGTACTGCCGCGATAACCAACCAGAGAAGTAAATTTTTTGCCATATCGTTCAATGCTGCTTCCTCACCAGTCCAGTGCCAGACAACCGAGCGGGACAGCTCCTGTCAGTAAATGTACAGAACCATTATAGCGCAAGTGCGCCAAGACGGCCTTCTGCCGTGCGCGACTCCCGGTTCCGGGCGCCAGCACGGCCTCTTATCCCCACTTTATATCAATCGGTGCCTGCATACCATTTTCAAGGGCTAGCGGGAAAACGCCGGCTCCCTGCGGTCCCGCGCCACCAGGTACACCTCCCTGGACCGCGGTCTCGACGCCGCCGGCTTGCGCGTCAGGACCTGGCCGAAACCGTCACGCGCATCCCTGAGCAGCGACTCGAAGCCCTCGCCCTGGAAAACTTTGCTCACGAATACACCGCCCGGGCGCAGAACTCGCAGCGCCATATCCAGCGCGAGCTCCACGAGGTACATCGCCCGCGGCTGATCCACCGCGGGCATACCGCTCATGTTCGGCGCCATGTCCGAGAGAACGACATCGGCGCCAACCGGCCCGATCTCGGCAAGCAGCTGCTCAAAAACGCTGTCTTCGGTAAAGTCACCCTGAATAAATGCGACCCCGGCCAGGGCATCCATGGGAAGGATATCCGATGCAATGACCTGGCCATGGTGACCCACTAGATTCGCCGCCACCTGGGACCAGCCGCCGGGAGCACTGCCCAGATCCACTACGGTCATACCAGGACGCAGAAGGCGGTCGCGCTCCTGCAGTTCGAGCAGTTTATAGCACGCTCGGGAGCGGTAGCCCTCGCGCTGAGCGCGCTTCACGTAGGGGTCGTCGCGGTGCTCCTGCAGCCAGGCCTTGCTGGATGATCGTTTCTTTGCCACGCACTCAGCTCCGGTTCCGGGGTTTCCGCCCGGGATGAGGCTGGTGTAGACTGCGCGGCCCCGCCAACGGACCACAGCGTACCCGCCGAATGACTTCCATTGATCGCCAGGAACAGCGTCGACTCAAGGCCATTGGCCACAAGCTCAAACCGGTACTTACCATTGCCGGCAACGGTCTGACCGACAGCGTGATCGCCGAACTCGAGCGTGCCTTGAACGACCACGAACTGATCAAGGTCAAGCTCTCGGTGGGCGATCGGGATGTGCGCGACGCCCTCATCGGCGCGCTGCTGGAACGCAGCAGGGCGCAGGCCGTGCAGCGCATTGGCAACACCGTTCTGCTGCTACGTCGCAGCTCGCAGCCCGATCCAAGACTATCAAACCTGATCCGCAGGCCATGATTCGGCAGCGGCGGGCAGCGGCGGCGACTGCCGCTCTCAGAGATGCTCCACCCGGTCGATTTCGTACTCGGTATCACCGCCGGGAGCTCTCACCACAACGGTATCCCCTTCTTCCTTGCCTATGAGGGCTCGCGCTATCGGTGAGCTCACTGAAATCAGGTTGTTCTTGACGTCCGCCTCGTCGTCACCAACGATGCGGTAAACAACAGTAGCGTCGGTGTCGACATTGATCAGCGTTACCGTCGTGCCGAAAATGACCTTGCCTGTGGGTGCAATCTGGGTGACGTCGATAACCTGAGCCCCCGCCAGCTTGCTCTCGATCTCCATGATGCGGCCCTCGGCGAAGCTCTGCTGCTCCCGGGCTGCGTGGTATTCGGCGTTTTCCTTGAGGTCGCCGTGCTCGCGGGCATCCGCAATGGCCTGGCTGATACGCGGCCTGTCCACTTTCTTCAGCCGCTCCAGCTCCTCGCGAAGTGCGGCCTCTCCCTGCACCGTCATCGGCACCTTGTTCATGGCTGAATACTCCCGTGAAGATCCTGCAGCCGTCGCACCTTGGTGTCGCCCTCCTGCTTCAGTGACAGACAGACGGCCTCGGCGGCTGTCAGCGTTGTCGTGTAGAACACGCGATGAGCCTCGGCACTGGCGCGGATCGGGGCAGAGTCGGCAATGGCGCGCCTGCCCTCGGTGGTGTTGATAATGATATCTGCCTCGTCGTTCTTGATCATGTCGACGATATGGGGCCGCCCCTCCAGCACCTTGTTCACGCGCCGCACCTCGAGCCCGGCGGCCTCCAGCGCCGCCGCCGTGCCCCGGGTCGCCGCCAGCGTAAAGCCCAGCTCGACCATCTGCTTTGCCACGGTAATGGCTCCGGGCTTGTCGACATCCCGCACGCTGATCAGCACCGTACCACTGCGCGGCGCGGGATCACCAGCCGCGAGCTGAGCCTTGGCAAAGGCATCGGCAAAGGTATCGCCGGTGCCCATGACTTCCCCCGTGGACTTCATTTCCGGGCCGAGGATCGGGTCAACACCCGGGAACTTGTTGAACGGAAGGATCGCTTCCTTGACGCTGAAATACGGCGGCACGATTTCGCGGTCGAAGCCCTGCGAGGCAAGGGTCTGCCCGACCATGCAGCGAGCCGCGATCTTGGCCAGCGACGCGCCGATACACTTGGACACGAACGGCACCGTACGCGATGCGCGCGGGTTCACTTCAATGATGTAGACGGTGTCGTCCTGCCAGGCCAGCTGCACATTCATCAAGCCACGCACACCCAGCTCAAGCGCCATCTGGCGGACCTGCTTGCGCATCATGTCCTGGACCTGCGCCGGCAGGCTATAGGGCGGCAAGGAGCAGGCGGAGTCGCCGGAGTGTACCCCGGCCTGCTCGATGTGCTGCATGATGGCACCGATAACCACCGTTTCGCCGTCGCTGACGGCATCAATGTCCACTTCGATCGCGGCACTCAGAAAGCTATCCAGCAGTACCGGCGATTCATTGGATACGGACACCGCATCATTCATGTAGCGAAGAAGATCCTCCTCGCGATAGACAATTTCCATCGCGCGACCGCCGAGCACATAGGACGGCCGCACAACCAGCGGATAACCGATATTCTGGGCCGCCGCCACAGCCGCATCGACGCTGCGCACCGTGGTGTTCGCCGGCTGTCGCAGGCCGAGCTTGTTGATCATCTGCTGGAAGCGTTCGCGGTCCTCCGCCCGGTCAATGGCATCCGGCGTGGTGCCGATAATGGGCACGCCCGCTGTCTCGAGATCCCGCGCCAGCTTCAGCGGCGTTTGCCCGCCGAACTGCACAATCACGCCTTCCGGCTTTTCCAGATCGACAATTTCCAGCACGTCCTCCAGCGTGACCGGCTCGAAATACAGGCGGTCGGAGGTATCGTAATCGGTGGACACGGTCTCGGGATTGCAGTTGATCATGATGGTCTCGTAACCATCCTCGCGCATGGCCAGTACCGCGTGCACACAGCAGTAATCGAACTCGATACCCTGACCGATACGATTCGGACCGCCGCCAATGACCAGGATCTTGCGGCGCGAGGAGGCAGCCGCCTCACACTCCTCTTCATAGGTGGAGTACATATAGGCGGTTTCTGCGACGAACTCAGCCGCGCAGGTGTCGACCCGCTTGTAGACCGGGCGAATGCCAAGGCCATGGCGATGGGCACGCACCTCGGATTCAGAGACGCCGAACAACACGGCGAGGCGGGCGTCAGAGAAGCCCTTGCGCTTCAAGCTGAACATCTGCTCTCGGTCAATCTGACCCAGGGCGAGCTTCTTCAGACCATTTTCGGTACGAACGATATCTTCGATCTGCACCAGAAACCACGGATCAACCCCGGAATAGCCATGCACCTCGTCCACGGACATGCCGGCGCGGAAGGCATCTGCAAGATACCAGATACGGTCACAGCTGGGGTTGGTCAGTTCGGCCACCAGCTCATCGCGCAGATCGGGATTATCCACATCCAGCATGTGTTCAAACCCGGTCGATCCGACCTCGAGGCTGCGCAGCGCCTTCTGCAGGGATTCCTGGAAGGTACGGCCAATGGCCATGGCCTCGCCCACGGACTTCATCTGGGTGGTGAGACGCGAATCCGCGGTGCTGAATTTCTCGAAGGCGAAGCGCGGTATCTTGGTGACGACGTAGTCGATGGACGGCTCGAACGAGGCCGGCGTGGCCCCACCGGTGATCTCGTTGCGCAACTCATCCAGCGTATAGCCAATGGCCAGCTTGGCAGCCACCTTGGCGATTGGAAATCCGGTCGCCTTGGACGCCAGGGCGGACGACCGGGACACCCGGGGATTCATCTCGATCACCACCAGGCGACCGGTTTGCGGATCCAGTCCGAACTGGACGTTGGAACCGCCAGTCTCAACGCCGATCTCGCGCAAAACGGCGAGCGACGCATTCCGCATGATCTGGTATTCCTTGTCGGTCAGCGTCTGCGCCGGCGCTACCGTGATTGAGTCCCCCGTATGCACGCCCATGGCGTCCACATTCTCGATCGCGCAGACAATAATGCAGTTGTCATTGCGGTCGCGCACAACCTCCATCTCAAACTCTTTCCAGCCGATGAGGGACTCGTCGATCAAGAGCTCGTTGGTGGGTGACAGATCGAGGCCACGGTTGCAGATTTGCTCAAACTCGTCGCGGTTGTAGGCAATGCCGCCACCGGACCCGCCCATCGTGAAAGACGGCCGAATGATGCACGGCAGACCGATGGAGTCGAGGACCTGGTAGGCCTCCTCCAGACTGTGGGCAATCATTGCCCGTGGCGTCTCCAGGCCGATACGCCGCATCGCCTTGTCGAACAGGTCGCGGTCCTCGGCCATGTCGATCGACTCCTTGGTGGCGCCGATCATTTCTACGTCATGGGCCTTCAGCACGCCTTCGCGGGCCAGATCCAGGGCGCAGTTGAGTGCGGTCTGGCCACCCATGGTTGGCAGCAGCGCGTCGGGCTTCTCGGTTTCGATAATGCGGGCTACCGTGCGCCACTCGATGGGCTCGATGTAGGTGGAGTCGGCCATCGCCGGGTCGGTCATGATGGTGGCGGGATTCGAGTTCACCAGGATGACGCGGAATCCCTCTTCGCGCAGCGCCTTGCAGGCCTGAGCTCCGGAGTAGTCAAACTCGCAGGCCTGGCCGATGACGATAGGTCCGGCACCGAGGATGAGGATACTGTTGATGTCGGTACGCTTTGGCATTGCTGGCTTCAGTCCTGCGCTGGGCGAGCCCGCATGAGCTCGATGAAGTGGTCGAATAACGGCGCCGCATCATGCGGCCCCGGGCTCGCTTCCGGGTGACCCTGAAAACTGAAGGCGGGCCGGTCGGTGCGGTGAATCCCCTGTAGAGACCCGTCAAACAGAGAGCGGTGGGTCACCCGCAGATTATCGGGGAGCGCTGCGTCATCCACCGCGAAACTGTGGTTCTGACTGGTTATCATGACGCTGCCGTCAGCCAGGTTCTGCACAGGGTGATTGGCACCGTGGTGGCCGAATTTCATCTTCAGTGTTCGGCCGCCACTGGCCAGTGCCAGCAGCTGGTGCCCGAGACAGATGCCGAATATCGGCGTATCGGTTTCCAGCAATGCCGCAATGGCCTGTATGGCATAGTCACAGGGTTCCGGATCGCCCGGCCCGTTGGACAGGAAGACGCCGTCCGGACGCAACGCCAGCACCTCGCTGGCGGGTGTTTTCGCCGGCACCACCGTCAGGCGACAACCCCGATCCACCAGCATGCGCAGAATGTTGCGCTTGCAGCCGTAGTCATAGGCGACCACATGCAGATCGAGCGATGCTTTCGCGGGTTCAGCGTGACCAATATCCCACTGCCAGCTGCCCTCTTGCCAGACGTAGCTCTCTGTGACTGACACCTCCCGAGCGAGATCGGCCCCGGCCAGGCCGGGAAAACCACGGGCAGCGGCAATGGCGGCATCACTATCGGCAGCCGCAGCTCCCGTCACGATGCAGCCCGCCTGCGCGCCTTTTTCCCGCAGCACACGGGTCAGTCTGCGGGTATCGATGTCCGCAATGGCGACGACATCGTTATCGCGCAGCCAGGCATCCAGCGACTGGCTGCTCCTGTAGTTGCTGACCATCAGGGGCAGATCGCGAATGATCAGCCCCGCAGCCCAGACACGACTGGACTCGTTATCTTCCGCATTGGTACCGGTATTGCCAATATGGGGGTAGGTCAACGTCACCATCTGGCGGGCATAGGATGGGTCTGTGAGTATCTCCTGATAGCCGGTCATGGCGGTGTTGAACACCACTTCTCCGACACTGGAGCCTTCTGCACCGACGGCGGTGCCGCGGAACAGGCTGCCATCTTCAAGGGCGAGTAAAGCCGGGCTGGACAATCTGACCTCCACTCTGCGACAACTGGGCGCCCGTCGAGCGGCCGCAAAAAAGCGAGATGTGTTAAGGCATCTCGCTTTCCGTGAAGTCCTCCGACGCTGCGCGGGGGTGGCGGGCACACGTTTCGGGCAGTTTTTACTGCCAGACGCGTACGCACAATTTGGTGGGCGAGTTTAGGTGATCGGGAGATTGCTGTCCAGCGCTAGCTGATGGCCGGACGCGGCAATGGGCATTAGCACGACGCTATGGGTAGCCGCCGTGAAAACCCTGCCGAAAACAGTTGCGTCCGCGTTCGGGTTTTTTAAGATGGGGGTACCACTCGACAACAGGTACACGCTGATCATGAGTTACTGCACCGGGAAAACCGCGGTGATTACCGGCGCGGGCTCCGGCATCGGTCGCGCACTTGCCATCGAGCTGAACCGTCAGGGGTGCGCGCTGTTCCTCGGCGATATCGACGATGCGGGTCTGGCGGCAACCGTGAAAGACCTGCCCTGTCCGGAGGTTCCTGCAGATCAGCACAGGATCGATGTCGCCGACAAAGGCGCCATCGACCGATGGGCCAGAAACATCAGCGAGCATCGCTCGCGCAAGGATCATGCCGCAGTCGACATCGTCATCAACAACGCGGGAGTTGCCTACAGTTCCCGGGTCGACGCCTGCGACTATGCCGAGCTGCAGTGGCTGATGGCCATCAATTTCTGGGGGGTTGTCCATGGCACGCTGGCGTTCCTGCCGCTGCTGCAGGAGGCGCCCCAGGGACACCTGATCAATATGTCCTCCATTTTTGGCGTTATCGGTGTCCCCACGCAGTCTGCCTACAACGCCTCGAAGTTCGCCGTGCGCGGCTACACAGAGTCGCTGCGGCAGGAGCTGAGAGGCAGTCGTGTTCACGCCTGCTGCGTGCATCCCGGCGGGGTCAGGACCAAAATAGCCCGCAACAGTCGCGGCGGCGAATCCGGTCTCTCGGCTGATGACCGGGCTGCGCAGTTCGAATCACTCGCCCGCACCACGCCCGAGCAGGCTGCGGCCCGTATCATCCGGGCTATTGAACGGCGCCAGCCGCGCCTGCTCATAGGGCAGGACGCGCGCGTTATTGACCTCCTGGCGCGACTTTTTCCAGTGCGGTATCCGCACATGCTGCCGGGGCTCGGCAGGCTTGGGCGGGCCGCCGAGTGAGCGACACCCTGCAGTGGCGCCATACGGCCGCTCTCATTACCGCGCTTATGGCAACCGGTATCGGCCAGTCGCTGGTGTTTGCCATCCTGGCACCGCTCGGGCGCGAAGTGGCGCTGAGCGAGCTTCAGATTACCTCGATCATCAGCCTGTCGGCACTGACCTTCGGCCTGGCATCACCATTCTGGGGGCGGATCAGTGATAGCGTAGGCCGCAAACCGATCATTATCGTCGGCCTTATCGGCTACACGATTGGCACGCTGATTTTCACCTCCATATTCTACGCCGGCCTTGCCGGCATGATTGGCGGGCTATCACTGTATGGCGCTGCCCTGGCAGCGCGCTGCGCGCAGTCACTGGTGATGTCGGCCACTGGTCCCGCCAGCACCGCCTACGCCGCCGATCACACCGCGCCCGCCGGCCGCACACGCGCCATGGCAAAACTGGGCACGGCGAACAGCCTGGGCATGATCCTCGGCCCCGCCGTCAGCGGCGCACTCGCGGCTTTCGGTCTACTGGCGCCACTGTACTTTGCCGGGGCCCTGTCTGCCTGTGCTGCCGTGCTGGTCTGGCGCATGCTGCCGATTACACCTCCCCGCGATCGCCGGAAACGACAGGGACCCGCCCGCCTGCGATTCAGTGATCCCCGCCTGCGGGCGTACGTGCTGACCGCAATAGCGCTTTTCACCGGCTTTTCCGCCATCCAGCAGACTCTGGGCTTTCTGGTGCAGGACACGCTGGAACTGGACGGCATCGCCACCGCACAAATGACCGGTGCCGCCCTGATGGTCTCGGCCAGTTTCACGTTCGCGGTGCAGGTGACCGCCATGCAGTGGCTGCAGCTGCAGCCAGGGACCTTCATCCGGCTGGGGTTGCTGGCAATGCTCACAGGCGCCGCCATTCTCGCCGGCGGCAGCGCCTTTCTGTTCATCGCGTCGGGGATGGCGTTTCTGGGTGCGGGGCTGGGACTGACCATGCCGGCCATCATCGCCGGCGCCTCACTGGCAGTCGGCGCCGACGAACAGGGGGGCGCCGCGGGATTGATCGCCGCCTGCCCTGCGATTGGCTTCGTTGCCGGCCCCCTGTGCGGCGGACTGCTTTACCAGGTGCAGTCATCACTGGCGCCGCTGTTTGCAGCGCTGATTTTTTTCCTCGCACTGCTGGTGCTGGCGCTGGGCCAGCGCAGCGCCCGATCAGTCGATTAACAGGGACTGCAGTGCCCGACGCAGCGTCTCGGGCAAGGGCACCGGACGATTGCCGGGGCGAGCGACAAACACGTGTACAGAGAAGCCGCAGGCGCAGGGGCTGTCTTCGCCACGGCGGAAAATCCCCACAGCATAACGGACCGAGCTGTTGCCGAGGTGATCGACACGCAAGCCAGCTTCGAGTGCATCGGGGTAGGCCGCGGGCTTCAGATACTCGCAGCCCGAGCTCACCACGAAGCCCACTACATCGCCGCCGCTGATATCCAGGCCGCCCTCCTCGATCAGAAAGCGATTCACTACCGAATCGATATAGGCGTAGTAGATGACGTTATTAATATGCCCGTAGATGTCGTTGTCGGACCAGCGGGTATCGAGTTTATAGAAGTGGCGATAATCGCCTCGCGATACGGGATCCTTTTCATTCACGCCGGATCACCATAGGCCGCGCGGTAGATCGCACGCGCATCTTCCAGTGCGAGCTCGCGTGGATTATTCACCAGCAGGCGCTCTTGCAGCATGGCATCCTCCGCCAGACGGTCAATGGCATCCTCGCGGACGCCAGCAGCGGCCAGACTGGCTGGCAGCGCGACATCGGCGATCAGCTCACGCAATGCATCGATCAATGCCGCTGTCTTCGCCTCATCACTGCCTGCGACCGGCCTGCCCACCACCAGCTCCGCCAGCTCTGCGTACAGGCCGCTGGCCGCTGGCGCATTGAAGGCCAGCACGCCAGGCAGCACCAGCGAGTTACTCAGACCATGGGGAATGTGATAGTGCCCACCGAGGGGATAGGCCAGAGCATGCACCGCCGCGACCGGCGCATTGGCGAATGCCTGACCCGCCTGCATGGCGCCGAGCAGCATGGCGCTGCGCGCTTCTCGATTGCCTCCCTCGTGAACCGCCGTGCGGATATTGCGCGACAGCAGTGACAGGGCACTGCGCGCCAGATTGTCGGAGATCGGGTTTTTCCTGAGCCGCGAGGTATAGGCCTCTATTGCGTGCACCATTGCATCAACGCCGGTCATGGCCGTTACCGAGGGTGGTAGTCCAAGCGTCAGGTCGGGATCGAGAACGGCAACGTCTGGTAGCAGCACCGGGGATGAAATCCCGGCCTTGGTCGTTTCACCAGTGGTCAGCACGGCCACCGGTGTCACCTCAGACCCGGTTCCGGCTGTGGTGGGCACCAGAATGAGCGGCAGACGCCCGCCACGCAGCTGTTCCACGCCATACATTCCGGACAGCGGCTGGCTTCCATCCAGCAGCGCCGCAGTGACTTTGGCCACATCCATGGAACTGCCGCCGCCAACCGCAATCACGCCGTCGACGCCCCGCTCACGGCCCAGCGCAGCCGCTGCCTCCACCACGGACGTCGGCGGGTCTTCGCGCACTTCACCGAACAGCACCACCTCAATGCCCGCCGCGTCCAGTGCCTGGCACAGCGGCTGAACCAGGCCAATACTCACAAGCCCGGGGTCAGTAACCAGCAGAGGACGGCGAATTCCCAGGGGCGCACACAGGCCATCCAGCTCCAGCGCCGCGCCCGGGCCGCTGACAATCTGCCCGACGGTGGTGAATGTGTAAGCTGCCATCGCCTTGTCTCCCGGTTTCAGTCCATCGTCAGCATGACCTTGCCGCGGGCGCGCCGCTGGATCATGCAGTCATAGGCACTGGCGTAATCCTCAAGAGGATAGATATCAGTGATAACCGGCTTCAGCTCACCCGCCTCAAACATGGCCCAGAGCTCCTCGATATTCCGCAGATTCTCCTGCGGCTCCTCACTGGTAAAGCGCCCCCAGAAGACCCCCATGATGGAGCAGCCCTTGAGCAGTGTCAGGTTGAGTGGAATGCTCGGGATGGGGCCGCTGGCAAAGCCGACGACCAGGTAGCGGCCTCTCCAGGCCATACCGCGAATCGCCGGTTCGGAAAAGTCACCGCCGACCGGGTCGTAGACTACATCGACGCCCTTGCCGTCGGTCAGCGTCTTGATGGCGTTCTTGAGATCGACTTCGCTGTAGTTGATGACCTCGTCCGCGCCCAGTTTGCGGCACAGCGCCAGCTTCTCGTCGCTGCTGGCCGCTGCAATCACGCGGGCACCCATGTGCTTGCCCAGCTCGACCGCGGTAACGCCAACGCCGCCCGCCGCCCCCAGCACCAGCAGGGTCTCGCCAGGCTGCAGGTTGGCACGCTGCTTCAGCGCGTGGTAGGACGTGAAGTAGGTCACCGAGACCCCTGCCGCCTGAACATGGCTCAGTGCCTCGGGCTTGCGGAACACGCCGTTTTCATTCACCGCAATCCGTTCGCAGAAGGCGCCCACGCCGGCCATGGAAATCACACTGTCACCTACCGAAAAACGGGTCACCTTATCGCCTACTGCGCTGACTATGCCGGAGCATTCACCGCCCGGAACAAACGGCAGATCCGGCTGCATCTGGTACTTGCCCTGGATAATGAGCACGTCCGGAAAATTGAGGCCGGCGGCCTTGACGTCAATCAGGACGTCGTGCTCACCGAGATCCGGCTCCGGCCAGTCCGTCACCAGGTCCAGCTTTTCGGGACCGCCATGTTCCCTGCATACCAACGCTTTCATCGTTTTCCCCTGCGCTGTCGCGCTGTCGGTGAATGAAGAAACGGCGCCCCGAGGCGCCGTCTGCCGGGTGTGTTCTGCTCAGGCTACCTCGAACAGGCCCGCGGCCCCCATACCGCCGCCGACACACATGGTAACCACTACATATTTCACGCCCCGGCGTTTGCCCTCGATCAGCGCGTGGCCGATCATGCGCGACCCACTCATGCCGTAAGGGTGACCGACGGAGATGGCACCGCCGTTGACGTTCAGTTTATCGTTATCAATGCCGAGCTGATCGCGACAGTAAATGACCTGCACCGCGAACGCCTCATTCAGCTCCCACAGGCCGATATCATCCACCGACAGGCCGTGTTGCTTGAGCAGCCCGGGCACGGCGAACACGGGGCCAATGCCCATCTCGTCCGGCTCGCAGCCGGCAACCGCCATACCGCGATAGTAGCCCAGAGGCGTCAGCCCGAGGCGCTGCGCTTCGCCCGCCTCCATCAGCACCTGGGCAGAGGACCCGTCAGAGAGCTGTGAAGCATTGCCGGCGGTAATCGTGCCGCCCTCAATCACCGTTTTCAGGCCCGCCAGTCCCTCGGCCGTGGTGGCGCGCAATCCCTCGTCGGCAGACACCGTCACCTCCGCCTCGGATTGCTCTCCGGTTTCCTTGTTCCAGACAATGCGCGTGCAGGTGACCGGCGTCAGCTCCTCGTCAAACCGTCCTGCTTCATAGGCGGCCGCCGTACGCTGCTGTGACTGCAGGCCGTATTCATCCATCTGCTCACGGGTAATGCCATAACGCTTGGCTACCACCTCCGCGGTCTGCAGCATGGGCATGTGGATATCCGGATGCATGGCGACCAGTTCGTCGTCCACCATGCGATGCACGTTCATGTGCTCGTTCTGCACCAGAGAAATGGACTCGAGGCCGCCGGCAACCGCACAGCTCATGCCGTCGTGCAGAATCTGCTTGGCCGCCGTGGCAACGGCCATAAGCCCGGATGAGCACTGGCGATCCAGCGTCATGCCGGGAACCGAGACCGGCAGGCCTGCGCGCAGCGCGATCTGGCGCGCAATGTTCTGCCCTGTCGAGCCCTGCTGCAGTGCGCAGCCCATGATTACATCCTCAATCTGCGCCGGATCGATGCCCGCGCGGCGCACCGCTGCTGCAACGGATGCCGCGCCCAGCGTCGCCCCCGTCAGATTGTTGAACCCACCCCGATAGGCCTTGCCGATCGGGGTGCGGGCGGTAGATACGATGACAGCTTCTCTCATGATGTTCTCCTTTTGCGGCGTGTTCGCCTGCGTGATTCAGTCCAGTTTGATGCCGAGACCCTCTGCGGCCTTGCCGATCATCTTCCCGGTCTGCTCGAAACCCGCCTTGAGGGCCCGCTCGCCATCGCTTGTCGAAATGGCCGCCCAGTGCGCCGCAATGCCTTCGGGCGTCTGCTCTTCGGGTGACAGCCACAGGCCATCGCTCTCGACAATACGGGCCACCGCAAAGCTGCCCGCGCCCGCCGCAAGAATGGTATGCGAGGGCGCCTCCTCGCTGACCAGGTAGAGCACAGCTGGTGTGACGGTTTCCGGCGTCAGCAGTTCAAAGGCCTTTTCCGGCATCAGGCCCTCGGTCATGCGCGTGCCTGCCGTCGGTGCCAGGGCATTGACCCGGATGTTGTACTTGGCACCCTCCTGAACGAGGGTATTCATCAAGCCGACAACCCCCATTTTTGCGGCACCGTAGTTGGTCTGCCCGAAATTGCCGTAGAGCCCGGACGACGATGTCGTCACGACAATACGTCCGTATTCCTGCGCTTTCATGATGTCCCAGACAGCCTTGGTGCAGTAAACGGTGCCCATGAGGTGCACATCGACCACCAGCCGGAAATCCTCCATGCTGCCCTTGCTGAAGCTCTTGTCGCGCAGAATCCCGGCATTGTTGACCAGAATGTCGATACGACCCCACTGGTCCATGGTCTGGGCCACCATGGCCTTTACTTCCTCTTCCTTTGCCACGTTGGCGCCGTTGGCAATCGCCTCCCCGCCGGCGGCCTCAATCTCGGCAACCACAGCACGCGCCGCGTCACTCGAACCGCCCGTACCGTCCTTGCTGCTACCAAGATCGTTGACCACGACTTTCGCGCCGCGCTTCGCCAGCTCGATTGCGTGGCAGCGCCCCAGACCCTGGCCAGCGCCGGTCACGATAGCCACTTTACCGTCATATCGAATTGTCATTGTTGCTTCCTCTTGTTCGTTGACGCCTGCTTCAGGCGCATACCACCATGGAGAGCCATTCTGCCGCCAGGGCCGGCGTATCCTCGCCCTCAATCTCCACGGTCACGCTCGACTTGATCAGGAAGCGATTGTCATCCTTCTGCGTGACATCGAGAATCTCGGAGTGGACCCGCACACGCTTGCCCGCACGGACCGGAGCGAGAAACCGCACCTTGTCGAAACCATAATTGATACCCATGACCATGTTCTCAGGGAACACGCCCTCTTCCTCGCTCATCTTGACCAGCAGGGACAGTGTGAGGAAACCGTGGGCAATCGTGCCTCCGAAGGGCGTCTGCGCCGCACGCTCCTCATCGATGTGAATAAACTGGTGATCCTCCGTGCAGTCTGCAAAGGCGTTGATACGTGCCTGGTCTATGGTGACCCAGGGGCCGGGCGGAAACTTCACGCCCTTCTGCTTGAGCATGTCAGCCTTGGGCACTGTCGTTAATGCCATCGTCGTTATCTCCGTATTGTCATGAGTCTTCAGGGTCAGGCCTGAATCTGTTTGGGACCAGCGGGACCGGCCTCAGCCATCCCGGAATGTCGCGTTGACGTCTTGCTGTCCGGCGTATTGTTTCAGCTCGCTGCGGCCCACGACCATGCGGTGAACAGCATCCGGACCGTCGGCGAGCCGCAGCGTGCGCTGCGCCATGTACATGCCGGCCAGCGGCGTATCCTGAGAAACGCCGAGCCCGCCAAACATCTGTATTGCCTCGTCGACAATGCGGATGGTGACGTTGGGCACCACGGTCTTGATCATGGAGATCCACACCCTTGCCTCGCGCGGATCGACGTTGTCCATCATCCAGGCCGCCTTCAGCGTCAGCAGTCGCGCCTGCTCGATATCCATGCGCGCATTGGCAACGATGTCGATATTGCCGCCAAGGCGCGCCAGCGGCTTGCCAAAGGCAACCCGTGTCGTGGCGCGCTCGCACATCAGACGCAGCGCCTTTTCCGCCGCGCCGAGCGCACGCATGCAGTGATGTATGCGTCCTGGCCCCAGGCGACCCTGGGAAATCTCGAAGCCGCGGCCGGCACCAAGAATGATATTGTCCTTCGGCACCCGCGCATTGTTGAAGCGCAGGTGCATGTGGCCATGCGGCGCATCATCCATCGAGAACACCTGCATCGGCCGGATAATCTCGACCCCCGGATTGTCCAGGGGCACGAGGATCTGCGACTGCTGCTGATGTTTAGGCGCCTCAGGATCCGTCTTTACCATGACGATCATGATCCTGCAGCGCGGGTCGCCGGCCCCCGAAATCCAGTGCTTCTCGCCGTTGATCACCCATTCGTCGCCATCAAGCACGGCGCTGGTGCTGATATTGGTCGCGTCGGAAGAGGCCACACCCGGCTCGGTCATGGCGTAGGCCGAGCGGATTTCACCCGCCAGCAGCGGTTCGAGCCACGCCGCCTTCTGCGCCTCGCTGCCGTACTTGTGCAGCACCTCCATATTTCCGGTGTCCGGCGCCGCACAGTTGAAAACCTCGGCCGCGATGTGCGATTTGCCCATTTCTTCGGCGAGGTAGGCGTACTCCACCGTTGTCAGCCCGGAACCGTGCTCGCCTTCGGTCAGGAAGAAATTCCACAGCCCCTGCGCCCGGGCCTCGCGCTTGAGGCCCTCCATGATCTCTATCTGGCGATCGGTAAACTGCCAGCGATCCCCCACTGCAATCTGCGCAATATAGTCTGCCTCAACCGGCTCAATATGCTCGCTGATGAATTGCTTTACGCGCTCAAGCAGTGGAGCCACTTTCTCTGAAATGCCAAGATCCATCATTGTTACTCCTGGGTTGTTGCGTTTGTCCAGTTGGTCGGCGCCGGCGACGCCACTCAGGCACCGTCCGCAAGCAGGTCGGAATACCGGGATTTCAGCGCCCGCTTGAATATCTTCCCCGACGCGATTCGCGGCAGCGGCTCATGGGTGAACCACACATGACCGGGCAGTTTGAAGGCCGCCAGATGATCGCAAAGGTGTTCGTGCAACGCGTCCCGATCGAGAACGCCGCCCGGCCGAAGCACAATGACGGCGCCCACCGCCTCTCCCAGACGCTCATCGGGCAGGCCGAACACGGCCACTTCGAACACCGCCGGGTGCCGATAAATCGCCGCCTCGACCTCAAGGCAACTGATGTTTTCCCCACCGCGGATTATGATCTCTTTCTTGCGATCGACGATGTACAGAAAGCCGCTCTCATCGAGATAGCCAATGTCTCCCGTGTGAAACCAGCCATCGCGGAAGGCCTCGGCGCTTGCCTCGGGCCGATTCCAGTAGCCGCGGCAATTTGCCGGAGAACGGATGCACACCTCGCCATGCTCGCCCGCCGCCAGCTGTCGCTGTAATTCATCGAGGATGGCAATATCGGTCACGGCGGGCACCGTACGCCCCGTGCTGTGGGGATTGGCCAGGTAGAAGGCACCGCTGTTCACCGCCCCCAGCGCGTTGGTCTCGGTCAGACCGTAGCCGATGCCAGGTGACGACGTGCGAAAAGCATCCTGAATCTTGCCCACCTGGTCCGGAGGCCGGGCGGCACCGCCAGCGAAAATTTCTGCCAGCGAAGACAGATCGCGTTTGGATTCCCGCGCCGCCGCCTGCAGCTCCGCCGACATGGTTGGAACACCCGTGAACCAGGTCACCTTTTCCGCTTCGATCAGGCGCAGCGCCTCGTCGACATCCCACTTGTACATGATGACCAGCTTGCGGCCGGTAATCAGGGATAACAGAAAGGCCGAGTGACTGGCTGTGCAATGAAACAAGGGAATAGTCAGCAGGCCACAGGCTGGCAGTGATGGCGACGCCTTCGCCGGCGGCGACAGCGTCCTGGTCACCGTACCCATGAGTATCCAGCTGTAGAGCGCCGACAGAATTCCGCGGTGTGAGGACAGCGCTCCTTTGGGGTGGCCGGTGGAGCCGGAGGTATACATGATCGTGGCGTAGTCATCCGGTGCTACCGCGACATCCGGCATTGCCGCTCCGGCGCGAGCAGCGACGACATCGGCAAACGGGGTGGCGGTTACCTCGAGTCCGCTGCAGTCATCGATACCGATCAGGCCTAGCGCCAGCGGCTGCACCAGGGGTGCCAGTCGCTCGACACGGACACGGTCGGCCAGCACAAGCCGGGCACCGCTGTCGCGAAGTCCGTAATCGAGTTCCTCCGTGGTCCACCAGGCGTTCATCGGCACGGCGACAGCGCCGATCGACAGGACTGCCATGAAGCTGATCATCCACTGCGGATTATTGCGACTGAGTATCGCTACGCGGTCGCCGGGCGCAACGCCGTAATCCTCACGCAGCGCCGTCGCAAGCGCTGCCGACTGGGACCAGGCCTCCGCATAGGTCAGCCGCTCGTCCTGGTAGACAGCAAACTCCTTCTCGGCATGACGCTGCATGAGCCGGAAATACTGCCCCAGGTTCACAGGCATGCTGGCGTAATTGCGATACTCCACGCCATCGACCACAGCGGTGTTCAGTGCGAAAGGCTGTCCTGGCGCCGTCAGGCGCGCGACCTCTTCCTCGAATGCGACCAGCTGCGGATGCAGTGGCATCAGAAACCGCTCAGGCGCGCGAAGCGGTCCAGGTGATAGTGGTAGTCACCGAACTGATGTTGCAGCACCCGTGCACGCTTGATGAAAAAGCCGATCTCGTGCTCGTCCGTCATGCCAATGCCGCCGTGCATCTGTATGCCTTCATTGGTCGAGAGCGTCGCCACTTCGCACAGCTTGGCCTTGGCCGCGCTTGCCAGCAGAGGAAGTCCAGGGTCTTCTGCGTCGATCGCCTGCAGCGCCTGCAGCACAATGGAGCGCGCCAGCTCGAGCTCCGCGAACAGGTGCGCTGCGCGGTGCTGCAGGCCCTGGAATGATCCGATGACACGGCCGAACTGCTTGCGCTCACCCAGGTAGGCAACGGTGCGCTCGAACGTTTCTGTGGCTATCCCGAGGAGCGCTGCCGACAGGCCAATCGAGGCAATATCAAGCGTACGCGACAGCCCCGGCCAGGCAGCGCCGATCTCGCCGATGACATTCTCGCTGCCAACGTGAACGTCATGCAGCGTCAGCACGCCGACGTTGCGCGAATCGACCAGATGGCGACGCTCCACCTGTACGCCAGGGGCACCGGCCTCGACCAGAAAGGCACTCAGGCCGTGCTCAGCGCCGGGCCTTCCCTCGCTGCGCGCGATCACGATAAAGACATCGGCGACATGGGCATCCGTCACCAGGCACTTGCTGCCTTCCAGAATGAAATGATCACCGTCCCGCGTGGCGCGCAGAGCGGTTCGCAGTGGCGCATGATGGGGGTTCTCCTGCAGCGCCAGCGTCAGAATCTTATCGCCGCTGGCGATTGCCGGCAGCCAGCACTCTTTCTGCGCCTCGGTGCCCAGTTCCGCAAGCGCCGTGGCGGCCACGAGTACACTCGACTCCAGCGGCGACGCACTGAGGTTCCGCCCTGCCTGCTCCAGCACCAGACCGAGACCGATGTAGCCGTAGCCGAGACCGCCGTAGGCTTCAGCGATGGCAATCCCCGCCCAGCCCATGTCGGCCATTTCCCGCCACACAGCGGGGTCGAATCCGGTCTCGTCGTTGCTGTCGCGCAGCTTGCGCAGGTGTGACACCGTTGCCCGGCCCGCGAGGAAGCCCGCGGCGGCATCCTTGAGCATTACCTGATCTTCATTCAGTACCAGCATGTCTTTTCTCCGCTGCTCGCCAGGGCTCACGCATCCGGCAGGCCAAGTACGCGCTTGGCGACAATGTTCAGCTGCACCTCGCTGGTACCGCCCTCAATGGAATTGCCCTTGGAGCGCAGCCAGCTGCGCGCCATCTCGCCATCGCAATACACCTGACCTTCCCAGCCCAGGGCGCTCTCGCCAGCCACTGCCAGGTTAAGCTCGTTGCGACGCTTGTTCAGCTCTGTTCCGTAATACTTGAAAATCGATGATGCCGCGCCGAGCCCCTGGCCGGCTTTCACTTCATCACCGACGCGCGCCATTGTGGCGGCGAAACAGCGTGCGTCGAGCTGGTACTGAGCAATGGAGTGGCGCAGCGCGCTGTTGTCGAGCCGGCCATCCGCATCCGTGCCGACGGTTTCGAGTGCTTTTTTACCCAGCGAAGGGCCACTGCTCGCGCCGAATCCGGAAATCATTTCCCGTTCGTGCGTCAGCAGGTATTTCGCGATCGCCCAGCCCTTGCCCTCTTCGCCGATCCGGTTTTTCTTTTCAGCGCGTACGTTGTCGAAAAAGGTTTCGCAGAAGGGAGAGGAACCGCTGATCAGGCGAATCGGGCGCGTGGTCACTCCCGGCGACGCCATGTCGAAGAGAACAAAGCTGATGCCCTCGTGCTTGGATCCGCTGTTGTCGGTGCGCACCAGGCAGAATATCCAGTCCGCCTTGTCGGCGTAGGAGGTCCAGACCTTCTGGCCGTTAATAATATAGTGATCGCCCTGGTCCTCGGCGCGGGTCTGCAGGCTGGCGAGGTCAGAGCCCGCATTCGGCTCGGAATAGCCCTGGCACCAGCGGATCTCCCCACGGCAGATCGGCGGCAGGTGTTCCTGCTTCTGCTCCTCATTGCCGAATTTGAGAAGCGCCGGCCCCAGCATCGAGATCCCGAAGCTGTCCAGCGGGCGACGCGCGCCGATACGGGCCATCTCCTCCCGGAGCACGCGCTGTTCCTCCGCATTCAGGCCACCGCCACCGTACTCTCGCGGCCAGTGGGGCACGGTCCAGCCGCGCTGGGCCATACGTTCGCACCAGAGCTGCTGATCCGGGTGCCCCACCTCAGGGTTGCGCCCACCCATGTAGTAGTCCTCGAAGCTTCGCACAGGCTCGCGCATGGTCGGCGGGCAGTTGTGTTCAAGCCACTCTCGCGCCTCTGCGCGGAATTGCGTCAGGTCGGTCACGGCAATGCCTCTTTTCAAATTCATCCACAATTTTGAACATACAGTATGTTTTGCTGTCGCTCAAGTATTCCCGGGTGGCGGCACACAGTCCGCTCTCGAAACACCAGCGTGGATTGCAGTATGATGCAGACCTATGCACTTCGCACCGGCGACCCCCATGACAGGCCTGAAGAAACCCGATCGCAAGCAGCTGGAAACCTGGCTTGCCGACTCCCACGTGACCTTCGATCACTGCGGCGATTGCGAGGGCCTGCACCTCGCTGCACTGCAGTCCGTGGACGGCGTGATAGACAGCCGGATCTTCCTTGAGCACTGGGGCATTCTGTTCACCACGGAACTCGAGATACGTCCCATGGCCATGCTCGCAGTGTGCGCCGATCTCGGCCGGCTCAACATGAATTACCCGACGCTGAAGGTGTTCCTCGATATCGTCGACGACGCAACACCACAACTGGTTGTCGCGGGCACCCTGCCCACGGGCGCGGGTCTCAGTGAAGCCCAGTGTGCTCACTTTGTGTCCACAACAATGGAAGGCACCCGCGAGCTCGCGGCTGAGTGCCTGGCACTGGACTATCTGTTCCCGGAGGGAAAGAGCGAGCGAGCGCCTCCCAGCCGCGCGCTACACTGACCGATCATCCTGTGGACCACGCGTGCGCCCCGTCTGCATCAGCCAGCGCCGTTTTCGCGCGAGCAAGAGTGTCGCCAACAGACCA
This sequence comes from uncultured Alteromonadaceae bacterium, assembly GCA_964613795.1. Lineage (GTDB taxonomy): Bacteria > Pseudomonadota > Gammaproteobacteria > Pseudomonadales > Halieaceae > Chromatocurvus. Next base: position 43,168 of record CAZTJR010000016.1, on the reverse strand, counting down.
AATACGCCAAAGCCCAGCAGCGATACAGCAAAACCGAAGGCATCCGCGAGTGCCCCCAGAACGAACGCTCCGATAGCGGGCGTTCCCATTGCCAGCACCGTCCACAGACTGAGCACGCGTCCGCGGAAGCTGTCATCCACCCGCAGCTGCGCCAGCGCCTGACAGCCTGTGCCGACCATCGTCGTGATCATGCCAACTGCCATCACCAGGACGCCTACTGCCACCACCCCGGGCAGCAGGTAGATCAGCATCAGGGCCAGCGATCCGGCCAACAGGCTCCCGATCACGATGGAAAGCAGCCGCGTTTCATTGCCGCTCTGCCGGGAGATAATGAGACCGCCGAGAATCGACCCCACGCCCGCGCAGGCGGTCAGCATGGCAAGCGTGGATGCGTCACCGCGCAGGAGTCTGCCCGACAGCGCCGGCAGCAGTTCGATCGCCGTGCGTCCGAGCATGCCGTTGATCAGCGTGAAGGCAAGAATCAGCCGTATACCCCTGTGCTGCCTTGCATAGCGCAGCCCAGCTGCCAGTTCAACGCGCATGGAGCGCGACGCACGGGTATGCGCCGCGTTCTCGATACGCAGGGAGAGCATGACCGGCAGAGTCAGCAGGAAAAGCAGGCTGGACGCGACAAACGCCCAGGCCACTGACACCACGGCAAGCAGACCCGCCCCCGCCGCCGGACCGACTATTCTTGAGGTATTGAAGATAATCGCCGAATAGCCAATGGCGCTGGGCAACGCATCGCGGGTGACAAGCCGTGGAATCAATGCCAGACGAATCGGCGTGTGCGCTGCCGTGGCGGCCCCCAGCAGCACGGCCAGGCAGAGCAATGCCGGCAGCGAAAACAGGCCGAGCGCCAGTGTCAGCGCCGTGACAGCGGCAATTGCCGCCTGACAGGTCAACGTCGCAAGCAATCCGTTACGTGGATTGATCCTGTCGGACACAATGCCAAATATCGGTGACAGGACGAAGGTGGGCAGTAGCATCAGGCTGGCGACCATGCCCACCCAGAACGCGGATTCAGTCAGTTCCCAGGCGCTCCACCCCAGCAGGAAACGCAGGAGCCAGCCGGCAAATGTGGAAAAACAGCTGGAGACGAAGTAACGTCGGAACAGCGGCTCGGCAAAGGCAGAACGGTGCCGGGGCGATTCGCTGGTGTCGGGGGCGATCAATGCAGTACCTGAAACCCATTCTGAAAGGGGGCGGGACACTACGCGCAATGCCGGCACGGCGCAAACCGGCGCCAGGCCAGCTGCCGGGAAAACCCGCGGCGAGCGCACTGTCAATGCAGGCAAAACCTGACAATACAAGGAGACGTGCATGAGTGACAACACAGCGTTCAACCCTGACGCGATCATTCGCAAGGCCATATGGGTGATTGCCGATCCCAGCGGCTATTTCCGTCAGATGCCGCGCAGCGGCGGTTTTATGGAACCCATGGTGTTTATTGCGATCATGGCCGCTGTTCTTGGGGTTATCTCCGCTGTCTGGGCCTTGTTCGGGGCCACCACGGGCGTCGTGGCCGGTGGTTTTCTTGCCGCGCTGATCGTGACGCCAATCGCCGCGGTGATCGGCGCCTTTATCGGGGCCGCCGTTCTGTTCGTGATCTGGAAGCTCATGGGCTCGAATGAAAACTACGAGACGGCCTTCCGCTGCCAGGCCTCTGTGGCTGCTACCTATCCTATTGTCGGCGTCGTTTCCATCATTCCCTATGTCGGCAACATTCTTGCCATTGCCTGGGGCGCTTTCCTTATGATTGAGGCCAGCGTTCAGGTCCATGGGCGCTCCCGCAAACTCGCCGCCACGGTTTTCGGCACACTCGCCGTACTGCTGATCCTGTCCAATACGGCAGGCGAACGCGCCTCGCGGCAGATGGCGGAGCGAATGGAAAACATAGGCTCTGAATTTGAAGGCTTCGAGGAAATGTCACCAGAGGAGGCAGGCCGCAAGGTGGGCGAATTCCTGCGAGGCATGGAGGAGGCACAGAAAAAAAACAACTGACCCTCGCGCCTGAGTGGGGCACTCCGCCCCGCTCTCCCGACAACATGGGGTCCACTGGCTGATCCCGGTTCCGCCTCCAGAACAAGACGACGCAAACAGAGAGACCCTGCCGGGCACATCGCAAGCCGGCAGGCGCCACGCTTGACAGCGCACTGAATTGGGATTATTTTCCCATTTTGGCCGTCGCGCACTCATGACATGCCCGTGATGACATTCGCCAGAGAGGCCCGGCAGGGCCATCAGGAGATGAACCATGAAGATGACAAGCACCTGTAAACCCGTCGTTACCGCCAGCGCCCTCGCGCTGGTGCTGACTGCCTGCGGAGGCGGAGGCGGTGGTGGCGGCTTTGTCGGCAACAGCGCCACGGATACAGTCACCGGCGGCGGCAGTACCAGCAGCATCGACCAGAGCACTACCGGTACTATTGACGGCTTCGGCAGCATTTTCGTGAACGGCGTCAGGTTTGAGACTGACAACGCGGAGGTTCTCATTGACGGCGAGACCCGCGGCGAGGATGCGCTCAGTGTCGGCATGGTCGTTACCGTTCAGGGTGAAATCAATGACGACGGTGTCAGCGGGACTGCACAGCGCATCCTCTACGACGACGAGCTGACGGGACCGGTTACCAGCATTGAATACAGCCCGGACGACGACGCACTGCTCATGCGCGTGCTCGGGTTTGCCGTGATTGTCGAGCGCAACGGCACGCGCTTTGATGACACGACCTTTGACACCCTTGTCGTGGACGACGTCGTGGAAGTCTCCGGCTTTATTGGCCAGGGCAACCGGCTGCGCGCGACACGGATCGAACGCAAGTCCCGGTTCCAGCCCGGCCGCACGGAAGTGGAACTGAAAGGCCGCGTGCGAAACCTCACCACAAGCACCTTCACCCTCGGCGAGCTCACCGTGGATTACTCAAATGCCGAGCTGGACGACCTCGACAGCGGCGTACTCGAGGACGGGCTGTTTGTTGCAGTTGAAGGCACATTGAATGGCAGCACCATTACCGCTAGTGAGGTTGAAGGTGAAGACGAGCCGAACCGCGGCGGGCGTTTTACCGAGGGCGAAGCAGTGCGTCTTCACGGCAGTGTGTCCCGCTACGTCAGTAACGCCGACTTTCGTATCAACGGCACACCGGTGGACGCATCATCGGCAGCTCTCAGTCCCGCCGACCTCACGCTCTTCAACGGTGCCGTGGTCCAGATAAACGGCACCTGGAATGGCAATGTGCTGGTCGCAGACGCGGTCGAGGCCCGCCGCGGTAGAATCAAGGTTGAAGCAAGCGTGGACAATGTCGATGCCGACGCCGGTGAAATCAGCCTGCGGCTATTCTCCGGCACAGTCGACGTCCTGGCAAACGCCCGAACCCGATTCGATGACGAAACCGACCAGATCAGGCGTATGTCCCTGGCCGATGTTCGCAGCGGTGACTTTCTTGAAATCGAGGCCTACCTGTCGGGCGACCGACTGATTGCGACGCTGATAGACCGGGACGATCCCGACGATGACGTGATCAGAGCACCCGTTGAATCCTTCGTAGCAAATTCGGACATCACGCTTCTTGGCATCACCTATCAAATCGGCGATACCGAATACGAAGATGCGGATGACAACACGGTGGATGCCGACAACTTTTTCAATCTGCTCCAGATCGGAGATCTGGTGAAAATAGAAGACAAGGAAGAGGCGAACGGCGTGGCCGATGAAATCGAACTGGAGGACCGACTGCGACTGGAAGGGACCCGAGAGTTCGGCTGTGGGTTCGAGGATGACAGCAGCAGCTGCGATGCTTCAATCTTCGACGACGAATCAACGGACGACACGTCGGGAGATGATGCTCTCGACGAGAGCGAGTCGCTGGATGATGTCAGCGACAATGAATCCCCGGACGATGACGTGACCGGTGACGACCTCTCCGAGGACGACATCGACGATGCCGCCACAGGCGATATTGATGGCGACACAACGGATGAGGACGGGGCCGACGACGGTATCTGACGCATACGCTCTCCGGGTCTTCGCAACGGGGCCCGGGATGCCGCGACCCGCACGGAGTGTGCTAACGTGCGCCGTTATCCATTTACAGGCGGCACTTGATCGGGCATGACAGCGGCGGATCAAAAAGACGAGGATCGGGCGGCGCTGGAGGCCCTGCAGTCAGATATCCAGCAGAAGCGTTTCGCTTCTGCCCTGGAGCGCAGCCGTGACATCCTTGAGGATGACACTGATGCGGGACCCGCCGTGTGGGCGCTCTGCGGCAAGGCACTTGAGGGCCTTCAGCGCAATGGCGACGCGCTGTCCATTTACCTTCAAGGCCTGGAGCAATACCGCGACAACGCGCGCCTGCATCTTTATGCCGGACATGCACTGACCCGTGCAGGACAGTCGCAGCAGGCGGTTCATCACTTTCATCAGGCTCTCAGGATCAACCCCTCGCTGCTGGATGCCTACCGGGGATTGCTGAACTTCGAGGCCGTACACCCAGACAGCCGGGACGCGGCGCGCATTCTTTCCGTTGCGCTGAACGAGTCCCGCAGTGAGATGGATCGTGCCAGAGCCTGCTTTCTGCTGGGCCAGATTTCCGTGGATGCCGGTCGCGACGATGTCGGCTTTACGTTTTATCGTCGCGCGAACCACCTTGTCGGCAGTGGCTTCAGCGCCAGACAACAGCAGTACACGGTGCCGGCCTCAACGCTCGCGATCAAACGGCAGTATTTCCGCGGTCAGGCAGCAAAAACGTCACCTGGTGGACGCTGTCCGGCCATTATCATCGCGGGACTACCGCGCTCCGGAAAGAGCCTTGTTGAATCAATGCTGGCAGCAGACGCCGACGTTCTGCCGGGGGGAGAGCTCGCATTTGTTCGCCGCTTTGTATCCGACCTCGATACCTCGGAGGATATTGCCGAGCTGGCTGCCGGTCTTCGCCGCAGGGCCGCCGAGAGCCCGAACGGCTCTCCGCTAGCCCGCCGCTACCGCGATTTCGCACAACGCGCCCGACCTGATCACCCGCCGCGTTATGTCACGGACACCTCGCCGGCCAACCTGCGACGCATTGGCTACCTGTCACTGTTGCACCCCGACGTGCCCATCGTCTTTTGTCGGCGGAATCCACTGGATCTGGCTGTCGCGCTGTATTTCAAGCATTTCAAGACCGGCCATGGCTACAGCTACAGCCTGGTGACGATCGGCAGGGCCATCGCCAGATCAGAACTGCTGATGGCGCACTGGCTGCGTGAATTGCCCAACCCGATAGCCACGGTACATTATGAAGCGCTCACCACAGATCCGACCGGCGCCCTGCAGGCGCTTGTACAGGAACTTGAACTCGACATTCATGTCGGCCACCACACAGTATCTGATTGCCCTCCCGCGGCGGTGGCATCCGAATGGCGCCTTTTTACGTCACGCTCAATCGATTCCCACGGCAGCATCCGGCCGGACCTGATAGGCTTTGGCGCACGCTTCCAGCAACAGATGCAAGCCGCAATGACGGCGTACAAGGAGGACCATGCGAACGCCCCTCGCATCGACGTTTGACCACTGGATACGCCGGGACTTCCGCGACATGAATACCGCACTGGAGGAGTTGTACTTCGCCCAGGAAAATCGGGATAACGTGGACGGGATCGGCGACGGAATCAAGCAGCAGCTGGTTGCCGAGGGTCGGGACTACATCGCGCAGTTGCTCAAGGAGGGCAACACCGACGAAGGCTTTGACAACGGCTTCGAGCTGCTCGGCAACGTGGGCTTCTACATGGCAGCGTGCCGGCGCCACGGCGTTACCGACCCGGCACGCGAAACCCGATCCCCCCTGAGAGAGGCCTCCGCACTGGCCATGCAGCTGGGGGCCTCACTGGGCGCTGTCCCGCGCTTCGCCTCAAGCCACCTGGAAACGCACAACCGCGCCGTGAATGGCGTCTACAAGACCTTCACGGCGCTGAATGACGAGCGCATCTTCATCGACTACAACACCCGCGGCGTGTTCGGCTACATTCGCACCGCCGAGGCGCTGCTGCACTCCCTGCCGCTGGGTGTCTCCCACCCGGTCACTCTCGATCTGCTGCGGGTTGCCCGGGCAGCCCTCGAGGACGTTTTTGCCTCTAATCAGGAGCTGTTTAACGCGCTTGATATGCAGCGATTTTTCTTCTGCATCCGGCCCTATTACAAGCCACATCGCGTCGGTCTGCGCGAGTACCGCGGGGCGAACGCCGGCGACTTTGCGGGCATCAACGTGATCGATCTGCTGCTCGGCCTGTGCCGCGCCGACGATCCCTATTACTCCCAGCTGCTCGTGGACAAGTTTCTGTTCATGCGGCCCGAGGACCAGCTGCTGCTTCGCGACTGCATGCGGCGCAAAAGCCTGCTGAACAGCTTCCTAGACGACGTTGAGGAGCACGCCGGGGAAGACTGGTTCCAGACCAACGTGTCTGCATTCCTTGAGGTGTGCGAGGCACATGGCAGGGTTGCTGTTCAACATCATGAACTACTGGTCGAGAAGTATATCGTGCAGCCGGCGTCGGACGCTGGCCTCGAGGACAAGGCGGATCTCAGTGCCAGCGGGCCGCCGCTGCCGGTCTTACTCAAAGGCCTGAAGACACTGTGCGATCTCCGCTCCGCGGCGCCGCGGGATGACATTCCTTCGCGATACCGGGATATCGAGCGACTTAAGGCTTCTGTCCAACGATAAACGCATCCGGTGGCGCAAAGTTCACGGGTATCTCACCCGTCAGTGACATCAGGAAACTCACGATTTCCGCCGTCGCGCTGTCGTCAGGGTCCCGTCCGAGCTGCACACGGGCCATGACGCGCACTGCCTGCGCCAGTGTCGCTACCGAGGCATCGTGAAAATAGGGCGCCATCTCTGCGACGTTGCGCAGCGAGGCAACCCGGAAAACATCGCGGTCCGCCTCGCGGCCGCTCTTTTCCATCACGCCGTGATGCGGTTCATCAGAGCCCGTGTGCTCCCAGTAATCCGCCACCAGGCCAAACTTCTGCAGTGACTGGCCGCCCAGCAATTCGCCACCGTGGCAACCGGCGCAGCCCATGTCCATGAACCGCCTGAGACCGGATTTCTGCGTTTCCGTCATGGCGGCATCGTCGCCCGTCAGCCAGGCGTCGAAGGGGGCCGGCGTGCGCAGGGTACGCTGGTAGACTTCCAGCGCCTGACCATAATGATCGACAGTCAGAGGCTCATCGGCATCGGGAAAGGCTGCCGAAAATTGCGGCCGGTAACCGTGCTCGGCCAGCGGCGGCAGAATATCGTCCCGCCGCTCAAAACCCATCGAACCGGTAATGGAACCCAGTGCCTGTACCTTTCCGGACTGACGGTCAGCCAGCCAGCGCAAGCCCGCACCCGCTGTCTGCGTATTGAATACGGTCATCGAGTGAAACCCGGTCCGGCCGCCGCGGGCAGTTGTGCAGCGAGTACGCCGATCAGAGCCATGGTCTTCGATCAGATGACAACTGGCACAGGCGGTATCGCCACTCGAGGACAGGCGCGGGTCCCACAACAGGGCACGTCCGAGTGTCGCCTGCGGGGCAAGGCGCTCCTCAGGGGAAACCGGCGGAATGGCAATAAAATGCCCGTTGGCCCGTTCCCGCAATGTTACGTCGGCCCGCGCTATCTCTATCGGCAAAGTCAGAACGGCAGATAATGCCAGCAGGTGCATGACGTGTCGTTCTGTTGGACGCTTCATTATGCCCTTTCTGCAATGTAATAGGAGTGCCAGCGGCGGGAGCAAGCGGCGCCAATGAGGCCTTAACAGCCCGATTGACGCTTATGCGCCGCCGCCACTTTTCGCCGACATCAACTAGAACTGAACCGCCACACGTCCATACAGGAAACGCCCGTTAAAGCCGAAAGGCGAAAAACCCGAATAGGGGAAAATGCGATCAAAGGTCGTAGGCGTCAGCCCCGCAGCCAGATCGTTGGACACGGTGTCATCAGGGTAGACGTCGAAGAGATTGTTCGCACCCACGGCTGCGGATATGTTGCTGGTGAAGGAGTAAGCCACCTCCAGATCGGTGATCCATTGTGCATCCAGCTTTTCGTCGAACTCCGCGGAAGTGCCAGGGTCGAGTGTCTCGCCGAAGCGGGTAAATCGAAGGTCTACCGTCAGATCGTTAAAGTACCAGGCACCACCCAGGTTGATTTTGTCTTCCGGACCGCCATCCTCGAATCGCGTCACTTCACGGCGGGCAAAGAGGTTGTCCTCGGTTACGCCAATCAGTGACAGTTCTTCCGGCGGCGGCAGCACGCGAGTCACCTTGTTATCTGTGTAGTTGTAACCGCCGTTCAGACGCAGCGAACCCCACTCCCCCAGTTCCAGGTTGTAGGTTGCGACAACATCAAAGCCACTGGTCTCGCTGTCGATGCCGTTCAGGAAAAAGCGCGCTCGATTGGCGCCCGTGCCTGCCAGCAGTTGCTCAACGCCCGGACCTGAAAGGTTCTCGGACAGGACAATGCGGTCATCTATTTCTATGTAAAAGTAGTCTGCCGTAACGGAGAGCCCGTCCAATGGCTGCCACGAGAAACCACCCGAGAAAGATATACTGGTCTCTTCTTCCAGACCCGGTGAACCGAGCGCCCTGGCGACGTCACTGTCAGGGCGGAAGGTGCCAGTCTCTGTCGGCACGGCATCGACAAAAACGGTGGCGATGGAGGTAAAGGACTGCTGGGCCAGTGATGGCGCACGAAAGCCGGTCGATGTGGATGCGCGCAGGGCAAAACCCTCTATGATTTCATAGCGCGTGGCGAACTTGCCGTTGAAGGTTGAGCCGAAATCCGAATAGTCCTCAAAGCGGCCGGCAACGGCCACGTTCCAGCGCGAGGTTACGTCGGCATCAATATCCAGATACAAACTGATGTTATCGCGACTGGCATCGACCTCAGACTCGGGGGTGAAGCCCGGAAATACCTGGGACCCGGCGGCGCGATCTTCAAATTCGCCGAGCTGATAACTGCCTGGCTCTCCGGCGTCTATCTTGTAGGTCTCATCGCGGTACTCAACACCGAAAGCGACGTTGACGGGTCGGCCACCCAGATCCAGGAGCTTTGATGCGCCCGCATTGAACACCAGGTGCTCATTGGTCAAAGTACCGGCGAAGAACTGCGTGGGACTGTCGGGGCCGAAGGATGCATTCAGCGTGTTCTTGATCGTATAGTCGAGCTCATTGCCGCCGACCAGTAGTGAAGCGTCTACATCCCAGCCATTCCAGTCACCGCGCACACCGGCGGCGACGCTGTAGTCCGTAATGTCGGATGTGATGAGTGGCAGGAAGCCATCCGGGTAGATTTCTGTCCAGTTGCGGCTGTCCTGGGCGCGGCGATAAAAGCCCGCACTTTCACCCTGACGCTCACCGTAACTGCCGAAGCTGTACAATTCCCAGGCATCGTTCAAAGGTACCCCGGCGTTATAGAACAGCGCGGTATCCTCGACATCCGCATTGCCAAAGCGGTGATTGATGCGGTCAAAATCCAGCTCCCTCGGATCGGCACTGCCATCGGCAAGGCTTGCGTAATTGTTTCGCGGATCAAAGCCACTGCGATTGGTGGGATCGCGATCCCGGAATTCACCGGAGACATTGAGATAACCACCGTCACCGATCTCTACACCGCCATTCAATCGGACTGTCAGTGTATCTCCGTCATTGACATTCCGGTCGCCACCTGGCGTCAACTGCAGGGCGCCATCAGGCCCGATACTGGCGCCTCCCAGCCCCGGCGTGCCGTCCATTTCAGTGTCGTACTCGCCATAGGTGACCGACGCACCAAAGCCACTGGATGCATCCTTGAGCACAATGTTGATGACGCCGGCGATGGCATCGGAGCCGTATTGCGCTGCAGCCCCGTCTCTGAGCACTTCAATGCGCTTGATGGCATTGGCAGGAATCATGTTCATATCAACAGCGGACGAGCCACGTCCAACGGAGCCGTTCAGGTTTAGCAGCGCAGATGCATGCCGACGCTTTCCATTGACCAGAACCAGCGTGTGATCGGGAGCCAGGCCGCGCAGCGTTGCCGGACGTACGTGATCGGTGCCGTCGGTGACAGAGGGCAGCGGAAAGTTAAAGCTGGGCAAAAGGCGGTTGAGCAACTGGTTGGTTTCGGTGATACCGGTGGACATCAACATGTCCTCGGAAATCACGTCGATAGGCACAGCGCTCTCGAGAACCGAGCGATCAGAGCGCCGGGTCCCTGTAACAACTACCTCCTCGACTATGGCCTCAGCGCCGGGCTCCTGCGCGATCACGGTTGCAGCGCACAATGTAGCGGTTACGCCGGCCATGGCCACGGCCAGTGGCCGTCTTGCAAAGTCATTCTGTCGCATCATTCTGCCCCCTATGTCGTATCACCTGTAGATTGATGTTTGACCTTATCTTTCCGGGTGCTGAACGTAGATAATCGAACTCGGTGGGACAATGGCTGATCCTGTGAATAATTACCTTTGGCTTCCCGCTGGGGCACCGCTGCAGCAGTCTGCCCCCCGATTAACAGATAGCTAAAAAAATACTCCAGCCTCTGACGACGGCTGTCTCAGGTGGCGCTACTGGCTTGTTTCATCCGCTTCCGTGGCTGAGTCTGTGTTGCCGACGATGCCACCACTTGGCGGCCTCATCAAGGACCAGGAGAGACAGGGCAACAGCCAGCAGAAGGCTCCAAAGCGACAGAGAAACCGGTTCCACTGCAAGAACGTCGCGCAGCACCGGCATGTACATCGCTCCGATATGCACACCCTGCGCGAGGACCACCGCCAGAATCAACAGCCGGTTGGCGGCAATCGGAACCTGCAACACGGAGCGGCTTTCGGAACGACAGCTGAAGGTATGTACATTCTCGAACAGCACCATCAGCAGCAGCACCAGGTTGCGGGCCTCAAATTCGCCCATGCCGAAGACCTCGAACAGCACGAAAAACAGCACGAAGGCTGCACTCCCCATGTAGCCACCCGAAACCAGGGTCTGACGGATCATGCGCCGGTTGAAAATCCGCTCACGCACGGGGCGCGGCTTGCGCTTCAGGGCCCCGGGCTCCACGCCCTCAGAGGCCAGTGCAACATCCTGAATCCCGTTGGTAACCAGATTCAGCCAGAGCAGCTGTATCGCGGTAAGCGGCAGCGGAAGTCCGGCGAAAAGCGCAAGAAAGAACAGGAGGACCTCGGCAATGCCGGTTGACAGCAGCAGCCAGGTCACCTTGCGCACATTGTCATAGGCGCCGCGCCCCTGCTCGATACCATCGACAAGTGACGCAAAGTTATCATCACTGAGGATCAGCGAGGCGGCCCGGCGTGCCACGTCGGTGCCACCGCGACCCATGGCGACGCCAATGTGCGCCGCCTTCAGGGCAGGAGCGTCGTTGACGCCATCGCCGGTGACCGCGATCAGTTCTCCGGCATCCTGCAGCAGTTCGACGATCTGCGTTTTCTGCGACGGCTCTACCCGGGCGAATACGGGAGCGGCGCGGACACGCGCCGCGAGTGTTTCGGGGGCATCTTCAAGGTCGCGCAGCGCCGCACCGGTCAGTGCCTCCGACTCTTCATCTGCCAGCTCCAGCTGGCGCGCGATCGCCAGCCCCGTGGCGGGATGATCGCCGGTAATCATCCGGATCTGTATACCTGCATCGCGGCAGCGCTTCACCGCCTCGGGCACCTCCTCCCGTATCGGATCAATCAGTGCTGCAAAGCCCACGAACTCGAGTCCGGCGAGGTCCTTTGCACCGTAATCGCTGGCCGTCCCGGATACGTGCCCGCTGGCGATCGCAAGCACTCGATACCCTTCCCGCGCCAGGCATTCCTCGCGCTCAAGCAGCGCATCCCGGTCGATGTCTGCACACATGGGCAGGACCGCCTCTGCGGCGCCCTTTACGTGGGCCACCACCGTATCGTCGACCTCATTGAAGGTTGCGGCGAAGCGCCGCTCGGAGCTGAAGGGCACACTGGCGACCTCCGGATAACGCTCGAGCAGCCGCTCGCGCTCCGCATTCGTCTTGGCGCCGAGCACCAGGAAGGCCAGATCGACGCTATCGCCCTCGGTGCTCGCAGGCTTTCCCGTCTCGTCAAAGCGGATGCAGGCGTCGTTACACAGCATGCCGGCGCGTACCAGATTCTCTATGGCGGTTGCGGCATCGTCCTGCGGCTCACTGTCATCACGATGTATGCGACCGTCAGGCCTGTATCCCTCGCCCGAGACATCCCACTGCTCGCCATTAGCAAGCTCCAGGCGCTGTATGGTGAGCTGGTTCTCTGTCAGCGTTCCCGTCTTGTCACTGGCAATCAGCGTGCAGGACCCGAGACCCTCAACGGCGGTCAACTGACGCACGATAACATTGCACCGCGCCATCCGCCGGGTCGCAAGCGCCATCGCCACGGTAATGGCGATGGGCAGGCCCGCTGGAATCGCCGACACCGCGAGGGCCACACCGAGAAAGAATATCTGCTCGGGTGTCTCACCACGCAGGAACTGGCTGACGCTCAACAGAACAACGGCAAAGAGCACGAAAAGTGCGATCTGCCGGGTGAGACGCCGAAGCTTCAATACCAGTGGTGGTGCCTGTGACTCCCCGTGCGCCAGAGACTCGGCGATCTGTCCGACCTGGGTGTCCTTGCCAATACGGCAGACAATACCGCGGGCGTTGCCGTTGATAACGCTGCTGCCGGCGAAAGCCATGGTGGTGCGCTCGTTGACGACAGCATCTTCTTCCACCTCGTCGTCTGCATTCTTGGCTACCGGGGTAGATTCACCGGTCAGTGGTGCCTCGTCCACCTCCAGGTCCGCGCTGGACAGCAGGCGAAGATCCGCCGGCACGGCGTCACCCTGTGCTAGATCCACAATGTCACCGGGCACCAGCACTGTGGCATCCACTCGCTCCTCGCGCCCGGCCCTCACTACGCGAGTGCGCACCCGGATCATCTCCTGAAGGGCCGATGCGCTAGCCTCGGCACGGCCTTCCTGCAGGGCACCGACCACGGCATTGATCAGCAACACCGCAGCAATGAATGTCGCGTTGGCAAGATTGTCTAGCGCCAGCGACACCACCGCAGCGACGAGCAGTATATAGACGAGGGGATCCTTGAACTGACGTACAAAGATGCGTACCGCGCCGGCCCTGTCTTCCTCGGGGAGTGCGTTTTTACCCCAGAAAACCTGCCGCTTCTCCACCTCGTCGACGGCAAGCCCGTCGGCATCACTGTCTAGCCGACCGAGTGCCTCGCGACCGGCCAGGGCGTGCCAGGCAGCTTCGGGGGACGCTTCATGATCATGCGTCATGCTGCGCGCTGCGCACGGTCAAGGCCAGCGAGGTCAGCAGCGTTCCGTTGAACAGTATTTCGATTGCCAGGAACAGCCCGATTACCCAGAGCCCGGTTGCCGGCCAGCCCAAAATGATCAGAACGGCAAGCACGACGTTAATGAGGCCGGTAAACGCAGCCAGCTTCCAGCGCCAGCCTCGGCGCTGCCACTGCCATGCGTAATAGAGACGAAAGACGCCGATGGCGAGCAGGAATGCCGCGAGCAGCAAAGTAAGTGATAACGAGCCACTCAGCGGGTCCCACAGCAGAAGACCACTGAAGATCAGATAGATCACCGCGACAAGGAGATGCAAACCACGGCCTCCCCAGCTTTCCTCACGTGCGGCAAAGCCGTGCCATAGCTGCAGCAGGCCGGCCGCAAGAACCAGCGCACCGAAAACGATCACGCTCGCCATTGTGAGCGCAAAAGTAAAAAAGAGTCCTGCGATGCCAAACGCAATCATGGCAATGCCAAGGGCAAGCAACCAGCCCCACTTCACGGGGAGTTCCACCGATTCTTCGATAAGGGTTGCGCCGGGTTCGTTGTATCCGTCAGTCATGACTTCTCCTTTGCGCCGGTGACGCTGTCTGCACCATCAGGACCGGCCTGATGCACGGGGACACACCATCCACCCTGATAATCCGGTGTTCTCCCATTGGCCGGCTTTTCAGTTTCTGTACGGTTTATGCATGCTACCAGCCCGCCAGCTACTGAAAAACCGCCGTCACGGACGCGACGATCGCGTGTTGTGCGACTGTCGGGACAAGATACGTGGCCAGCGGGCGGGTCGGCGTACCGCACCTCATTCGGACATGTTAGGAGGCCGTGTGGCGCTTCCACGCCGTCGGTCGTCGTGCTCGTCTGCGTGCCGACCTCAAGCTGCAGCCCTGACCCGAGGTCACCGGATAGCGTAGACTTGGCGTCCACACATTCCTCTTTTCCGGAGACCGTATCTTGATCAGATCCATCACCTGCGCATTTATCCTGTTATTCACGAGCATCGCGCCCGATGCGGGCGCCAGCTATGGCTACTATGTCGGCAAGAACCTGACGGCCGACGGCAGTGTGCTGCTCGGCGGTACCGGCGAGGAGCCCTCCAGTCACTGGCTGGAGATTGTGCCGCGCCAGACGCACGCCGCCGATGCAACGATTACCGTCGGCGCCACGGCCTCTGCCTCGCTGCCTGCCCGGCTGATCGACATTCCACAGGTGCGAGAGACCTTCCGTTACATCACGATGAACTACACCAGCTATGCCGGCTTTCCAGCACCGATAACGAATGGCGGTCTCAATGAGCATCAGGTCGCGATTCGCGACATCTGGTCGCCGTCACGGGATGAGCTGGTGGCAATGACACCCAGAGATCAGACGGGCCCAAATTACAGCGATCTTGCCCGCATCGCGCTGGAGCGCGCACAAACAGCGCGGGAGGCCGTGGAGATTATCGGCGCACTGATCGACGAGTTCGGCTACACCACCTACGGCGGCAACTCCCACCTGATCGCCGATGCGAACGAAGGCTGGGTCGTTCTAGAGTTCGCCGGTGGTCAGGGTCTGTGGGTCGCGGAGCGTCTGGGCGCAAACGATGTCAGGGTCAGCTATCCCGGCTATATTGGCGACGTTCCCGCAGACTACCTCAGCCGCGATGATTGGATGGGATCGCCAAACCTGATCGATTTCGCGATAGAGCAGGGCTGGTACGACCCGGGCTCGGCGCAACCCTTCAACGTCGACAGGGTCTATGGTCTGGGCGGCATCATGCGTCACCCGGGCACCAAGTATGTCTCGCCGCAGATGCTCGAGGAGGAATTCCGGGCAATGGCCCCGGTGACACCGAGGGCGATGATGGCCATGGTCCGCGACCCGCGGATTGCCGATGACCACGCAGGGTACGGCCAGGTCGCCCAGCTGCGAAATGATCTACCCCACCCGGACCTGGGACTGCTCTGGGTCGCACCCACAGGGTCGGTCACCGCGCCCTTCCTGCCCTGGTGGATCGGTACGCAGGAAGTGCCCGCGGAGTACGGCCAGCATCGCTATCTTACAGAGGGGTCCGGGCCCAGCTTCATCAATCCCGACTTCCAGCTGCGCGAGGCGACTGAGTTCGCAGGCCGTGTGTTCAAGCGTCTGATGTACTATACCTGCGCCCGTCCGGACGAACTCCTCGACCGTGTCCAGGGCACGCTGCGGGCATTCGAAGACAACATCCGTTCCGCTCTGCCACACATCGAACGAGCCGCGGCCCTCGCCTATGCCGCCGGTGAACCGGCAGCAGCGCAGACGCTGCTCACCCGCGAGAGCCATTCCCGCGCCGCCGAAGCGCTGTCCATTGGACGCGATCTGGTGGCCGGTATCGGTACCGAGGTACGGCTTCGTCATGGCGTTCCGCCGGCGCCGAACGCAGGTGCTATCAACGACGGTGGCACCGCCGTCAGCTGTCTGGTGGGCGCCGATCCCGACCGATTGCCCGCGGACCGGGCAGCGTATCGATGAGCATGCCCGAGCCACTCGATCCCCGTATGCGCAGTGGCGTTGAGCTTCATCGCAAGGGCGATGTCGCTGCGGCAGCGAAGATCTACATGGATATACTCGGGCGGGAACCGCAACATTGGCAGGCGCTGCATTATCTGGGCCTCGCCAGGCTGCAGCAGGGCCGACTCAATGATGCCGATAGCCTTTTGTCGCGCTCCGTCAGCATCGAGCCACGCAACGCCAATGCCTGGAGCGACCTTGGCAGTGTCAGGGTCAAAGCGGATACGCCACAGGAAGCCCTGGCTCCCTTCTCCAGGGCACTCGAACTGTCTCCGGAGCATCCCGACGCGCTGAACAACATGGCCAGGGCGCTGCGCCAGCTGAGCCGCTTCGATCAGGCGCGACCGCTGCTGGAGCGTCTGGTGGCGCTGCAGCCGGGACAGCCCGACCCCCTGCGAGCACTCGCCGATGTGCAGACCAAGAGCGGCGATGTCGTGTCGGCGATAGACACCTTTCAGGAAGCCCTGAAGATCGATCCGGACGATCCGCGTATCCGACTGGGCCTCGGGGATGCCTGCGAGTCTGCAGGACGCTTTCGACAGGCGCGGATGCAATATCTGTCCATCCTGCGCCGGGAACCGGAGAGCCCACTGGCCCTGTCCCGGCTATTACAGATGCGTGAGGGCGAAGTGGACCCGACGTGGGTGCAGACAGCGCAGCGCCTGGCAGAGAGTAGCGCCACCCCGGAGGAAGGGCGCATTCGTTTGAACATTGCGCTTGGCTATCATGCAGATCGCGCTGGTGAGTACCGCACGGCCTTCCGGCATTTGCGCCGCGGCTACGACGCGGAAGCAGCGCGCAAACCCTTCGACAGTGACGGCTACAGTCGCGCGATTGACCGCCTGATCGACACGCTGGACAAATCCTTCTACGCTGAAGCAAGGGATTCGGGCCTCGACTCGGAGCGCCCGATCTTCGTCGTCGGTATGCCCCGCTCCGGAACCACGCTCACCGAGCAGATCCTCGCCAGCCACTCTCAGGTCGCCGCCGGCGGTGAGATGTCGATGCTGCTGAAAGTCAGCTACCAGATCGGTGAACTGTCCCGCTCTGGCAAGCCCTACCCCGAAGGCCTGTTGACAACCGGCCGCGTCTCGCTGCGACGCATGGGGCGACGCTACCTGGAGGCGCTGGACAAGGTGTCAGAGCGCGCCGACCGTATCACCGACAAGCTGCCGTTCAATTTCATGCATCTGGGCGTGATCGCCCTGCTGTTCCCGGGCGCAAAGGTGATTCACTGCCGCCGCCATCCACTGGACAACTGTCTGTCCTGCTATTTCACGAGTTTTGCTGATCAGATAAGCTTCGCCAACCGTCTGGATACCCTCGGGCGTTATTATCTCGACTACCATCGGCTGATGCAGCACTGGCACGCGGTGCTGCCGATAGAGATTCTGGACCTGCATTACGAAGAGATGGTGGATGACACACAGAGTCAGGTCCATACCCTCCTCGAGCACTGTGGCCTGCCGTGGGAGGATGCCTGCCTGGACTTTCACCGCACCGACCGCGGCGTGCGGACCCCGAGTCGCTGGCAGGTCCGCCAGCCCATCTATCGCGGTTCACTCCAGCGCTGGCGCAATTATGAGACGGAGCTGGCCCCCCTGCGGGAGACCCTCGCACCAATACTGCCCGCCGCAGACGCACCCTGAGAGGTGCTGCCGGCGGCGGGCACGATCAGTTCACCCGGCAGTTCACGTAGGGGCCGTGACGGGTGCCGATCTCAGCCGTATCGCCGGGCAGCTTCGGGCCCTCAAGCAAGCGGTGCCGAGCCTCGATACTGCCGAGCAGATCCTCGCCCAGTTCGAGCGCCGAGCGGGCACGCGCCGATGAGAAGTCGTCGATCACAGCACGCGCCATTTCCGGTTCCTGCGCCTCGAACAATACCGTAGCCCGTTCCTCGATGGCAGCGGCCTGGTCGATACTGCGGTTCTCGAACGCCGTCAGGGCCTCCGTTACCTCTGGCAGGAAGCGCGCCGGTGCATCACAGGTGTAATACATCAGCCGCTTGAACAGACGTCCCGCGAACCGGGAAGCCTCCTGGATTGCGAAGTCGGGCTTCACGAAGGTGGATGCCTGGCCCTTGGTCAGGTACCGGTGCTTGCCGAACTCGGGGAGAACCTCGGTGCCGGCAATCCAGTACGGGACGAAGGGGGCCGTGACCGAACCGGTCGGCGCCACCCATAGCATCTTCAACTCAGGATGCGGATCGCGCTGTCGGATGTGCGCCACCTGGCCGTAGCCCGCTGCGTCCGACGAGATAAGAGGATCGCGCACCGCATCCATCATCTGTCGCAGGGTAACCCCACCGCGCGCCGCCTGCTCGCGCAGCCGGGCCTCAATGATACGCACCCCTTCTGAGCGCCCCTCACCGTTGCCGTAGACGGCATTGGCATCGAAGGGCTCGCCGGACTCGGGATCCCACCAGCCCTGCTCCACAGCAAACGCGATGAAGTTCTCCGATCCCATCCAGCCTTCGCGTTCCCGGAAATCCGGCGGCACCTCATGGATATAGCCGGGATAGGACATGCGCACCTCGTCGGGACCCAGGCGCTGCGCGATCCACAGACCCTGCCCGCCGGCAAAGTTCAGGACCACCCAGCCTTCGGTCGCGTCCGCAAACAGGTGCGAATTGCCCCCGTAGGTGGAGTAGCCGTACTCGTCCATCAGCCTACCGATGATGGATACCGCCTCGCGGGCACTGGTGGCGCGCTCCATGGCGATCCGCGACAGGTCCGAGTAATTGGGGCCGCGCTGGGGTTCAGGCGTCATCGCCGCTAGCTCGGGCCGGGAGGGCGCCCAGATATCCCGCGCCGCCACGCCGTGCTCGTTCAGGCCACCGTTAGTCAAGGGGGGTGGGAACCCTTCGTAATCGGTGTAGTTCATCGTGATGTATTTTACCGTGCGGCGGACCTGCGGTATCTCGATGAATTCACCGGGGTAGTTGGCGCGCTCGTCAACGCCAACCGCGATCGTGGCGCTCTCCGGATGCGTCTGCGCGGGAACGATCTCCAGCCAGTGGCTGGAGACCTCCTCACCGGTACCGCCGAGCAGCACGCTGCCATCGGCCGTGAGGTCACTGCCGACGTAGATGCCGTAGCTGGCTACAACCGGTCCCGTGAAGACCAGCGCAAGCGCGAGGCAGCAGCTACGACACAATGTCCGCCGAATGCGGCTATCGATAATATCCATCATCACATTGTGTAGCGCAGACCGACGGTGATGCGCTGCTGATCGATGAACATGATGCCGTAACCGGGGTTCCCCTGCTTCGCGACCAGGATGTCCTCGTCGAACACGTTCAGCCAGTTTGCGTAGATCTGGACGTTCTGCAGGCGGCCGTCACGGGGTGCATAAGATGCATTGAGGTCGAAGCGCTCGTGGGCGCCGGCCTCCAGCGCTCCGAAGCGATTGACGTTGGTCGGACCGTCGATGAAGCTGTAGTCACCGCTGATCTTGAGCGTCGCACCCACCCGCAGACCCGCCATCCGGCCCTCCAGGAACTCGTAGGTACTCATGATGGCGCCGGCATGCTCCGGTACGGTCCTAGGTGGCGCCGAGCCACTGTTGGGGTCGACGATATTGATGTCGGACCAGGCGTAGTTCGCGGAGACGTTCCAGCCCGGCAGTATCTCGCCGACGATCTCAGCCTCAAGGCCCGTGGCCTCCTGCGCACCTTCCAGGACCGTGTTGCCGAACCCGCCAAAGGAGCCGAGGAAGGAACTCGATACCTCGATGTTGGTGATCTCATAATCGTACAGCGCCAGCGAGGCACCGACCGCGCCCCCGAACATCTCGGTCTTCAGGCCGATTTCGTGCTGCTCCATCTCCTGCGGCGCGCTGACGTTGTTGCCGTCGGCATCGGTAAAGGTCTGCGGCTCAAAGCCCTCGCTGTAGCTGTAATATACCCGCGCGTCATTGACGAAGCCCCAATCGTCCAGGATGTCGTAGGTGGCACCGAAACGGTAGACTTCCTGCTCGAAACCGACGTTGGTCACCTCCGGCGGATTGTTCACCACGTTGGCATTGATGGGAATACTCGTGACCGTGTTGTTCTTCTGGTAGAGCACCCCGAACATCAGCCGCAGCCGGTCGGTGGGCTTGAGGAGCACCTGGGCGCTCAGCAGCAGGTCTTCCGTTTCCTCCAGCAATTCCTGGCGCACGCCGAAGACCTCCTTGCGATTGCCCTGGATCGGATTGAACTCCGAGCCGTCCGCAAAGCGCGGCTGGCCATCGTAGCCGTCACCGTACATGTCGATGCTGCCGAACCCCTGGAAAGCGGAATTCAGCAGTTCGAACCTGTCCGGATCCTGGTTGTCGCTGTACTCGGCGGCGAGAAAGAACTCATGGTTCTTGCCCATGAGGTCGAAATCGCCACCGAGAGTCTGGCGCAGGGTGAGCTCCTCACCATCACGCTCGATGTCGTAGGTGTAGATATAGATCTCGTCGTCACCCAGCGAATAGGCGCCGAAGGGGCCGAAGGGATAGAAGTAGGACAGGTCCTCATCGTACTTGTTCCAGGCCACCTGGGTCGTGGAACTCCAACCGTTGCCGAACTGATGCTCTAGTTCGAGGATCCCGAAGTGCATGTCCAGCGTTTCACGGGACTGATCCGGATGCGAGAAATACCACTGCTCCGGATCCACATCGGGCAGGGCCAGAGAACCGTCAGGCTGCTCAATCAGTGCACCGCCGTCCCAGGGATCCATCGTGCGCTCCTGATGGTGCAGGGTCGCGCGCAGCGTCGTCATCGGCGTGATATCCCAGGCAACGGAGCCCAGCACCATGAACTTCTCGTTGGGAAAGTTCTCCTGGTTGATGTCGAGCGGCAGATCGAACTCGTCGTATTTAGCCACGAAGCGACCCGACACGGTACCGGCATCGTTGAGCGGGCCGCCGATGTCCAGAGAGTAGTTCTGCGTATCGTAGTTGCCGAACTCCACACCGATCTCCGCCCGCGGGGTGCGCAGCGGACGCTTCAGGATTGAATTGATCTCACCGCCGAAGGAGCCGGTGACACCATACAGAACCGTTGCCGGGCCGCGGACGATCTCGACTCGCTCGGCGGCGTAGGACTCGACGGAGGTGAGAATGTTTCCGAAAAGAATGTTGTTCACGCGATGGCGACCATTGAAGATGCCGCGCATGACGATCTGTTCGAAGCCGAAGCCGAAGCCGGACCGCTGCACGCCGGGAACCAGGTCAGTGGCTTCATAAGCGGAATCGGCGTTGATGGTGTTCATCATCTCCGGCGTAATGACCGTGACTGCCTGGGGCGTGTCGATCAGCTGCATGTTCAGGCCGGTCGCGGTATTCTGCTCCTCCGGCCGGAACTTGCGCGCGACACCGCGCACGACGATTTCTTCTATCGTGCCCTGGTTAGCCTGCTGCACGACTTCCTGTGCGGACGCTCCGGTGCTGGCGGCACCGGCGGAAACGAGTGCGGTGGACGTGAGAAGTGACTGTAGATAGCGACTGCGTGAAATCGGTCGGCTGGACATTGTGAAGACCCTCTGTTGGAAATATAAAACAATTCGCGCAGACAGCGCCGGCGGACATCGGCGCTTCAGTAGCGGCTTGCGAAAATTGCATTTGCGGAGTTCGCGGGGGGCGCTTGCGCCGCCTGGAAAAGCATGACGTCCCCGGGCATTGTCGCCAGGGATATTGTTTACACCACGAACTATTGCAGTTTACACCATGCACGCGGCCGAGCCAAATTCAGACACCCCTTCCGCCGCTTTGGGCCTGTTATACTGCGCGACTTTCCTTGACGACGCATCGGAGTTCACCATGGAGCCCGCTCGCATCCTCGCTGAACAGGTAGATGGACTGCGCCATGAATACCGGGTCGCTCTCGACCCGCAGCAGGTCCGTGAGGCCGTCGATGCACAGCTGCGCAGAGCCGGAAAAAGGCTCACCGTGCCGGGTTTTCGACCCGGCCGCGCCCCGCTTGCGATCCTGCGCAGCCATCACGGCAAGCGCTTCCATAATGAGATCGTCGACCGCCTTGCCATCGACGTCGCTCGCCGTCTGATTGCTGAGCGCGGCCTGTCGCCACTCGGCCGTCCGTCCATTCGTATGGACCCTGCCGCGCCAGAGACCTTCGTGCTGGCGGTAGAGATCACACCCGACATCACGCTGGGCGATATGGCCGACATTCGCATTCATCGGCTGCAGATCGAGAATGCTGATGCCGATAGCAACGCCCTCGCCCGGGAATATGTGCGGCGCCAGCTGTTCGATGCGCTGATCGCGCAATGCAACTTTCCAGTGCCGACAGACTGGTTCGATACAGAGTACGCGATGCTGGTCGACGGGTACCGCGATGCGGTTCACCAGGAGCCGGATCCGACGACCCGCAGCGATCTTGAAGCCATAGCCGAGCGCCGGATCCGCCTCGCGCTCCTGTTGTCCGAGATCGCTCGCAGCAAAGCGATCGAAGTACCCCGGGGCGAAATTGAGCAACGGATCGAGCAGATTGCAGGTCGCGATCCGGAACACCAGGACGAGATTATCGATTACTATCTGGATCACCCGACCGCCATGGCCGAACTTCAGTCGCCGCTGCTGGAGGAGCGGGTTGTGGACTTCATTCTGGAGCACTGCCATATCAGCGAGGAAACGGTGGATGCAGAGCACCTCCGGATGCGGGTACTGGGCGACACCGCAGGCGCGTCGTGAAGACCGCCTCAGACCGTCGGGCGCTGCAGCAAAAAACCCTGCAGCAGCCTACAAACCCTGTTATCCACGAGCAACTGGCCCGTGTTTTGCTCGCGCAACAGGATCTGCCCGCCCTGGCTGAGCTGCAGTCCGTGCTCGATGACCGCTTTGACGATCATCCCTTCACGCACCTGATTGCCGGACATGCGGCCAAGGCAAGCGGTGACGCAGACGCTGCCGCGCAGCGCTATCGTCGGGCGCTGGCACTGCGACCCACCTCCGGCGAGGCCCAGTACAACCTGGTTGACCTGGAAACCCACCTCCAGGACGCCGAGCGCGGGCGCATTGCTGAACTGGCTGACACACACGCTGGAGAGACGCTGCCAGCCGCAGACCGTATCAACATTCACTTTGCTCACGCCCGTCTGCTCGAGCAGGCGGGCGACGCGGAGGCCGCCTTTTACCATTATCGGCTCGCGAATGACCTGGCGAGGGCAACGCTGAACGAGCGCGGTATTCGCCACGACGCCGAGGGTGCCGAACGACAGCTGCAGGCGGACCTGCAAAACTGGCACACCGGACTGTTCGAGCACCCATTGCCCCCTTCCGGCATCGACCTGACGCCGGTGTTCGTGACCGGTCTGCCGCGCTCGGGGACCACGCTGGTCGAGCAGATTCTCGCCAGCCATCCAAAGGTCTGCGCGGGCGGTGAATTGACGCTGGGGCCCGAGGTACAGCGCGCCTGTCGTCAGCGGCTCGGTATCGGTCCTGCAGACCCACTGCCCGCGCCCACAGATGCGAGACAACGCGAGGCGCTGGAGCGCGCCCGCGAGCAGTATCTGGATGGACTGTTCGAGCGCGGGCTGGACGCTCCCTGGGTGATTGACAAGCTGCCGGCCAACGCCAGAATAGCCGGCTTTTTGCGGCTGCTCTTCCCCGACGCGCCAATTATTCATTGCCGGCGCGACCCCCGGGCACTGGCCTGGTCGCTGTACACGGCCAACTTCGCAGCGCACGAGGCCTGGTACTACAACCTCAACGACATGCTGGGTGTATTCCAGCGCCACGACCGCCTGATAGCACACTGGCGAGCACTGCTGCCGGCGCCTTTCGTTGACGTGACCTACGAGGCGCTGGTTAGCGAACCGGCTGTGCGGATCCCTCGCCTGCTGGCTGCCTGCGGCATTCCCTTCGACGCGGCCACGCTGCAGCCGGAGTTGCTTGAGCGACCGGTCTTTACCGCCAGCCATACCCAGGTCCGCAGGCCGATCCATAGCGCTGCTGTTGCGCGCTGGCGACCACAGGCAGAGCACCTTGTACAGTTCGAGCCGGCCAAGGGCCATGCAGGCACTCGGACAGCCTCATCTTCTTCGACGCCCTGATCCTGCGGATGTCGACCAGGGAGGCACAGGACGCCGGGCAACTCAGGTGAGGCTCAGGGCTGCTCATCGGCCTCGCGTTCCGCCTCGGCATGCTCAGAGGCCCAGTTCCCGGCGGCTTCCACGGCCACCGGCGAGGTACTGGGCAGAACACCCAGATAACTTTCCGTCTCCTGCACTGGCACCACGCCGCGCTGTGTCATGCGATAAAGCGCGTATAGTGCGATCGCGGAGAAGGTGGCACCGAGCACCAGCCAGAAAGCAAACGGATTCATCACCTCCATCGCCCAACCCGTGATCAAGGGACCGGCAATCGCCCCCAGACCGAACGTGAAGACCAGTCCGCCCGAAGCAGCCGGCATTTCCTCCATCGCAAGGAAATCGTTGGTATAGGCCAGAAACAAAGCGTAGAGCGGCGTTGTGACGCCGCCTGCAAAGAACGCTGCCGCCATCAGTGACCACACCCCGCCGCCCGTAAGCCAACCGGCGGCACAGGCGCCCGCTCCGAGAGACGCGGCCGCGAAAATCAGCTTGCGTCGGTCCACCTGGTCAGAGAGCCAGCCGATAGGGTACTGCAGCACCAGCGCACCACCGAACATCATCGCCACGAACAGGGCGGTTTGTGAAGCGGTGAACCCTATCTGTGTACCGAACACCGCACCCATGCCAGCCTGGGTCGCATAGACGCTGCCAAGCAGAAAGATGCCCACGGTGCCCAGCGGCGAACTGACGAACAGGTTGCGCAGCGACATTGGACGCGCGACGTCCACCGCAGGGACCGGAACGGCAGACAGAAGGATAGGCGCGAACGACACGGATACCAGAATCGACGCACAGATGAATAGAACAGACGTGCCGGCGTCGCCCAGTGTGAGCAGACCCTGCGCACCGATAATACCCAGTGTCTGCGCCATCATGTACGCGGAGAGCACCTTGCCACGAGTCTCATTGGTTGCGGCATTATTGAGCCAGCTCTCGGCAGCGACATAGATACCTGACATGCAGAAACCGACCAGCACTCTCAGTGGCGTCCAGGCCCAAGGGTCGGTAATCAAGGGAAAGGTGATGAGCCCTGCCGACATGAAACTGCCCAGCGCCGCGAAGACGCGCACATGGCCCACACGCCGGATAAGCAACGGGGTGTAACGCGCGCCCGACAAAAAGCCCATAAAATAACCAGAGGTGACAAGCGCCAGCTCCGCAGCCGAGAACCCCTCGATGCCACCGCGCAGACCGATCAGCGTGAAATGCATGCCGTTGCCCAGCATGATCAGCAGGACCCCGAGCAGAAGGGCCCATACCCCTGACAACATTTTTATCATGGCGCTGTCTCTTGCTAACGGTGTCGTTCCCGACAGGCTTTAGCCTACAGCATTACCACTTTCTGTCACACGAGCCGGATGACCTCGAGGGATTGACCGATACGCCGAAATCGGCCTTCGTTTCTCTGGCGCGGACAACAGCAGGATGATTGGGGTCAGGGCGCTGACGGCCCGACGCCGTCCAGCACACCAACGGTCCGATCCGCCAGGCCCATGCCGGCCTGGTACATTGTCAGATAGGTGTGCGTGGCGCCCGCCTCGGTAATACGCGCCACGTGGTCCTCGTGAAGAGCATGGGACACGATGGGCCCGGTGAATCCCTTGGCACGCAGGCTGCGTGCGGCAACGATCTTGGCCTCGATGTCATCCATCGCCAGCACCGCGGCCTTGATCGAGGAAACATCCACACCGCGCCAGAAATTGCTGTCCTCGGCATCGGCAAATACCACGTTGCGACCGGCGTCCCGATGAGCGCTCGCCTTGTAGGTATCGCCATCGAGACCTGCTGGCGATTTGCCCTGCTCGCACAGGTGGTCATAGGCGGCGGTGCCCGTGCGGCCCATACCGAAGATAAGCACATCGGCAGCACCGAGATCGGTGGGCTGCTCATCCGGATGCATGGCGTGGCGCTCGAAGCGCTGCAGCCTATCCTCGAGTCGCGCAAACACGGGGTGGGCCATACGATTCAGAGGCGCCGCAATCAGGAAGGAGATCGAGACTGCCAGAGCCAGGGGCACCAGCCAGTCCTGCAGCACTACTGCGGCAACAATCAGGCCGAATTCGCTGTAGGTGGAAAGGCTGACGGCGGCGAGAAATGACGTGCGGGCGCGAAGCCCGAAAGCGATCAGCAGGAAGAAAAACAGCATACCTTTGAGCGGCAGCATGATGCCCACACCAAGCGCGAACAGCAGCGCGTTTAGGTCCGGCAGGCCGGACATACCGATCTCGAGAAAAAAACCCACCAGGAAAATCTCCCGCAGGGCCCAGAGGGATTCCGAAAGTTCTTTGGCCCGCTGATGGCTGGACAGCAGCACACCCATGAGGAGCGCACCAATCTCCGAGCTCAACCCCATCGCCTGGAACCCCATGCCGCCAACGACCAGTGCCAGCATCATTCCCATCAGCACCAGCAACTCATCGTGGCCGGCAAAGTCCAGAAGCCAGTGCATCAGCGGACGCAACAGCGGCAGTCCGAAGACCAACAGCGCCCAGATATTCGGCGTCTGCCCGCTCCAGATGGCCAGCACCACAAGGGCAATCACATCCTGGACAATGAGGACGCCGATCGCGGTACGGCCATGGAAAACCGCCAGCTCGCGCTTGGACTCCAGCAGTTTCGCGGCCAGCACGGTGGACGAGAACGAAAGCGCAATGGCCAGCAGGAGCGCTGTACTCCAGTCCATCTCCATGAAGTAGAACAAGCCCGGGGCGAAAACGACCACACTAATGGCGAAGTGCAGCAGTGCCCCACCAAGAACCTGTGGCTGGGCAATCTGCCGCAGCTTGAGCTTGAGGCCCACGGTAAACAGCAGCAGCAGCACACCCAGGTGGGCGACGTAGTGGAGAATATTGCCCGTGTCGGCGGGGAGGCCAAGGCCGGCACCAAAAATATTGATCGCGAAGCCGGCACCCAGAAAACCCACCAGGGGCGGCAGGCCGACCTGACGCACGGCCAGACCGAAGAAAAAGGCAAAGGTAATACAGATGACTTCGAACATTATCGGCGCCTTGTCAGCCGTTCGCCCTGTCGGCAGAAAGACAATGTTACCGCACGACTGCCAGTGTGCGCGACGGGTTCAGCCGTCGTCGGCAACGCTGTCCAGCGCATCGCGGTCCAGCAGCGTAACCTGCCCGCGCTCCATGCCAACCAGATTGGCGGCAGCAAAGCGCGCCAGTTGGCGGCTGACCACCGCACGTCCGGATCCGGTCTCTACGGCAAGCTGCTCGTGGGTGGCCACCACTCTGCCGTCAGCATTGGCGAGGCGTAACAGGGCCCTGGCGAGGCGCGCCGTGAACCCCGTCAGGGCGACATCCTCAACCAGGCGCTCAAAGTCGCTGAAGCGATGGGCGACAGCCGTAAAGACCTGACTGCGAAATTCGCCGTCACCGGCCAGGCGACGATGGAAATCGGCCGCTGACATGATCTCCGCCAAAAGCGCCGTCTCCGCAACACCACAGGCTGCATAGTCACGCCCCTCTACCAGGCAGGAAAAGGTTTGCAGACAGATATCGCCGCGCGAAACGCGGTAGAGCACGATCTCGCGACCGCTCGCGGCGGTCAGGGTGACGCGCAGCGTTCCCTCGTGCAGCAGCACGAAACCCCGACAGGGATCGCCCGCACGAAAAAGTACCGTGCCAGCCTCAATGCGCTGAGGCGCAGCGTTCACCGCCATCGCGGTGCTACGATGATTGCCGTGGTGCCGGGCAGGTGCGGATGCCGAGCAGGCTGTAGGCGGGACAGACGCCCAGTAGCCCCGTCGCCAGAGGCACCAGACCCAACCAGCCCCAGGCAGTCTGGGGACCCACAAACACCAGTGACAGAATGCCGAGTCCGATGATGGTGCGCAGGACGCGATCGAGGGTTCCTTCGTTGCGTTTCATGATCATCTCCTTGTTTCATTTGCGATCCGTATGAAGAAGCCTGACACCGGCGACTGGAACGTGTCGGTGACTTGGTCACACTCGGCCGGCAGCAGTGCCCAGGGCAGAGGCATTACCGTGACCAGAGATCGGGATCGTTCAGATAGTCATGCACCACCTTGCCATGCCCGAGATCGAAATCGAAGATACCGAAGTGCCCGTCGAGCACGCGTTGCGGGGCCAGTAGGTGCCACGGGTCCGCTGCGCCGCCATCCAGCGCGAGACGCGAGCGCCCGGCATAGAGTTCCGGTTCACCATCCGCACCGTGATGCAGGTGGGCAGTGACATCCAGCCGCACGAGCTGCGCTACCGAGGGTGGCGCATCAGCCTCCGCCGCCGGAATAACGCGGCAGGAGAGTACAGGCAGCGCAGGGCCCAGCTCTTCGGGTGACGCGCGGCGGTCCGAAACCATTGACGCTGTCATCAGAGGCTGGCCCACCGGTCGCTCGACGCGGAACAGCAACTGCTCACCGAAACCCCGGGTGCTGTCGCCCCAGCCCCGCGTAAACCGCGCCATTTTCTTGGCATATCCCCATATCTCACGACCCGCCCCGAGAGGCACTTCGTTGTCGACCACGATGACTGGCTGGTATAGGTAGGTCGTGCCCGCAAATTTTACGCGAACCATGACATAGGCTTCGTGATACGGGCCGAAAGATGACCAGGGAACCCAGCGGGCCCAGGCAATGCAGACCGCAGGACTATCTGCCAGTTCAAGATGCGGCGGGAGCAGTTCACTGACCGTTTCCGCGTCAGCTTCATAGGTAATCATCATGTCCTGGACGCCGCGATAGATGTAAGGCGGCGCGTCGTACAGTGGCGCCCCCGCAGGCATACTGAAATTGCGCGTGAACTGTTCCGGCGTCATCGGCTTGCTCCTTTGATAGTCAGAATGATGTGAAGAGAGTGATGCCGCCGCCTACCCTCTCGTTAACCTCATGGTATTTTCAATTTCAGAAAGACTCTCCGGATCATCGATCGTCGATGGCACCGCGTACTCTTCCCCGTCGGCAATCTGGCGAATCAGCTTACGCAGGATTTTTCCCGAGCGGGTCTTGGGCAGGCGCTGGACCACCAGAGCATGGTTGAAACAGGCGATAGGGCCGATCTGCTTGCGCACCATCGAAATGAGTTCCTGTTCCAGCAGCTTCTCATCGACCTCAATCCCGTCCTTGAGAATAACCAGTCCCGTTGGAGCCTGCCCCTTGATCGGATCTTTCAGGCCAACCACGACGCACTCGGCGACCGCGGGATGCGCCGCAACAATTTCCTCCATTTCACCCGTGGAAAGGCGATGGCCCGCCACATTGATCACGTCATCCGTGCGTCCCATGATGAAAACATAGCCTTCGTCATCCATGTAGCCACCATCCCCGGTCGTGTAAAAACCGGGGACGTCGCTTAAATAGCCATCGCGAAAGCGCGCGAAATCACGCCAGAGGGTGGCGAGACAGGACGGCGGTAACGGCAGCTTTATCGCGATAGCGCCCTGCTCCCCGGGTGGCAGCTGCTGCCCTTCCGCATCCAGTATCCGGATATCGTAGCCCGGCATCGGCAGCGTTGAGGAACCGGGCTTCGTGGGTTTTGCCTCTATCCCCATGAGATTGCCGCAGATGGCCCAGCCCGTTTCGGTCTGCCACCAGTGGTCTACCACGGTCTTACCGGTTTTCTCGACCGTCCAGTCATAGGTGGGCGGGTCCAGACGCTCACCCGCCATGAATATGGTCTGCAGCGACGAGGTATCGTATTTGTCAAACTCCAGCGCCTGGGCATCTTCCTTGATAATGGCACGGAACGCCGTTGGTGCTGCAAACAGAACCTTTACGCGATAATCGGCGCAGACGCGCCAGAAAGCGCCGGCGTCTGGCGTGCGCACGGGCTTGCCTTCGTACACGACCGTCGTACAGCCGGCCAGCAGAGGGGCATAGACAATGTAGGAGTGTCCCACCACCCAGCCCACGTCTGATGCGGCCCAGAAGACCTCCCCGGGATTCATGTCATAAATGGCTTTCATCGAATACTTCAGCGCGACAGCATGTCCGCCATTATCGCGCTGAACCCCCTTCGGCTTGCCCGTGGTACCTGATGTATAGAGAACATAGAGTGGATCGGTACCCTTGACCGGCACACACTCGGCCGGCTCCGATGCGGCCATCGCGTCATGCCAGTCGATATCCTGGCCATCAATCAATGCCGCCCGGGCCTCAGGACGCTGCAGTACCACACTGCGCAACGGTTTGTGTGTCGACAGACGCAGCGCCTCATCCAGCATTGGCTTGTATTCGACAACCCGCTTGACCTCGACACCGCAGGACGCCGATACCACGACCTTGGGCTCTGCATCCTCAATACGCACTGCGAGCTCGCGCGAGGAAAAACCACCGAAGACCACAGAGTGGACCGCACCCAGTCGAGCCACCGCCAGCATTGCCACCAATGCCTCCGGCACCATGGGCATATAGATGACGACACGATCCCCCTGCTCCACCCCCTGCTGCTTGAGAACCCCCGCAAACCGGGCGACCTGATCGCGCAGGTCTGAGTAGCTCAGAGTACGATGAGTGTCCGTGACCGGTGAATCGTAAATAATCGCGGCCTGATCGCCCCGCCCCTGTTCGATATGGTAATCCAGCGCCATGTAAGCTGTATTCATCTCGCCGTCGGCAAACCAGCGGTCGATGCCGTTCTCATCCTTGGACAGGATAGTCTGCGGCGGCCTGTACCACGGCAGATCATCGGCTTTTTCCGCCCAGAACGTTTCCGGATGCTCAAGAGACTCTGTGTATTCAGAAAGATAGGACATGGAGCAATTCCCTCATGTGCGGTTCACGATAGCGCTATCGCCTGGGCTGGCATTACCCCTGTTCCCGCCTGACCCTCCCCGGCCTGCTACATTCAACTATACCAAGCCCGGGTTTTGCTGACACTGCCACGTGATGGGGGTACTCACGGGGATAGTGCTGACCGGAAGTGACTTTGTCACCGACCGGATCCTGTTAAGGGCGTAATGTCACGATTCGTTCTGTTGATCCACCGTAAACAAGGAGTTTTCCCCATGCACAACACCCTTAAAGCCATGGCGATTTCCGCAGTGATTGCAGTTGCATCCTTCGGCGTTCAGGCCGACAGCCACAACCGCACGATTGAAGACGTCCTGGTCATTCTTTCCAGCGATTCGCTGCAGACTCAGGGTATGGCCATGGTGCTGTCCAATACCATGGCCCAGCAAGGCGCCAGCGTGAGTGTACTGCTGTGTGACAAAGCCGGCGACCTGGCCCTGAAATCCTACGCTGCGCCGGCACTCCAACCCAGGGACATCACACCCGGGCAGATGCTTCGCGGACTGCTCAAGCAAGGCGGCGAGGTCAAGGTCTGTGCGCTGTATCTGCCCAACAGCGAGCATGGCAAGGAAGACCTCGTCGACGGCATCGGTGTCGCCATGCCGCCGGAAATGGCCAGCCAGATGCTGAACGGAAAGATGCGGACTTTCGTGTTCTGATGCTGTTCTGTAGCGCGACACACTGTGCCGACTGCGCGGTTTGCAACAAGCCTGCCCGTTGGGACCGCAAGCGGCGGACGCCTTCGCGCCTGCCGGCCCATCGGCAGACGACCCACTCTTGCTACAATTGACCCTATGATGAAAAAAATTCGCTTGTTACCGGTACTCCTCACTACCCTGCTTGCGGCCACCGGCACTCGTGCTGCGCCCGAGGGCTGGGCTCCTCTACTGAGCCCAGAGGCACTGGCCAGCATGCTGCAGGGAGACGCCGCGCCGCAGATCCTGCGTGTCAGCGGCGAGCACGAAGCGGGACACATTGCCGGCTCCGTCTCCGCCAGCTATGCCGACTTCCG
The DNA here is from genome assembly GCA_964613795.1 of uncultured Alteromonadaceae bacterium. Lineage (GTDB taxonomy): Bacteria > Pseudomonadota > Gammaproteobacteria > Pseudomonadales > Halieaceae > Chromatocurvus. The sequence continues at coordinate 11,495 of CAZTJR010000016.1, read as the reverse complement.
CGGTCCGTCCAGCAATCCCGGCGCCCTGCCGTCACTCCAGGACCTGACCGCCACCGTACAGTCACTGGGCCTGGAACGAACCCGACCCCTGGTTCTCGTTCACGATGGCGCCAGCGCTGCGGACATGGGCACGGCCACCCGCCTCTACTGGACCCTTAAGTCTCTGGGCCTGCAGGACCTGGCCATTCTGAACGGCGGCTTCAAGGCCTGGAAGGACGCCGGGCTGCCCATCCATATGGGAACAGTGGCAGCAGCACCGACGGACTGGACCCCGAGCTGGCACGACGACTGGCGGATCAGTACGCAGCAGATGGAGCGCCGCCTCGATGACCCCGAGCTCCGCATAATAGATGCACGTCCGACGGCATTTTATAACGGCTCGCAATCTTCCATCGCTCGCCCAGGCACCATTGAGGGCGCGTCCAGCCTGAGCTTCGACCGCTGGTTCGACAATGGCCGCATGAAGCAGCCTGACGAACTCCGGCAGATCCTGGCATCGAGTCCACTGCCGGATGCGTCGCAGACTGCCTCCTTTTGCAATACCGGCCACCTGGCATCGATCAACTGGTTCGTGCTCAGCGAGCTGGCTGAGGTCCCGGACACTCGCCTCTATGCCGAAAGCATGGCCGAATGGAGCAGGGCTGACCGCCCCATGGATAACCAACCGAGCCGGATCGCCCATTACTGGGATATGACCGTGGAATGGCTCAACGGACTGTGGGAGGGCTGAGCCAGTGACAGCAGCAGCCCGGCCCCCGGTACGCCCCATTCGTAGTGCTCTGTCAGTGTTCAGTCTGGCGGTCGTCGTTTTTACCTTCGCCTTGGCAGGTCCAAGGGCCGCGCTCCTGATGCTGATCGGGCTGGGCTTCGGGCTGGTGCTCGAGGGTCTGCGCTTCGGATTCACCGGACCGTGGCGGCGCATGATTCAGGTCCGCGATGGTCGCGGGCTGCTGGCCCAGTTCATGGCCATCGGTCTGTGTGCGCTGATCGCCTTTCCACTGCTGGCGGCGTCGCCGGATGAGCTTTACGGCGCCCACGCCCCGGTGGGCATCGCCATGCTGGGAGCGGCTTTCGTATTTGGCGCGACCATGCAGATCGTGCTGGGCTGCGGCTCCGGTGTACTGGTCAACGCAGGCAGCGGTAACCTGATGGCGTTGCTGGCACTGCTGGGCTTCATCGCCGGCAGTTTCCTCGGCACACTCCACCTGGAATGGTGGACCGGCCTCGGCTCGCTGCCCGTCTATACCCTGCAGGGCAGTTTCGGCGAGCGTGCCGGACTGTGGGTGACGCTGGCCGGCCTGACAGGGCTCGCAGCCCTGGTAGTGCGGCTTTCCACTCCGGGCCAGCGCCTGCCTTCACCGCGACTGTTGCTGGCGGCCAGCCTGGTGGCTGCTCTCGCGATCCTCAACCTGGTGGTAGCCGGTCAGTCATGGGGTATCGTCTACGGTCTTGGACTGTGGGGCGCGAAAGCAGGCCAGGCGGCCGGCATGGATGTGCTGGCCAATACCTTCTGGTTGGCACCGGACCACGCCGAACGTCTGCAGCAGAGCCTGCTGACCGATGTTACCAGCCTGACTAATATCGGAATTATCATTGGTGCCTTTGTCGCCATGCGCTGGCGCCGGGATCCAGGCCCGCAGGTGCCGCGCGGTAGTGCGCCCGGCCGCCTGGGTATTCTGCTGTCCGGTGTGATTCTCGGCTACAGCGCCCGCATCGCCTTCGGGTGCAATGTCGGCGCCTATTTCAGCGGTATCGCTACCGGCAGCTTCCACGGCTGGGTATGGTTTGCAGCGGCTTTTGCCGGCTCGGCGCTCGCACTGCAGGCGCGTCCCCGCGTTCTGCAATGGCTGTCACTGAGCGCCGCCGCGACGCCCGGCGGGCGTGTGCGCACATGATGTCAATAGTCCCCCGCCCCGGCCGCACCGCTACTGGCCTGCTGACCCTTGCATTAGTTGCCCTGTTGCTGCTCCTGGATGCGCGTCAATCCATACCGATCAATCCCCATGCCGCGCCGTCACCGGTGGCGCTGGGATCCGGGCAGGCGCCGGCTGGGGCACACTGCACCCAGCGCTGACGCAGCATCTGGCATAAGCACACCGCAGGATTTCGCCACTCAGCGATAATGGCTTAACAGGACCCTTAGTTCATCTATAACCGTATGTTGACCAGAAGGAGACCCCGCATGACCGATCTGTCGGTGCGCCCGAACCAGCCGTTTGACCTTGCACCCCTTGCCGCGCTCTTGATGGACGAGGCCGATCTGGCGCGGGTCAACCCCAGTGCCAAGCATCCGTTCGATGCGCTTGAGTGGCAGGAAAAATGGCTGAACGAGCCTGAGGACGCCTCATACTATCTGGTTGATTCGCAGGGTCGGGAGGTGGGCTTTTTCGCGCTTCGGATCGGCATTGGACCGGAGGTGCGCCATCTGACCTATGCCTTTGTCGCACAGGAAGCCCGCGGAGGTGCAGGTGGTCAACTCGCGGCAGAGGTGGAGGCTACGGCGCGATCACTCGGGGCGCTGTCGATCACGCTGAAGGTAGAGCTGGATAACGCACCGGCTTTGAACGCCTACCTATCGGCAGGCTTTGAGGAACTCGGTCGCAGCGGCGAGGTCGCCACCATGCGCAAGGACCTGGACTGATATCCACAACGTTTCGGAACGCAACCCCGGGTCAGAGCCAGGCATTACCTGTTGCATTCAGGTCGAGGATGGACTTATATGAAAGGGCATTCCAGGCCCGGCCTGCGGCGCGGACTCACGTCATGAAAGACAACAGGAAAGTCCTCGCCTCGCCGCCACGACTGGCAGCAGGGGCGCGGGTCCGGGGTCACAACTTGTGAACGGGTAGCCAGGGAAATTGCACCATGTGGTCGCGAATCCTCCATTGGTATCTCAAAGGCCTGATCAGGCAAGGTTTACTGCAGGTAAGCTACCCCGGCGGTGTGTTGCGCGAGTATGGAGAGCGCGGCGCCAATCCCACTGCGGCCGTTACGATCAGGGACCGGCAGACGCTCAGACGTCTCGCGTCCAACCCGGAGATGGCGCTTGGGGAGGCTTATACCGAGGGCGCGATAACCGTGAAGAACGATGATCTCCACGGGCTGATGAGTCTGCTACTGCAGAACCTGCTGAATCGCGGCGACCACTGGCTGCGACGTCCCGGTCATATAGCGCGCGTGGCGCTGCGCCTTGTGTGGCAATACAATCCGGCCCGCCGGGCGCGCGAGAACGCAGCTTATCACTACGACCTTTCATGCGACTTCTACCGCCTGTTCCTCGACGAGGACATGCAGTATAGCTGTGCCTATTTCCAGTCACCCGGGCAGTCGCTAGAGGAGGCGCAGGAAGCAAAGAAAGCACATATCGCACGCAAGCTTCTGCTTCAACCGGGCCAGACGGTGCTTGATATCGGCTGCGGCTGGGGCGGCATGGGCCTCACGCTGGCTCGGGACCATGCAGCAAACGTCACCGGAGTGACGCTGGCCGTTGAACAGCAGGCGGAGGCCAGCCGCCGCGCCCGCGAGGCGGGCCTTGCCGATCACGCGGAGTTTCGACTGCAGGATTACCGTCACGTTGAGGGCCGCTTTGACCGGATCGTATCGGTGGGAATGTTCGAGCATGTAGGCGTACCGCACTATCGCGAGTATTTCGAGCACCTGCGGGACCGCCTGGACGACGGCGGCATCGCACTGGTGCACACCATCGGCCGCTGTGCGCCGCCGGACGTCACCAATCCCTGGATCGAACATTACATTTTTCCCGGGGGCTATACGCCGGCGATGTCGGAGGTGGTCAGCGTGATCGAGCGCTCGGGGCTCGTCATCACCGATGTAGAGGTACTGCGCTATCACTATGCCGATACGCTGCAACACTGGTACCGTCGCTTCATGTCAAACCTCGACAGCATTCGCCAGATCTACCCCGAACGCTTTTGCCGCATGTGGCGCTTCTACCTGGCCTCGAGCGAAGCGGCGTTCCGCGTTGGTGACCAGGTCGTGTTCCAGTTCCAGCTCGCCCGTCGAGGCAGCGCCGTTCCGGTGACGCGCGATTACCTCTACGCATCCGTTGCGACTGAAAAGGCCGCCTGAGGCGGACGCAAACGAGAACATGATCTGCTATGCCATCGGCCTTGACCTGCTTTAGACGGCAGGCTGAGTAACAGCATCGGGAAAGCATCATGTGGCACACACGTGACAATCACCGCCCGCAGGCATCGCGACGTGTGGCAGCCCTGTCCGGCTTATTCTCACCAGGCGTCCTGTGGCTGACCCAGTGGACGCTCGCCCCGGTGACGCAGGCGCAGGAACCGCAAGGCGACGGTATGAGCGACAACACCGTGAGTGAAAGCAAAGCGTCTGCTCTGCTGGTCGACGACACCCCGGACAACATCGACCTTCTGGTGAACATTCTCAAACACGATTATCGCGTCAAGGCCGCGATCAATGGCGAGCAGGCCCTGAAAATCGTCGCCCAGACCTCGCCCGACATCATACTTCTCGACGTGATGATGCCCGGCATCGACGGCTTCGAGGTCTGTCGTCGCCTGAAGGCTGACTACACCACGCGACACATTCCCGTGATTTTCATCACAGCGATGATCGGCATGGATGATGAACTGAAAGGCCTTGAGCTCGACGCGGACGAATGGGAGATCATGAAAACCCACGCTGAAATTGGCGCCATGATTCTGGGCGACGATCCGTCGGATCTGATGAGCATGGCGCGCGAAGTCGCGATAACCCATCATGAAAAATGGGACGGGAGCGGTTACCCGCGGGGGGTGGCCGACGAAGCCATTCCGCGGATCGGACGTATCGTCGCCATCGCCGACGTCTTCGACGCCAAAGACGACATGCTCGACATCCGCGATCGTTATGCATAGCGACCCGTGGGCTCACAGTGAGCGCGGAGCAGCGTATCCAGGGCGAAGCCCCGCTGCGGACTGGCGTCACTGACTCACCAGAAAGCGTACTTTTCAGTGTGTACCACGTCACCCGTATGCAGCAATTCATTAAAAGTGAGTGATTCAGCTCTCACGCCAGTCAGGCGCGAACTCGGGATCAATCAGCCGCTCATCGCGATCAAGGGCAAAGATCCGCTCCATCTCGCCACGGGTCAGCTCAAAGTCGAAGACATCAATATTGGCCCGGATGTGCTGTGGCTCGCTGGACTTTGGGATGGCGATCACCTGCTCCTGCTGTAACAGCCAGCGCAGTGCCACCTGCACCGGTGTTTTCCCGTTCACATCGGCTATCTCGCGAAGCGTGCGATCCTCCGCAACCTCTCCTCGGGCTATGGGGCAGTAGGCAGTCACCAGAATGCCGTGTTTCCGGCAGTAGTCGCGTATAGGCTTCTCGCCGAGGAACGGGTGATACTCGATCTGGTTGGCAAAAATCGGGCTTCGGGATACTTCGCGTGCCTTTTCCAGCCGCGGCACCGTGAAGTTGCTCACGCCCACGTGCTTCACCTGGCCGCGGTCCTGTAAGTCGTTCATGGCGGACAGCGTTTCGTCCATGGGAACCGAGTCGTCGTCCCAATGGATCAGCAGCAGATCGACATAGTCGGTCTGCAGCTTGTCCAGGCTTTCGGCAAAGGATTCCTTAACGCCGGCCTCGTCCAGGTGCTCCCACCACACCTTGGTGGTAATGAACAGTTCGTCCCGCTGAATTCCCGACGCGACCAGCGTCCTGCCGATGTCCTCCTCATTCCTGTAGGCCTGGGCGGTGTCGATATGGCGGAAGCCGGCCGACAAGGCCTCATTCAGGGCCTTCTGGCACTCTTCGCCCTTCATCTGCCACGTTCCGAAGCCGAGAGCTGGCACCGTGTCACCGCCTTTTTCACGATAGATCATTTTTTCTATGCTCGGGCGGCTCATAGCAAACTCCTCACATGTCAAAACGATGTACAAATAGGGTAGAAAAGAGAATTCGTTATTGCCAGTTGAGCGTGTTCGGTGCTTGCGACAGACCGGTCATGCCATGGCACGGTCTGCTGCCCGTCGCCGCCGTGGTCCGCGCCGCGGGCGGGCATCTGCCTCGCAACAGATCAAGGAACAAATGCCATGCCCCGCTACACCGGGCTATATCCGCCACTTGTGCTCCTCGACCGAGGTGCGTTAGCGTGAATGTTGAGCCTCATTGGTTCTGCAAAACCCATCAGGGCGCACCGGATGCTCTTTTGCTTTCCGGGCGAGATCCCTGTCAATCGTGGCCCACCAGCAAGGAGTTGTATATGTCCAGCGAACAGACGACCAACTGGCCGGAACTGGCCATCAGTCTCTACGACAAGCTTACCGGCCGCGGCGCCGAGATCACCTACGAGTTCGAGAACATGGAGGTCTGGGTGCCGAGCGGCACCGGAACCGACGCCGTCAGCGCCAAATGGAAGTTGAACGGCGTTCTGAAAATCCGCACCCGCGACAACGTCAGCGGCTGACCCCATGTCGCACTCACTGCGTGTAGAGGCCGACCTCTTCCTGGAAGCCGCCAACGGCGGCACCGTTCATATCGAGGCGCTTTCTGAACGGGTGACAGTGCATCTGCCGGACTTCCGGACGGCCCGCGAAAATGCAGGGCTGTACCGGCGCAAGGCGACACGCGTGCAGGCACTGCATCGGCTGCAGCAGGGACTGCAGGCCGGCGATCTGACACTCGACATCGTGGTGCGCCAGCACCGCGTCGCCCATCTTGCCCCCGATTCCCGCGGCAGTTGGCTGTCGCGGTGGCTGGGTTTAGGCGCCTTGGCTATATCTCCGCTGGGTGTACTGCGGGCTTTGCTGACGCGCTAACGTCTCCGGCGAGCTTGGCCAGTCCAGGAATATCGGGCTTCTGCAGATGCGAACGGAAGCCGTCCCCGGCTGGGCGCCACAGAATGACTTTTCTGTCGTCCGCATCAATCAGGAGCTGGCGAATCTTTCCCCCTTTGGCGCGATATTCATAAACCGGGGCGGGGACGGGGACGGGGACGGGGGTCTGCTCACGACAGGCGGGGATGCCTGCAACCGGACTTATGGCTTCGACGGATGCTGGGATTCTGGCGACGATAGCAAGCCCAGTGACCAGCGCCCAGGAACCTGCACTGTTTGGTGCAGCAGGACTCGGAGATGCTGTTTTCGCTATCGCCTCCATACCCGGCGCCATCTGTAACAATCCTTTACGATTTCGCGCTTGAAACGGGAAAGCCTCTGCCGCAATTTGCGCCACGAATTAATGCACAGACCAGATTTTAGGAGAGAACAGTGGTGTCATCGTTGCGTCATTTTGTTTCCAGGAACGTTCGGCAAGCGCTTATTGCAGGAGGCGCCTGTAGCGCGATGGCCAGTCATACCTATGCCGGCGTGCCCACTCCGACTATCCTGCTGGAAGCCGTTCCGGCTACCGCGGTTCCAGCGCTTACCCCTCTGATACTGGTACTTACGTGCGTCATGCTCATTATTGTCGGCATGCGGAATCCACGCATGAAACCGGCATGGCGAAATACGCTCGGCTCGTGTGTCCTGTTTTCCGGCGTGGGCCTCAGCGCCTTCTATTTTTATGAGACGAACGCGGCTCCGTCGGGCGAGAAATTCACTCTGGACGGAGCGCAGTGTGATGAGTCACCCATCAAGGTCGAAGTGGTTTCGAATGCCAGCCTCAAAGGCCCCAACCCTGTTAACGATTTAACTGACAATCGCATCCTGAACAGCTGCGACGTTGACTACAAGATCGTCGAGTATCGCCTAGGCTGCACGACTGATGGATTCAATGACAACGGCTCGCCTGAGGGAACGCTGATCAAGGCTGGCGAGGAGCGGGTTATAGGCTTTTGCTTTGAGCCAGAACAGCCTGTATTCCAGATCAATCCTCCCAAGGTAGGCTAAGGTCGTGTCCGCTAGGGACCCGGTTCCGGGTCCCGCATTCCAGGACTTGCGCGCTCACGAGGTGTCCTGCATCCGCAAAGGCGGATTCTTCAATTTCGTCACTGAAATTTTCTTTGCGTTGTGCGACGGCTAGGCTCTCTGCCCTTTTGCTTTAAACTATGATGGGAAAGCCATGCAAGAGAAGCCGAGCGCCACGCTGGCGATAATCTTCACGGCACCGCCGCACTTTGGGCAGATTTCCACTTCGATAAGGTGAATTGATGCGCAGCGTCAAGAGAGGGTGCCCTGGGACATCCGGAAAAAAAGAGTCGGTGACGGTTTAGTCAAAGGGCGGTGACTGTGGCGTAACTTGGATCGGAAAAGCCCTGTACGAGAATATCGCTCGTACAGGGCAATCAGCTAGAACCGATACAGTACCCGGCCGAACAGGTTGGTACCCATGGCAGGAAGTCGCTCTCCAATGCCGACATCCGGATTTACCACCCGGTTGTAGCCACCCAGATGCGGGGCGTACTCTCGGTCAAAGACATTGTCTACGCCGACGGCAAGCTGCAGCGCGGGCGACAACTGCCAGGTGCTTCGCAGGTTCAAAGTTGCGTAGCCCGAGGATTTCTCCTCTCTATTAGTTTCACTGATATCGTCCTGGGACGCATAGGCGATGGTCTCCACCATAGCGGTCCAGGGCCCTTCGGCATAGCTCAGGCGCAGCGAGGCGTTGAGCGGTGCAAGGCGATAAAGATTGTCTTCGATATCGCGGCGCTTACCACGAACGTAGTTAAGCAGGCCCGATAACTCCAGCGTATCTGACACGATCCATGACCAGTCCATATCAAAACCATAGAGCTCTGCATCCACATTGCTAAATTGCAGTGGATCGGCGCGATCCGTCCCGTTAACCCGGTTCATCATGCGCGTCATTATGGTCGCCGGGTTGCTCATTGGAACAGGCGTCCCTTGAATGTAATCGTCGATGCGATTGTAAAATACCCGCGGGTGCATGCTCAGGCGTGAGACGGCCAAATCCAGGCCAAACTCCAGGTTGCGGGCTTTTTCCGAATCGAGATCAATATCGCCGATATACACCTGCATGTCGGCTAGCCCGGCGGTCGCTTCCAGCGGGAGCCACAGATAACGCTCCTGATAGCTAGGGGCGCGTTGCTTTTGCGCAATCCCCAGATATAGAGATACCTCGGCACTCAGCGTGTAATTCAGCTTCGCGACCAGGTCGACATTAGTGTCTGTCTGACCGCGATCCGCATTATTGAACGCATCTCGCAGTGCCTGAGCCGGCGGCATCATCAGGGCTGGGGTCCCGTTGACCTCCCCGGAATCCGAACTGATGCGATTGACCCGCAGTCCGAACTCGCCGCGCAAAGTGCCGCTCAAGCTTTGCTCGCGCTCCAGATAAGCACCAAAAATATCGCGTCGCGCTTCGTTAAAGTTCACCACAAAGAACATCTGGTTATTTGGGTTGTCGATGTTCGAATCGTGTTCTTCGCTAAACCCGTCTACGCCCGCACGCCAGAGTCCAGCGTCGTCGGCAAGGGAGGCTTCCAATTTAAAGCCCAGGTTTTTCGTGTCCGCAATGTTCTGACGCCATAGCGACAGCGCCGAAGGCGCAGGCCGCAGGTGGTAGTTGGACATGCCGTGATCCAGTTCGTGGGCATAAATCGATGCCAGTACCGTCAAACCATCGCTGGGATCATGGCGGTAGGTCAGCTTGTAAATATCGCCTTGGAAGTAATCGATGTCCATGGCCAACGCGGGGGTACCGGCATTCCCGGTGTCGTTGTAGCCATAGTCCAATTGTACACTGTGGTCCCCCCAGCGCAGCCCATAGCCCAGATCGTAGCGCTGCCGTTCGTAGCTGCTGGGCAGAATCGTTCCCCTGGCAAACTCGGTGTCATCGCCTTCTTGCAGCATGGCCGCAACTTTGATTCGGTGCGTGTCATTAGCAACCTGAATATCCGTGTCGAGCTGATAGCCGCCGTTTGCCGATTGCGCGCTGCCTACCAGGCGCCCTTCCATTCCGAACTCGCTACTGGATGCAAAGTCCATGCGCCGCGTACGCGCGTCAATGGCCCCACCAATGGCCTCCTGCGCAACACTGACGGGCGCGATCCCCCGATAGATCTGCAGCGCTTCGAGTTGCGCGGTGACGGCATAGGATATGGGTGGATCCATCCAGTTTGGGCCCGCCGGCGCCAGTAAGCCGCCATCCAGGGAGACTGCAATACGGGGACCAAACAGGCCGCGATACTGGGGTATACCAGTTATAGGTCCATTGCTGGCGATATTAGCCCCGGGTGCCTCACGCAGGAGCTGCGCAGCGTCCGGCGAGATGCTCAGGGCCTGGGTAACATCAATGGTGCGGGCATCGCGCCGGGCCGACACAGTCAGTTCTTCCAGCTCCTGGGCCGATGCCCACGGCTGTGTTGATAGTGCTAAGAGTACGGCCGAAAGCCCGACATAAACATAGTGCTTGTACATTTGAATCTCCCTGATGCGCCCGCAGGCGCACGGCAAACGAATCCACGGCTGCGATGAGCAGCGTGGAAAAAGGGTTTGTTAGGGTCGTCAGTTTGACTGACGGGAAGATTTAAACCGGTGGGGAACGTACCGGCGGCCGTAACCAGCCAGCAGCGCGGTAGGCCAAGCTGGGCCGGCTCGTCGCCACCCATACAAGAGCTAATGGATCGTCACCGCCAATACTCGGAGTACCGGCGACGGCGCCGCCAACGCCGGCAAAAATACAGCCTGCATCAGCGGATGTTTCGCCCATGCCGCTGTCGTGATCGCCGGGTGAGCTACCATAAACATTGTGTTCAGCGTGATGGTGATGACTACCGGTATCGCTGGGTGCGGCTGCGGCAAGCGCGTCGATAATAAACGAGCTTCGTGCGTCTCCAGGGCACAGGTGAAACGCGGTTCCCGAGGCCGCCATATAACCCGGCGGCACAATGGCAGATGTGAGCACGTAGCAAAGCACAGCCAGCGCTGCGAGGGCCGGTCGTGCGTGCATCGAAGGCCACTTAGCCAACTGGCGACGTTCTGAAATCAGGAACATACCGCTTTCGTAGCATTAACACGCGACGATTGTACCGACTTCAATCGTCTGTTGCCTTGATATCGCGCATGGCAGTCATTACGTGATATCGAGTTTTTCGTGAGGCACGGTAACGCGCTGAAGGCCCAGAATCTCGATGGATATACCCCGAACCATGGCGGTCTCAAGCGCCAGCATGGTGATATTCACGCTGAGGTAATTTCCCCGAAATACTATTCGTTCGGCGGCCAGAATTCTATGTCGTAGTTTTGAAATGCAATAAAACTCACTGTAGTACTCATCAAACAGCAGTACGAAGGCAGCGGCCGACGCGTCGCTAATCAGCTTTTGCAACTCGCCTTTGTCTGGCGCATTGACGCGTTGAAACCGGGGTGGTCTGTTGTCGCGGTAGACATAGACGCCGGACGCATAGCGCCGTAATACGCTGGGCGATTGATACTAAACGGGGAAAATGGGCATCATCAATCGTGTTTAGTGAAAATCGGTTCATCCCCCGTTAAGTGGGGAGAGCCGGAAAATGGTGGGCCGTGCTGGATTCGAACCAGCGACCAATTGGTTAAAAGCCAACT
>CAZTJR010000015.1:22432-69224 GCA_964613795.1 uncultured Alteromonadaceae bacterium | reverse complement strand
TTCGCCGCCAACGCGAGCGCCATGCAGATCTTCATTGAGACACCGATAGACAAGACCATTACCATCGATGTCGAACCCAGCGACAGCATTGAAAACGTCAAGCAGAAAATTCAAGACAGAGAGGGTATCCCACCCGCACAACAGCGGCTGGTGTTCCTGAATAAAGAGCTCGAGGACATTCGCACTCTATCGGACTACAACATCCAGAAAGAATCCACACTGGAGCTCTTTGTAGCGCTCCGGCGCGAGTTTATCGGCCAGCTGCCGAGGGGCACTGCAGGCGCCATCAGCTTCATCACGACGGACGCCGAGTGCACCTTTTATACGGACCCCGCGTTTACAGGCGCCGTCGCCCCTCCCGGGGGCATCAATTTTCCCTACGGCGTCGTCGCTTTCACCGTAGCCCAATGCCTTGCCGGCGCCAGGATTGACGTCGCCATTGACTACGGCAAGATCATGCCCAGCAACGCCGCCGCATGGAAGACCGACCCCTGGACGCCACTCGCGAACGGCACCATCAGCGGGAGTGTGCTGAGCTACTCGGTAACCGATGGTGGGCCGAATGACGCGGACGGTACTATCAACGGGGTTATCGTGGATCCGGTGGGCGTGGGTATCCCAACGGACGGACCAGCAGATGAGTCGGATGTGCCAGCCGCCACGGCCGTACCAGCTGTGCCTGTCGCCGGTCTGCTTGGGTTGATAGGCGCACTTGTCCTCCTTGGAGCCCGACAGAGTAAAACCTGGTAGCGCACAAGCGGCAACGAGCAGAGTATGCCGGGATGGCATGAAATGCAGTGTGTTGCTCTGAGCTGCGATCGACTTTCGAATCCATCAGGGTTCACGAATTCAATACTCGTTTTACAAGCATTGGACCAAACAACTCGAAGATGACGGTGGAGGCAACCACCACTGGAAGAATCGTGTCGCGGATTTCCGGAAACTGCTCAGCTGCCAGCAAGGCCATACCGATTGCTATGCCTGCCTGTGGTGTCAGCGCCAGACCAATATGTCGGGGGAGCTTTTTCTGATCGTCCCGGATAAACAACACGGCGAGAAAGCCGCCCAATACACGACCTGCCAGGCGCAGGATGATGTAGAGAACGGTCAACCAAACCGCATCGTCCAGCTTGTACAGATCAATGCTGGCACCGGACAGCACAAAAAAGAACACCAGAAACGGCCATTCTATAAGTTCAATTTCCCGGAAAGACCGGGTGTGATGGGGTGAACAATTTGCCACGATGGTGCCAGCAACCATTGACGCTAAAAGTGAGGATACGCCCAGTAAAGAGGACAAACCGGCAAGCAGAAGGATTACCGCAATTGCTTCGACCTGGGTCGGTTCTCCTGGTTGAAGGCGACCCGTAAGCCATGCAGTCGGCAGGCCAATTAACGCGCCAATGATGATTGCTCCGCCAAGCTCCCACGAAGCGTGCAGCAACGCCTGCTGCCCATTGCTGCTCAAAATCCAGCCGAGAACCGCCATGCTGAGGCCGAATACAACAATGCCCCAGGCATCATCGATAGCGACAATGCCCAGCAACACCTTGGCTCGCAAACGGGTATCGCCGCTTTCTCTGACAGTCTCACTGACAGCGGCAGGATCGGTCGCAACTGACAGCGCTGCCAGCGGGATTGCGACGACGAGGGGGAAGCCCAGCATCAGCAAACCGGCGCCAACCATCAACCCGCCAACCACTATCACGAACAGTGAGATCACCAGAATGAGTGGCCCCGTAAAGCGCAGCCTGTCCACCGTCAACTCGCTGCCCAGCAGAAATGCCACCATTACCAGGGCTAACTTGATCAGCGGTTCGCTGAGTCCATCCAGCAGAGCTCCATTCTGGTCGTCCAGGCATACCTGTTGAACAAACGCGATAATAACCCCGACCAGCACCAGCAGGGATATCCGTGGAACGCTGGTGCGTCTGGCCTGAGCATCGGCGAAAATGCTGGCGGACAAAATAACGCCCATCAGAATAATGCTCAGCGTGGTTTGGTTAACCTCTATGGGAAGCCAGTCAGGAAGGTAATCGATCATAAGGCTACGGCGCCCTCCGCCTGATCCTCGCGGGACTCAGGCGGCAACCTGCTCATGAGCCTGACAACGGCTCAATATCAAAGGTCAGCATTTCACGACATTGCTCGATTCGCGCTTCCAGGTCGTCTCTGTTCTCGGCACCGATAAACAGTACGCCAAGCTCATAGGAATAGGAGTCCTGGTGAAAGAGCTCTGACAGGCGCATGCCCTCTCGCACATTGAGATGGAAAATCGTGCCCGGGAAGGCGTTCCGGACTTCTTCTATTTCGTCTTTCGAGGGTACACGGCGGACCACGCCATCATCGAAAACGCGCAGCATCTGCTTGGCTGCCAGCGGATACCGTCCTTTGCCGTGAGGCATGCGCGGCGTTATGCCTATGCCCAGATCAACCATTACCTGGAAATGCGGAGCACCATCCACAAGCTGGAAAATCGCCGCATGCGAACGTGACAAACGCGAGTTGATCTCCAGGAGCCAGAGCCTGTCATTGTCCTGGTCATAGTAGTATTCGATATTGAAGGGCGCGTTATCATAACCAACCCGCTTCATTATCCGGCGGGTATAGTCGACAATTCTTTGCTGGACCTCATCGGGAAGGCGGGAGGGATATTCATATCGCAACAACACCGACCGGTGTTTCACATCCCGGACACTGTCAACCATGCCGGCGACCTGTAACTCACCATCCTGCATGAACCCTTCCAGGGTGCATTGCCAGCCAGCAGAAATAATTCCTTCGGCAATGCATTGATTGCCAGTGACCGGCGCAATGTCATCGGGGAGGTCGAGGTATTTCATTACCTGATTGAGCGGTCTTCCGAACAGGCCGATACCCTTACGTATAGTGGGCAGTACGGCCTTGAGCTGTTCGGCGTTCTCAATCAGAAATCCGAGGTGTGACGAGTGCGCCTTCACGGGTTTTATCCAGAACGGATAATCGATTTCGATGGAATCGGTAGCGTTTTCATCGAAGGGGTCGACCACCTGAAATGGCGGCACGCACTCCGGTACTGCCCTGGATTGCTCCAGACGGCTCCAGTACTTATGCTCGCATTTCAACACGGCCTCAAGGGAAGGACCGGGAAGCTGCCGTTTTTCTCTCAGTACCGGCAACAAAGCACTGGTAGGGAAATCCCAGTAGCCGACGATGGCATCCACGGTGCCGGAAAAACTATCCAGCTCCCGCCTGGCATCCTCTACCAGCTGATCAAATTCATATTCAGCGGCAAATACCACCTCGTCCAACGGTAGCAGGCCATGAAAATGGTAGTCTTCCACGTTGTTCAGCTTGGGCAGTAACTCCTTGCCCAGGTCGTCATATCCCACTACGAACACGTTCCAGGTCATGTTGCCTCCATGATGCCGAAAACCTCAGACGCAATCGTTCAGACTCGATCTCACACCTTGCGTGAAAACAGACTGGGTCGACGGTTAAGGTAAAGACCTCGCCTGTCGACCAAAGCAAAAATATAACCTTCTACAATCAGTCTACACGCCGAATCACGAGAAACAAGGACGCGCTGCAGAACATCCCGGAAGTATCGGGCACCAACTCAGCTGCCGGCGCTGGCTGGCGCACGCTGTCAACTCAATGCCATCCAGGGCGATTCATCCACGCCATTCCCTGCAATAATGCAAGGCAAATACCTACCTGACGTCAAGGAGAGCAGCATGGGCATAAGCATCCACAGTCATTTCGACAGCGGCAACATTGAAGTCATTTCAGCCGCGCAGGCCGACGCGATCAGGCTCAAGATTCGACCTGATGTCGGCGAGGAACACCTGCAGTGGTTTTATTTCCAGTTGTGCAATGCCGCAGGCCAGGACTGTCGCATGACAATTGAAAACGCCGGCCAGGTCTCCTACCCGGCGGGGTTTGAACAGTACCAGGCGGTGTGCTCGACCGATCGCATCGAATGGCAGCGTGTGCCAACCCGGTTCAACGGTACACAGCTGATCATCGAACACACGCCCGATGCCGACGTGATTGAATACGCCTACTTTTCGCCCTATAGCCTGGAGCGCCATCGCCAGTTGATTGCCGATGCCCTGATTTCGCCGCTGGTGCGCGCAGAGAGCCTGTGCACAACACCGGACGGGCACCCGCATACGCTGCTGACGATCGGTCAGGCCGCGAGCGGCCGGAAAGCCTTGTGGATCACGGCTCGCCAGCATCCTGGCGAAACCATGGCCGAGTGGTGGGTTGAAGGTTTTCTGGATCGCTTGCTCGACCAGGACGATCCAGTTTCCCGAAGCCTGCTTACGCGCGCCGTAGTCTACCTGGTGCCCAATATGTGCATCGACGGCTCGGTGCGCGGCCACCTGCGCTGCAACGCGCACGGACGCAACCTCAACCGCGAGTGGCGCGAACCGTCGTCGGAGCGCTCACCCGAGGTCTTCCATGTGATCGAGAAGATGAAACAAACCGGTGTGGATTTCTCGCTGGATGTACACGGTGATGAGGAAATACCCTACAACTTCATCGCCGGTCCGGAAAGCACCCGCGGCTGGAACGCCCAGCGTCAAGGCGGACTCGATGACTTCAAGCAGCGACTCATGAGCATCAACCCGGATTTTCAGACTGAACAGGGGTATCCGGTCGGGGCGCCGGGCAGTGCTGATCTGCGCAAGTGCACCGATTGGGTGGCCGAGACCTTTGGTTGTCTGGCCATGACACTGGAAATGCCCTTCAAGGACTCCATGATCACGCCGCTGCCGGACACGGGCTGGAGCCCGGAGCGCAGCCGGCAATTGGGCCGGAGCTGCCTGGATGCCATTTGGCAGTGGATGCAGGGGCGTAGCTGAGCGCTACGCCCCTGACCTTCCTGCATCGCATAGATTAGCGCGCAGGTGGCGGCTGTGTTGGCGTCAGGCAGCCTGCTGCCGGGTCGGCGGTGCCATAAACTCAGGACCGACCGGGTCCGCGATGTGACGAGTCAGAATATGATCGATTGACTCCAGGGCCTCGTCATCCAGCGACCAGTCTTCAATATCGTCAAGCGGACTGAGCTGATCAGGCCGGCGTGCACCCCACAGCGCCGTGGTAACGCCGGGCTGATCCATCAGCCAGCGCAGAGCGAGCGTCAGCACGTCTTTCTGGTAATGCTCGCGGGCAAATGCGTCGAGCGCCGCGACCGCATCGAGATACTGGCCATATCGACCCTCTTGAAACTTCGGGTCATTCTTGCGCAGGTCATCCCCCTCAAACTCGCTGCTTTCAGTCATTTTTCCAGTGAGCAAACCACGGCACAGACCGCCGTAAGTGATCGTGGCGATGCCATGCTCACGGGCGTAGGGCAGAACGTCCTGCTCGATCTCCCGCTCCAGCAGATTATATGGCGGCTGTACGCTGTGCAGTGGCGCATGCTTGCGGAACTCATCCATCTGTTCAGGGGTGAAATTACTGACGCCGATTGCGCGTATCTTGCCGGCTTTGAACAGGTTCTCCATGGCCCGGGCGGCCTCGTCCATTGGTGCTTCAGGGTCGGGCCAGTGAATCTGGTAGATGTCTATCCGGTCTGTTTGCAGGCGGCGCAGGGAATCCTCTATTTCACGCTCAATCCGGGCCGGGGTCGCTTCCCGCCAGACCTTACTGTAGTCTGAGGACCAGTTCATGGCCACCTTGGTCGCCAGAGCGACGTCGTCGCGTCGACCGTTGGCAAGCGCTTTACCCACAAGTTCTTCGGAGCGGCCGAAGCCATAGACGGGGGCGGTATCAACCAGGCGTATTCCCTTGTCGATCGCGGCCCGGACGGTATCAATAGACTGCGCCTCATCGGTACCACCCCACATCCATCCACCGATGGCCCAGGTACCAAGACCAATGGGCGTAACCTCAATGCCAGTATTGCCAAAAGGAAGCGTTTCCATAGCACCACCTGCTTTTTGATCACGTGGAAATTCAACGTAACAACATTGCGTTGGCAGGACAACCGGCTACCCCCTCGCGCCCCTTTCTTGTGCGCGGAAAATAGATCGCGGCCTGAGACGCCGGAGAGCGGCGTTACCAGCCGGCGGCCTTCAGAGCCAGTTCAGGATCGCCTCGGCCACAGCGCCGGGCCTCTGGTGGTGCAGCCAGTGATCCGCGCCCGGGATTCCCACGCGAGTCAGGTCGGGCGCGTATGCCTCGAGCCCCTCGGTCGTTTGCGGCAACAGAGCGGTGTCGTCGCTGCCCCAGATCAACAGGTGCGGGCAGCGGATTTGCATCCGCTCGGGGTCGAACGAAAGCCCCTCTACCGCTTCGCCTGCGCCGCCGAGCCTGAGGGGCGAGGCACGGTACCAGTTGACCATGCCGCGCAGCCCCGCCGCGTCGCGCCAGGCGGTCTTGTAGTCCGCCAGGGTTTCGCCCTGCAGCCAGCTCATGTCCATATTGGCCGAAAACAGCGCGGTCAGCCGCGCAAAATCGTCCGCCGCCAGAATATCCTCCGACCCCTCGCGCCGCAGAAAATGAATATACTGCGAGGCATCGGTCTGCGCCCCGCCCCTCGCCAGTTGCCGCTGAAATGTGGCCGGGTGCGCGCCGTTCAGGATAATCAGCCGATCCACCAGGTCAGGCCGCGCAATCGCCAGCGCATAAGCCACTGACGCGCCCCAGTCATGGCCCAGCACAACCACCGGCGCATCCCCGATCAGTGCCACAAGATCAGACACCAGAAGGGCGGTCTTATATTGCGCCACCGCGGCCGGCCGCCAACTCTGGCCATAGCCGCGCTGATCCGGCGCGATGCAGTGAAAGCGCTCAGCCAGAAGCGGCGCAAGCTCTTTCCAGGCCCCGGAATATTCCGGGAACCCGTGCAACATCAGCAAGCGGGGCGCGTCTCGCTCCCCCCAGTGTTGCACGAAGAAATCTTCTCCGTGCAGGGTGAGTATTTCCTTCCAGTGTGCCGGCATCATTCTCTCGCTTATTCGACTACGCGCGGGGCTGGCCTGCCCAGGGCATTTTCTACCAGAGATACTGAACATCCGCCGTAAGGAATGTCCAGCATAACAATCGAAGCGACTTGCGCACGATGAGTGTGCGCATGGCCCTCCCGTCCATCAACTGGCCTATGGCATCTCATGTGAAGCCGCCCAGCTTCGCCATCCGCTATTGACTCTGTAAAAGTAATGTGGAGTCTGTGTGTTCCGGTGACTGAAAAACTGATGAGGACGATATCAATGTTTTTCCGACCGGTTCCAGTGCGAGTCCGTGACATGCCAGGCGCACAAGGAGAGGTTGATGACAAATCACGATAAGCCCGCACCACGGGGGGGGCATGACACGGCGTCATTTTCTCACGACTGCGGGCTCGGCGGCCCTTGCGGGTTCTATGCCATTGTCCTACCCGCATGGGATAGAACGCGATGGGATCACTCGCGCAGGCGAATTCAGTGAACTGAATGCCACCGCCTCCGGTGGTATTGATCTATACCTGGAACGCCGTGACGTGTTGGTCAACGGCATACGCGGCCGCGCCATCACTATCAACGGATCGGTCCCGGGCCCGGTTATCCGCATGACCGAAGGCAGGGACGCGTTGATCCGTGTCCACAACCGGCTACCTGAATCCACGTCAATACACTGGCACGGCATCCTGCTGCCGTTCACGATGGACGGCGTACCGGGCATCAGCTTCGCAGGCATTCCCGCGGGCGAAACCTTCACCTACCGCTACCCTGTTCGGCAGAACGGCACTTACTGGTATCACAGTCATACCGGCCTTCAAGAACAGCTTGGTCATTACGGTCAACTCATTGTGGAACCCGCCGAACCCGATCCGGTGGATTACGATGTGGAACACTCAGTTATCTTGTCTGACTGGACTTATGAAGATCCCCACAGTGTTCTGCGGAACCTGAAAACCATGGAGGGCTATTACAACTTTCAGCGCCCGACTCTGGCCAATATTGATGATCAGGCAAGGGCGACATGCAAGTCGCCGGCCGAGGTGATCGGCATGAGACTGCGGTGGGATCGGATGCGGATGGACCCGACAGACATAGCCGACGTTACCGGCGCTACTTACACCTATCTTATGAACGGCAAGGCGGCGCGGGAAAACCCGACATTTCTCGCCAGGCCCGGCAATCGCGTGCGCCTGCGAATAGTCAATGCCTCGACGATGACTTTTTACGATGTTCGGATTCCAGGTCTGCCCATGACGGTGGTCAATGCTGACGGTCAGAACATCAAACCGGTGGAGACCGATGAGCTGCGTATCGCGGTGGCCGAGACCTATGACGTTATCGTCACGCTGCCGGACGATCAGGCTTACACATTGTTCGCAGAGACAATGGACCGCAGCGGCTATGCCCGAGGGACACTGGCGCCACGCCAGGGTATGTCTGCTGCCGTGCCCGCTCAGCGGCGACGTCCGATGCTTACCATGGCCGACATGGGCATGACGATGGGCGCGACAATGGAGGGCATGGATAACCACGACCAGAGCGATGTGCAGCACGATCTGCCGACACACGAAGCGCATGTCATGAGTCAAAACAACCTGCATTCAGGTGGCGAACTGCCTATGGAAAACCTGCCTGAGCGTATTAATCACGGTCCAGACGGCCATGGGCCTGCCAGCATTACCATGGGCCAGGCCGCCTACCGACGACTCACTTACCCCGGCCCGGGCCTGGGTGACGATGGCTGGCGGGTCCTGACATACAGCCAGCTTCGGGCTTTGGATCGTCCGCCAGGCCGACGGCCGCCCACGCGACAATTCGACCTGCACCTGACCGGCAATATGCACAAATACATCTGGGGCTTTGATGGTAAAAAATGGTCGGAGTCAGACATGATCCGCTTCCAGTACGGTGAACGCCTGCGGATCAATATGATCAACGACACCATGATGAGCCATCCTATCCACCTGCACGGGATGTGGATGGACCTGTATGCTGGCGGCAGCAACGACGACAACCCCCGCAAACATACCGTCATCGTACAACCTTCCGAGCTGCTGAGCGTGGACATCACCGTCGACGCGCCGGGCCAATGGGCGTTTCACTGCCATTTGCTGTATCACATGGACGCGGGCATGTTCCGCACCGTGGCGGTTGTCCGCTCGCTGGAGGGGAGTGCTATCCATGCCAATGCGTAAATGCCAGCCTTCGCTAAACACCCGGTACATCCCCTCGATTCACGCGAGCATACTCGTTCTCGCGACCAGTGGAGCCGCGTTTGCTCAAGAGGCAGCGAATCCGCCCAGCACAGCGGATCGCCCGACGTATCAACAGTCGGCCCAACAGCATAACGAGCCGTCTTCCCCGGACATTGATACGCCAGCCCTCCCTGAAGACATGACTCTGGATGAAGTGCTGGAGTACTCCGCCTCCCCGCCGCCGGATCATTTTCCGGCTCCGACGATGGACGATCAGCTGTACGCCTTCACATTGTTCGAACAAATCGAATACCGAAAAGCCACGAGCAGCCAACCTGACCCTATCGGTTGGGAAGCCCAGGGCTGGATAGGTGGCGATGCCAATAGATTCTGGTGGAAAAATGAAGGTGAAGCCGTCTTTGATGGCCCGAATGAAGGGGAAACCGAAACCGACCTGCTCTACTCGCGCCTGATCACGGCATTCTGGAATATCCAGATTGGCACACAGTACGCCAATGAGTGGAGCGCTGACCAGTATGACGATCGTTGGTCCGCTGTAATTGCTTTGCAGGGCCTGGCGCCCTATCAGTTCGAGCTCGACAACTCGCTGTACATCTCCGAGGATGGCGATGTGACGTTCGAGTTTGAGGCCGAATATGACATCCGCATCACCCAGCGCCTGGTGCTGCAACCCCGAGCGACGATGGGCCTTGCCTTCCAGGATATCCCCGAACGCGGGCTTGGCAAGGGGATAACAGACGCCAACGTCGATCTGCGCCTGCGCTATGAATTCACACGCAAGATCGTCCCCTATATCGGCTTACGCTTCCGCACCCTTGTCGGAGAAACGGACAACATTGCAGAAGCTGCCGGAGCGGAGAGTGACACATCCTTTTTCCTGGCCGGATTTCGCCTGGCGTTCTAACGCTGTATGGGCGACGGCGAACAACAACGATGAACCTGGAAACGTTTAGAGGTGGATAGGCGGGCAATAGCATCTGCGTTCGTGGGCTTTAGCGTCCATGACGCGTAGACTGCGTGCACACTTAACAGGAGTTCGGGAATGATCCAGTCTGTCAACAGCAATGGTCAGTCACCGTCGGGCCCACCGGACCTGTCTGAACTGATGAAGCAATTCACTAGCGGCGGTTCCCGGGGCGGGCGCTCCCCTGGCCGCCGCTTTGGTGGCGCTGTTATCGGCATCATCGCAGTCCTCCTGCTCGCTTGGGGGACACTGACGTGTTTTTACACAGTACAGCCGGAAGAACGGGCCGTGGTGAAACGATTCGGTTCCGTCAAGGGCATTACCGATCCCGGCCTGCACTTCAGGCTTCCTTTCGGCATTGATCAGATTCAGTTGGTGGCCACAGAACGTGTGCTCAAGCAGGAATTCGGCTTTCGCACCCAGGATACCCGTCAGGGCGAGCGCTCGACCTACAGCGCCGCCCAATTCGAGGACGAGTCTTTGATGCTCACCGGCGATCTCAACATGATCGACGTGGAGTGGGTGGTGCAGTATCGCATCAATGACCCGATCAAGTTCCTGTACCAGATGCGCGAGCCTACCCGGACCCTGCGCGATATTTCCGAGTCAGTCATGCGCCGCATCGTCGGCAACATGCTGGGGTCGGAGGTATTGACCATCGGCCGCGTGGAGATCCAGCAAAAGGCCGGTGAGGAAATCCAGGAAATACTCGACCAATACGACGCCGGCATTCGCGTCAGCACCGTCGAAATGCAGGACGTGGTACCGCCCCCCGCTGTGCAGCCGGCATTCAACGAAGTCAACGAGGCACGCCAGGAGCGGGAACGCATGATCAATGAGGCACAAAAGCGCGTTAACCAGGAGATCCCCAACGCCGAGGGTGCTGCCCTGCGCACCGTGGCCGAAGCCGAGGGTTACGCCACGGAGCGGGTGAACCGGGCCGACGGTGAGAGCATACGGTTCAGCGCCGTACTGCAGGAATACCAGCAGGCGCCCACGGTCACCCGTTCGCGCCTGTATCTGGAAACCCTGAACGAGGTGTTGCCGAGGCTCGGCCAGCTACTGGTCGTGCAGGACGGGCAGGTGGGACCACTCCCTTTGCTCGATGTTAACCGTCAAGCGACACCCGCCACTGGAGGTGACCAATGAAAACCACACTGCTCGTTATCCTCCTTGCACTTGTCGTTATGCTGGGTTACGTCACCCTCTACACGGTAGACGAGGCCGAACAGGCTATCGTGGTCCAGTTTGGTGAACCCATTGGCGATGTGGTTGACCAGCCGGGCCTGAAGTTCAAGCTGCCCTGGCAGACCGTACGCCGTTTCGACAGGCGCCTGCTGGTCTGGGATGGCGACGTCACGCAGATCCCGACACTGGGCCGCGAGTTCATCCTCGTGGATACCACCGCCCGCTGGCGGATCACCGATCCTCTGCTATTCCTGACCAGCGTCCGCGATGAAGCCGGCGCGCGCACCCGGCTCGATGACATCATCGACTCGGTGGTGCGCGACATGGTCTCGTCCACCGAGCTGGAAGAGATCGTTCGTTCGAAGGACTGGCAGGTCGATGTCGATGAGCTGGAGGATCCGGCACTGGCCGAACGCAGTGACGTCAACCTGCAGCAACAGCCCAAACTGGGTCGTGAACTGCTGGAAGCCGGTATTCTGGAACGGGCCCGCAGTTCCATGCCAGACCTGGGGATTGAGCTCGATGATGTGCGTATCAAGCGTGTGAATTACATTGAATCCGTGCGCCGCCAGGTGGAAAGCCGCATGACCGCCGAACGCCAGTCCATCGCCGAGCGTTTCCGTTCCGAAGGCCGCGGCCGCAGCCAGGAAATCCTCGGCAACATGGAACGCGATCTTCGGCGCATCCGCTCCGAGGCTGCGCGTGACGCCGAGAAAATCCGGGGCGCGGCCGATGCCGAAGCGACGCGGATTTACGGTGAGGCTTTCGGTGCCGATCCGGAGTTCTATGCGTTCTTCCGTACGCTGGAAAGCTACCGGGCACTGGGACAGAACAGCACCCTCATGCTGAAGGCCGATTCAGACTTCTTCCGTTACCTGGAAAAGGCACAGGTTCAGTAGCCGTAAACACGACAGGCGCGGCGGTATGTCTGGGGTGAAGGCCCGGCATACCGCCTGTTCTCTGGCCAGTTCACCGCTGCACACCGGACGGTCTGAGCTAATCGTCGACCAGAAAGCTGTCAGCCGTCTGTCCCCTTCTCTCCATCTCTTCCGCGATGTCGCGCATCAGCGCAAACACCTTGAAGATCTCGGATTTATCCGCCTCGGTAATCGAGGTCATGTCACAGTTGAAGCCAAACTCGTGATACAGGTAAGGATCACTGGTACGTAAGGGCCCCATATCAATGCAGGCCTGAATGGCGGCGCGCAGTACGCCACTGTCCAGATTGACGGTTTCTTTCATGCTACAGAGCTCCAGATCTCGTTGCGGTGGCGTGCGCCATTGCCGCACAGACCGATAGCGAGCGCAAGTATGGCAGCGCTGAGGGCAAACAGCCCTTTATGATTGATTTACCCCACGACGCTCTGCCACACTGCTTTGATCTGTAGTAGAGACTGAACCGGCGCAACAGTCCCGGCGGCGGAACAGTCATAGCGATCTTCCCCGGAGGTAGTCCAAAATGGCAACTTACTGGATTCTCGCAGCCAATTCCGCAGCCGCCCGCCTGTTTGTCCGCGAAAAAAAATTCAGCCCCCCGATTGAGCAACGGGACTGGCTACACCCCGAATCCCGCCTGCACTCCCGTGATCTTGAACATGATCGGCAGGGCAAGACGTTTGCCTCGCACGGTCATGGCCAGGACGACAACCAAAAACACACAGAGCCGAAAACGCGTGAAGCACATGATTTCGCTCGAGAACTGGCGACCTACCTGAATAGAGCGCGCAGCAACGCCGAATTCGAGTCACTTTCAATCGTCGCGGATCCGTCTTTCCTTGGCATTCTCAGGGAACACCTGGACGAGCAAACGCGTGCGCACGTCACTCGTGAAGTCAGCAAGAACCTGACGCATGCTTCGGCGGAAAAACTTGCTGAAGCGGTCGACAGCGACTGAGAACCGACTAAACGGCTGCTCCACGCTGCGCCGGCTGTAAACGTCAGAGCGGCTGAATGGCTCTAGCACATTGTCATTATCTGGAGTAGAATACTGCCGCCATTTTCCGGTGGGCGTCACAAAGACAGCCATCGCCTCCTCAGATCAAACCTCACACCGAGATACAAGGATCCTATGCTCACAGCCAACAGACTTGAGAAAATAATGGAACTCGAGAGCGAGCTCCGCGCAGAATACCAGCAGGAACTCGATGGAAAAACCGCCGAGATCGACCGCCTCACCAAGCGTGAGGAAGAGCTCCAGGCCACGATCGACAAGCAGCTGCAAACCATCACCGAGCTGACAGGCAAGGCCACGGACACCGCGAAAGTCGAGCAACGAAACCGTGAGTTGCACAATCGCTGCGAGAAACTGCTCGCAGAGAGAGACGAGGTCAAGCAGCGTATGAAAGCCCTGCAGAAGGATCTGGCGACGGTGCGCGAAGAGAACAGGACCTTGACTCAGTTCGATCCGGCGCGAATGAAGAAGAACCTGGACGCGGGCAAGAAGAAGCTCGCTGAAAAGACCAGGATCGCGGACGACCTCCAGAAATTACTCAGTGAGACGAAGAAAGAGAACGCGGAACTGCGGCGCAAAGTCGCGGAATTGGAGGCCTCGGTGGCAGAAGTGACGCCGGATGCGGCAGAAAAGGGGGATGCCGCCGAAGAATCCGCGGCGGCGTGATAGATTAGTCGAGGCGGCGCTTCGCGATGGGGTCAACCCTCACTCGCGACGCAGACTTGTCAGACGCGAGAGGAGCGGCAGCAGGTGGTGGCGCATTGCGTAACCTGGCCCCTCGCAGAGGCCTTCACTCCAGTCCCCGCAGTAGAACATACCCTACCACCAGAATCTGCAGCACGCCGATAGCCACAGAAAGGCCATGCAGCCGATTGAAGCGCGAACGGTCACCCGCATCCGAGGCTCTGTTGATGGCGGGCATCAACAGCTGACGAGCCGGCAGGGTGCTGAGCGCCACTCCAGCAAGCAACACGGCGCTGACCATGTCCAGGCGAACATGCAGCAGCGCCGCCGCGGCAGCGACGACGATCACGCCCAGATAGAAGTGAGGGAAGGCCTGGCGCAGCAGTGCACCCGCCTGTGGCGCGGGCAGGTGCGTGAAGAGAAACGCTGCAAAGGCAAAAGAGAACAAGACCATACCGCCAAATAGAAACGCCGTTACCAACAGGGCAAGACTTGTTTCAAAAGTCATGATTAACACTCCGTCCCGGAAATGAATAACTACGCCCCAGCCTTCACGGAGATCAACCTGGACTGCGACGGGATCGCGACAAAGCCGTTAAAATAGTGGCCATGCTGATTATCTTCCTCATCCTGTTACTGCTTGCGGCCATTGCGGGACCCGGCATCTGGGTCAAACACATACTGCGCAAATACAGCGAACCTTCGGATCGCTACCGGGTTCAGGGCAGCGGCGCCGAACTGGCCCGGCATCTCCTGGATCACTTCGACCTGAAGGACGTGGGCGTTGAACTGACATCCGCAGGTGATCACTACGATCCCCAGGCAAAGGCCGTACGCCTGACGGAAGACAGGTATCAAGGGCACTCACTCACCGCGATCACCGTCGCTGCCCACGAAGTGGGCCACGCCATTCAGCATGCCCGCGGAGAGCGCCTGTTTCGTAACCGCCAGGCGTTGGCTGAGATGGCAGCGAGGGCGCAGCGATTCGGCGGCTTTGTCCTTGTCGCCGCGCCGGCGGTGATGCTGATGACGCGAGCCCCTGGCCTGGGCCTGGGATTTGTTGCCATTGCGATTGGCTCTATGTTTCTGGGAACGCTGGTGCAGCTCATTACCCTGCCTGTCGAGCTGGACGCCAGTTTCGGTAAGGCTCTGCCAGTGCTACAGGACGGAAACTACCTGCACGATGGTGACCTGCCGCACGCCCGGCGCATTCTCAAGGCCGCCGCGCTCACCTATGTCGCGGCATCGCTCTTGAGCCTGCTCAATATCGGGCGCTGGCTGGCCGTATTGCGCCGTTAACGCTATCTGTCGGCTCTGCGCCAATGATGGAGCGCGCACCAGCCGGCTGCAGCGCCTGTCCATGCGTTTTCGGGTGAAGACCACTACTATAAACAGCCCCTGCGACAGCCAGTCCGACCTGGGTTTTCGGCGATGAGCCGCTGCACGCGCATATTTCCGGGTGACCGCTGACAGAGATCACAGAAAATGAGAAAGACCGACAAAAAAACAGACAATGCGATCAGGCGGGTCCTGACGGAAGCTTGTGAAATAGCTCGAGTAAACTACCCAGGCTTCGAATGGCTCACGCACTTCGCCGACTACGGCAATGTTCAGGATTCCATCTCAGTCGTCTGCATTTATGACACGAATGCACATCTCGCCAACACGGACAGAGACGCTGTGCGTGCGCTCATCAAGGACAAGCTGGCCTCAATCGATATCAAGATAAGACATGCCCGGCGGCAGGTAAGCTTCGATACGGAGGAAAACTGTCAGATCAACAACGGCGGTCGCTGGCAGGAGCGTCTTAGTGGGACCCGCGGTACGGTCGGTGTGAGTCGAGCAGACCCGGAATAATATTATCACTCGCCTCTGCAAGAGGCTGCGCGTCGGCACATCGGTTATCGCGGCAATTCAATCATTTCGTGTAAGATCACGCGCCCAGCACGCACAGCCATAAGAGGGAGAAGACACCGTGAGCACCCCCCCGGTACGCATAGAGCCAAACGGGCATATTTGCACGATCATCCTCGACAGACCCGACAAACGAAATGCCGTGGACCGCTTCACTGCAGAGGCACTGGCTGAGGCCTTTGAGCAATTCGAAAACGATGAACAGCGCCGCGTGGCCGTTCTGTGGGGGGCAAATGGAACGTTCTGCGCCGGCGCCGACCTCAGCGCAATGGGTGACCCGGAAAGCCGCAACGCAATCGACCCTGAAGGCAGCGGGGCAGGCCCTATGGGCCCGACTCGCATGGCGTTGAGCAAGCCAGTTATCGCCGCGGTGTCGGGCTACGCCGTGGCCGGCGGACTGGAGCTCGCACTGCTGTGTGATATGCGGGTCGTTGAAGAGTCCGCTGTTTTTGGCGTGTTCTGCCGCCGCTGGGGTGTTCCCCTGATTGATGGCGGCACCGTTCGCCTGCCACGCATTGTCGGCCAATCGCGCGCCCTGGACATGATTCTTACCGGCCGTCCGGTCGATGCGCACGAAGCCCTGCAGATCGGTCTGGCCAATCGCGTCGTGGCGGACGGCTCGGCCCGCAGCGCTGCAGAAGCGCTGGCCGCGCAGATTGCCGGATTTCCGCAACAGTGCCTGAGAGCAGATCGTGCATCGACCTACCGCCAGTGGGATCTGGCGCTGGCTGACGCACTGCAGAACGAGGGCAGACAGGGTTATCCCATTGTATTTGAGGAGGCCATTGCGGGTGCCAGCCGGTTTGCCCAGGGCGCCGGTCGACACGGCCACTTCGACAGCGAGACAGGAGCGGAACAATGACGTGCACCACACTTGAACTGATCAACCGCGGCGCGAAACACTATCCAGACAGACTGGCGATAGTCTATGACGACCAGTCTTTCACGTTCAGGGAAGTGGACCATCTGAGCAGCCAGCTCGCGCACGCACTGCACGCGACAGGCGCAAAACAGAATACCCGGGTCGCCCTGCTCATGAACAACGGACCGTGGAGCGTTCCGATGGACTTCGCCTGTGTAAAGGCAGGCCTGAACCGGGTTCCACTGAACGCGCGACTGTCCGTACAGGAGCATGTGCGCATGCTGCAGGAAACCGGTGCGCGATGCCTGGTATTTGACGCCGAGCTGGCCGACCATGCCAGCGCAATCAAGCAGCTGCTACCGGATCTTCAATGTCACACCCTGGTCGACGCCGTCACGGAAGGCGATAGCCTGAGCACCCTTGCGCAGTCACAACCCACA
This sequence comes from uncultured Alteromonadaceae bacterium, assembly GCA_964613795.1. GTDB lineage: Bacteria > Pseudomonadota > Gammaproteobacteria > Pseudomonadales > Halieaceae > Chromatocurvus. Next base: position 52,073 of record CAZTJR010000015.1, on the reverse strand, counting down.
ACTGCTCCGGAGATCGTTATCCGGGAGGACGACGTCATTCTCACGCTGTTCACCTCGGGCACTACCGGCACCCTCAAGGCGGCGCAGCACACCCAGGCGTCCTATGCAGGTATCTGCAGGAATGTCCTGATGAACCTGATCAACGTGGAAAATGACGATGCCATGCTCCATGCTGCGTCGTTGATTCATGCCAGCGGAGTGTTTGTGCTTCCTTTCTGGTTACGGGGCGCGAAAACCGTCGTCATGCGAGCCTTTGATCCCGGCACCTTTCTGCAGCTCATTGCCAGAGAACGCATCACGGCCATTAACCTGGTGCCGACCATGCTGCAGATGCTGCTGGCACACCCGGATTGCCAACAGGCGGATGTCTCTTCCCTGCGCCAGATAATCTACGGCGCGTCGCCAATGCCCCGCCCTGTTATTGAGAACGCCATGGCGCTGTGGGGCCAGCACCGATTCTGGCAATACTATGGCCAGACAGAATGCCCCCTCTGCATCACGGTTCTCAGACCGGAAGACCATACGGCCGATCTGCTCGGCTCTTGCGGTAAACCCTGCGTGGACGTCGACCTGCGCCTCATCAACGCGGACGGCAACGACGTGCCGAGTGGAGAACCCGGCGAGATTGCGGTCAGGGCGCCCTCAATGATGGCCGGCTATTATAATGCGGAGTCTCTGAACGCCGAGATGTTCACGAAAGATGGCTGGCTTCGCACTCGGGATATCGCCGCCCTGGATGAGCGTGGCTTCCTGCACATCAAAGACCGCACCTCGGACATGATCATCACCGGCGGCTACAATGTTTATCCCCGGGAGGTGGAGGATGTGCTGATGGAGCATCCCGCAGTCGCTGAGTGCTCCGTTGTCGGCACCCGGGATGAGAAGTGGGTCGAAGTCGTCACGGCGGCTGTCGCCATCTCACCAGGTCAACAGGTGACGGAGGCGGAGCTGATCGGTTTCGTCAGTGAGCGACTGGCCAGCTACAAGAAACCGCGCCGGGTTGTTTTCATTAACGCTGTTCCCAAAACCCCGGTCGGCAAGCTGAATCGCAAGGCCGTGCGCGACATGCTGGCAAATCAGACCGCCACATGACCGCGTCAAACCCACCGTTTACGGCCAAGTCGATGACGCGGAAGGGGCGCGTCATCGACTGGCCGTCACTGCTGATCGGTTCTGACGACCAGCGGCCCTACCTCTCTGTCCCGCATTGCCTGGCGCAGTGAGGCGACCTCTTCGCGTTTTACCGCCGCCCAGGCCTGCTGCACCTCAAGCCATTCCTGATGCAGCTTGTCGAAGACGTCGATGTACTGATCCGCGGGCCTGAAGTCCGCAATGGCGACGGTCGATGCCAGATAGGCCAACTTTTCCAGGAGCATGCCGGGAAGGCGAATTGCATCCTGGCCCTTGCCTGTGTGCTTGAGTTGCAGCATCCGGTTCTCGATTTCAGTCACGGCTTTATCCACCGCCTTCACGTCCTCTTGCATGTCGTCGCCGACCAGCGGCATCAGGTCGCGAAGCTGCCGGCGCAGGCTTTCCGCCTCGTTGACCGCCAGAGAGATTTCCTGAAAGTCGGCCCGGATGCGATCCAGCAGCGCCTTCTGTTGCCGAATATCCTCAAGGCTGCCCTCGGTGTTGGGATCTTTCAGCAGTTCGAAGCGCTGCGTCTGCTCAACGTCATCGGTCTTCAGGGTCACCGAATACAGGCCCGGGCTTGCCATGAGTGACAGGGGCTTGACCAGCGACTCGCGCGTTCCGTCTTCCTTCATGGGATACCAGTCCGCATAAATCGGTCGGGTCTGCAGGACTATCTCCGTTGTCGGATCCTCCTTGAAGTCCCACCAGACGCGGTTCATACCCGTTTCACCCGTGTGTTCGATAGTGCGTACGGTCTCACCCTGTGCGTTGGCAATGACCAGAGACACGCCCTCCTCCCGCTCTTCTGACTGCCAGTAATGGAGCGAGGTGCCCTTGGGCGGGTCATCGCCGAAAGAGGCCTCCTTGAAAAACTGCATCACCATCGATACCGGCTGCAGACGGTAGGCATCCTTGGGATCGAACAGGTACAGCGGGGATGAGGCGACGTCGTCGCTGAACTGCTGCAGGGGCGTCAGGTCGTCGAGAATCCAGATTCCCCGGCCATAGGTACCGACCACCAGATCGTTAAAGTGCTCCGGTATGTCCATCCAGTACATCGGACTTGAAGGCAGGTTGGTCATGAGTGACTGCCAGTTACCGCCTGCGTCCAGGGAAAAGTACAGCGCGTTTTCTGTGCCCAGGTACAGAAGCGCGGGATTGATCGGGTCTTCCTTGATCATCCGGGCATAGCTCAGCGGACTGTCCTCGATGCCCGCGGTGATCTTTTGCCATGACTTGCCGTAATCCCGGGTCCTGTAAACATAGGGAGCGAAGTCGCCCATCTCGTGCGCGTCCACCGTGATGTAGGCCGTTCCCTCGTCGTGCTCCGAGGCCTCGATGTTGCGCACCGCACCGTAGGCTGGCATGTCGGGAATACCGCCTGTGACATTGCTCCAGTTGGCGCCATTATCCTGACTTACGTGGATCAGGCCGTCATTGGTGCCTGCCCACAGCAGGCCCTGTTTCAGCGGCGACTCATCCAGCGCGTAAACCACGTTGGCGTACTCGACACCGATGTTGTCGCCGGTCAGTCCGCCGGAAAACTGTTGCTTGCTGTCGTCGTCAAGACTCAGGTCAGGGCTGACAACCTCCCAGGACTGACCGCCGTTGGTCGTCCGATGCACGTACTGGCTGGCGACATAGACCGTATCGCTGTCGTGTGGGGAAATCAGCAGCGGAAAAGTCCACTGAAAGCGATACTTTACGTCCGCGGCCGGCATGCCGGTGGTCAGCTCCGGCCACACCTCGACCTGGCGGAACTGCCCGTTGCGCTCGTCATACCGCACGACCACTCCGCCCAGCGCGCCATAGCCTGAGGCGCTGGACCAGACGATATTGGGGTCTGTGGGGTCCGGCGTGGCAAAGCCGCTCTCACCGCCCCCCACATCATGCCAGAGACCCGAGCCTATGAATGCTCCAAAGAAGCTGCTCGAGCGGCTGCGGCTGGGTCCCTTCATCGATGGGCCATCCTGCCGGTTGGTCAATACGTTGTAGGGCACTGCCGTATCTGTCGTGACGTGATAAAGCTGCGCCACGGGCAGCTGTACGCGATGCCACGACTTCCCCCGATTTCGGCTGACGGCAAGTCCACCGTCACCCACAACGATCTGCCGATCGCCGTTCGTCGGATCGATCCACATTTCGTGGTGATCCCAGTTCGGCGCCTCACCCGGGGCCGCGTTGGTCGTCGTTCTGCCGCCGTCAATGCTGGTGGTGTAGGCCGCAGAGAAGAAGTAGGTCTCGTTGGCGTTGTCCGGAGAGGCCGCGAGGCGAGTGTAATAGGCCCCGCGCCCGGTCAGGTCGCGGTCCGAGTTGATCAGTTCGAAAGTGTTGCCGCGATCCTCTGAACGCCAAAGTTCACCCGTATTCGTTGGCTCGCCATCCAGCGGGATGCCATCGCCTGTCTCAATCAGGGCATAGAGCCGACCGCGCTGCGCCGGGGTCATGGCCAGCGCAATCTTTCCTACCTCGCCCTCCGGTAGTCCATTGCCTTCGAGCTTTGTCCAGGTGGCGCCGGAATCCAGCGATTTGTAGATGCCGCCCCCCGGACCACCGCTGGTTCTCGTCCAGGGTCGCAGCTCCAGCGACCACATGCCGGCGAACAGAATACGGGGGTTGAACGGATCCATGACGAGATCCGAGGCACCCGTCTCATTATCGACGTGCAGTACCTGTGTCCAGGTTTTCCCACCGTCGGTGGTTTTGTAGATGCCGCGCTCCTGCTGCGGCGTATAGCCGTGCCCCAGAGCTGCTACATAAGCCGTGTCGGGATCGTCCGGGTGCACCACAATCCGGCTTATGCGGCCCGTTTTCTCGAGCCCGACGTGCGTCCAGTGGGCGCCGCCATCCGTGGATCGCCACACGCCGTTGCCGATGGACACGTTGGAGCGGATAAATGACTCACCGGTCCCCGCGTAAACGACCTCGGGATCACTGGGCGCCAGCGCCAGCGCACCGATGGAATGTACGCGCTGTTCGTCGAACACCGGCTGCCAGTTCAACCCCCCATCGGTGGTCTTCCAGATTCCCCCGGATGCGGCGCCGACGTAATAGATCATCGGATCGCCGGCGATACCGGTCACCGCGATAAGCCGGTTCCCCACCGGGCCGATGTGGCGGAACGTCAGCTGTTCCATCTGCTCGGTGGTCAGCGGCTGAGCGCTTATGGCACCACAGAAAAACAACACGAGAACTGAGAAAATACGGGCCAGAAAATTACTGCGCATGGGTCGTCCTTGATTGGCGTTGGGCGGGGTGCCAGAAAAACATAGCACAAGATTCGCAGGTTCGCCTGCATCAAGGACGCAGCGCCACGTCCGGCCATCGGTGCGCGCACGCCCCCAGGGCGTTACGCGGATGATGTAAGCAGGCACAGGCTTTCGGGAGGCAAGCCAGCAGCGCTGGCGTTTCGTTCACTTCACTTCGATGTGAAAATAGGCAGGGTCGCGCTCGCGGATCAGCTCGATCTGACTGAAATAGGATCGCGATTCTCCCGCGTTCAGTGCGTCATCCGCCTTTTCCAGCGTGATATCGGTACTCGAAAGCCTGGCCATTCCCAGCTGAATGCCCAGAGAGTCGAACAGATAAATGACAACATCCGGCGTGATCCTGCGCTCACCATCATTCTGCAGAATCGCAAAGTACTCGAACTTTTTATCCGTCTCGGTACCTGTCTGCGTGAACCTGATGTTCTTCAGGTAACCCTCGCCGATGGGCATCGTCGCGTCGAATGTCATGGCACTGAGATCGGGAATCCGATTCTTTACCAGGCTCGCCTTTTCTTCCTGCAGGGTCAGCACATCCTGTTCCAACGCAGCAATCCGGGAACGCAGATTACCCACGCTTGCGACCTCGCGCCGATCCGGGATCTGGCGGCTGAGAAACTCTTCCCTCGTTGAAGATAGTTTGTAGGCGGTCACCATCCAGCCGGCAGCAGTCACCATCAGCAAAAAGCCAAGCACCAGTGAAACGAGCAGGTACTTCATCGCCCGCTGATGATTGCGGCTGTAGCGTCGAGGTGTGTGGTTTTCCACTACGGGCTCCTGGAGCAGCTTAATTCGATTTTTCGAGTGACGCGTCAGGCGAATCCACGGTTCGGGGTTGGGCATCAATGATTCACGTGTCACGGGCAGCGGTCAACCAAAGTCTGCTGGCGGACCTGCAGATCGACGATCACACCAACGGCGACCGCATGCCTGCACCCGCCCTGAAAGAGGATTTAATGCTGCATGCCATCGACCCTGCCGTGGAAAATATTTCCAGGAAGGACCCGAAGCTTTTCGAACCCGGGGGAGAGATCGTCGTTCTGCTGGAACGCCGCTGGTGTCGGCCGCCAACGCGTCGTTATCCGATCAGGAGTCGCGCCGGCGGGCAGTGAACGCGGTGCGCTCCGGCCCCTCGTCACTGTCCACCTCGCGCCAGATAACGCCAGACAGCACCTCGCCCTGCCGGCGTGCGGCAGCGCGCAGGGACCGTCCCTCGACGTCCTTGCCCACCCAGGAAAACTGGCGGCCGCGAAGCGCACCGACGCCACTGGCTTCAACCGCGCCGCCGCTGCGCAGCGTGACCTCGATCTCCTGAAAACGCTGCTTGATGTGCAGCACGTCACCCGACGACTCAAGCTGCCAGCGCCCCTCGATCCGGTCCGGAACGATCCACAGCAGGAGACCACCGCTGCTGCGCCCCGACACATGCGCATCGGGGGCCCACTCACCCATGGTGAAGCTGTTGGAAACAACGCGGGTGCCGGGCTCCAATTCTGACAGCAGACGAGGTCGCAGCTGCAGATTCACCTCGGGCATCAGGTACAGCGTGACAACGCTCGCTTGCGCAATCGGCGTGGTGAATACGTCATCTATCCGGAAATGCACCCGATCGCCAAGGCCCGCCCGTGCGGCATTGTCTCGTGCCATGCTCACGAGATCAGAATCGATTTCAATACCCGCGGCAAGCGCGCCCTGCTCCGCGGCGGCAATTGGAATACGGCCATCACCCGACCCCAGGTCGATGAGAAAGTCGCCCGGCCCGACAGACGCGAGAGCCAGCATGCGCTGCACATCCTCACGGGTGGTAACGACATAGGGTGCGACGGCCTCAGTCGCAACCGCCGCTTGCCTCGGCACGATCGTCAGCAGCACTGTCAGTGCGAGCAACGGCAGCCTGCACCCGGGCATTCTCATCATCGGCCATCTCCTTCTGCTGTCTGCGTTCTGTGTCTGCCGGCGACAATCACGGTGGCGTCCTCGCGGCGTGCCATCGATAACCTGTGACTGCCTTTATTCGCGGCAGCGCTGGCAGCCAGCAGCATAACGACCCTGGCGAGCGCTGTCCCGATTATCGGAACGCCGATGCCATGGATGACCAGCAACTGTCCGCGCCCGCTCAAAGTCGGTGTAAGCTAGTCGGGATCTGGCAAGGCCCTTGTGCCTTGGCTGTCGGCCAAACGAGGTAGAGCAATGGATGCAAGCGCGCAGTCCGGTGACTTTCTGCGGTCCGCAGGAGAAAGCGTGGGCAGTTTTCTCGCGGGAATTCCCCCCGCACTAGGCCATTTCTTCGGCGGTCTCGGCGCCAGTGCAGGCGTCAATGGCGTTCTGGACTGGACGACGCTGCTTTTCGGGATCGCCCTGCTATTATCCACGATCCAGGGGCTCATGCGTGGCCGCATCGTGGGCAGCGCGTTGCGTGGCGTGATGGGTGTTGCCTTGATGGGCTGGGCCATGACGTGAGACGCACGCAGACCGGCTCAATCGCGCGAGCATCCGACGGCACTTTCAATTAGCGGACATGTCCCGGACAATAGTGTTGCACATTCACACACACGTGCTTGCGCGCTATGGCAGAAAACGTCAAAAACAGGGTGCTTTTTCAGTCTCCACGTCTCAGCATCTACCTCGTCCATTACTCGCAAGGCCACCAGATAGCTCCGCATCTGGACATGGTCTCCGAAGGACGCCTCTACAAGCTCAACCTCGTGCTGGTAAAACCCAGGGCCGGCGGCGATTTTCTCTGCGAGCGCAGTATTCTCAATCTTTTCGGGCGCATTGTCCTGTTCCGGCCGGACCTGTACCGGCATGAAGTATCGAGAATCCGGTCCGGCAACCGCTGGCTACTGAGCTTTGCCCTGACTCACTATCGCTGAAGACTCACCACGGACGCGCAAAACGCGATGGGGCCAGCGGTGCCCGCCCGCACTTCAATCCATCCCGGCCTGAGCCCGCACATAGCGGGCGGCCGCCTCGTGGGTGCCGAACCAGACGCCACCTTTCGCCTTGATATGCTGTATGAGGCCTTCCAGTGCGACGATACGTGACCGATGACCAATGACATGCGGGTGCAGGGTCAGCAGAAACATCGTTCCCTCCTCCCAGGCCTTGTCGAATTCGTCGATCCACACCTGCATGACATCCCGCGGATTCATGTAGCGGTTGCCGAGGGGATTGAGAAGCGGCGCATCGTCGAGAATCCACTCCACCGGGAGCTCCACCATGCCCGTCGGCTCACCGTCCTGCAGCAGTTCATAGGGGCGATCGTCATGCATCAGGGAACTCTCGTACAGGAATCCCATTCTGCGCACAATATCGAGGGTATCGGGGCTGTGATTCCAGGACGGCGCCCGATAGCCTACAGGCCGACGGCCGCTGATCGCCTCTATCTCATCCGTCGCCTGGCGCAGCAGTCTCTCTTCTGTCTCTGCGTCCAGCGCCGTGTTCAGTTCATGAATCCAGCCGTGGACGGCAATTTCATGCTGTCCGGAGGCATTGATCAGATCCGCCTGCTCGGGCGCAATCTTCAGGCTCCAGGCCGGGAAAAAGAACGTTGCCGGAATGTCATTCTCATCCATCAGACTGACCACTCGCGGCAGCGCCACGCGGTGGCCGTACTGTCCCTGCGATAGCGCTCCGATGCTGATTTCGCCCGTACGCAACCCCATCACGGTTTCATTATCCACGTCGTAGGAAAGCAGTACCGCCACCTTCGCACCGCCTGGCCAGCTGTCCGGATTGAGGTTTCTGCCGGCGCGCACCTGATTCACCTGGCTTTTCACGTACTCGTCAGACCAGTTCCAGGGGGTTTTCGGGTTTTCGGTCTCTGCGCCAGCGGCCTGACTCTGCAGGGCAGCAGCCAGCAAGGCAGCGGAAAAACACAGTGCCGTGTTGAGGCCGCACTGGCGCAGGAAGGCGATGAAACCGTGATGTTGAGCTCGCTGCATGAGGTCATCCTTAGAGGGGCTGGAGCACGGCGCCGGCGCCGCTGGCATTGTCGCTGTGCATGAGTGGTTACTGTTCGCAACAGTAAGGATCAGGTGCAGGGCAGATGCAAGCCGTTTTCGGGGGTTGATCCCGGTCACTCGGAAAGACCACAACTAGTGACTCCGCAGCCCCTCCGTCTCCTCAAATGCCTCAATCGACAACAGTCGGCCACCTGCCCGCTCGAAGGTATTTGCATGGCAGGACAACAGCAGAATCTGAACGCGCTCTGCCGCCAGATTGAGAATATCGAACATGCGCTGCAGTCGCTGGTCATCCGCGTGCACGAGTCCGTCGTCGATGATCACCATGGCGGGCTTGCCCTGCTCAGCCATCATCTCGGCGATGGCAATACGGGTCAGAATATTGATCTGTTCCCGCGTGCCCATGCTGAGCGCAGCGAAATCGGGCGTTTCCCCCGCCCCGCGATACACCGACTCCACACCCAGTGAGTCGGCCAGCTGGATATCGGCCTCGGGGAAAAGCGCCTGCAGGTACGGCCGGACCTTTTCTGTAATCGGCCCCAGAAAGCGGTCCCTGGCTTCGCGTTCGGCGTCTGTCAGGACCGCATTCAGCGTGCCGAGAATACGTGCCTCGCGCTCTAAGCGATCGCGTTCAGCCCTCGCCAGTTCGAGTTCCCGCGCCGTCGCTGCCATCTTCTCGCCGATGCCTGCTGCACCATCGCGCATCAGCGTGGTCTTCAGGCTTATCTTCCGGCTTTTCAGGTCATTGATGCCGTGTCGATACGACTCGAGGGACTGCTGAAGCCGCACGAGGCGCGCCCGGGACAGCTGCACGCTGTTTCCCCCGGCCTTTGCCTTGAGTGCCCTGACAAGCGCCTTCTGTTGTTCGACGGCGTCGTGGGCTGCCGCCATGCGTTCCCGCAGCGCGTGCTCTGCGGGCATATTGCTCAGCGCCTCCTGCCGCGCCGCCAGCTGCGCCGCGCCGGCCGACAGCGCGGTTTCCGGAGCGCGCAGCGTATCACGATGCTCGTCGAGCGCGGCACGGCATTGTGTGGCCGCCTGTGTCGCCTGCAGGGCTTCGAGGACCGCGGCTTCGGCGGCGTTGGCCGCATCCTGTCGCGCGGCGCGCGCAGCGTCCAGCGTCGGAAGTGCAGCCAGGTCAAGACCCGCAGCCTCCAGCTGCTCAAGCTCCGCCCGGGCACGCTCCCGTCTTTCCCGCACGCCGTCCAGGCCGCCGTCATCTGCCGGAGCGATGCGCTCGAGGCTGGCCCTGGCGTCGTTGAGATCGCGTTCAGCCGTCTCGCGATTGCGCAGCAGCTGGCGGGCCGCGGAACTATCCGCGGCATCGATAGCGGCCAGGGCCGCCGAAAGCGCCTGCTCTGCACGCTGCAGGTTCGCCTGCATCACGGCTGCGTCCGCCACCTGCGGACGAACGCTGATGACGCCAATGCCTTCAATTCTGACCTCGGTAGGATCCATCAGCGCAAGCGTTTCGCCAGCCGGCGGCATGGCTCCCTGCGACAGCGTCACGCGCGTCGAGGCCGTGTCCTCCAGCGCAAAATCCACCAGCGTGGCCACGGCAGTCATGGCGGCCTGCGCGGCGCGCACCTCATCCATGAGATTATCGAGGGCCGCGACCGCCTCAGGCGTTGCCTTGATGGCATTCACCCTGGCCTCGAGCGCCGCAATGGCCGCTGCTGCCGACTCTGCGTCGGCGACCGCCCTGTACAGTGTTGCCAGCTCGCCGCGCCACTGAGCACCGGTCAGCGCATTCGTCGCCCGCCTCAGCGCAGTGTCCGCCTCAACCTTTGCGCTGTCCGCCTTGACTTGCGCCGCGCGCGCGTCCTGCCAGAGCGATTGCAGCCGCGCCTCTTCCACCCGGGCGTTGGTTACCGTCTGCTCGGCCGTTGCAACCTCCTGTGTCAGTGCGTCAATGGCCGAAGCCAGCTGCTCTTGCGCCCGTTTTGCCTGCATCGCATCGCGATACTGCTGCTCGAGGCGCTCCGCCTCGGAGTCGGCGGCACTGATTTCGGCTTCCAGCGTAAGCAGTTCCTCCACGCGATCGTTGGCGGCCTGAATGTCCCGCTGCAGCTCCGCTTCGGTGCTGGACGCCGCCTTCTCGTTAAGCGCGGCGCAGACTTCCTCATAGGCCTGCAGATCACTCTCCGTGCGTGCAAATGCCGCTGTCAGTTCCGCCAGCTCATGGTCAAGCTCAGTCACGCGTTCGATGGCTCTCCTGTAGCGATCCTTGGGCTGACCCTTGGACTCTGTGACGAGTTGCTGCAGGTCGCCCCTGATCTTGATGGGGAGTCGCCGTCCCTGCTCGCCACCCAGCAGATTGCCCACCGTGTCCTCAAGGGCGCCCATGACCGTTCGCTGCGCGCCATCCGAGGCGGAAATGGAGCGTGCACCGTCGCCCTGGTTAAGCCAGAGGAGTGACCAGAGCCCCATGCTGTCGGCGTTGCCTGCGCCACGGCCCGGGAAGGTAAACCCCAGCAGTTCCGCGATAAATGCCTCGGCGCCCTCGCCCTGAAGCTCGGCACCATCGGGTTTTATCAGCTTCGCCAGGCTGCCGCGTTTGAAGCGCTTGCGCAGCGTGTAGGGCTGTCCGTCAATGTCAAACTCGACCTCGACCGCCGGCGAGTTCGGGGCGGCGTGGTTCAGCAGGGCGTCGACATCTCTGCCGGTGGTGCTGTGCTTCGTAAACAGCGCCAGCTGCAGCGCGCCGACCAGCGTGCTTTTGCCTGCCTCATTCGGTGCCGACAGCACATTGAGTCCATCACCCAGGCCCTGGATACCGGCAGGTCGCGTGAATTTTCGCCACTGATTGACGCGGATCGCGCGAATCTTCATGCGTCGATCCCGCCCAGCGCGCGATACTCGACATAGAGACGCTGCAGTGCCAGCGCCGCCAGCTCCCGCTCGTCATTCTCCGCATCCCTGGCCATGGCCATCAGCCGGTCCGCGGCAAGACGTATGTAGCCACCGGGACCAAACTGGGCCAGGTCCTCCTCGCTGGGCATGGGGAGAATGCGGTTGTCGATGCGCAGCTGCGCGAGTGCCGCATCCACCGAGCCATGGACAAGGGAGTCGAAGTAGTGCGAATCCTCCAGAGAGAGCGTACCCGACACTCCCAGGCGCACAAGATGGTTGGACAACGGCGCGGGGAGCAGCGCACGCAGTCGCTGCGCGAGTGCATCGATGTCGCTGCGACCGCTCAGCGTGACCTCCTCACGGTGCCAGTGATAGCTGCCCGTGGCGATCTTTTCCACTGCCGGTGTGGCTTCGGGGCTATCGAGGGTGACGAGCAGCGTGTTGCCGCCGTCGATGACATCGTAAGCGTCGGTCTCGTGGGTACCGCTGTACCAGACTCGCTCATTGATCTTTTGCGTACCGTGCCAGTCACCCAGCGCGAGATAACTCAGCGCCGCGAGCTGCGGCCGTTGGGGATCGATGAAGTTGGCCGCCTGACTCTCATCGGAACCGAAGCTGCGGATGGAGCCATGCGCCAGGCCGATACGGTAGTAGCCGTCGGGAGTGGCGGCATCATTCATCCAGTCCGTGAGATCCTCGAGACTGCGGAAATGCTTAAGTGGCGCCGGCAGGATGGCGAGCCTGTCCGCCTCGTGCAGGTAGGGCTCGGCGTCGGCATGGATCACGATATTGCCGGGAAGCTCGGTGCGCGCCAGACGGTCCCAGATGCCAAAAGGCTGGTCCGGATCGTGATTGCCAGGCAGTAAATGCCATATGACGTCGTCAAACGCGCGCATCCGCTCAATGGGCTGCAGCAGCAGGCGCTGGGTGACATCCTGCGTGTCGTAGACATCGCCCGCGACCAGAACATGGCGGACACCGCGCGCCGCGGCCAGGCTGCCGATGCGGTCAATGGCGTCGAGCCGCGCTCGCTGCAGGAGCCCCAGCGTCTGCTCATCGACAAAGCCGAAAACCTTGCCTATCTGCCAGTCCGACGTATGAATGAGTGTCAATGCCATCAGGGTAATTGCCCCCATGCGGATGCGGGTGACCAGGTCATGTCGAGCGAGAATACCCACTGGTCGTCACGATTGCCGAAAAACACCGTGGGCACCTCGCCGCCGAAGGGTTCCCCCGGACCGCTGTAATCGTCGCGACGCAACTCCGCGCGCAGCCGCAGGGACGGCGCCGGCCACCAGGCGAGGTTTGCCGTCGCACCGCGGTAAATGCCCTCGGGCAGCAAGGCATGGGCGCCCTTGTCGTCGCGGAACCACTCGAGACGCAGCGCCGCCTCAAGCCGCGGACCCAGACGCCGGTGCACGCTCGCATTGACACCGTACCAGGCGCTGTCCTCCGTGATGAGAAATCCCGGCGGATTGTTGCTGTCGGCCAGCACGTCACCGCCCTCCTGGTGTCCATAGACCGCATTCACCGTCCAGCGGCGATCACCGTCCAGACGGTGGCTGAGAGTGAGCGCGTGAAAGTTGCGCAGCAGTCTGGCGCCACTGCTGCTGGCGGCATTGAAGGGGCGCGTCTGCTCCGTCACGCCGTTTTCTGACTGCTCATTGCCGATCACGTTCTCGATATCCAGCCAGGTACGGAAATCGCGGCTGCGCCAGCGCAGATCGAACAGCAGGGTCTTGTCGTCGTTGTTGTCCTCAAGATTGTTCCAGCCCTGAACGATGCCGGCGCCGGCCGACCAGAGGCCGGACGCCGGCGTCAGCGGCAGCTTTGCCGAGGCATAAACGCCAACGTGCTTTACCGGCTGATAGGCGAACGCATAGGCATGGGTGTAGAAGGCGGTAGGCGGATCCACCGGCGCGCCTATCTCGTGACCCACCGGTGTGAAGAAGCTACCGGCAATAATCGCCAAGCCCTCTCCCCAGGGCAGGTAGGCACTGGCAAACCACTGCGGCAAGAGCCAGAGCGTATCCTCGCCGTCGTTTATGGGAAGGTCATCGTCCAGTCCGAAGGTGAGGGCCGCATCGGTGCCGTAGCGCAGGTTGACCTCAAAGCCCCAGTCCGCGCTATCGGGCTTGGGCCCGGGAAATGGGCCGATACGCGGCTTCAGGTTGGCGCGCGGCATTTTTTCCAGCAGCAGTTCCGCGCGATTGAGATTGAAGCCCTCTTCAAAGGTGAGGAAGCCGCTGGGGAACACGTTTGTCGAGGCGCTGTCATTCGCAATAAGTCCGGCCTGCACCCGCGGGCGCAGGGTGACCGTTGCTTCGCTCACGGCGTGGACCATGAACAGACTGAGTCCTGCAAAGACCATCAGGAATTGCTCTGTCTTCGGTGTGGCAGCGCCACGTCCGGTCGAACTCACTGCCTTCCCCCGCTTGCCTCGTGCCGCATCTGCGGCGACGACGCGAGACTATCCGCGAAGCGATGCGCGGATGCAACCGTCAGTGCGCTGCCATTCGCGGCAATGTCGACAGCAAGCGGCAGCAGCCGGATGGCCCGGGGTTTCTGGTGACGTGGATTGGGGGATTTGGCGGGACGGGCTGCCGGATGGCAGCAGCCCGACATCATTCTTGGAACATCCGCGTGGATGCGCCCCGAGGCGCACGCACGCGGACAGCCCATTTGCCGACGGTCAGTCAGCGCTGCCCTCGACATACGGAGCGCCTGCCGCGATGAGCTCGCTGCCGAGCTTATCCAGTGATTCCAGGGCTTTTTGCAGCCGAGGCTTGACGGCACTCATTGCCTTCCTGGCGAGTTCGAGCGACTTTCTGCTCGTCTCCGTAGGACCGTACAGGGAATGGGAAATCCCCCTTTCCACCGCAAACAGCCGCTGCCCGATGGTGGTGTGGGTTTTCTCCCCCACCTCTACGCGCGCCGGATTGCCGTTTACCTCAGCGTTCAGGGCGTGTATTTCGTCCCTGAGCGTGTGCAGTTCACGATCCAGGCTGCCGGCATCCGCTCGCGATCGCGACAGTGCATGCGCCATGGCCTTGACCCTGGATACGGCGTTGCTGAGCTGCATGTTGATCGCAGAGGCTTCCCGCACGGCATCCTCATAGGATCGCCAGAATGCCACCACGTCCGCCTCGGATGCCCCGGGAAGGGCTCCCTCGTATAGACGCTCGACCTCAAACTCAATCTCACCATCGAGTCGGGTCGTCTGCCCGTCAACGCGCTTGTATAGCGACGCAGTGTATTTGCCGGGGGCCGCCATCATGGCCGTCGGACCGTCATCGTCATAGCTGTCACTCAGGCCGATGGCCTGCGGAGCCGGATATCTCAGGTCCCAGGCTATGCGATGAAAGCCCTTTTCTGTCGGACCTTCAACGCGTCGCACCACGTTACCGGCCGCATCTTTCACCAGAACAAACACACGGGGTTCGGCCTGAACGGCTTCCGCACCGACGACGTCCCAGCCGGGGAAGCCGATATCCTCACCCGCTTCAACCAGCGGCCGTTCGGCTTCCTGTCGCGCTTCGGCGTCGGTCAGCAGATCCTGATTCAGGTGGTAGGTAAAGGTCGCTCCGAAATCCGGGTTGGGCGCCACGTAATACGAATCGCCCTGTGAGCCTTTCTGCGTGTCAAAATTCAGGTGCGATCTCGGGATGTACCAAAGGGCTTTTCTCGTGGAATACAACGAGCCCTCTTTTTCCAGGCTGGCCTCGGACACCTCTCTCAGGACGCTGTAATCATCAAAGATGAAGAAGCCACGGCCAAAGGAGGCACCGACCAGGTCGTTCTCACGTCGTTGAATGGCCAGATCTCTGAAGCTGATTGTCGGGACACCACCCTCGAGCTCGGTCCACTTGTCGCCACCGTCGATGGAGAAAAAGAGTCCGAACTCGGTGGCCGCGAACAGCAGCTCCGGCTTGACATGGTCCTGCGCAAGCCGCCAGACAAGATGGTTGTCAGGCAGGTCGCCACTGATGGATTTCCAGCTGCGGCCCCGGTCGGTGCTCTTGACGATGAGGGGCTTGTAGTCGCCGTACTTGTGGTTGTCCAGCGAGACATACACGGTGTCGGGATCATGCAAGTCGGCTTTGATATCGTTGATAAACGCCCTGGCCGGCACACCCATCCGGCTGACCTCAATGCTGCGCCAGTTCTCGCCACCATCCTCGGTAACCTGCAGAAGACCGTCATCCGTGCCCGCATAGATGAGTCCCTCGACCAGGGGCGACTCGGACAGTGAGGTGATGGTGTTGTAGTTCGACATGGCCCAGACGTCCCACGGCGAATCCCAGCTCTGCCTGTTCCCCATGATGGCCAGGTCGAAGCGCTCTTCATCGCGGGTCAGGTCGCCCGAGATTGCCTGCCAGCTGTCGCCGCGATTGTCCGACCGCCAGACCCTCTGACTCGCGAAATAGATTCTTGATGGCTCGTGCGGGCTCACGTGAATAGGCGCATCCCAGTTGAAGCGCTCGTAATCTTCGCCCTCACCCGCCTGCGGCTGGATATCGACCACTTCACCCGTGGTCATGTCGAGCCGGGACAGATTGCCTTCCTGTCGCTCGGCATAGACGATGTCGGGATTGCCGGGCTCTGTCGCCGTGGCGTGGCCGTCCCAGTTCAGGACCAGCTTCCAGTCGTAATTCTGGATCCCCTGGACATTGTCGGTCCGCGAGGGCCCACCATGGGTGCCGTTGTCCTGTGTCCCGCTGTAGATGTTGTAAAAAGGCTCGGCGTCATCGACCGAGAGCTTGTAGTACTGGGTGATCGGCAGATTTGGCATGTAGCGCCAGGTTTCGGTCAAATCAAAGCTCTCGTAAACACCGCCGTCCGTACCCAGCAGGATGTAGTCGGGGTCGCTGGGCTTGAAGGCCAACGCGTGGTTATCGCCGTGGCGATACTCGCGATTCACCAGGTTCCAGGTCTTGCCCCCATCCTTGGAGTGCTTCATGGACGCATCCATGAGGTAGAGGTGATCAAAATGATGCGGTGAAGCGTAAAGCTCCACGTAGTAGTGCGGACCGGTACCGCCCGAGATCACCTCGGACTGCTGCTCCCAGCTCTCGCCGCGGTCCAGTGACTTCCAGGTACCCCCGCTTCGGCGGTTGAGTTCAATGGCCGCATAGAGAATATCGGGGTTGTGATGCGACACCGCGATGCCGATCTTGCCCATTTTGCCTTCCGGCAATCCCTTGCTGAGCTTAGTCCAGCTGTCTCCCCCGTCTTCGCTTTTGTAGATCGCCGACTTCGGGCCGCCATCCATCAGTGCTGCCACAGTGCGCTGGTGCTGCCAGGTCGCGGCATACACACGCTCCGGATTTCGCGGATCAATGACGATATCGGTCACCCCGGTAAACTGCTCGTCACCCAGCGTCTTGACCCATGTCTCGCCGCCATCGGTGGACTTGAAGAAGCCGCGGTCACCTCCGGCACTCCACAGCGGGCCCTGCGCTGCCACATACACAACATCAGGATTTTCGGGGTGAACAATGATCTTGCCGATATGCTCAGACGCTTCCAGCCCCATGTTTTTCCAGTTCTTGCCACCATCACTCGACTTGTAGACACCATCGCCGAAGCCGAAGTGACGACCGCCGCCGTGCTCCCCGGTGCCCACCCAGACGGTATTCATGTCTTCAGGGTCCAGCGCGATGGCCCCGATGGAGTAGGAACCCTCGTCATCGAAAACGGGCTCGAAGGTGGTGCCGGCATTGACGGTTTTCCAGACCCCGCCTGAGCCGACGGCCACATACCACAGGCTCTCGTCCTCAGGGTGAATGGCAAGATCGGCAATGCGCCCGGACATGAACGCCGGTCCGATATTGCGCAGCTCGAGACCCCTGAAAGTCTCCTCGGATATCAGGTCCGTCGAGCCGCCCCTGCTGTTCTGCGCCACCCCTGCCTGGACAAAGCCAATCGCCAGGATCACTGCAAAAATCGTATGTAACCTTTTTCTCATAACCATGAACCCCAAAGATCCGTTAGGTGAAAGATGGTATCCGTTATTGTAAAAATTCGCTGCCTCAGTTGTCGGTAATGGCCTCCAGTCCATTTTCCGTGAGCACTGTATTCACATCCGGCAACTCGCTACTGACCACCTGTTGCAGTGTGTCCAGATGCTCGTCCAGCTCGCCCTTGAGCAGCGCATAGACATCGAGCTGCCCCTGAGTCGGCAGACCATCCCCGCTCTCCGTGCTCTTCTGCAGATAAGCGAGTCGGTTGTTGAGCCTGATCGGGAAGTTCAGTGGATCCTGGCCGCTCACGTTCTTTACCTGATAAATGGCCTCTTCCACCGCGCTCAGCTTCGCCTTGAAGTCTTCCGTGGCATCAACCACGGGCGGCGCCGGCGAATCGCCCAGCTGCTCATCAATCTGCGCTTTCAGATCGCGTATGCGAATGACGGCCCGGTTGGCTGCATCAAGCGCATCCCTGACTTTCATCGTGAAAGCGAATTGCTCCTCGATGTGCGCGTCCGGTACGTCGAAACGCGGATCGGCCTTGAGCATGAAGGTGCGGGTCTGGGTGTCGCCATCTACCGTCATTCGAACGGTGTATTCCCCGGGCGGCGCAATCGGCCCCAGCTGCGGCCTGCCCGACCAGATGATCATGCCGTCGAAATCCGCTGCACCGGCATAGCGGTTGTTCCAGGACCAGACGTTGAGCCCCTGCGCCGTGGTCGGATCGATCGGCAGGGCCCCGTACCACTGTGCATAGGGATCGTCGACCTCCTCCGGCTCCGGCTCAGTGCCGGTCTTTTCCACGATGATGTTGCCGTCGCTGTCAATGATGGCAATGCTGACTTCCTCGGCTTCTTCCGCCAGGTAGTACTGGATTGAGGCTTCCTGCACCCTGCGCACCGCATACAGTGGCTCGAACAGGTGGAACTTCTTGTTGGCCACTTCCGAGGAGTACTCGCGCAGTGGCGCAATGTCGTCCAGGACATAAATGGATCGCCCGTGCGTCCCGGCCACGACGTCCTTGTCGGTTACCTGCAGATCGGCAATCTGGGTATCGGGCATATTGAGCTGCAGCGAATGCCAGTTGGCCCCGTCATCGAACGATACATACACCGCGTGCTCACCGCCGGCAAACAACAGCCCGGGCTTCACGCGGTCTTCCCGCACCGAGTGGATGAAGTCGTCTTCGCGGATGCCATCAATGATCCTGGTCCACGACTCACCGTAGTCCGCGGTTTTCCAGATGTAGGGTTTACGATCGTCCATCTGGTAGCGCTTTACCGCAATATACGCAGTGCCCGGGTTGTGGCGGGATTCCTCGATAATGCTGACTCTGGAGTGCTTTGGCAGGTCAGGCGGCGTGATGTTCTCCCAGGAGTCGCCGTGGTCGCGCGTGATGTGCACCAGGCCGTCGTCCGAGCCCGCCCACAGCGTATTCACGTCGTGGTGCGACGGCTGCAGGGCAAAGACGGTGGCATAGATCTCCGGACCATTCATGTCCATGGTGATAACGCCGCCGGTCTTGCCGAGGGTCCCGGGCTCGGCATAGGTCAGATCAGGACTGATCTTCGACCAGCTCTGGCCCTCGTCCCGGCTGACCCATACGTGCTGTGAACTGGTATACAGCCGACTGGAATCCACTGGTGAGAACACAATGGGAAACGTCCACTGCCATCGTTCCGGCAGCGCGCTGGCGGGTTCACCGGAGAAGAACCGGGGATACACCTGCACATCGCGCAGATAGCCGGTGGAGCGGTTGAATTTCGTGAGGAGCGCACCCTGGCTTCCCGCATAGAACCAGTCGGGCTTGTCAGGATGCTGCGCGATATAGCCGCTTTCGCCGCCCCCCACGGGATAATAGTATTCCGAGGAGGGTCCCCGCGCCTGCTTGAAATCCCAGCCCTCATTGGGAATGCACAGGGTCGAGTTATCCTGCTGCGCCCCGCATACGTGGTAAGGAAAATCGCTGGTGACCATGATGTGATAGAGCTGTGACGTCGGAAAATTCTGATCCGTCCATGACTCGCCGCCATTGATCGACACGTTGCCACCGCCATCGTTTGCGTTGACCATTCTCTCGGGATCGTTCGGGTCAATCCACAGATCGTGGTTGTCGCCATGGGGAACGGTGATGGTGGTATCGAAGGTTTCACCGCCATCGGTGGATTTGTAAAACCCGGTATTCAGCGCATAGACCGTGTTCTCGTCTTTCGGATCGGCGTAGATGCGGGTGTAGTAGAACGCCCGCTGCCGCAGTTTCCTGTCGCTGTTGACATGGGTCCAGGTAGCGCCGGCGTCATCCGAGCGGAACACACCGCCGTCGGCCGATTCCACAAGTGCCCACAGGCGGTCGGAATTGACCGGGGAGACGGTAATGCCAATCTTGCCCACCGGCTTTTCCGCCAGCCCCGGATTGTCGGTCAGCTCTTCCCAGGTATCGCCGCCGTCGGTTGACTTCCACAGGCCACTGTCGCCACCACCGCCCCACATTTTCCAGGGCGTGCGATAGACTTCCCAGATAGATGCGTACACCGTCTCCGGATTCCTGCGGTCAATGATCAGGTCTGCACCGCCGGCCTTTTCGCTGGCAAAGAGCACCTTGTCCCAGGTTGCTCCCCCATCTTTGCTCCTGAAAATGCCGCGTTGCTCATTCGGGCCGTAGGGGTGGCCAAGCGCCGCCACGAAAACGATATCGGGATCGGTAGGGTGAACACGAACCCGCGCAATCGCCTGAGTGTCACGCAGACCGACGTTCTCCCAGGTCTCCCCGGCGTCAGTGGATTTGTAGACCCCATCACCCTGTATGATATTGCCGCGCAGCTGCGTTTCGCCGGTGCCGATATAGACGATGTCCGGGTTGGTCTCGGCCACCGCCACCGCGCCCACCGAGGAACTGCTTATCTGGCCATCAGTCACCGGCTTCCAGTTCAGGCCGCCGTCTACCGTCTTCCAGAGACCGCCACCGACGGCACCGAAGTAGTATTCGTGCTTGCGGCCCGGACTGCCGGCCACGCCAAGAGACCGCCCGCCGCGATCTGGCCCGATGTTTCGCCACTCCATGCCCTTGATGACACTCTGGTCGAAACTTGCCTCCTGCGCGCGCAGGCCCTCAGGTGCAGACGTCAGACAGGCACCCACCAGCAAAAAGGAAAGGATCTTTTTCATAGTGTGCGTTCATTATCTCTCTTCGGACTTCCGAACTTAGCACACAGGTACGCCGTTTCGCCACCAGCTGGCAGCGACGGGAAATCTGATTAACAGAAATGATGAATGGCCGAAAATGAATACATCTGGCAAGCTGCTTCTCAGGCTTAAAATGCCGAACGGCCAGCAAGCGCTGCGGCACACCGGGAACGCGGGAGTCCTTATGACGCTCAAACGCAGACAGCTTATTGCCGCGCTTGCCGCCGGCGTTGCGGCAGCACCGGCACGCGGCCTGCTCGCCGCTGAGCGCGCGCCATTACCGTCCCCGCCCGAAGACCAGAGCCCGTCGGCACTGGCCAGAAACGAGAACTTCTGGCGCGAAGTGGCAAGCCATTACGAGCGCAACGACGGCATCGTGAATCTTGAGCACGGTTACTGGGGCAGGATGGCCGGGCCCGTTCAAGAGGCCTATCTAGACGCCACGCGCCGGGTAAACGCCGGCAACTCGGTTTACGGTCGCAGGCACTACCCCGCCGACGTCGGGCGCTCAGTCCGGCGTATCGCGCAGGCTCTCGGTGCCCATGACGACGAGATCGTCCTCACCCGCAACGCCTCCGAGGCCATACAGAATCTGATCCGCCAGTATCGGGGACTCGGCGCGGGAGATGCCGTGCTGTACGCCGATGTCGACTACCCCCAGTTCAAGACCACCATGCACTGGCTGGCATCATCGCGCGGCGTAAGCGCCGTGATGATAGAGCTGCCCGCCCGCGCAACACAGCAGGCGATTCTCGATCGCTATCGACAGGCCTTCGACGCCCACCCCGATCTCAGGCTCATGCTCCTGACCCATGTCAGCAACCAGCACGGACTGGTGATCCCGGTCGCGGCAATTGCGGCAGAAGCAAGGCAGAGGGGCATTGATGTTATCTGCGACAGCGCGCAATCCTGGGGCCTTCTCGACTACCGCATCAGCGAGCTCGGGGTTGACTGGGCAGGCTTCAACCTGCACAAGTGGATCGGCAGTCCGGTGGGGGTCGGCGCACTCTACATGCGCCGTGGAACCCTGGAAAAAATTGCGCCCTTCCCGGGCGAGGCAGATCCGGACAACACGCGGGCAGCGACGCGCATCCATATGGGAACCGCCAATTTCGCCGCCATGCTGAGCATTCCCGACGCACTGGATTTTCACGACCGGATAGGTGGCGCCAACAAGGAGGCCCGACTGCGCTACCTGCGCGGCCTGTGGACCGGTGAAGCAGAGAATATGCCGCACATCGAGGTTCTCGGTGGCGCCGACGAGACGTCATGGACCGGAATGGGCGCCTTTCGCCTTACGGGCAAATCCGGCACCGACGATGTACAACAGCTGCAGCAGCGTCTTGAACAGGAGTTTGGCATTTTCACCGTGGTCCGCAAAGGCCTCGCCAGCGGGCACTGCGTGCGGATAACGCCGCAGGTATTTACCAGCCCCCGGGAAATCGCGGCACTGACGGACGCCATGCAGCGACTTCGCGCCTGACGGCCCGAGGGTGTACAGCTAAGTGCGGATAAACACCTTGTCGATAATCCGCCAGTGGCCGTTCAGCTTCACCAGGGTCAGGAAATCCACGTAGTCGCCGTCGAAATCAAACACCACGCGTGCGACCTGGCCGCCCGCCCTGTCAATCGACAGAATATCGCCGCGCCGCTCGGTGACCTGCCCTCGCATCCAGCGGGCCATCGCATCCGCTATCGGCTCCACCACCAGCGCGCCCGACTCATCCACGCTCTTCAGTGCCGCGCTGGGGTCGAACGCGCGCTCAAGTCGATCCCGATCCACCTGGTTGATGCCCTCGAAATAATCAAACACCGTGTCGCGGATCGCCTGGAGCTCATCAGCGGCAGACGCGGAAACGGCGACCGTCAGACAGACGGCCAGCAGCATTAAGCCGAGCAGGCCGGTAAACGACCGACGCACCGGCCAGCAAGTCACAGCGTGTTGCATGGTAAGTCTCTCCTCGCGCTCGATGTTCCTGTGTTGTGACTATAGCATCGGCCCCCACCCGGTGGGCGTTGACCTCAGACGCCGGTAAAGCGAGACTTCGGGTGACGTATCCCACCTTAGCTGACAAAGGCATCCCATGACTCTGCCACCCGTTGCGCTCTGCATGATTCTTCTCGCCCTGGGCGCCATTGACCCAGCACCGACAGCCGCCGACGACGCGCTGCAAGCAAACACCATGCTCACCAACGAAGCCATTTTCGCTACGGAGGACTACGAGGCAAAGGAACCCGGGGCCACCCAGTGGTTGACCGCGGAGAACGCCTACACCGCGCTCGAGCCCGCACCCGGTCAGGAAGAGCGCGAGGCCGAACTCGATGACAGCGGCGAGGAAATACCGCCACCCCAGGAGATCGTGGCCTACGATCTCGACTCCCTGGAACGCCGGGTGCTGGTCACGACAAAGCAGCTCACGCCGGAAGGCCGGGATACCCCGCTGGCCGTTGACGACTACGCCTGGTCCGACGACCGGCGTCGTCTGCTGATCTACACGAACAGCAGGCAGGTATGGCGGGTGAAAAGCCGCGGCGACTACTGGGTGCTGAATCTGGACACCGGCCATCTCAGACAGCTCGGCGGCCCGGATGCCGCACCCTCGTCACTGCAGTTTGCCAAGTTTTCTCCGGATGGACGGGCCGTGGCCTATGTCCGCGACGCAGATATTTATCTGGAGAACGACAGCGGCGATATCCAGACACTCACCGAGCGTGACTCCGACGCCATCATCAACGGCATCATGAGCTGGGCCTACGAGGAGGAATTCAGCATTCGCGACGGTTTTCGCTTCAGCCCCGATGGCGCACGCATTGCCTTCTGGCAGTTCGACACCTCGGGCGTCCGCGATTTTCTCATCATTGACAACACATCGGCGCTCTACCCCAACGTCACGCGCATTCCCTACCCGAAAGTGGGTGAAACGGTTTCCGCTGCGCGCATCGGCATAGTGTCGGTCGAGGGTGGCGACCCTGTCTGGGTGGAGCCGCCCGGCGACCCCCGGCAGCACTACATCCCGCGCATGCAGTGGGCGGGCGCCAGCGATGCGGTACTGCTACAGCAGGTCAACCGGCGTCAGAACCGCAACCAGTTTTATTATGCCGATGCCTCAGATGGCTCGCTGACCCCGGTGCTGGTGGACGAGGAAGCCACCCATCTTGACGACTTCCACGATGTCGAATGGCTGCAGGACGGAATGTTCTTCACGCTCATCAGCGAGCGCAGTGGCTGGCGTCACATCTATCGGGTATCCCGCGACGGCAGTTCGCTGGTCGATCTCACTCCCGGTGACTACGACATCGCGCAACTGGTCGCCGTCAACGAGGCGGACAATGCGCTGTACTTCACGGCGTCGCCCGATGACAGCGCATCGCGCTACCTGTTCAGGACAACGCTTGATAGCAGCAATGAGGCCGCGCGCATCACGCCGGAGTCGTTCAGCGGTGATAACGTCTACGACATCGCCGACAATGGCGAGCACGCGATTCACCGGCATTCGCGCCTGCTGCAGCCGCCGCAGTACCGTCTCGTCTCTCTGCCCGACCACACTGAACGCCGTATGCTCGAGGATAACAGGGCGCTGCGCGAGCGACTCTCCGCGCTGGCGGGCGGCGATCCGGAATTCTTCAGCGTCAAGGCGCGGGACGGCCTGGCCATGGATGGATTCATGCTTCGCCCCGCAAACTTTGACCGCAAACAATCGTATCCCCTGCTGATGTACGTCTACGGCGAGGTCGCCGGCCAGACCGTTCGCGACCGCTGGGTCGGGGATCGCAATCTCTGGCACTGGCTCATGACCCAGCGTGGCTATGCGGTCGCCTCGATCGACAACCGGGGCACGCCTGCACTCAAGGGGCGGGACTGGCGCAAATCGCTGTATGGCGGCATCGGCGTACTGTCTTCGCGGGATCAATACGACGGCCTGCAGGCCCTGTTGGCCAGATACGACTACCTCGACCCCGAGCGCGTGGGTATCTGGGGGCATTCCGGCGGCGGATCGATGACGCTCAACATGCTGTTCCGCCACCCCGAGGCCTACAGTGTGGGCATATCCCGGGCACCAGTGAGTGACCAGCGTCTGTATGACGCCATTTATCAGGAGCGCTATTCCGGACTGCCCGACGAGCACGCCGAGGGCTATGTTCAGGGTTCACCCATTACCCACGCGGCCGGCCTTGAGGGCAAGCTGCTGCTGATTCACGGTACCGGCGACGACAACGTGCATTACCAGAGCGCCGAGCGACTCATCGACGAACTGGTGCGGCTGAACAAGCCCTTTGATTTTCTGCCCTACCCGAACCGCCGGCATGCGCTCACGCTGGGTGACGGCACCGAGCTGCACCTCTACTCAACCATGACCCGGTATCTCGAGGAGCATCTGAAGTAGGCGTCAGTCGCCCTCGCTCACGACGGCAAATGCCGTGGTCCTGCTCAGTGGCGCCGCCGCAGTCGGCGCGCCCCACTGGCAATTTGCCCGCAGCAGATCGTTGATGATGGCGCCGAGATCACTATAGGCAAGCTGCTGCCGCGCTTCCTGCATGGCATCAACCCGGCTGAGGGGTTCGCCAGAATCCCAGGTGACCGAGCCAGTGAGCAGAACAAAGGCCTTCTGCGTGAGCACCGCACCCTCGATACCGATATTGCGCGGCTCTATGCTGCGGAATCTCAGCAGGTCATGCGCGGAAAGCCAGATCAGCGTTTCAAAGCAGGCCTGCGACTTGCGATCCGGCAGGCCGGTCATATCCCACTGTATCGGACCGATCAGGTCCTCCACCAGCAGCAGATGACGAACGGGAAAGACCGCATAGAGCTGGCACAGCACCTCGGAGGTGACGTAGTGGAACTCATCAATGTTGGCGGGCGTCATTCCTGAATTCTATCGGTTGCAGTCCACAAGCAAAACCGGGGTAGCGTCACACAGCAAAACATACGTAGGTCGCCCACGCCCAGCGACACACAGCATACCCTTCGTCAGCGCCTGTCCTACCGGGAAAGCCGCTTTTTCGTGTGCGCCGTAGCGACAGCCTGCAGCGGATCGTCCGGCCAGGGATGCTTTGGGTAGCGACCCCTCATCTCCTTTTTGACGGCGTCATAGCCATCGCTCCAGAAGCTGACAAGATCCTGTGTGACCTGCAGCGGCCTGCCCGCCGGGGAAAGAAGATGCACCACAAGGGCCAGGCGTCCCTCGGCAAGCGACGGCGTCTCGCGGGCACCGAACATTTCCTGCAGCTTTACCGGCAGCGCCGGCGGCTGCTGTGAATAGTCGATTTTCACGCGGGATCCCGATGGCACCTCGCAGCGTTCTGGCAACCAGCAGTCGAGCTGCTGCTGCTGGGCAAAGCTGAGCCGCGCCTGCAACGCGCCGAGCAGATCGATCCTTTTCAGATCGGACAGTCTTTTTACCGGCGCGAGATAGAGCGCCAGCCAGTCGGCCGCGGTGTCGCCCAGGCTGCGCCGGTCAAAGGCGGGCCAGTCCGGGACCAGCGATGCCATCAGCGCGGCACGGGCGCGATACGTCTCAGCCGCGTCTGTCCAGGGAAGCGGGTCGAGGTCCGCCTCGACAATCAGCGCCAGCAGGCCGTCGATGCGCTGGTCATCCGTAATGTCGCTCAGCTTTTCGCTTGTCAGCAGCAGGGCGCCGACGCGTCGCTGACGCTCGGCGACAAACAGGCCAGTCTGACGATCCCAGGCCACCTGCGTCTGCTCCCGCGGCAGCGACGCCAGATGCGATGCGAACAGACGGACATCCAGTGGCGCTGCCGCGCGAATGGTATCGCTGCGTCCACCGGACATGCCGCTGACTTCCGCCACCGCCAGCCACTTTTCCCGCTGCAGCGGTGATGCAGTCTCAAAACGGGCGCTGCGACCATTGCTGAGCTGATAGGCCCCACTGTGGCGGCGCCGCGCAATGCGGTCCGGGTAGGCGCAGGCCAGCAGATAGCCGGTGAGCTGCGCGTCATCGGGTCGCGCAAATGTGACAACATCACTGCTCGGCAGCTGTCGGCGCAGCTGCGCGGCGACCTCGCGGGTGCGCGTCACCCAGGGCTTGAGCTGCCCGGATGGTGCCTCCCTGCCGTCCAGCAGGTCGAGCCAGCCCTGCAGATCCACCGACCCCGCCAGCCGGGGCGGGCCTTCGGAAAGTGCTGCGGCGATCAGGCTGGCGTGGCGCGCCGCCGCGATATCCCGGCCCACCAGCAGCAGGTGCGCCAGTCGCGGGTGCACGGCGAGCTCCGCCATGGCGCTGCCGTGCGCTGTCATGCGACGCTTTCCCGGCTCGCCCGCAATCGCACCCAGGACTGTCAGCAGTTCTACTGCCTGTGCAAAGGGCCCGGCAGGTGGCGGTGTCAGCCAGTCGAGTTCCTCCGGGTCATAGATACCGAAAGCAAACAGCTGCAGAACCAGCGGCGCGAGATCAGCTACCTCGATGCCGGCGCTGCGGTCCCGACTCAACTGAGCCTGGCGCGACTCACTCCACAAGCGATAGCAGAAGCCAGGGCGCAGGCGGCCGGCGCGACCGGCACGCTGCAAGGCCGACGCCTGAGAGATGGCTTGCGTGTGCAGGCGGCTCATGCCGCTGCCCGGGTCAAAGCGCGCCTGGCGCTCCAGTCCGGCATCCACCACCACATCCACCCCATTGATGGTCAGACTGGTTTCCGCGACGTTGGTTGCCAGCACCACCTTGCGAGTGCCCGCAGCACAGGGCGCGATAGCTCGACGCTGCGCCGACAGCTCCAGGTCCCCGTACAGTGGGTGCACGTGGGTATCCGCCGGCAGTGACAGGCGCGCCGCGACACGATGGATCTCGCCACGCCCGGGTAGAAAAGCCAGCACACTGCTCAGCGGGTGGTCACGACAGGCTGTCTCGAGCGCCGCGACCATGCTGTCCACCACAGACTCCCGCGGCCTGCTCGCTGCGCCATAGCGCAGCGTAACCGGGTGCTGGCGACCCTCGCAGCGTATCCTCGGCGCGTCGAGGTAGCGCTCCAGCGAGGCATCTCCCAGCGTCGCAGACATGACGATAATGCGCGCCGGGTTGGCGGCCTCAAAGGTAGCGCGAGCGTGACGCGCCAACGCCAGACCGAGATCGGCATCGACCGAGCGCTCGTGAAACTCGTCGAAGATCAGCAGCCCAACGGTCTCCAGGGCCGGATCCTCCCGCAGCATACGCAGCAGGACACCCTCGGTAATCACCTCAATACGGGTGCGCGCGCTCACCCTGCTGTCAAGCCGGATACGGTAGCCCACCGTTTCGCCAACCGCTTCGCCGAGCAATTCCGCCATGCGCGCCGCCGCAGTGCGCGCTGCGAGACGCCGCGGCTGCAGGACGACGATGCGCCGCCCTGCCAGCCAGAGCTCATCCAGCAGCGCCAGCGGAACCACGGTGGTTTTGCCAGCACCCGGCGGCGCCTCGAGCAACAGCGTATCCTGCGCTATGAGGGCCGCTCGGATATCGCCAATGACGGCCTGTATCGGCAGTGCGCTGTCGACGAAGGAACGCTTCATGGTCGTTGCATCAGGATCGCGGCACCTGCGGGTAATACGTTGTGCGGGGTTTCCGGCAGCATAGCAAGCGTCCGCCATCACGGCATCCCGGTTTTCATTACTGGCTGCCCGGCCGCCAGAGGGTGACGCGGCAAGCGCTTCTTCGTCCCCGTCATGACCTGGATCAAGCCGCGGCATAGGCGCTGCCACCCGTGTTTTGTATGATGAGGATAGCGCTCGCGACAGCTGCGGCACCGATTACCGACATTTCAGGAGAACAGCCATGGCCAATGACATCGCCAGCCACATTGACCTGTCACCTCACGGCATCCGCAACGTTCAGGAAATCGTGCACAACCCCTCCTACGAGCAGCTTTTCGCAGAAGAGACCCGCGAGGACCTGGAGGGCTTTGAAAAAGGGATTGTCACCCGGTCAGGCGCCGTCGCAGTGCGTACCGGCGTCTTCACCGGACGCTCGCCCAGGGACAAGTTCATCGTCTATGACGACGTGAGCAAAGAGCACCTGTGGTGGACATCCGAAGGAGCGCCCAACGACAACAAGCCCGTCACGCCGGCGGCCTGGAAGGCACTGAAAGCCCGCGTTGCCGAGCAACTCTCAGGGAAAAGGCTGTTCGTCGTCGATACCTTCTGCGGCGCCAATCCGCGGGTACGCATGAAAGTGCGCTTTGTCGTCGAGGTGGCCTGGCAGGCGCATTTCGTGAAGAACATGTTCATCCGTCCTACCGAGGAAGAGCTGGCAAACTACGGCGAGCCCGATTTCGTGGTCCTCAACGGCTCCAAGACGACCAACCCTGACTGGCGCGAGCACGGCATGAATTCCGAGGTGTTCACCGTGTTCAACATGACCGAGAAAATGCAGGTGATCGGCGGCACCTGGTACGGCGGCGAGATGAAGAAAGGCATGTTCGCGATGATGAACTATTACCTGCCGCTGGATCACATGCCCGCCATGCACTGCAGTGCCAACATGGGCGAATCGGGGGATGTCGCCATTTTCTTCGGTCTCTCGGGCACCGGCAAGACGACCCTTTCCACCGACCCCAAGCGCCGTCTCATCGGCGATGACGAGCATGGCTGGGACGACGAGGGCATTTTCAATTTTGAAGGCGGCTGCTATGCAAAAACCATCGACCTTGATCCGCACAGCGAACCCGACATTTACCGCGCAATACGGCGCGACGCACTGCTCGAGAACGTGGTGGTCGATGACCAGGGAAACGTCGATTACTTCGACCACGCCATTACCGAGAACGGTCGCGTCTCCTACCCGATCTACCACATCGAGAATATCGTCAGACCGGTGTCCCGCGCCGGCCACGCAAAAAAGGTGATCTTCCTGACGGCCGATGCCTTTGGCGTGCTGCCACCCGTATCAAAACTCACGCACGACCAGGCCAAATACCATTTCCTGTCGGGTTTTACCGCCAAGCTCGCCGGTACTGAGCGCGGCATCACCGAGCCCGTGCCGACCTTCTCCGCCTGCTTCGGCAAGGCATTCCTCACACTGCACCCGGTACGCTACGCCGAGGAGCTGGCGTCGAAGATGGATGCCGCGAATGCTGAGGCCTATCTGGTGAATACCGGCTGGAACGGCTCGGGCAAGCGCATTTCGATCAAGGATACCCGTCGCATTATCGATGTAATCCTGGACGGATCTATTGAGGAGGCGGAAACAGCGATGATTCCGGTGTTCAACTTGCAAGTGCCAAGGGCGCTGCCCGGTGTCGACACGGGCATTCTGGATCCCCGCGACACCTACACCGACGCGGCCCT
>CAZTJR010000015.1:14653-22332 GCA_964613795.1 uncultured Alteromonadaceae bacterium | reverse complement strand
TAGCTCGCTGACCTGTCATGGCTGCCCCTGCGCAGCCATTCCACCGCATAGGCATTGGCGGCATCCAGCCCCGTGGCATAGCGCTCGGCATAGAGGCCGTCGACCAGCGCTCCGCGGGCGACAAGCAGCTCGTCATCAGTCACCCGTGTATCTCGCATCAGTGCCAGCTGGCGTAACGTGACGTCAATCAGCAGACGCACCGCCTCCGGACGACCGTAGGTGCGGAAGGTATAGGACCCGGGACCGCGAACGCCAGGCTGCAGGAACGAGCTGTTGTCGTTGGTGAGGCCCCGCAGCTCCCGTGAACTGCGGTAGAGACGCGAATCGAGGTGATAGGCACCGAGGATGTAATCCATGACGTGCAGTGCTGCTTCATCCTCCGGGGGAATCACCGGCAGTTCGTGGCCCATCACTACCCACCCCTGATCCCGGTCGACATCGGCCAGCACCAGTGAGCGCGACGCCAGCGCGGCGAGTGGATCGAACACGGCCTCGCTGTCTACGCTGCCTTCGGCAATCCCCGCGAACAGCGCGCGAACCTGCTGACGGGCAGTGGCCGGGTCGATATCGCCAGCAACCGCCAGCGTAATATTGCCACCGCGTGCCATCTCACCATGGAGGACTTTTGCCGCCGCGCCGGAACCGTCTGCGCGGCGTGCGAACGCGTGCCCCTCAAACAGCCGGCTCTCGAACAGGTCGATAGCGCCCTGCAGCGAGGACGCATAGTCGATGCCGCCGTCCACGCCAGCGGACGCCGCACTGACCGACGGCGCTGTCGCCGTGGACTCGAAGG
Organism: uncultured Alteromonadaceae bacterium; assembly: GCA_964613795.1. Lineage (GTDB taxonomy): Bacteria > Pseudomonadota > Gammaproteobacteria > Pseudomonadales > Halieaceae > Chromatocurvus. Next base: position 21,539 of record CAZTJR010000015.1, on the reverse strand, counting down.
CAGGCGCACGAATCACGCTGGCCATCAGCTCCAGCGCTGCATTGGCATCCTCGGCAAGCACATCCAGGGACAGCTGCGTCTCCTCGTGTCCGAGCGTCACCGTGTACTCCGCCTGCATGTCGGCGAGCGCGGCGCGGAACACCTCCTGCGTCGTGCCTGCCGGGCCGCGCCGCAGCGCCGCCGCCATCGCTTCGGCGGCCCCGGGATCCCCGTGGCCGCGGCCGACGCCGATGTAGGCATTAATGGTGACCAGGGGTGCGCGCCGGTCAAGCGCAACATAGGCGACGAGACCGTTGTCGAGCACCAGCTGCAGGTCGGTGGCGGCAGGACGCTGGAACGCCGGCGCCGGCAGCTGCATCGCTTTCGGATGCGTGTAGTCCTGGGCCATTGCCGATGACGCGGAAAACCATACCGCCATCTGCGCCAGGGCCAGGGTGGCGCTGAACATTCCCGCAAACCCTTTCATCGCATTGCCTCCGCGCTGGTCCCGTGGCTGCGCGAGCGCGCCATGCCCACGGTCCGATTGTCATCAATGAAATAGCGCTCTCCGAGCCGCGCAATATCGGCCGGTGTCGCTGCGTCCCGCGCATCGAGATAGTGCTGCAGGGTCTGCCATCGGTCCATGGTCTGGAAGTGGCCGATTTCAAATGCCAGGGCACTGGCATCCCTGGCCGTCCGGTACCACTCGGCGCGCAGGGCTTTCTGCGCGCGAGCCACCTCCGCCTGCGTCGGCGCCTGCGTAAGTGAGTCCAGCGTGGTTGCCAGCACTGTCTCGGCCTGAGCCAGCTGGGCTTCGTTATCGAGGATCAATTCAAAGTTGATGGTCGCCGGCACGCCAAATCGATCGGTATGGATAACCCGGGTATTGACGTTCACCCTCACACTCAGCCCTTCCTCGCCGGCGGCCGCGGCCAGGCGCTCAGCAGCGACACGGCCAAGCACGTCAAACGCCGGACGATCCGGGTGGCCCACCCCCGGGATCAGGTAGCGGTGTTCCACACGCGGCTCTATCTCGTCATTGCGGTAGACCAGTCGCCGCTCGGCCGAGGGCCGGGGCTCTACGGCCGGGGTGCGTGTCGGCTCCGGCGCCGCCTTCATCCAGCCAAAATAATGTTCGACCCGCGGAATCATCGCCTCGAGGGACACACCCCCGACCAGCACGATAGTCGAATTATTGACCACAAAATATGTCTCGTAGAGCGCGCGCTGGGACGTTCGCGTGTACTCGAAAAAGTCGGTCATGTAGCCCTCGGGCCAGAACACCGGATGAATAAGTCCGGTCACTGCGCTCAGCTGCTCGTAATACGGGGTAGACGGGGTATTGAGGTCGCCGAGGCGCTGTTCTACCAGAATCATGCGTTCCTGCTCGAACTCGCGGAAGACGGTGTTGACCATACGATCCGCCTCGATGCGAAAGAACAGATCGATGCGCTCCACCGGCAGGTTGATATCAAACTTCATGTACTCCTGCTCAGTGGTGGCTGTCAGGTTGGTACCACCGAACGCCTGGTACCAGCGATTCGGCGCGCCGCCGAGGCGGTACTTCGTGCTCTCTGCCTCCAGTGCAGCAAGCTCCGCCCGCAGCTCGGCCATACGCGGCGTCTCTGACTGATGCTGGTAGCTGTCGATCGCGCCGCGTTGCCGAAGGGCATTTCGCGCCCGGTTCTTCTCCTCAATGAGCTCGGCTTCGACGGCTTTCATGCGTTCACGTAGGGGCTGCTCCTGTCCCCAGTCCGTGGTTCCCAGGGTGGGCGTGCCCTTGAACATGAGGTGTTCCTGAAAGTGCGCGGCACCCAGCAGCCCCGGGGTTTCGTGGATTGCCCCCATGTCGGTGAAGATCTTTGCCGCAACGCGGGGATCCCCCGGGCGCTCCAGCACCAGCAGCCGCAGGCCGTTATCGAAAACGTGCTCCCTGATCGGCAGGTCGTAGCGCGACTCCGCGTTTGCCGCGCTCACCAACAGTGCTGTCGCGCCTGCAACGAGCAGAGCCGGCAGCCAGGCACTGAGAAAGCGAGAAATGATAGAGCCTTCGTCAGAAGCGATGGAATGAATCATGATAACGGGCCGCCATGCACAGAAGAGCGCCGAGCTTATGGACGCGACACATAAAATGTCAAGCAAGGCACGGGGCCCCGGGGTCTGCGTTATCGGTCACGCGGCGGCAACAGCCGCAGCGCGGATACCGTGCGTCGCGACGGCCGATGGCCTAAACTGATCGCTGAGTTCATACCCCGCAATGCCAGGTAATTTGCATGGTTTTCGTGAGAGAGGGTGCGCACAGCGCCAGCCTGACCGCCGATACCGACTCTGTCTGGCACGGCAGAAGTCGCCGGCGTGTCTTCGTCTACACCACGCTGGCGGTGCTTGCCGCGGGCCTGCTGTTCACACTGCTCCAGCCCGCACGCTACGAAAGTACAGCGACAGTATTGATGAGTGCTCCCACCGCCATCGATGAGCAGCTGCTCGAAGCGGACATCCAGGGCGTGGCGATTCAGCGGCGGACGCTGACGGGCAGCGAGATCACGCGGCGCCTCGCCGATGTTCTCGCCGCGGATTACGAAGTGACGCTGACACCGCTGGCGTTGCGCGGCATGCTTGAGGTTCGGCCGGTCCCCGAGACCAATCTGCTGGAGCTGGCGGTGGTCGGCGCTGAGCCGGAGCAACTGCCGCTGATGCTGGAACACTGGATTGAGGTCTACACCGGCATTCGCGCCAGGGAGATTGAGGCGCGCAAAGCGCAGACATTGACAGAAGTCGACGATGAGCTGAGAGGCCTGGCGGGCAAACTGGAAGCCGCCCGTGAGGCGCTGGAAAGTTACCGGCAAAAAAACGGCATCATTTCGATGGAGCGGCAGGAGAACGCGGTGCTGTCACAGCTGGACGGGCTGAACACCGCACTCAACCGCGCTGTGGAAGAGGAAGTGCGCAGCAAGTCCTATCTCGATACGCTCAGGGCTTCTCTGGATGCGGGGGAGCAGTTCGTTCCGGAGAACGAGCGCAGTGATGTCAGTACCATGGCCCAGTCCCTCGCGGAGCTGCGGGCACAACTCGAAGAGCTGCGCGCCCGCTACACCGATGACTACATCCGCAAGGCGCCCCAGCTGCGGGAAATCCCGGGACAGATTGCCAAGCTTGAGGCCGATCTGGCCAAGGCCTACTCGCAGGGCAGTCAGGCCGAGCTCGCCAACGCCCAGCGCGCCTGGCGAGCTGCGCGTGAGTCCGTAGCGAACATCGAAAAGCGTCTGGCGGAGCACAAGAGCGCCGTCGCCGAGTTCAACACGATCTATGCAAAGCACCAGGCACTGGCTGAGGATCTCGCCCGGCTGGAAGAGCTCAACCGGGAGACCCAGGCCAGGCAGGTACAGATTTCTGTCAGCCAGGTGGAGAAATATCCCCAGGTATCGGTTATCGACTGGCCGGCCCCTGAAGCGCAAAGAACAGGGCCTCCCTACGCCATGCTGCTGGGGGGCTCTGCGCTGGCATCCATCCTGGCGGGCATCTTTGGCGTATGGTTATACAGCTATCTGCACCCCAGGCCCGCGGCAAGCCAGGTGGTCACCCTCTCGGGAGTGACCCTCTATCCCGGAGACAGCGAGCGGGCACTGGAGCAGGATACCCGACAACCGGAAAAACTGACGAGAGACAGAACATGATTACAGCAGCCTCGCCGCCCCGTGCGGTGATCTTCGATCTCGACGGCACGCTGGCAGACTCGCGACTCGACTTTGCCGCCATCCGTCGGGAGGCAGACGTACCCGACGGTATCGGCCTTCTGGAGCACATCGAAGGACTGGACTGCCCCGATGAGCGTCATCGTGTGGCAACGATTGTCGATCGGCACGAAATGGCCGGAGCAGAGGCGGCGACCTGGATTCACGGTGCCGAACAGGTACTGCATGGTCTGCACCACCGCGGCCTGCCCACTGCCATTGTTACGCGTAATTCCCGTGCCGCCGCCATGCGCACCATGCAACGCCTGCTGATGCCGCAGGTGCCGCTCAAGGCTCGCGAGGACGCGCCGCCCAAGCCAGACCCCAGCGCGCTGCTGGCGCTGGCGCAGGACTGGGACCTGCCACCGGCGGAGATCGCCTTCGTGGGCGACTTCCATTACGACATTGAGGCCGCGCAACGCGCGGGCATGATACCCATGCTGTTCACGGCGGGAGCGCAGCCCGACACGCCGGCGGTGGGGTTCTTACTGCTACCGGTATTCGAGAGCCTTCTGCACTGGATCGATCGCGGTCATGTCGATGCGGGATAGTGGGCCACAGACAATGGATGGCGCGCTCACCTGCAGGCCCGGCGCGCCCACCGATCCACACTCATTGGATAGATAATGGAGAGATACAGATGACTGGAAACCGAGGCCTCCTGCCTGGCCGTTTTTTTATCCGCGGGCTTCTCCGCAGGCTCTCACGACCCGCCATTCTGGGACTGGCATTCGCCACAATCATACCCGCGCACGCGCAGACCCTCGATGATGAAGCCGTGGCCTGGCTGCAGGAATTCCTGACCATCGATACGATCAACCCACCGGGCAATGAATCCCGCGCGGTGGATTTTTATGCCGCCATCTTCGATGCCGAGGGCATCCCCTGGAATGCCGCGGAGAGTGCACCAGGGCGCGGCAATATCTGGGCACGCCTTGAAGGCGGCGACGAGCCGGCGCTGATTCTCCTGCAGCATACGGATGTCGTCCCGGCAGACCCCAAGTACTGGAGCACCGACCCACTGTCCGGCGAGATCCGCGATGGCTATATCTGGGGGCGAGGTGCGCTGGACATGAAGGGCCCGGGGATCACTCAGCTGGCAACCTTTCTCAGCCTGCATCGCGCTGGCAAGCCCCTAAACCGCGATGTTGTATTTGTCGCCACCGCCGACGAAGAGGCGGGAGGACTGTACGGCGCAGGATGGCTGCTGGAGAACCATCCGGACGTCTTCGCCGATGCCGGTCTGTTGTTGAACGAAGGCGGCAGCGGGCGGCTGACAGACAAAGGGGAAACCCTCTTCTCGGTCGAGCTCACGCAGAAGGTACCGGTGTGGCTGCGCCTGACCGGGGTAGACGAGCCGGGCCACGGATCCATGCCCTATCCCACCTCGTCAGTTACGCGCGTGGTTCAGGCGCTGGAGCTTGTCCGCACCAACCCGCTGCCGCCGCGCATTATCGGACCGGTCGACGCCATGTTTCGCAGCCTGGCACAAAGCGCCGACGACGCGTGGGCACCGGCCTACGCGGACATGGCATCCGCTATCGAGGAGCCCGGGTTCATGGCGCGCCTGCAGGCTGAGTCCCCTGCGCTGCACGCCCTGATCCGCGATACCTGTTCGATCACCCGCATGTCCGCCTCGAACAAGATCAACGTGGTCCCGCCGGAATCCTGGGGTGAGCTCGACTGTCGCATCCTGCCCGATAAGCCGGTCGATACCTTCGTAAAGGAAATCGAGGAGCTGGTAGCGCCGAGCGGCGTAACAGTGGAAGTCATCATGGCCTTTTCACCCGCAATCACGCACACCGGAACCCGGCTTTACAGCGCCATAACGGACATTACGGCAGAGCGCCACCCCGGTTCCCGGGTCATGCCGTCCGTCTCCACCGGTTTCACCGACAGTCATTTCACCCGCGACGCCGGCATCGCAAGCTATGGCTTCACGCCGGCCATCATCCCCGAGTCCGAGATGGTGCGCATCCACGGCAACGATGAGCGCATCAGCGAAGCCGCCTTCCGCCGGGGAGTGGATGATCACCTGGCGATCGTAGAAGCTGTGGTCTACGACTGAGGCTGCATGGATTCCGGCTTCGGCGTAGTATCGGTGCTCGGTGGCAGCAGAGGGTACTGGATGTCCGGCATCTCGCCGGTCAGTGTCTTGAGGAAGGCGACAATGAAGCTGACATCCTCTTCGGACAATTCAGTACCCAGCTGGCTGGTTCCCATCACCGCCACCGCGGCTTCCAGGCTCCAGACACCGCCGGAGTGGAAATACGGTGCGGTGAGCGCGATATTCCGCAGCGGCGCTGCACGGAATACGTACTCGTCAGACGCGGTGCGGGTCACCTCGAAGCGCCCCTTGTCACCGACCGGAAGAATGTCCGCCCCCGGCTTCTTGACCAGGCCGAAGGGGTAGTATCCCTGACCACCAAGGTTCGTGCCGCTATGGCAGGCGGCGCAGCCCTTGTCGATGAACAGGGCGAGCCCCCTTTTCTCGCTGTCGTCGAGTGCATCGACATCACCCTGCAGGTATCTGTCGAACGACGCGCCCGGCGTGATCAGCGTGGCCTCGAAGGCTTCAATGGCCGTCGCCATGTTATCGAAGGTGACGGAATCGCTCTGGCCGGGAAAAACAGACCGGAACCTTTCAACGTAGTCCGGCATGCTGTTCAGTGTGGCGACCACACGCTCGGGCGTGCTGTTCATTTCAACCCCCGCCTGCACTGGCCCCTTTGCCTGCTCTGCAAGATCCGCCGCGCGACCATCCCAGAACTGCGCGCTATTGAATACCGCGTTGAACACCGTCGGCGAGTTCCGCGGTCCCTTCTGCCAGCCATGACCAATCGACGTCTGCAGATAGTCGTGCCCGCCCATGCCCACGTTGTGACAGGTATTGCAGCTGATGAGATGGCTTGAGGAGAGCCGCGGCTCGAAAAAAAGCATCCTGCCCAACGCCACTTTTTCCTCGGTGATATCGTTGCCGTCAATGACGGGAGGAGACTGGGGCACTGCCTTGAACAGGCTTCTGGCGCGTTCTGCCAGATCATCCGCCAGCGTCTGTCCGGCGCTGATGCCAAGCGCCAGCGCCAATGCAATACACAACGTACTATCTTTCATATCACTCTCTCTGCGTTTTCCTCGGGCAGCGCTCTGACAGGCTGCAAGTGAGTGGGTTTCAC
>CAZTJR010000015.1:4419-14553 GCA_964613795.1 uncultured Alteromonadaceae bacterium | reverse complement strand
GCCACGGTCGATGAAGATGAAGTCGGCGCCTGGTACATGTACATGTGGAATCACGATCGCAGCGACAGCCGGTTTGGTCTGCAGGGCGACGTTCAGTACCGGAACTGGGATCTGCTCGGCGACATGGAGCAGCTGCTGATCCGCGGTGGCCTCACCTGGCGCCCCGAAAACACCCCGGTGAAACTGACCCTCGGCACCGCCCATATCACCACGGGGAAGTATGGCAGCCGCAGCGGGAACACCACGGAGAACCGACTCTATCAGGAGGCTCTGATTCCGCATCGTATCGGATCCCGGTTGCAGGTCACGCACAGGCTGCGCCTGGAACAGCGCGACGTCGAGGGCCAGAGCACGCGCAACCGTTTCCGTTATTTTCTCGCATTCAACTACCCGCTGAACCAGGACAGTCTGGGCCGCGGAGCGATCTACCTTAGTCTCTACAACGAAATTTTCCTGAATCTGGAGAAGGACATCGGCAACGGCCGGCGCGTGGACAACTATGACCGCAATCGGGCCTACGCCGCCATTGGCTATGGGATGTCCGACAGCATCCGACTGCAGTTCGGTGTCATGCACCAGGACACCGACCCCTGGTCAAAGAACCAGCTGCAGCTGAACGTCTTTCACAACTTCTGAGAGGCGGATCACCAGCAGGTACTCTTATTCTTTTTCACAGGCGATGCCCGCATTGCCAGTGGAACCTGAGTTGCGCCAGAGTGACGGCGACGCTGCAGGGCTGCTAAGGCCAGTGGTGTTCCGGGCGCGCTTCGGGTAGCTTTACTCTCCATCTCTACAGACGCCAGGATCGAAACCATGAGCTCGAAGCGCCTACGCCTGCTACTTTCAGTGTTGTTGCTTGTTCCCGCCCTCGCCGGCGCTGCCGTGGACAATCCGCGCAAGGCCGCGGTCGTCGCCGCCGTGGATGCCCACCGCGATGAACTGACGGCGCTCAGCGATGAGATCTGGCGCCACGCGGAAATTGCCTTCCGCGAAACGCAATCCGCCGATGCGCTGGTCGCGCACGCCGAGGAAAACGGCTTCCGTGTAAGCCGCGGCACGGGCGAGATACCCACCGCCTTCGTCGCAGAATACGGCAGCGGCAAGCCCGTTATCGGCATCATGGGCGAGTTCGACGCCCTGCCCGGCCTGTCCCAGGACACGGTACCCACGCGGTCGCCGCTGGCCCAGGGAGAACCCGGACACGGCTGTGGACACAATGTTTTCGGCGCCGCTTCACTGGGTGCGGCAATCGCTATCAAGGAACAGATTGAAGCCGGGAAGCTCAGTGGCACCATCCGTTATTACGGCACACCGGCGGAGGAGAAATTCTTCGGCAAGCTGTGGATGATTCGGGCCGGCGCCTTCGATGACGTCGACGTTATGATGGACTGGCACCCGGCAGATAAGCTGGAGGCGTCCGTGCAGAGCAGCCAGGCGCTGGTGGATTTTCTTGTGGAGTTTGACGGTCAATCAGCACATGCCGCGGCAGACCCCTGGAACGGACGCTCGGCAGGCGACGCCGTCGAACTGTACGCACATGGCATCAATGCCTATCGCGAACACATCCAGCCTACGGTGCGAATCCATTACCACATTATGGATGCCGGCAAGGTGGTGAACGTAGTACCCGACTACGCGAAAATCTGGGTACGCGTGCGCGATCGCAGTCGCGAGGGCATGACGCCGGTCTACGAGCGGGTTAAGGCAATGGCCGAGGGCGCCGCCATCCTGGCCAACGTGGAACACAAGGTATCGCTCATCTCCGGCGTGCATGAGTTGCTGCCGAATCGCAGCGGTGGTGCGGCACTGCAGGCAAACCTCGAGGCACTGGGCGGCATCAGTTACTCGGAAGAGGAACTCAGGTTTGCCCGGACACTGCAGGCGTCTACCGGCAAGCCGCAGGTGGGCATGGATGCTGAAGTCAAGCCGCTGCGCGAGACCGAAGATGACCCGCCCGGCGGATCCACGGATGTTGGCGACGTCAGTTACGTGGTGCCGACCATCAGCCTGGCGGCACCGATCGCGCCGAGTGGCGTGCCCTGGCATTCCTGGGCCGTGGTGGCCTCCGGTGGTATGTCGCTGGGACACAAGGGACTGGTCCATGCCGCAAAGGCGCTGGCCATGACCATGGTGGACCTGTTCGAGGATCCCCAGCTGGTTGATCAGATCAAGACAGAATTTGCCGAACGAAAGGGCGACTACACGTATGACGGCATTCTGCCGCCGGGGCCGCCGCCGCTGGACTTCGAGCAGTAATCGCGCACGGTGGCGGCAGGTCCCATTCTGCGGTGCAACCTGCCGCCACAAGACAAACACCATCCGTCAGGAGCAAGCCCATGTCAGCAACCGATGAATTCCTCAACAATAATCAGCGCTATACCGAGCATTTCGACAAAGGTGAAACGCCCATGCCGCCCGGTAAACAGATCGCGGTGGTCGCCTGCATGGACGCCCGTATCGAAACCGGTCGTTTGCTGGGACTGGAAGAAGGTGATGCCCACGTCATCCGCAACGCCGGTGGCGTAGTGACCGACGACGTCATTCGCTCCCTGGCGATTTCCCAGCGACTGTTGGGTACGCGGGAAATCATGCTCATTCACCACACAGACTGCGGCATGCTCACCTTCACTGATGACGCCGTGAAGGCGCAGATAGAAGACGATACCGGCCTGCGGCCACCGTTCGCGCTAGAGGCGTTCAAGGACCCGGCAGAGGATGTCCGGCAGTCCATGCGACGCATACAGCATAGCCCCTTCGTGCCGCACAAGGATGCGGTGCGCGGTTTCGTGTATCACGTCGAGAGCGGCGAGCTGGAAGAGGTCCGCGCCGGATAGGCAGCTTACCGCCGAGGGTGTCGAGATCGCCGACCAGCGAACACCGCTTGCCTCCCTCGGCTGCGCCTCCTATCAGGGCTATCTTTGCAGCAAGCCGCGGTCATTCTCCGAAATAGAAATGTTCATCCAGCGTCTTCATCCACGATGGGTAGAACACGGCGAGTGCCGAGACACACATACCGTTGACAAAGCCCTCGGAAAACATGATCAGGAACAGCACGGGAAACAGCTCCAGCGCCCGTGCTGTCCAGGTAGCGAGGCCCACGGCACTGAAGAGGCAGAGTGCAACAATGGCGTCTACCAGTACTACCAGGGCACCGCCCGCAAAGCCGGCGCCGAGGATAAAAAAGAAGGGGTTACGCAACGCCGACCGGTACAGACAGCGACCGACGGCCCAGGTAACGGCAGCGGGCAATCCCACGGTAAAGACCCAGGCCGGCGCAAAACCGGCGAGTGACAGGTCCGAAATGACAAGGTAGGCGACCAGAACAACGGTTCCCGACAACGTGGCCAGACTCCAGCCAAGCAGCAGCGTCAGCGTGGTCATGCCGAGCAGGTGAAATACCAGATCCTCAATACCGCGCACGTTCAGCAACCAGAGGAACAGGCAGGCAACGCTGCCCCCCGCCACCAGGTGTATGCGGGACGGCGCCTCCTTCAATGCAAGCCAGGGTACGTACCAGGCGGCACAGGCCAGCCACGGCAGGATGAGCAGCAGCACCAGCAGGGGCAGCCACGAGGGCAGTAACGCAGGATCAATGTACAAAACGTGACCTTCCCGACTCCTGAAGCCCAAAGTTTAACGGACTGGCGGCTTACCTATTGTCCACTAGAGATCGGCAGCACGGTTGACCTGATAGGCCAGGCGCATAGACTCATGCTGCTCGAGCGCCAGCAGCTCTTCGATCAGGTCGCGCAACTCCGGCGTGTCCGCGCGACCGAGCAGGTAGCGGTAGAGCTCAATCAGCTGTTTGTGCGCCGCAAAAATGGTGGCGCTGATTTCCTCGATGTCCGACTCACCGTGTTCGTCTGCATCCAGATTGTCGATAGTCACCGGGTTTTCTGTCACGTAGTCATAAACCCAGGTTCCCAGCGAGCTCTGGTCGGCGCGTCCCTCGTACTTGCTCACCATTTTTTCCAGCGCCGCCTCATGGTCGGCCAGATAGCGCATCAACAACTCGGATTGGGTGCGCGATTGCTGATCGGCGTTCTCGCGCAGCAGCCGAGCCAGCACGCCATGCGTATCGCGCGTCCAGTTGATAAGGTCTTCGACCGTTTCCGCTTTCATGCGATAGCTCCTAAAGTCACGATTAAGCACTTACTGTCGCCAAGACGGTGCAAAAGGTCAAACATCGCGTTGCGTACCACCTGAGACAGTCGACGCGATCCACGCCACCTTGTAGACACATACGGCCTTGTTTATGCTGTGGGCGTAACGTTGCAGCGAACACACCTTCTTCATCAGAGAAAAGGAACCGTGTATGAAGCGACACTATTTCATCGGCGAAAACCTGGAAGATCTCGAGACCGTTCAGCAGGAGCTTCAGGAACAGGGCATCACGCTGCCCCAGATACATGTGCTCACTAACAGTGATGCAGAGCTCGAAAAGCACCACCTGCACCCGGTGGCAGAGGTCATGAAATCTGACGTGGTCAACAGTGGGCTGTGGGGGCTGGCAATCGGCGTCGGGGGAGCGCTGCTGGTCATCGCAGTGACGTTTGCCATGGGCTGGGCAGAAACGGTTGGCTGGACGCCATTCATTTTTCTGGCGATTGTCATATTCGGTTTCTGTGCCTGGGAAGGTGGCTTTCTCGGGTTCCAGGAAAAGAACCGCCGCTTCAAGCGCTTCGAGGACACCATCCGCAACAACCGCCATGTCCTGCTGGTCGACATCGAGGATGATCAGGAGCACGCCCTGGACGACGTTGTTGGACGTCATCCCCACCTCGCGCCTGCGGGCGAGGGCGAGCCTGCCCCGGGCTGGGTAATCGTCGGCGAAAACCAGCTCAGGGAGTTGATTCGTCGAGGCCCCTGACAACGCCCACCAGATAACCGTGACCAACAACCCATCCTCCGTCGCCACCGCCGACACCCGCCTTGCTGTAGAGGGAATGCACTGTGCGTCCTGTGTCGGGCGCGTGGAAAAAGCACTGCTGTCGGTCCCCGGTGCGCAAAACGCCTCAGTCAACCTTGCCACGGGGAACGCGACCGTAGAAGGCGATGCCAGCGCGGGTGACCTGATCAAGGCCCTCGAGAATGCGGGCTACCCCGCGCGCTGCCGGGAACCGGCGCACGCTCGCGGCGATACGCAGCTCAAGCAGCGCCTGGACAGTGAACGCCAGACGCTCGGCCGCGACACTGCTCTGGCGGCCGCGCTGACGCTGCCAGTCTTTCTGATCGAGATGACGTCCCACCTGGTACCGGGGTTTCAGCACACCCTGGAACAGAGCATCGGTCAGCAGTGGAGCTGGTCTCTGCAGTGTGTGCTAACCGCCCTGGTGCTGCTATTTCCGGGCCGCATGTTCTACCGCATCGGCATACCCGCGCTTCTGCGACTGGCGCCCGATATGAATTCACTGGTGGCGCTGGGAACACTGGCGGCCTTCGCTTACTCGGTCATCGCCACGTTCGCACCCTGGCTGCTGCCCGCAGGCACCGTCAACGTGTATTACGAGGCGGCCGCAGTGATCGTAACGCTGATCCTGCTGGGCCGCTATCTGGAGGCGCGCGCGAGGGGGCGCACATCGCAGGCCATCGCGCGACTCGTGTCCCTGCAGGCGCGTACCGCGCGCGTCCGGCGCGACGGATCCAGCGAGGACATTCCGATCGAGGCCGTGTCTAGGGGCGACCTGATCGAAGTGCGACCCGGCGAGCGGATTCCGGTAGACGGTGATGTCGTCGACGGCGAAAGCTACGTCGATGAGTCCATGATCAGCGGCGAGCCGGTGCCGGTGATGAAGTCTGCAGACAGCGAGGTGGTCGGCGGGACGATCAACCAGACCGGCGCATTCACCTTTCGTGCAACCGCCGTCGGCAGCGATACGGTACTCGCCCGGATCATCGACATGGTGGAGCAGGCACAGGGCGCGAAGCTGCCCATCCAGGCTCTGGTTGATCGCGTTACCCTCTGGTTTGTCCCCGCAGTCATGGCCGCCGCTGGCATCACGTTTCTGGCCTGGCTGTTCACGGGCCCGGAACCCGCGCTGACGTTCGCGCTGGTCAGTGCGGTGTCCGTTCTCATTATCGCCTGTCCCTGTGCGATGGGCCTGGCAACACCGACCTCTATCACTGTGGCAAGCGGCAAGGGCGCGGAACTCGGCATCCTCTTCCGCCGCGGCGATGCCCTGCAGCGGCTGCGGGATTGCCGGGTCGTGGCGCTGGACAAGACCGGCACCCTCACAGAGGGCCGGCCTGCTCTTACCGACCTGATTCTCGCCGAGGGCCATGAGAGAAGCCAGGTGCTGGGGATGGTCGCCGCCGCTGAATCCCGGTCGGAGCATCCGCTGGCCCGCGCAATCGCCGACGCTGCCGATGAGGAAGCGGTGTCCGTGCCTGAAAGCCGCGGGTTTTCGGCGCAGGCGGGTCTCGGCATTGCGGCCAGCGTGCAGGGAAAGGCCGTGCTTGTCGGCAGCGCCGACTACATGGCGCGCAATGCCATCGGCATTGACAGCGTCGCCGACGACGCCGGTCGGCTCGAAAGCCGGGCGCGATCGCCGGTGTATGTGGCGATCGATGGGGTCGTTGCCGCGCTTCTGGCGGTGGATGACCCGCTCCGGGAGACCACACCCCGGGCAATCAGGAGACTGCGCGATCTGGGTCTGAAAGTGGCAATGATTACCGGCGACAACCGGGCCACGGCCGAGGCCATTGCCCGTGAGCTCGAGATCGACGACGTGATCGCCGGTGTCATGCCCGACGGCAAGGTCGACGCCGTTCGTCAGCTCAGGCACGCTCACGGCAGCCTGGCGTTCGTCGGCGACGGTATCAACGATGCGCCAGCACTTGCAGAAGCCGATATCGGCATCGCGATCGGCACCGGCACCGACATCGCCATCGAAGCCGCTGACATCATTCTGATGTCCGGTGATCTGAGCGGCGTCGCTACCGCGACGGCTCTCTCTCAGGCAACCCTGCGTAATATTCGCCAGAACCTGTTCTGGGCCTTTGCCTACAACACCCTGCTGATACCGGTCGCGGCCGGCGCACTCTACCCCGCCATAGGGGTGCTGCTGTCGCCTGTCTTTGCCGCCGGCGCCATGGCCCTTTCCAGCGTATTTGTTCTCGTCAATGCGCTGCGACTGCGCCGATTCCAGCCGCTGCGAGGCACCTGATAACGGCAGCAGGCCATCAATGGCATAATGATGAACGCTTCAAAAGGCAAGCAATCCAGCATGGCCGAGACACCTCTAGCCCCCGACGATGCGGCGCGCCTGATGCGACTTGCCACAAATGCCTCCGCGGCGGTCGCCATGACGCTTATTCTGGCGAAAGCGGTCGCCTATGCGCAGACCGGCTCCATGAGCATCCTCGCGTCGCTGATAGACTCGGTAATGGATTCCGGTGCCTCACTACTAAACCTGTTCGCCGTGCGCTACGCGCTGGCCCCGGCCGACCGCAAGCATCGCTTTGGCCATGGCAAGGCCGAGTCCATCTCGGCGCTCGCGCAGAGCACCCTGATTATTGTCTCGGGGATCTATCTGCTCATTGAGGCCGGCAAGCGACTGATGACGCCGCGGGAGCTGCCAACGCTGGAGATCGGTATTGCGGTGATGCTGTTCACCATTGTCGCCACGCTGGCGCTGCTGGCGTTGCAGCACTATGTCATACGCCGCACACATTCCGCCGCCATCCGCGCCGACGCACTGCACTATCGCACAGACCTGCTGACCAACAGCGCGGTCATTCTGGCGCTGATACTCGCGCACTTGGGCTGGTCGGGCATGGATCCGCTGTTTGCCTGCGGCATCGCCATCTACATTCTGCTCACCGCGCGCCACATTATGAGCGACGCTCTCAGCGAACTGCTCGATCGCGAACTCCCTGAGGACCGACGGCAGTTGGTTCGCGACACGGCGAACCGTCACGCCGGCGTGTATGGCGTCCACGACCTGCGCACCCGGAGCTCCGGTCGAGTGGACTTTATCGAGCTGCACCTGGAGCTTGACGGCGACCTGTCACTGCGTCAGGCGCACCGCATAGCCGATGAAGTGACTGCTGCCATCAAGAAAGAGATACCCGGCGCGGATGTCGTGATTCACCAGGACCCGGCCGGGCTAAACGAGATCCGCCAGGAAGAAACCCTCGCGGACTGACCGCGCGATTCCATTAACGGCAACGAGGACGTCAACCAATGCAATACCGGAAACTGGGCAGCACGGATATCGATGTCAGCGTGATCTGCCTCGGCACCATGACCTATGGCCAGCAGAACACAGCTGAAGACGCGGCGGCGCAGCTGGATTACGCTCTGTCACGCGGCGTGAATTTCATCGATACGGCTGAAATGTATCCGGTGCCACCGCGCGCCGATACCCAGGGTGAAACCGAGCGCTTTATCGGTAACTGGCTGGCGCGCAGCGGCAGGCGCAACGATATCGTACTCGCGACCAAGGTTGCCGGGCGCGCTGAAGGCAACGCGGGCGTTGACCATCTTCGCGGCGGACCGCGCCTCGACCGCGCGCAGATACATCAGGCGATCGATGACTCCCTCAGCCGGCTGCAGACGGACCACGTCGATCTGTATCAGGTGCACTGGCCGGAGCGTGCGACCAATTTTTTCGGACGCCTGGGCTACCTGCATAGTGACGATAACGGTGTCGCCATTGAGGAAACCCTGTCGGCATTGGGCGAACTGGTACAGGCCGGCAAGGTCCGCCATATCGGAATTTCCAATGAAACGCCCTGGGGCGTTCTCGAGTATCTGCGCCTCGCCCGGGAAAAGAATCTGCCGCGCATCGTCAGCATCCAGAACCCCTACAATCTCCTCAACCGCACTTTTGAAGTGGGTCTGGCAGAAATCGCCATCCGGGAGCAGGTCGGCCTGCTGGCCTACTCGCCGCTGGCTTTCGGCATGCTCAGCGGGAAGTACCTGAACGGCGCCCGACCGGAAGGCTCGCGGCTGGCGCTTTTCGAACGCTTCGACCGCTACCAGCGACCGGCGGCGCAAAGTGCCACCGAAGCTTATGTGACGCTGGCCCGGGAAATGGGGCTGGACCCGGCGCAGATGGCACTGGCCTTCGTCAACCAGCAGCGCTTCGCCACCAGCAACATCATCGGCGCCACCACCCTCGAGCAGCTCACAACCAACATCGACAGCATCGACCTCACCCTTGACCGGGACCGCCTGCGCGCCATCAACGCCATCCACCGGCACCATGCAAATCCCGCGCCTTGAAGGACGGGTCGTTGCCCCATGTGGCCGATTCCTCTATATTCGATGAGACTATCGGTGAGAACATGAATATGGCTAGCAGATTCGATGTGAGTAGTTTTTTTCTCCGTTGGTTCTTTGCTGCGGTGCTGGTTTTCGGCACCTACAATCCAACCGCCTTTTCCTATATCACCTGGGTTTTGAGCGGCGAGACACGGTTTGGGCCCATCGCCGCCATTATCGGCCTCGTGCTTCTTATTGGCTGGATCATGTTCCTGCGAGCCACCTTCTTCGCCATAGGCTGGCTGGGGGTTGCACTCGTCGCTGCCCTGTTCGCTGCAGTCGTGTGGCTGTTTATCGACATTGGCTGGTTGACGCTGGAAACCGCCGCACTGACCTGGCTGACGCTGGTGCTGCTGTCGCTCATTCTGGGCATCGGCATGTCCTGGGCGCACCTGCGGCGTATATTCAGCGGCCAGCTCTCCACCGACGACGTCGAGGAGTAAAGGGCTTAAAAGCGCGGCGCATCAGCCGCACAGCAGTCCCCGATTGCGCAGCCGCTCCTGCAGCTCCGCCAGAGCTTGCGCTTCCCAGATCTTCCCCGGGAGAGGGCGTCCCCATACCGGGTCGGGCCAGCAGCAGTCACCGGGCTTCCGTCCCACCACGTGCAGGTGCAGCTGCGGCACCACGTTGCCGAGGGCGGCAACGTTCACCTTGGGGTAGCCGTACGCGTCCTTGAGACAGGCAGCCAGCGCCGCCGCATCGTCGATTAACGCAGCGCGCTCCGCACCCGGCAGATCCGTGACATCCTGCGCCTGCGTAGCGGGCACCAGGATGAACCAGTGCAGCGCCGCCTCGCGGTGCAACAGCAATAGCGCCGTGGACATAGCGCCGAGGCAGTGGCTGTCGGCGGCCAGTCGTTCGTGGAG
>CAZTJR010000015.1:0-4319 GCA_964613795.1 uncultured Alteromonadaceae bacterium | reverse complement strand
CCCTCGAGTTTCTCGAAGGTTGCACGGTTTTCCTGCATGAAGGCCTGCGGATCCGGGTAGGGCAGCAGTTCCCGATAGAGATCGCCGGGATGAAAATGCAGTTCGGCAAGATCCGAGCCGTAGCCATTGTAATTGATGTAAATACCGAGATTTTCCAGCTGATCCAGAGCACTCGCCGACAGATCAAGGGGGCTCGCCAGGCGCTGCGCGCTCTCACGCAGGTTATCGCCAAAGGTGCCGACCACCGCCCAGGCGCGCCCGGCACCCGACAGATGACCATTCACCAGCAGGCTGGTACACACCGTGGCTTCGGTATTGATGTGGGTTTCCAGGCTATCCCTTGCGGGAATGTCGCCCGCGTAGTGGTGATCGCAGTACCACACCGAGGCGCCCGCCTCCAGCACCCGCGACAGCGCATCCCGGTTCTTGTCCAGCGACACGTCGAGAACGCAGACACGGTCGCCGGAAGCGGCGCTGACACGCTCCAGCAGCGCAATATCGCGCTTTACCCCGGTTACCAGCGTGGCCTCGCGAGGCTCGGCCTGGCGCAGCTGCAGAAGCGCACAGATACCATCCGCATCGCCATTGAACACATCAAAATCGGCCATAAGCCACCTCGTGGAAAATTATCTGGAACCGGCGCATCGAAAGCGCCAAGTCAGTGGAGATTATCCGGTGAACAGGGGTTTCACATTGGAGTCGCCCGCCTCGGGGATGGCAGCAGCACGGCGGCCGGCGCGTCCCTGCTTGACCCAGAGATGATCGTGGCGGATTTCGTGGCGCGCAAATCCGCTCACCGCAGCCGCCAGGATTTCGATGATATCGCGGCAGTCGAGCCGGTCACAGCAGGCCATCAGATCTTTCAGGGCCGACATGATCTCGTCGTAGGTCAGGCTCTCCTCTTCAGCCCGCATGATCATCGGATGACCGGTGCCGCTCACAGAGGTGCCGAGCAACAGCTCCTCATGCAGTTTTTCTCCCGGGCGCAGGCCGATGAACTCGATATCCAGCCCGCTGCGGGAGGGCGTCCGGCTGCCGACCTCATGGCCCGAGAGACGGATCATGCGTTTGGCGAGATCGACAATCTGCACGGGCTCGCCCATATCGAGCACAAACACATCGCCACCCGTGCCCATGGCGCCAGCCTGCAGCACGAGCTGCGCCGCCTCCTGAATACTCATGAAGTAGCGCGACACCTCCGGATGCGTCACGGTCACGGGGCCCCCGTTCTCAATCTGTTCGCGAAACAGCGGCACCACGGATCCTGAAGAGCCGAGGACGTTGCCGAAGCGCACCATGCAGAAGCGCGTACCGACCTCCTCCTGCGCCAGTCCCTGAAGGATCAATTCCGCAAAGCGCTTGGAGGCGCCCATGATGTTGGTCGGGCGCACGGCCTTGTCGGTGGAGATCAGCACAAAGGTCTCGACCCGCGCCTTGCGCGCTGCCTCGGCGGCGTGCCAGGTCCCGAACACATTGTTGGCAACGCCCTCGGCCACGTTGTACTCCACCATGGGCACATGCTTGTAAGCGGCGGCGTGATAGACCGTCTGCACCGAAAACGTGCGGAAAACGGTTTCCAGGCGGCGCTGGTCGCGCACCGAGCCCAGCAGGCAGGCCATTTCGACATAGTGAGCGCCGCGGGACTGCAGATCCTTGAGTTCCCGCTCAATGCTGTAGAGCGCGTACTCGGAGCTGTCGAACAGAATCAGCTCCCGCGGTCCCGCGGCAAGAATCTGCCGGCACAATTCGGCGCCGATCGATCCACCGGCGCCGGTCACCATGACAACCTTGTCGGTAATGCAGCGATCGATCAGCTCCGGATGCGGCGGCACCGGGTCGCGACCAAGCAGGTCGTCAAGGTCGATATCCTGAATCTGGTTGACGCTCGCGACGCCGGACACCAGCTCGCTGATCTTCGGCACGGTGCGCACGTGCACCGGCAGTCCCACGAGGGAATTGATGATCTCCCGACGCCGATCATGGGTGGCGGACGGAATGGCAAGAAGCACCTGGGTGATACTGTGCTCCTGAATCAGGGGCTCGATATCGCGTGGATTGACCACCTGCAGGCCATTGATGACGGAGTGCTGGGACTGCGGATCGTCGTCAACAAAAGCCACCACGCGATACTGCTCGCCGTGATGCAGCGCTGTCAGCAGCTGGCGGCCGGACTCTCCCGCGCCATAGATGAGGACATTCTTGGAGCTCGAGCGCAGCTTGGACTGGTAATAGGCGCGCACCACCAGTCGCGACCCCCCCACGCTGAACATGACCAGCGCCCAGTAGACAAAGGGCATGGCCCTTGGCACATCGGCGCGAGTGAAGAAAACAGCCGCCCCGAGGACCAGTGTGGAATAGCTCGCCGCCGTGATAATGGCCCAGATAGCCTGCTGGCCCATAAAGCGGATGACGGCGCGGTAGAGCCCGAGACGCAGAAAGATAATGGCGCTGGCGACCAGTGTGAGTGCGGCACAGGCGAATTCCACCATGCCGAGCTGTACCGAGGTGATACCCGAGGGGTAGGCAACTGCCACCCACATCGCCCCTGCCACGAAGCCCATATCGATGAGCAGAACAACCGCCTGCTTGATATTACGTGGCAGCTCAACGAGCTTTCCAGTGGCGTCTCGCACGCAGCGCCAGATACTGGCACCGGCCCGAAGCAGACGCACCGCTGCTTTCTTGACCAAGTTGTCACTCCGCGCTGGTTGGGGCGCCTGCCGGTAATTCTGTGTTTTGCGTCCGGTCTGAGCGCGGATTTTACTGTATTGACCGTAATTTGACCATGGTGATCAACAGCGGCAGGTAAGCGAGAACGCACAGCAGCGCGGCGTATTCCGGCTGGCGGGTCGCGATCAGGGCCAGCGGCACCAGCCAGAACCACTGCAGGACGATGAACAACAGATCCAGGCGCCGGTGGGACTGCCAGCGACGCGCCAGACGCTGGTACAGATGCTGCCGGTGCGCCTGCCAAAGTCTCTCCCGCCTGCAGGCGCGAAATACCAGCGTGGTCAGCGAGTCGGTAATGAACAGCGCGAGGAGTATCAGCCCCGGATACGCGGGAATGCTCTCAAGGCACCACCCCGCGACCAGTAGCGATGCCAGCAGATAGCCTCCCGGAATACTGCCTGCGTCGCCCATGAAAAGCCGCGCCGGCGGGGCATTGAAGAACAGAAAGCCGGCGAACGCACCCGCTGTGGCGCTGCAGAACGCAATATACCAGCCAGCAGCGTCCTGCAGCGCAGCAAGCAGTCCGAGCGCCACAGCAGCTGACAGGGCCTGCAGTGCCGCCAGCCCGTCAATACCATCCATAAAATTGAAAAGATTGATGAAAACGAGAATCCAGAGTGTCGCGAGTGCGACCAGCGCCCAATCTGACAGGGCCTGCCCGGGATGACAGAGCCAGACAGCCGTCAGTGCCGCTGCCAGCGTATAAATCCCCAGGCGCAAACGAACGCCCATAGGCGCCAGATCGTCGGCCAGACCCACCCCCGACAGCAGAGCGCTGGTGGCAAGCACGACCAGGACGGCATCGGGCATGGCGGGGCCCACCGCAAGCAGCGCAAGCAAGAGTGCCGCCAATACGGCGATGCCGGCGCCGCTGACAGTCGCCACGCGGTGCGAGCTGCGCGCGTCAGGATGTGCCAGCCAGCCAGCTGCCGCAGCCCACCATCGATAAACCGCGCACAAGGCCGCGGCGACGGCCATGGCGACCAGCAAAACGACCAGCGCAGTGGTCATGCGCGCTGCGCAGTCGCCACCATCGCCGGCGCCACATCCTCAAAGCGCTGCCGTGGCCGCCAGCCCGTTGCGGAACATACCGCGCTGCCGTCGTAAAGGTCGGAACCGAGGAGTGCTGCGGCTGTTGCGCCCGTGAAAGCGCCACGTCGCAGGTCGGCACAGGCACCCAGAACCCGCCAGCAGGCAGCCGGCAACACAGGCCGCGGCGCCGGACGCTGCATTGCACGTGCAATTGCCAGCATCAGCCGCTGCGTGCTGTAGGCCTCTCCGTCCGTGACATTCCACACTGCGCCCTCCTCCGGCAGCGGCGCAGCATCGCTGGCAACAAGGCGGCTGATCAGCCTGACAAGATCGTCGCGTGACACCATGGAGCGCTGCCCGGCTTCCGGTGCCAGGGGCAGGCCGCGCCTCACCCACGCGATCAGCGAGGCGAGATTGCCGCCGACACCCGCGCCATAAACGAGAGCGGGACGCAGCGACACCAGCTGCATTCCCGACTCCCTGGTCACCTGCGCCAGCGCAACTTCCGCGCGACGCTTGCTGCTGGCATAGGCGACGACAGGCGCTGTCAGCTCCTC
>CAZTJR010000014.1:4963-74089 GCA_964613795.1 uncultured Alteromonadaceae bacterium | reverse complement strand
TAGCGGTTATCAATGTTATCCAGCCACTCCCGAGCTGCGTGTTTTCTGTGGAGACTCTTTATGAAGCTTGCTGTTCTCTCATGTGCGCCGAATGCCTACAGCACCCGTCGGTTGAGGGAGGCAGCACTGCAGCGCGACCATCGCGTCAAGGTGCTGAACACACTGAAATTCGCCATTGATCTGGACCAGGGCTCTCCGGATCTCTTCTATCGTCAGAAGCACCTCAGCAGTTATGACGCCGTGCTGCCGCGAATCGGTGCCTCAATCACCTATTACGGAACGGCCGTGGTCAGGCAATTCCAGGAAATGGACGTGTTCTGCGCGAATACCGCCCACGGCATCAGTAATTCCCGCGACAAGCTGCGCAGCCTGCAGATACTCAGCCGTCATCATATCGGCATACCCCGGACCACCTTCGTGCGCGACAAGAAAGATGTCATCCCTGCGATTGAGCGGGTAGGTGGTGCGCCTGTGATCATCAAGCTGATCGAGGGGACCCAGGGTATCGGTGTACTGCTGGCGGAATCGGTAAAACAGGCGGAATCTATTATCGAGCTGCTGCAAAGCCAGAAGCAGAACGTGCTGATCCAGAAATTCGTAGCGGAGAGTAAGGGCCGGGATATTCGCGCTTTCGTTGTCGGCGATCGCGTGATTGCGGCGATGCGTCGTGTCGCCCAGGGCCAGGAGTTTCGCAGCAATGTGCATCGGGGGGGGATTGCCGAGCCTGTGGAGCTTGATGAGCGTTACGCGGAGACGGCGGTGCGCTGCACACAGATCATGGGACTGCGCGTGGCCGGTGTCGACATGCTCGAGGGCAGGAATGGTCCGCAGGTAATGGAAGTGAATTCGTCACCCGGGCTTGAGGGCATTGAAACCTGCACCGGGCTGGACGTGGCGGGCGCCGTGATCGACTACATTGCTGCACAGGTGGACTTCCCGGAAATTGACGTGCGCCAGCGTCTTACCGTGAGCAAGGGCTACGGCGTCAGCGAAATCTATGTGCCCGAGGGCTCCAACTTTGTCGATCAGACGATCACCCAGACCGGTCTCTCTGAGCACGACATCAACGTGCTGACACTGTACCGGGGCGCGAAAGTCATTCCCAACCCTCGCAAGGACCGACTGCTGGAGGCTGGCGATAAGCTGCTCTGTTTCGGCAAGCTTGAAGCGATGCGCGATATGATACCGGCTCGCACCCGGCGGCGGCGCAGACCGGCAGTGTCACAGCTGGAGTCGGAGCAGGCGCAGGCAGATGGGCTCTGAACGGCCGCTGCGACAGGTCATTAACGCCCGCGCGACGCGTGGGTTCTCAGGCAAAACCAGGCAAGGAATCAGCTATGCGTGACAATCAGGAGTTCGATCTCGTCGTTTACGGTGCCACCGGCTATACCGGCAGGCTGGTCTGCGATTATCTGAACAGACAGTACGGTGTCGGCGGCACGCTCAACTGGGCAATGGCGGGTCGCAGCGAGAACAAACTTGCCAGCGCCAGAGATGAGCTGGGCATTGGCTCCGGGGTTCCTTTTGTTGTGGCCGATGCCGACAGTGCAGATTCGCTGCGGGCCATGGTTGATCGCACGGCCGTGCTGCTGACAACCGTGGGTCCGTATCAGCTCTACGGGTCCGACCTGGTGGCGGCCTGCGCCGAGGCGGGCACGGACTATGTGGATCTGTGTGGCGAGCCTGCCTGGATGCACGAGATGATTGCAGCCCACGGCGAGGCAGCTTCCCGCAGTGGTGCGCGCATTGTGTTCTCCTGCGGCTTCGACTCCATCCCCTTCGATCTTGGCGTCTATTTCCTGCAGCAGGCGGCGCAACAGCAGTTCGGTCATGCGCTACCGCGTGTGCGCGGGCGTGTCCGGGCCATGAAAGGGACGTTTTCCGGCGGTACGCTTGCCAGCTTCAAGGCCACCATGGCAGCGGCGGCAGAGCGGCCGGAGCTGGTCAAGGTGCTCATGGACCCCTTTTCACTGACGCAGGAATTCACCGGTCCTGAGCAGCCGCCCGGCACGAAGCCCGTACACGAAGAGGATCTTGACAGCTGGTCCGCTCCCTTTGTTATGGCGACGATCAACACCAAGAACATCCACCGCTCGAATTACCTTCTCGGTCACGATTATGGTGAGGACTTCACCTACGACGAGATGCTGTTGACCGGCCCCGGAGAGGATGGCGAGGCCATGGCAAAGGCTGTGGCCGCGGATAAGTCGATGGCTGAGAGCACCCGCCAGCCGGGTGAGGGCCCCTCCCCGGAAGAGCGCGAGAGCGGTTATTACGAGGTCCTGTTTGTGGGAACGTCCCCACAGGGAGAAATGCTGAAAGCCAGCGTGAGCGGCGACCGCGATCCGGGCTATGGCTCGACCAGCAAGATGATCGCCGAGAGTGCCGTCTGTCTGCTGGAAAATCCGTCTCTCGCCGGCGGGGGAATCTGGACGCCGGCGGCGGCCATGGGTGAGGCGCTGATTGCGCGCCTGCGGCAGAACGCCGGGCTCACGTTCAAGCTCGAGGATTGATCGTCTCGAGAAAGGCCAGGTAGTGCTCGACCACTGCCTGCGCTGCCTCCGTGTGCGGGTAGTGCCCTATGCCGGGGAGCTCAGCGAGGTAGGCCAGAGGCAGCTGAAGTTCGCGGAACCGCGCGACCATGTGCGCACCGGAGACCGGGTCGGCCGACCCGTTGATCAGCGCCACGGGCACGATCGAATGCCGGATGGCGTCGACCCAGCGGTCGCGATGCCGGCGTCTGTCGCGCATGTAGGTAATCAGATTGTGGAAGACATGACGGCCCTGATTGTGCTCAATAAGCGACCAGAAGTCGGCCAGCTCCTGTGAGTCCGGCTGCGTATCAGCGCCGAATACTCGGCCCATGGCCCGCGAGAAGCTGTTGTAGCCGGACAGCCGGTTGACCAGCGGTCCGAGTGGGCTGAGCAGCAGCTTCTGCGTGAGCAGTGCGCGGTGTGTCTCCGGGAACAGGCCGCCGTTGAGAAAACCGACCGACAGCCATTTACCCGCACCCGTGCCCATGTTCTGACGAGCCAGCAGTTCCTGGGCAACGGTGTCGCCGTAATCATGGGCAAGGACGTGAAAGCGCTCGAGACCGAGGTCCTTCACGACATGCTCGACGCGGTCTGCCTGGTCGTGAATGCTGTAGCGATGCGTCGCCGGCTTGTCAGAAAAGCCGAAGCCCAGCATGTCCATTGCGACAACGCGGTAGCTCTGCCGCAGAGTCGGCCAGATTTTGTGCCAGTCCCAGCTCGCAGTGGGGAACCCGTGAATCAGTAATAGCGTTTCCTGCGCTACCGTTCCCTCGTCAATCACGAACAGCCGGTAGCCGTCATGGCTTCGCAGTTGCCCCCGGGACTGCCATTCTTCTGGCCTCATGAGCGAGCCCCTGTCCGTGTCCACAGGAACAGCAGGAGAATCAGCAGTGCTGCCACCGGGAGCGCCAGTACCCACCAGTAGTTGCGCGCCAGCAGCGGTAGGGAATTGGCCATGAGCTGCTCCAGTGCCTGATAGTCCTCCGGCATCTCCAGTACGCCGTTACGTGCTGCGTAGCGCGCATAGTCGTCGCGCATGGCGGCAAAGAGATCCGGTTCCTGCGCCTTGAGGTCGCGCGTTTCGCCGGGGTCGTTCACGCGATCATAGAGCTTCCATCCGCCGTCACCGAAGGGCGCCAGATTGCGCACCAGCTTGTAGTCGCCGCGGAACAGGGCGGCATTACCGGCGGTTTCAATACCGACCGCTGCATCGTGCGGATAAACACGCTGGCTGTCGCCACGGATGACCGGGAGCATGCTGCGCCCGGACAGGCCCTTTGTGATGTCCTCGCTGCTGTCGCTGTCAACGATCTCGAGGACGGTCGGCACCACGTCCGACAGCACGGAAAAGGCATCGCGCATTTCGCCGCGCGGAACGCCGGGACCGCGCAGGATCAGCGGAACGCGCAGGCCGCCCTGACCGCTGTAGAATTTGAACAGGTCGCTGGGGCTGGCCGCAGCGCTGGCCCAGGCCGGTCCGATAAAACTGTAGCTTCCTTTCTCACCCAGGGTGTCCAGCGTTTCCAGATCGTATCCCACCAGCGCGAGCCAGGCCCGCATCAATGCGGAGTCGGTTGGACTCGCCGCTTCCGGGCCGTTGTCGGATGTCACGATGAACAGCGTATTGTCGAACGTCCCCGAGGCTTTCAGGTGCGCCACAAAACGTCCGATGTGGTAGTCCATGGCCTCAAGCATGCCGGCATTGACCTCCATGCGACGGCGGTACAGCGCCTGCTCGTCGCCCAGTGATGACCACGGCTCAAGCAGGGGATGCATGGGCGCCAGGGCCGCACCATGGGGAATCAGTCCAATAGACTTCGCCCGCCCCCAGCGTGCCTGGCGAATGGACTCCCAGCCTGCATCGTAGGTTCCGCGGTATCGGTTGGAAAACTCCCGTGGCGCCTGCACCGGTATGTGTATGGCCTGGAAGGCCAGATAGGAAAAAAACGGTTTGTCGCTCCCGCTGTGCTCCTCGAGGTAATCGATCATGCGGTCGACGAGGAATTCCGAAGAATAGAAGTTGTCCGGCAGACTGACCGGTTCGCCATCTTCGAACCAGGGCGCCTCGCTATAGAAGGGAATGTAGGGTCTTTGCTCCCAGTTGTCGGCACCGGAGGCATCGAGAACGAACGATCGATCGAATCCGTGGTTGTCGGGAAGCTGTCCCGGTCCATGTCCGAGGTGCCATTTACCGGTCATCAGTGTCCGATAACCCCGCGGTCGCAGGTAATCCGCCAGCGTTTTTACGCCGTCTTCCAGATGCATGGCGTATCCAGGCCGGCCTCTGTGTTCTGGCGGCAGCACTTCGGGAATGGTCGCCATTCCGGTCAGGTGGTTGTCCATGCCGGTCAGCAGCATGGCCCGCGACGGCGCGCACATCGGTGTCGCGTGATGCTGCGTGAACATCAGCCCATCGGCCGCGAGCGCATCAATCGACGGCGTGCTCGCTTCACCGCCGTAGGCGCCGAAATCCATCAGTGCGACGTCGTCGGCCAGAATGAGAACGATGTTCGGCGCTTGCGCCTGCTGAGCGGTGCCCTGGGCAGAAAGAAGGAAAGTGCCGGTCAGTATCCACAGGGCCTGCAGGCAGTGTTGTCTCATGGCACGCCTCGGGTGTCTTGGGGGCCGGCTGCTGACGGGCGCGGGTGCGGTCCGGGGCGCGTTTGATTATCCCCCATCACAAGGGCAACATGATAGCCACGGTACATACCACCAGACAAGGAGACCGTCGGTGACCGACGCCAGTCGCGAGAAGACATCCACGATTCTCATTCCCGTTTTTGTGCCCGCGGTGCTGGTTATCATGCTGCTGGTGGTCGGCACTATTAGTAATCCCGCGTTGGCGGGCGAAGTCTTCAGTTCGACACTTGCCTACATCACCCGTACCTTCGGCTGGTTCTACATGCTCTGCGTGGCGTTTTTTCTGGTGTTCATTGTCAGCGTCGCCTTCACGCGCTGGGGACACATCAAGCTGGGGCCAGATCATGCGGATCCGCAGTACAGCTTCCCGGCCTGGTTTGCCATGCTATTTTCTGCCGGCTACGGTATTGCGCTGCTGTTTTTCGGGGTTGCGGAGCCCGTGCTGCATTATTCCTCACCTCCTGCTGGCGCGGGCGAGACCGTCAACGCGGCAAAGCAGGCCATGCAGATTGCGTTCTTTCACTGGGGGTTTCATATCTGGGCGATCTACGGCCTGGTCGGCCTGGTTCTGGCGTATTTCGCATTTCGGCATGGCCTCCCGCTGTCGATCCGATCAGCCCTGTATCCCCTCATCGGTGAACGCATCCACGGGCCGATAGGCCATACGGTCGATGTCTTTGCCATCCTTGGTACCATGTTCGGTATTGCCACCACCCTCGGCCTCTCGGTGGCTCAGATCAACGCCGGTCTCAACTATCTCTGGCCGGCCATTCCCGTCAGCGTCACCGTGCAGATCATTGCCATCGTGCTCATTACAGGACTTGCCGTTCTATCCGTGGTCGCCGGGCTCGACAAGGGCGTAAAGCGGCTCTCGATCGTCAACATGTTCCTGGCGGTGGCATTGATGCTTTTCGTCTTCATCGTTGGCCCGAGCATCCACATACTGGAAAGCTTTCTGCAGAATACCGGCAGCTATCTCAACAACATTGTCGAGCGCACCTTCAACCTGCAGGCCTATTCGCGCAGTGACTGGATCGGCAACTGGACATTGTTCATTTTTGGCTGGACCATTGCCTGGGCCCCTTTTGTCGGACTGTTCATCGCCAAGATCAGCCGCGGCAGGACGATCCGCCAGTTTGTGGTAGGGGTCATGCTGGTGCCTTCCATTTTCACCTTTCTTTGGTTCTCAATTTTTGGCGACACGGCGCTCAGCCTGATCATGAATGAGGGTTACCGCAGCCTGGTCGACGAGGTGCAGGCCGATCATGCGGTGGCACTGTTCAAGCTTTACGAGCTGCTGCCCCTGTCATCCATTGTTTCCTTTATCACGGTGCTGCTGATCGTGACGTTTTTCGTCACTTCCTCCGATTCCGGATCGCTGGTGATCGACTCGCTGGCCTCCGGCGGCGTCAGCAACACGCCCGCCTGGCAGCGCGTTTTCTGGGCGTCTGCCGAGGGTGCCGTCGCCGCCGCACTGCTGCTCGCGGGTGGGCTGAGCGCACTGCAGACCATGACCATTGCGAGCGCGCTGCCGTTCTCGCTGATCATGCTGGTGGCGGCACTCGGTATGTGGCGTGCTCTGGTTATCGAGGGCCACCATCACACCAGCCTGCAGACGGAGGTGCAGAGCCGGTTTTCCGGAACGTCCGGGCATGGCCTTTGGCGTCGACGCCTGCTCGGCCTGGTGACCTTTCCCGATCGTGCGGAGGTTGAGGAGTTTACTGCGACCACGGTGCGTAAGGCGATGCAGCGTGTGCAGCGCGAACTTACCAAGCAGGGCTGGATTGCAGAGGTGCACACAGACGATGCGAACGCGCGCATTTACCTTGAGGTGATCAAGGAGGGGCAGGTGGACTTCACCTACGAGATACGAATCCTGGAGCACGCCCTGCCCGATTACGCATATCCGGAGATGGTGCATGACGAAGGGCAGGGGAATACCTACTGTCGCGCCGAAGTTTTCCTGCGTCGCGGGGGGCAGTCGTATGACATCTTCGGCTTTGACCAGCACGACATCATTACCGATATTCTTGATCAGTTCGAAAAACATCTGCACTTCCTGCATATTTCCCCGGGAAACCTGCCCTGGAACATGGCTGAGCACGATGACATGCTGGTGCCGGAAGCGATACCCGCCCAGGTACAGTGAGTGAGGCAGGTTTATATGAAGCTGTCGCGACTGGAACAACGACCAAGCCTGCTGATATTGACGCTGATGCTGGCTTCTCTATTGTCTCACCCACGCCTGTCGACCGCTGACGACGGGCAGACGCAGGATGTTGATGCATTGCTCGCACGGATAGATGCACTCGAGAAGCGTCTGCAGGAGCTTGAGTCGCGCCTGCCCCCGCGCGATGTGGGTACACGAACCGCACTGTCATTGCCGGCGGTGGGTGCTGTTGAATCCGCGTCCGCCCGGGTTATTGAAGAGGACCTGGGTAGCGCCGTATCCGGCAGCGAGCGTGTTGTCGCGGCGCAGGATCCGCGTCCCGCGCGCATCGATCTGGGTGGAGCGCTGCGCTACAACCTGGTGCACCGGGATTTCGTGGATGCGTCGGACGGCAAGCGCGGCGAGAGCGGTTTCGATATTTTCCGTCTCAATGTGGACGGTGAAATCAACGACATCATTGTCTCGGCAGAGTATCGCCACTATAGCTTCATGCAGACGCTGCGTTATGGGTGGCTAGGCTACGAGTTCGCCGATGAGAGCCAGGTACAGGTGGGTATCAGCCAGGTGCCCTTCGGTCTGTTGCCCTATGCATCGCACAACGCCTGGTTCGGGGTGCCCTTTTACACGGGCCTTGCGGATCATTACGACATGGGCGTCAAGTACGTGCGCGAGGACGGCCCCTGGTCTTCCCAGGTGGCGTTTTACAAGAATGAGCCCCTCAACGATGCTACCGATCCGGGGCGTTTCTCTGTTGATGTCCTGCGCGACGGTGAACAGCAGAACGAGGAGGCCAATCAGTTTCATGCGCGACTCGCCTACACGCTGGGCGCGGGAACAGGCTGTGAAACAGAGGTCGGCAGTTCGGCCAAAGTCTCCGAACTCTACAACAATGTTACTGACCGTCGCGGTGAGCACTGGGCAGGGACTGTTCACCTCGACAGCCGATGCGGTCGCTGGAACCTGCAGCTGCAGGGCGTGAGGTACGAGTACAGCCCCGCGAACCCTGTGGGCGTGAGCAGCGATGTCATGCGGGTCGGTGCCTTTGCCGGCACATACGATATTGCCAGCGAGGCGGATATCCTGGTCGCGAATGTTGCCTATAATTTCGAGTCGCCGGCCAGCTTCATTGACCAGTTGACTTGTTATAATGACTACTCGCGACTTTACAAGGGCATTGACGCCAGCGTGGATTCGCAGATCAATACCCTGGGATGCGCCATTGGAAGCGGGCCGCTATTTACCTATGTCGATTACATTTTGGCCAGAAACATGGCGTTTTTTGGCAGTGGCTCTATGGGAGCTGGTGGAGAAGATAAATGGCGCGGGCGCTTTAACGTGAATATTGGCTACTACTGGTGAGGCGGATAATCGCATCTTTCATTCGTTGCGTTGCGGTAACAGCGCTACTCTGGCTGCCCGCTGTGCCGGCCTCGGCCGAGCCCGCTGTGCTTAACGTCGTATCCTGGGACGGGGCGTACGTCAAAAGCCAGATACTTGGCTTCATCCGCGCCTTCGAGGAAGCCAGGGATGTCCGCGTCAACGTCATTGAATACAGTGGCGGTATCAGCGAAATCCGGCGCCAGGTGCGCTCCTGGAATGTGGGCTGGGACGTTGTGGACCTCGAGCTGTTAGATGCGATTCGCGCCTGTGACGAGGACTTGCTGGAAACCATTGATCCCGACCTGCTGCCGGATGCCCCGGACGGCACTTCGGCACGCGACGATTTTATCAGCGCCAGTCTCACGCGCTGCGGTGTCGGTAATGTGGTCAGCTCCACAGTGGTCGCCTACAATCATGAGGCAACTCCTAGTGCGCCAGAGCGTATTGCCGATTTTTTTGACCTCTCCGCCTTTCCCGGCAAGCGTGGGCTGCGCCGAACGCCTCAGGGCAACCTCGAGTGGGCGCTGGCCGCGGATGGCGTGCCTCTTGAAGAAATCTACGATGTGCTCTCCACGCGAAAAGGAGTCGACCGGGCGTTCGCCGTACTCAGCCGCATCAAGCCTTTTATTGAGTGGTGGGAGACGGGTGAGGAGGCCATCCGTCTCCTTGAGACCGGCAAGGTTGCCATGACAGCGGTGTACAGCGGTCGTATCAACGACGCCGTTGCCCGTGGCGAGCCGCTGAGTATTCTGTGGGACAGCCAGGTCTGGTTCTACGATGTCTGGGGTATCCCCAGACACGGCCGGCGCACCGATCTGGCGCAAGACTTCGTCCGCTTTGCAACGTCAACCGAAAGTCTTGCTGCCCAGGCGACCTACATACCCTATGGCCCGACCCGAGCCTCATCCATGCGCTTGCTGGATACGGAGCTTCGCGAAGAACTGCCAACATCCGAAAAGCACCTGCGCTCGGCGATTGAGCTCAATGCACAGTGGTGGTCGGATAATCTGGATGTCATCAGCCGCCGCTTTGAGCGCTGGCTGCAGCAGTCCGTCATGGTGCCAAAGGACCTGCCACGCTGACGGGGAGCCCGACCACGGAGACGTTAATGGAGAAGACGAAGGCGTCCTGGCACGCGGAAGACATCGACGCCATTATGGATGCCCTGGGGGCGGACCCTGAGGGACTCTCCAGCGACGAGGCGACAAGACGACTGTCAGAAACGGGCCCCAACAGTCTGCCCCAGCCCACGCGTCACGGGTTCATCGTGCGGTTTCTGCTGCATTTCCACAATCTGCTGATCTACGTGCTGCTGGCCTCCGCGGTAATCACCGCGTTGCTTGGGCACTGGGTGGACACAGTGGTGATTCTCGCCGTCGTCGTTCTCAACGCCGTCATCGGTGTGATTCAGGAGGGCAAGGCGGAACGGGCGATGGATGCCATTCGCCATATGCTGGCGCCGAAAGCCGCGGTACTGCGCGATGGTAAACGCACCACGGTGCCAGGTGACCAGCTGGTGCCGGGCGACATGGTTCTACTTGACGCCGGGGACAAGGTGCCCGCAGACATGCGTCTGCACAGCTGTCGCGGCATGTCGGTTCAGGAGGCAATCCTGACCGGCGAGTCTGTGCCGGTTGAGAAGACTGTCGGTAGCGTTGTTGCCGACGCCCCGCTCGGTGATCGCAGCGGCATGGTTTACAGCGGCACCCTGGTTACAACGGGCGCTGCACGCGGCGTGGTAGTAGCGACAGGCGCCGCTACGGAGATCGGCCACATCAGCACCATGATCGCAGGCGTTGAAACGCTGACGACCCCATTGACGCGACAGATGGCCATCTTCTCGCGCTGGCTGACGGTGTTCATACTGAGTCTGGCCATAGCGATACTGGCGTTCGGCTACCTGGTTCAGGGGCAGCCATTCGGTGACATCTTCACCGCGGTGGTTGGTCTGTCCGTGGCGGCCATTCCGGAGGGCTTGCCTGCCGTTCTGACCGTGACGCTCGCCATCGGTGTCCAGACGATGGCGAGACGGCGGGCGATCGTCAGACGGCTTCCCGCTATCGAAACACTCGGTTCGGTATCCGTTATTTGCAGTGACAAGACAGGCACCCTCACGCGTAACGAGATGATGGTCGCCAGCGCCTGCGTTGAAGATGCCGAGTTCGCGGTTGAGGGCGAAGGCTACCGACCTGAGGGTGATATCCAGATTCCCGGAGGGGTGCAATCAAAGGCTCTGCAGCCGTTGGCTCTGGTGGCGGCACTGTGCAACGATGCGGCGCTGCACAATCGCGATGATACCTGGACGGTG
Source organism: uncultured Alteromonadaceae bacterium (assembly GCA_964613795.1). Taxonomy (GTDB): domain Bacteria; phylum Pseudomonadota; class Gammaproteobacteria; order Pseudomonadales; family Halieaceae; genus Chromatocurvus. The sequence continues at coordinate 63,057 of CAZTJR010000014.1, read as the reverse complement.
GAGGGCGCCCCGATGGAGGGTGCGCTGCTGGCGTTCGCGGGCAAAGTTGGCGTGACAAGGCACTTCACCAGGCAGGCGTGGGCTCGCAGCGATTCCATTCCTTTTGACACACGGCATCGCTTCATGGCGACCCTGGACCATGATCACGAGCATCACGTTCAGGTTCATGTAAAGGGCGCGCCGGAAACACTCTTCGATCGTTGCACTCATATGCGGGGTCTGGATGGCAGTATTCTGCCATTTGATCGAGACTACTGGCACTGCAAGTCGGAGGCTCTGGCTGCGCGCGGTCAGCGCGTGCTGGCGCTAGCATCCCGAACCGTCGAGGCCGGAACGACTGCTCTGGCGATGCAGGACGTGGAGGATGAACTGATTTTCGAGGGTCTGGTCGGGCTCATTGATCCGCCGCGGCCGGAAGCCGGCAAGGCGGTGGCAGCGTGTCATCGCGCGAGTATTGCGGTGAAGATGATTACCGGTGATCACGCAGGCACAGCGGCAGCCATCGGCAGCCAGATCGGCCTGCGGCACACAGATCGTGTTTTGACCGGTGCCGAGATCGATGCCCTGGACGATGACGCGCTCGCCGCTGCCGCACGTGACACCGATGTGTTTGCGCGTACCAGTCCGGAGCACAAGCTGCGCCTCGTCATGGCGCTGCAGCAGCTGGGGCACGTGGTTGCCATGACCGGCGACGGCGTCAACGATGCGCCGGCGCTGAAGCGGGCCGATGCGGGTATCGCCATGGGCCGCTCGGGAAGCGAGGCCGCCAAGGAGGCTTCGGAGCTGGTGCTTCTTGACGACAATTTTTCCACCATCGTGGGCGCGGTTGAGGCGGGGCGCACGGTGTATGACAACCTCAAGAAGATCATTGCCTTCCTGTTACCCGTCAATGGGGGCGAGTCGCTCAGCCTGCTGCTTGCTATTCTGCTGGGCCTGACCCTGCCGATCACGGCAGCACAGATTCTCTGGGTCAACATGGTGAGTTCGGTCGCGTTGGCGATGGCGCTGGCATTCGAACCCACTGAACCGGATACGCTGTCCAGGCCACCACGTGCGCCAGGCGCCCCCATTCTTTCGCCGGGTCTCGTGCTGCGCATCGGTCTTGTTTCCCTGATGTTCTGCAGTGGTGTTTTCGGGATTTTCTGGTGGGCCACGGGGCAGGGCTTGGACGAGGCGACAGGGCGCACGATGGCGGTCAATACGCTCGTGGTCATGGAGATCTTTTATTTGTTCAGCGTGCGCTATAGTTATGGCACCTCTCTCAGCCTGACCGGGGTCAGGGGTACGACTGCCGTATGGACGGCGCTGGTGATCGTTACCGGACTGCAGCTGGCCTTCACCTATCTGCCGTGGCTTGCCGTCTGGTTTGATGCCAGGGCCCTGAACGTGGTTCAGGGCACACAGGTGCTGGCGGTCGGCGTGCTCATGCTGCTGGTTATGGAATTCGGAAAGTGGCTGCAGCGGCGATATGCCATGGGCGAGTCCGGCAATACGGGGAAGAATGCGGAATGAAAATACAGGAAATCTGGGTAGACCGCGGCGATTTCCGCCGGACCCGGGTAGTTGACGCTACCCTGCCAGAACCCGCAGAAGGCGAGATACTGGTCGCCATCGAATCTTTCGCGCTGACGGCGAACAACGTCAGTTACGCGCTGTCGGGCGACATGATCGGCTACTGGGGCTATTTCCCGGCGCAGGCACACTGGGGCAAAGTGCCGGCGTGGGGTTACGCGCGCGTTCTGTCGTCCCGCTGCGATGCTATTGCTGAAGGCGAGTGCCTCTGGGGATTCTTCCCCATGGCCAGTCACGTTATGCTCCAGCCCGGCCATGTCAGCGCGCGCGGTATGGTAGATGTTGCCGGGCACCGGGCGGCGCTGCCCGCCCTGTATAATGGCTACACGCGCACGGTCGCAGATCCGCCCATGCTCGCCGACCTGCACCACGAACGCAGCCTCCTGTTTCCGCTGTTCGCTACTGCCTATCTTCTTTACGATTACCTGGTGGACCACGACTTTTTTTTCGCTACCCAGGTCATCATCGGCTCCGCGTCCTCGAAAACCGCCCTGGGGTTGGCGCATTTGCTGCACGCGGACAGTGACAGCTGCGCTTCGGTGTGCGGACTGACATCGGCAGTCAATGCAGACTTTGTCACGGCGCTCAACGCGTATGATTCCGTGCTGACCTACGGAGATCTGGCTGGCGTCGCCGCGGACGCACCTGCCGTGTTCGTCGATATGGCAGGGGATAGGACCCTGACGGCTGCCGTTCATAGCCGCATGGGCGATCAACTGCGTCAGAGCATCAAGGTGGGCGCAACCCACTGGGAGGCGGCAGGTGGCAATGATGAAGCGCTGCCCGGGCCCGGGCCCGCGTTTTTCTTCGCGCCCGCGCAGATAGCCCGACGCGATGCGCAGTGGGGGCAGGGTGTGGTGATGCAGCGGGCGTTGACTGCCAGCGCGGATCTTGCCCGGGGGATGCGCGGACAGATAGATATCGAGGAAGGACGGGGTGCCAATGCGGTCATCGATACCTGGAACACGCTGCTGGACAATCGCCTGTCGCCGAACCGGGGGATGATACTGTCACTCTAGTGGCCCACGCCTGCGGACGGCCGCTGAGCCGCGCAGTCAGCAGATACTCACGGCGAGTCGGAAAACTGCACCGGAATCCAGCGGTCGATGATGTAATCGAGGGTGCCATTTGCGCGCATCAACTCGAGTGCCTGGTTGAGGTCCCGGAGCAGGCTGCGGTTGCCTGGCGCAACAGCCCATGCAAGACGCTCCTCGGTGAGTGGTCTGTACAGGCTGATCAGGTCGCTCTGCGCCTCCGACGCCGCCAGGCTCCAACTGGTGGCGGCATCATCAATGAACAGATCAATCTCGCGATCGCGTAGCGCGGAAAAGGCCGCGTCGCTATTCGCGTAGTGAATGATATCCGCATCCCGTAGATCCTGTTCTGCGAATGCTGATCCGGCACTCCCGGGCCGAACACCAATGCGCACGCCTTCCCGATACACAGCCCAGGGCTGACCAAAACCGGTCACGGCCGTCTCGTGCAGTATTGCCATCTGCCCCGCCTGCAGGTACGGCCGGGCAAATAGGAGATCGCTGTTCGCCTCGTCCTCGGTAACCAGCCCCGACATAATCACGTCGATGTCGCCAGCGAGCAGCGCCGGGCGCAGACGATCTGCCGGCAGCGGCACAATGTCCAGTTGTCGGGAGAGGATTTCCGCAACGGTTCTGGCGCTGTCGGGATCGACACCGACCAGGCGCCCCTCGCTGTAGTAATGCAGCGGCGGGACGTCAGGTGCAATCCCCACGCGCAGGACGGCCTGTGCAGACACGGGCGAGCCAGGCGTGATGCATACCAGGAGGAGGAGCATGGCCATAATCGGGCGCGGCCATTGCCATCCGGGACTCATGCGAACAGGCATGCCGGTATAGACATCGTGTGTCTACATGCCACTGATAGCAGGTACCCCGGCTACGTAGATGTGCAGGTAGCGCGCGAAGACGAACCAGAGGACAGCGCCGCCAACGACAGTGGCTAGTGTGCCTGGCAGACCTCCTGCAGGATAAACCGTACCGAGAGCACGGTCTTTCTTTTTCAGGCGGATGTAGAGAACGACCGCCCATGCCAGGAAGGCACCGAAAAAGATGATGTCGCCGAGGCGGCCGTTGACCAGCAGGTGGGCAAACGCCCAGATTTTCACAGCCATCAGCATGGGGTGTCCCAGCCGGGCCTTCAGGTGGTTTGCCGGCACGTACGCTGCCACAAGGAGAATGAAAGAGGGCAACATGAGCAGTGCTGCGAGATGCTTCAGCCCGACTGGCGGGTTCCACAGTGGTACAGCGGTGGTGCGCATTTCGCCATAGCCCACAATAGCAAGCCAGAGACCGCCAAGGGAAATCAGCGCATACACGATCTTGAAGGGAAGGGTGCCGCGCTGCTCTATTTGCCGGTCTCGCCATGCCGGTGCAAAGATATTCAGGGAGTGCGTGCCGAGAAATATCAGCAGTCCGATAATCATCAGGGTCATGGGAGGTCTCCGACCGATTGCGCCACCAGGGATGAGGTGGTGTCAAAACGAAACGCCGCCAGTCTAGCGCATCCCGGGGGGGTAGTGGCAATGCAGGTCATGTTGCCCGCCGCATTCTCGCCGCCAGAAGAATGATCAGCGCCAGCGCGACTTCGACCGCGATCAGTGGGCCAGCGAAGGCCGCGTCATGAAGAAGCCACGCCAGTGTGCGCATGATGGCCGCAAAGCCAAAAAAAATTGCCGCCGCATGCAGCCAGCTGTCGCGCCCTGTCTGCAGACCCAGCATGAGCATCGCCGAGATGCCGAAGAAAAAGGCGCTAATGTCACCGATCTGGGTACTGCGCGCGAGACCGTCCAGTAGCGGCATGCCCAGCGACGCAGCGGCAGCTTCAGGTTCAACGACCCAGCGCAGGCCCAGGAACAGGGTGACGGCGGCAAGTAGCCACAGGATAAGGCGGGCAGTTCGTGCGATCATCGCGCATTCCTCTCTTGCACAAAACCAAGACTTTAGCAGCCTGCGCAGGCAATGCTACTATCCTGACGGTGTTTCTAGTGAGAGCGGCGATGAAAACGGACACGAGCGATTCTACGATGGATCACCTGGCCGAAACGCATGAGGTCCTCAATCAGTCGCGTCCGTTGGTGGACTACAACAGCTACCTGGGGGATACCGCGCTCCGGGAGGGTGTAGTGCGCTACGGTGCCGCATGGGCCGTTGATGCACTCACGGATCACGGTGATCGCTGTGGCAGCGCCGAGCTTATCCACTGGGGTTTTCTTGCCAACGAGAACCGGCCGCAGTTCTACAGTCACGACCGCCAGGGTTATCGGGTGGACGAAGTACGCTACCATGACGCCTACCACAGGCTCATGCGCCTGGGTCTGGAGTCGGGCCTGCACAGCGACCCCTGGACGCGGCCCGGGGAGGGCGCGCACGTGGCCCGTGCTGCACGCTACTACCTGCAGGCTCAGGTTGAGTCGGGGCACGGCTGTCCGCTGACCATGACCTTTGCCGCTGTACCCACGCTGCGACTGACGCCGCAAATTGCCGACACCTGGCTGCCGGGCGTGCTGGCCTGCGAGTATCAGCCCGACAATATCCCTTACTCGCAGAAATCGGCGCTCACCATCGGGATGGGCATGACCGAGAAGCAGGGTGGCTCTGATGTCCGTGCCAATACCACCCGGGCCAGAGCGCTGGGTAGAGGTGGCCCCGGTGGCGATTACGAACTGGTTGGCCACAAGTGGTTCACCTCGGCCCCGATGTGCGACGCGTTTCTCGTGCTGGCTCAGGCAGCGGGTGGTCTCAGCTGCTTTCTTGTGCCGCGCTGGCGACCTGACGGCAGCAAGAACCCTTTGCAGGTTCAGCGCCTGAAAAACAAGATGGGCAATGTCGCGAACGCATCCTCGGAGGTTGAATTGCGCGGCGCCCTTGGCTGGATGGTCGGTGATGAGGGCCGCGGGGTGTCCGCGATCATCGAGATGGTAGCGATGACTCGCTTTGACTGCATGATCGGCTCCGCTGCGGGTCAAAGGCAGGCCGTTGCCCAGGCGGTCAATCACGCGGCGGGCCGCGAGGCCTTTGGTCGACGGCTTCTGGACCAGCCGCTGATGCGCAATGTACTGGCGGATCTGCAGCTTGAAGTGGAGGGGTCGTTGGCGCTGATGCTGCGCATGGGCGCGGCCCTTGACAGCAGTCTGTCCCCTGGCGGCAATGAGCACGACAGGCTGTTACTGCGACTCGGGCTCCCCACCGGCAAGTACTGGATCTGCAAACGCACGCCGACGGTGACCTACGAGGCCATGGAATGTCTCGGCGGTAACGGGGTGATCGAGGACTTCATTCTCGCGAGGCTGTACCGGGACGCGCCGATCAACGCAATCTGGGAGGGCTCGGGCAACGTGCAGGCGCTCGACATGCTGCGTGCCCTCGCGCGCAGCCCCGAGGTCCTGGCCGCCTGGTATGCCGAGATTGATGCTGCCCGCGGACAGCATGTGCTGCTGGATGCCGCGGTTGACCGACTGAAGGCTGCACTGCGCGACACAGAAGCCCTTGAATATCGCGCGCGCTCTCTAGTGGATCAGCTGGCGCTGACGATGCAGGCTGCGTTGCTGCTGCAAACGGCAACGCCGGACATCGCCGATGCCTTCATTCGCTCCCGTCTGGATTCCCGGGGGGATCGCCACTTCGGCACGTTGCCCCGCAGTTCCGCAGTAACGACGCTCCTGGAGCGCGCTGACCCGCATATTCTTTAGTAACACGCGCCTTTCCCTTAATCACTGGATCACGCTGTGACAGTCAACGCCAGTGGTCAGGGGCAGCATGAAGGGCTGGCAAAACGCCGGCAGGGTAAGCCCGAATCAGGCATACTTAGCCACCTACCAGGAGCAGAACCATGGCTTTTACCGCACTCGTTACACTGTTGCTGCTACTGCAGTATCTGACTTTTTCCATGCTGGTGGGTCGGGAGCGCCTGCGACACGGTATCCGCGCGCCGGCCGTCACCGGTCACGAGAATTTCGAGCGGGCTTATCGCGTGCAGATGAACACGCTGGAACAGCTTGTGGTGGTCGTTCCCGCCATGTGGATTGTTGCCGGGTTCTTCTTCCTGCCGATTGCAGCGCCCTTACTGGGTCTCGCTTTCTTCGCCGGTCGAGTGCTTTACCGCAACGCCTATATTCGCGACCCGCAGACTCGCAGGGCGGGCATGGCCATTGGCATGCTGTCGATGCTTTGCCTGCTGATCCTGGCGTTTTGGGGCGCGATTGCGCAGCTCTAGTGGATCATTAACAGAACGCGGAGGATGCCGGATCGCAGGGCGCGGGCCTGAAGGCACAGACTGGCGATGGTTCACAAAACGCGCTAAGGTCTTTGCCTTGCAGAAAAACGCGGTCACGTAGTGCAGCCGGGGCGGGGTGCTGGATTTACCCTGCGATTCGGCCTCTCCTGCGGCATCCGGCGACGGGTATCGCTGAATTACGAGCAAGCAAATAAGGGAGGATTACGGCGCGACTGGCGCCGCGGGGCCACTTGCGGTCACCGCAAGGTGTCAACGGCCACTGTCATGCTTCTTGCCACTGATCTCGATGGAACATTTCTTGGCGGCAGCCAGATGGCGCGTCTCAGGCTTTACCAGCTGGTCGCTTCGCATCCCGATATCGATCTGGTGTTTGTGACCGGTCGTGGTCTGGAGCACGTACTGCCTCTGTTGGCTGACCCAACCATTCCCCAGCCCGATTACATCATCGCTGATGTAGGCGCAACCGTCGTACAGGGTATCACGCAGCAGCCGGTCTTCCAGATCCAGGATGATATAGAGCAGATATGGCCCGGCGACCGTGCCGTCGCTGAAGCCCTTGCGCATCTTCCCCATCTGCAGCGGCAGGAAGTCCCCCAGGAGCGTCGTTGTTCGTATTTCTGCGAGGAACACCACATTGACGATGAGGTGCGCCGCATCGTCGACGGTCTCGACTGCGACCTTCTGTTCTCGGCCGGCAAGTATTTCGATGTCCTGCCGAGGGGGGTCAACAAGGGGCACACGCTCACGCGCCTGGTACAGCATCTCGGCATTGACAGGGAGGATGTCCTGGTCGCCGGCGATACGCTAAATGATCTGTCCATGTACGAGACAGGATTCAAGGGCGTGTGTGTCGGCGACTCTGAAGCAGGCTTGCTGGCGTCTACCACAGATCTCGCCCGGGTCTATCATGCCCGGGCACCGGGCGCCGGTGGCATTGTAGAAGCCTTCGAGTATTTTGGTTTTCTCGGCAGCAGTGGTGTTGAAGCCGAGCTGATCCCGGTGACCGAACGCGGCAAGTCTGATCTGGTCATCGTGTATCACCGTCTCCCGTACGAGGAGTTTATCGAAGACGGCGAGCGCAAGCGTCGACGACCGAGGTCGCCCAACGGGATCATTCCCACGCTGCTAAGCTTCTTTGCCGATGGTAAGCCAGGCTCCTGGGTTGCGTGGGCAATTGATGATCCGGCGCTGGGCGAGTTCGAGGTTCACACCGAAGTAGACGTCAATCATTACCCGAAGCTGGTCGCCGCGCGGGTGGCGCTGACCGAGGACGACGTCGACATTTTTTACAAGCGCTTCTCGAAAGAGGCGTTCTGGCCCACGCTGCACACCTTCTGGGAACGCGCCATCTTCCATGAGGAGCACTGGGGTGTTTTCCTGGAGGTCAATCGACGCTTCGCCGAGCGCGCGGCGGGCGAGGCGGCGGCCAATGCGGTGGTATGGATCCACGATTACAATCTGTGGATGGTGCCAGCGTTCCTACGCGAGATACGCCCGGATGTGACGATCGCCTTTTTCCATCATACCTACTTTCCTTCCGCGGACGTTTTCAACGTGCTGCCCTGGCGTCGACAGATTGTCGGCAGTCTGTTGCAGTGCAACTACATCGGCTTTCATATTCCCCGTCAGGCCGAGAACTTTGTGGACGTTGCGCGGGGTGTCATGCCCGTGGAGATTCGCCGGCGCGTCAACTGTGCGCCGCGGTTCTTCACCTACGGCTGCGCCGTGGGCCTGGAAGAAATGACAACCGAAATCGAAGTTGCCGGGCGCGCTATCGGCCTTGGCGCCCATCCTGTGGGGCTGGATATCGGGCGGGTTGAGCGGGCGCTGGACGATCCCGCGCAGAAGCAGCGTATTGCGGAATTGCGTGATGAACTGGCGGCAGTTCGCATGCTGCTGGCGGTTGAGCGACTGGACTTCACCAAGGGCATTCTTGAAAAACTGCATGCCTACGAGCGACTGCTGGAGGAGAATCCGGAGCTTCAGAATAAAGTGACGCTCGTCATGATCTGTGTGCCCGCAGCCAGTGGAATGAAGATTTACGATGAACTGCAGCTGCAGATAGAACAAACGGTGGGCCATATTAATGGGCGCTATGCGCGCATAGGCTGGACGCCGGTTCAGTTCTTTTTCCGCGCGGTGCCCTTTGAACAATTGGTTGCCTATTATGCGGCAGCCGACGTCATGTGGATAACGCCGCTGCGCGACGGCCTCAATCTCGTCGCCAAGGAATTTGTCGCTACCCAGGGACTGACGCAGGGCTGCGGTGTGCTGGTGCTCTCCGAGTTTGCGGGCGCGGCAGCAGAGTTGCGTGGAGCGATACTGACGAACCCGCATGATCCACACGAGATGGTGTCCACCTGCTACTTCGCACTGAACCTCAGCCGCGATGAGGCGCGTCATCGCCTGGCAGAGGCATTCGATTCGGTGCGCCACTACGACATTGCCCTGTGGGGCGAAGAATTTATGGCGGCGGTGCGTGAGCACGCAGCTCTGCCCGAGGCGGAGAGCTGAGGGGCATATGAGCGCATTCCCAAGGCCATGCGCGAGCAATACAGGAGTGGAAGATGGCATTGCGTAATGCCGTGCAGCTAATCTGTTATCCCGACAGGCTGGGCAAAAATCTGCATGACTTGAGAACGGTCATCAACCGATATTTTTCTGACGCGATCGGTGGCCTGCACATTCTGCCGTTTTATCCGTCGAATGCGGATGCCGGGTTCTCTCCGCTGACGCACAAGGAAGTCGATCCGCGCTATGGCGACTGGGGCGACATTGAGGCGCTGGCGGCGGACCTCGATCTCTGCGCTGATCTTACGATCAATCATATTTCCGATGCCTCCGAGGAATTCAGGGATTTCCTCCGACATGGTTTCCGGTCGCGCTACGCCGACCTGTTCGTCGATGTCGACAAGTTTGGCGAAATAACGCCGGATGACCTTGCGAAAATTCATATACGCAAGGAGAAGGAGCCGTTCCGGGAGATCACTTTCGAGAACGGTGAAAAAGCCCGCGTATGGTGCACTTTCACCGAGCACCAGATAGATCTGAACTACGACGCGCCGCTGGCCTTTGAGCTCATGGAGGACTACATCGCCTTCCTTGCCGGCAAGGGGATCAAGCTGCTTCGCCTGGATGCCTTTGGCTACACGACAAAACGTATCGGTACCAGCTGCTTTCTCGTCGAACCGGACGTCTACCGGCTTCTGGAGTGGGTGAATGACATCGCGCATCGCCACGGTGCGGAGTGCCTGCCCGAGGTGCACGATAACACCAGTTACCAGTACGCCCTGAGCCGGCGTGACATGCGCCCCTATGGATTTGCGCTGCCGCCGCTCCTGCTTTACACATTGCTGGATGCCAACAGCACCTACCTGAAAAACTGGCTGCGCATGTGTCCGCGCAACATGATAACTGTACTCGATACCCATGACGGCATCTGCATACCCGATGTCGAGGGTGTGCTGCCCGAAGACAAGATAAAGGTTCTGATCAACAACATTGATGCGCGCAGCGCCGATCCGATCCTGCGCAAGTCCGCGGCCAACATCCATAGCGTCGGCGCGATTTATCAGCTTACCTGCACTTTTTATGACGCGCTCATGCAGAATGACGACGCCTACATCGCCGCCAGGGCCATACAGTTTTTTACGCCGGGGATTCCCCAGGTGTATTACGTCGGTTTGCTGGCAGGCTGCAATGATGAAGAACTCATGCGCAGTACGGGCGAGCTGCGCGATATCAACCGTGCGTATTTCTCACTCGAGGACGTGGATCAGGCGGTGCAGAAACCCGTGGTGAAACGCCTCCTCAGGCTGATGCGCTTCCGCTCCCACTACCCTGCATTTAACGGACGTTTCGAGCTGCAATACTCGAATGATTCCAGCGTTTCCATGGCTTGGCGTCACGGTGAACATTACTGCGCGGTATTCGTAGATCTCAACTTCAAGACAAGCACCATCACCTATCTTGATGAGGCGACGCTAGAGGAACAGGCCTTCCGCGTCTAGTGGGCCACACGGCAGGTTCGGTCGCGTATTACCGGCCCTGCCGCGTGCCCCGCGGACGCGCGAAGTCAGATGTCGAGCCGCTGCCTGGCGGTCCGGAATGCATCAATGGCCATGGCGACGTCGTCCTGACTCAACGCGGCAGACATCTGCGTGCGAATCCTTGCCTTGCCTCGCGGTACCACGGGAAAGGAAAACGCGACGACATATACGCCTAGCTCGAGCATGGTCTCCGCAAAGCGCGCCGCGAGTGCGGCGTCGTGAAGCATGACAGGGATGATGGGATGCTCACCGGGCAGGAGTTCGAAACCTGCCGACTGCAGGCCATCGCGCAGCGCCGCCGTATTGTCACGCAAGCGGTTGCGCAGGGCGGGTTCCTCGTCGACCAGTTCGAGCGCGCGAATTGCGCCTGCCACCACCGGCGGCGCGACGGTGTTGGAAAACAGGTAGGGCCGTGACCGCTGCCTAAGTAGCGCCACAATGTCCGAGTGTGCGGAGGTAAAGCCACCGCTGCCACCGCCGATGGCCTTGCCCAGCGTGCCGGTAATGATGTCCACCCTGTCCATGCAGCCGCGGAATTCATGGGTGCCGCGCCCGCTGGCGCCGAGAAAGCCCGTGGCGTGGCAGTCGTCAAAATGCACCAGCGCACCGTAGCGCTCAGCAAGGTCACAGATCTCGTCCAGGCGCGCGATGGTACCATCCATGGAGAAGACACCATCGGTGGTGATCAGCTTGAAGCGGGCACCCGCGGCATCTGCCGCCTTGAGCTGCGCTTCCAGATCGGCCATGTCGTTGTTGCGGTAGCGGTAGCGCGATGCCTTGCACAGACGGATGCCATCTATAATGCTGGCGTGGTTGAGTTCGTCAGAAATAACCGCATCGTCGGGACCGAGTAGAGTCTCGAACAGGCCGCCGTTGGCATCGAAGCAGGACGGATAAAGGATCGTGTCTTCACAGCTCAGAAACGCGCTCAGTCGCTCTTCAAGCGTTTTGTGCAGTGTCTGTGTGCCGCAGATAAAGCGCACGGACGCCATGCCGTAGCCCCATTCCTCCAGACCCTGGCGCGCGGCGGCATTCACCTCGGGATGCTGGGCAAGGCCCAGATAGTTGTTGGCACACAGATTCAGCAGCTCGCCGTCGCCGGCGATGCCCACCCGGTTACCCTGGGGTGTGCGTATGATGCGCTCGTGCTTGCGCAGGCCGGCTGCATCTATTTCTGCCAGTTCCGACTGCAGGTGTTCAGCGAATTCTCCGTACATGCTCTCAGTGCTCCTCCCAATTGAGAATGACCTTGCTCGCTTCGCCGCTGTTCATGACTGCGAAGCCCTGTTCGAACTCCCGATAGTTCAGGCGGTGGGTGATGACGGGCGAAATATCCAGCCCAGAATCGATCATCACCGACATCTTGTACCAGGTCTCGTACATTTCGCGACCGTAGATTCCCTTGAGGGTCAGCATGTTGAAAATCACCGTGCTCCAGTCTATTGCCATCTCCTTCGCCGGGATACCCAGCATGGCGATCTTGCCGCCGTGGCACATATTGGCAATGAGATCGTTGAAGGCCTGGGGGTTGCCGGACATTTCCAGGCCGACATCAAAGCCCTCGCGCATGCCCAGCTGTTTCTGCAGATCGCTGATGGTGTCGCGGCTGACATTCACGGTATGTGTGGCGCCCAGGGTTTTTGCCATCGCCAGCCTGGTATCGATGACGTCTGTGATCACCACGTGGCGCGCACCGGCGTGGCGACAGACGGCCGCCGCCATTGCACCGATGGGCCCGGCGCCGGTGATCAGCACGTCCTCGCCCAGCAGGTCGTTCTGCAGAGCGGTATGCACGGCATTGCCGAAGGGATCGAACAGGGCGGCAACGTCCAGATCGATGCCCGGCGCATGCTCCCAGACATTGGACATCGGCAGAACCATATATTCGGCAAATGCCCCTGGACGATTGACACCGATGCCGCTGGTGTGTGCGCAGAGGTGTCGTCTGCCAGCCATGCAGTTGCGGCAGCGGCCGCAGACCACGTGGCCTTCGCCGGACACGATCTGCCCGGGCTTGAAGTCGATGACGTTGCTGCCCACGTCGACGATTTCACCGACAAACTCGTGGCCGATGGTCATCGGCACCTCTATCGTCTTCTGCGCCCATTCATCCCAGTTGTAGATATGCAGGTCCGTACCGCAGATCGCGGTCCTTCGCACCTTTATGAGAACGTCATTGATGCCGGGCCGGGGCTCGGGTACCTCTTCCAGGCTGAGTCCGGGTCCGGCCTCGCGTTTCACCAGTGCCTGCATAATGGCCTCCGTGGGTTTTGTATAGAAGAATAATTCCAGTATAGTGGACGAAGGCGATGCCGGATGCAAGCCTTGATAGCGCTCGCGTTCCTGCAAATCTTCAATCCCGCCGGCGCTGGCTTCAAGCGACAGGCGATCAGTGAAATAATGCGTATTTCCTGATCGACAACAGCGAGGCCCCCGTGACAGCGAAGAACAATGAAGAACCCATGATCCCGGCATTGAACGCCCGCCGCCCGGCTTTCCTCGACATGCTCGGTGGCCGGGTTGTGGCACTGGATCGCGGTGCAGGAACCTGCACCATGGCCTTCGATATCAGCACCGACTTCTGTCATTCCATCGACATCATCCAGGGTGGCTTCGTCACCGCCATGCTTGATGCGGCTGCATCGCATGCTGCGTTCGCGCTTGTCGACGGCGTCAGCGCGCTCGCCACCCTGGAGATCAAGGTAAGTTTTCTCGAGCCATCGCGCGCCGGTGTCTATCGCGCCGTCGGCATTATCAACCGGGTGGGTCAGAGCACCGCGTTTCTCAGTGGCGAGCTGTATACCGACGATGGACGCCTTACCGCCATGGCAACCACAACTGCCCGCCTGATCCGCAAAAAGGAAGTTGCCTGATGAAGTTCTCGCGCCGTCCCCTGCTGTCGCCCTTACTGCTCGCAGCCGGTCTTTTTTTCCTCACCGCCTGCGGTGACACGGAGCAGACGGTCACTGAGCCGCAGAAGGTCGATGCCCTGCAGGCCTTTACCGAGGGCATGCGGCAGGTCGACGGTTTTCTGCCGTTCTACCTGGATGAAGAAAAGGGGCGGGTTTATCTGAGCCTGCCGCCCGAGCCCCCGCAGATGATCTATCAGGCCTCTCTCCCGCAGGGCGTCGGGTCGAATGACCTTGGTTTTGACCGCGGTCAGCTGGCGCGGAACGGAACATCCCTGGTGCGTTTCGAGCCGGCGGGAGAGCGCGTTCTACTACGACGCCTGAACACCGCGTTTCGCGCTGACACGGACAGCGACGCTGAGCGCCGCTCGGTAGAAGAGGCGTTTGCGAGCTCAGTGCTCTGGGGCTTTCCTGTGGTTGCCCGCAGTGACGGACAGCTGTTGCTGGACGCCACGGATTTTCTGCTGCGCGACAGCCAGGGTATAGCGCGCCAGCTCCGCGATCGCGGACAGGGTGATTTTCGGCATGATGTCAGTCGCTCGGGCCTTTATTACCCCCGCATCCGCAGTTTTCCACGCAACACCGAGTTCGAGGCGACTGTCACTTTTACCGGCAATAATCCGGGTCAGTTTCTGCGCGACGTGGCGCCTGATCCCCACAGCTTCAGCGTCCGCATGCATCACAGTTTCGTGGCGCTGCCGGAGTCCGGCTACCAGCCGCGTATTTTCCTTCCGGACTCCGGTTTTGGCGCATTCACCTACCGTGATTACGCGACGGCTATTGAAGAGCCGATCGTGAAGCGCTACATACGCAGACATCGTCTTGAGAAAAAGAATCCGGGAGCTGACAGCAGTGCACCGGTCGAGCCCGTTATCTACTACCTTGACCCCGGTACGCCGGAGCCCGTGCGCGGTGCTTTGCTGGATGGTGCGCGTTGGTGGAATGAGGCCTTTGCCGCTGCAGGCTATGAAAACGCGTTTCGGGTGGAGATGCTCCCGGATGATGCCGATCCTATGGACGTGCGCTTCAACGTTATCCAGTGGGTTCATCGCGCCACGCGCGGCTGGTCTTATGGTGCCAGTATCACCGATCCGCGCACCGGCGAGATCATCAAGGGCCACGTGACCCTTGGCTCGCTGCGCGTTCGGCAGGATTACCTCATCGCCCAGGGCATGACCTCGCCGTTCACTGAGGGCGACGAAGACACGGATGCTATGTCTGCGCTGGCGCTGGACCGCATACGGCAGCTCTCGGCGCACGAAGTGGGCCATACGCTGGGACTGGCGCACAATTTTGTCGGCAGTGCCCGGGGACGCGCGTCGGTGATGGATTATCCGCACCCACGGATAGCGTTGGATACTGATGGCGAGGTTTCCCTAGACGGTGCCTACGCGAGTGGCATCGGCGACTGGGACAAGATCAGCATTCGCTATGGTTACGCAGAGCTGCCGGCTGATGAGACCGAGATGGCAGTCCTGTCGGACTTTCTGGAGAAAGCCCGTGCCGGCGGCTATGCCTTCATCTCCGATCCCGACTCACGAGCGAGCCGGCAGGCGCACCCGCGCAGCCATCTCTGGGACAATGGAGCCGACGCTGTCGCTGAACTGGAGCGATTGATCGATCTGCGCGAGCATGCCCTGAGTCGCTTCGGTCACCGCAGTATTGCCAATGGTCGTCCATTTTCGGATCTTGAGGAGATACTGGTGCCGGTGTATTTTTATCATCGCTACCAGGTCGAAGCCGTCGGTAAGTGGATTGGCGGCATCGATTACCGCTATGCGGTGCGGGAAGGCGGTGACGACTACGCCTATCGCCCGGTGTCTGCCGTCAGGCAGCGCCGTGCACTGTTGGCGCTGATGCGGACGCTGCGCCCCGAGTTTCTTGCGCTGGACGAATCGCTGCGCCGCGCCATACCACCAAAAGCGTATGGCTATCAGCGCACGCGTGAAAGTCCCGGGGGCTACACGGGGCGGCAGTTGGATCCTGTGTCCCTCGCGGAGGCCTCGGTACAGCATACGCTGGATATCCTTCTCGAACCCGAGCGGCTTGCCCGGCTATCACTGCAGCACGCAGATGACTCGGCGCATGTCGGCGTGGGGCTATTGTTCGCCCAGCTGCAGGAAAACCTGTTACCCACGGTCACGGAAGACGGCTATCTGGCGCTGCTGCAGCAGCGTACTGCCGCGGCATTGCTTACCGCGTGGCGCAAGCTCCTGACGGCGCCAGAGGTTGCTCCCGAGGTGCGTGCGGAGAGCCTCGCTGCGCTGGAATCCGCTGCGCGATTCATGCGTCGACAGCATCAGGCGCCACCCGCTTACGCGGCTTTCTACGCTTATCAGCTGTCCCTGATCGAGGAGTTCCGTCGCAGCCCGGCGCTTCTGCCAGTGCTGCAGTCACGGGATCTGCCGCCGGGATCGCCCATCGGAGGATAATGGCTGACGGCGGTTGCCACGTTGTCACCTGTCACCAGCGGCCGTAGCGATTGAGGTCGTAAACGCCGGCTTCCAGAGGCGCCTGCTGCTTGAGCAGGTCCCGGAAACTGTGGAACACCGGCCAGATGTCCGGGTCCATGCGCCGCAGCCCCCAGCGCCTGACCATCGCCTGCATCGCGGCCTCACTGTCTACGGTCAGCAGTGTGTCAACGAAGTCCTCGCGGTCCCGCGCGTCGACGCGCAACATCAGGTTGGGGTAGCTGCCGACCAGGGTGGGAAGAATGCTCAGACTGTCGCGCTCTTCCTGATAGCGCAGTGATTCGCCCAGCATAAAAGCCACATTGCTGTGTCGTCGGTTGCGCAGCAGTGTCAGGGCTTCCCGGCTGCCGTCAGCATGGTCTACTCGCAGGAAGGTGACTTCCGGCATCCAGCGCACCAGATCCAGGTCGCTGGCGGGGCGTGCAGCCAGCACTCGCAGTGTTCTGTGCGTAACGCGCTGCTCAGCTGTCAGCGCCGGCGACCAGTGATCTGTCTTGGGCCTGTTGATGGCGTCGCTGGTGCCGGTGAGTTCCGGGCTGCTGTTTCGCAGCTGCTGTAGCAAACCGGTGTAGCTGTCGTCTGTGCCTGATGTGATCTGCGTCGGTGTCGTGGTGTCCAGATCTTGGTAGGTCAGAAGCATCTTCAGCCTGCCGCTATTCTGGTACCAGCTGTCGTAGCGGGCCTTGCGCCGGTCGGGAGGCAGGAGACGCAAAAAGTTGGTTTCTGCCTCGTTGCGTATGAGGTCAAAGTAGAGTCGGGTCTGCGCCTGGTGGGAGAGGCTGCCAAAGACATTGAAGCCCACCACCAGCTCATAGTAGGTCCTTTCCAGCAGTGGATAATCCATCAGCCAGGTCGTGCGTGGCAGTTCTCCCTGCCACCCGGCCATCACGGAAGCGCTGTCGTGATGGCGGAAAATGGTCAGGAAGGCATTCGGGTTATGCGTCTCGCCGTTCCAGATCTGCGACAGGCCGGGACCCTGAGGAAAGTCTTCGGCGTAGCGAAGGGTTCGCTTGTCGAGGTAGCGGTTGCGCACCGCTTTGTACTCGAGCCACTCAGGGCCCAGCGAGATCAATGAGCTTTTCTGTCCCGGTACGCCCAGCAATGGGCTGACCTCCTCGCGGTAGGCTTTGCGGTTGGTGAAGCGCTCCTCTGTCGGCGATTCGAACATAACCCAGAACTGATCGCGGATGACGTCGGTGGCGATCTGTCCCCGGCAGACGGGGCCCCGAATGAAGTTGCGCACAAAGTACAGTGCGTCGTTGAGCAGAAAACGGTAGCGCAGCCGGGGGGGAATGGCGGCGAAGGTCTCGAAGGGGTTGGCGCGCGCACGGCTGTCATACCCCGGTAATTCATCGACGGACCAGTCCTGGCTCTCAAAAAGGTCCTTGAGCTCCACGCGTCGGGCGCGATCAAAGCGGTAGGTGATGTGGGTCTTGTGAACAATGCTGTCGTCAATGAGCATAAGACGGTAATGAAAGTCACCCCCTACCGGATCGTTCGGGCGCAGGGTCGCTACTGGCTGGGGTATAGCCGGGGCGGCGGTACGCGACCGTATAAGGGTATAGAAACGGGTGTTGTCAGCCTCGTCGCTCTCCAGGTAGAGATGACCGAGGTACAGGTGTTCGTACAGATAACGGGCGAGGAGCCTCGCGCGGTTGTCATCGCGATTCAGCCAGCGCTCCCACTGCCGTATTATTTCGGTATGCGGTGATTCGGCAGCACCGGAGCGGCCGGCCCTGTTGGACGACTTCATGAGAGCGCCTTCCCTGATCCAGCGAGACAGCGTGTCATACTCGCTGTCGGTCAGCCCCGCCATGACCAGCGGCATGCCGCCGTGGGGATTCTTTTCGCGATAGTGGGCAAATTCACCGGGCTCAGGGCAGGCATGTCGGCGCGAAAGGTCAAGACGGATCTCGTCCGGGATGGGTGCATGTTGCGGCAGTGGATCCTCTTTGCCGAAGTCGATCATAGACTGCAGCAGCGGCTGGTTTTCCCGGCCTCTCGCCTGCGGCGCGTCGAGGACGCTGAAAAAGCCACGCTGACGCCACTCGGCGGCACTTTGCGCATCGATACCCAGGCGGGTGGGCGGCGTATCCCCCAGCCGCAGACCGTTGTACACCCGTATTTTCGACGCGCCGCGCTCGAGCCCTGAGATATTGTCGAACTTCAGCTGGCAGGGGGCGTCGTAGCAGGCGTGGCAGGCCAGGCATTTGTCGTGCAGCACAGGCAGGATATCCCGCTCAAAATCATGGCTTTGCTCTGCTGCCGGCGCACGATCCTGCCAGGGATACTCTTTCTGCCGGATGAATAGCTGTTTGAGATTGTCAAAGCCCGCGCGCAGGGATGTGTTGATGGTCTGCAGCCGGGCGTCGAACGCCTCTGCCTCTGGCGTCTGCCCATTGTTGGCGGCGACTGTCTGATTGAGACAGAGCATGGCGGTCATGCAGAGCCACAGCAGGGCAGGCTGCCCGTGCCTGGAGAATACGTCAGCCATCGGGCTGGCTACCCGCCTCGAGCGCCGCTCTCCCGTCCGCATACTGGTGGATAATGATATCGGTCATACAGGTATGTCCCGGTGGTCCCTGCTCGGGAATGGCCTGAAGCTCACTGTCGCAAACATCCCGGTGAGCGTCCATGGCAAAATTGCCGCGACGGGCACACCGCGGGTAGCGGCGTGCCATGTCTGGTAATCTTGCCGGGGCGATGGCCTGCTATGCTCGGCGCCGCGGGTAACCATAATGGAGAAGGTATGAAGCAGAAGACCGGTGCAGACCTGTCTGCACAGACCCGGCTGGTGCACGACCTCGATAATACCTACGGTGTCGTGGCGACACCCGTCTACCACGCGTCGACCGTGCTGTTTCCCACCTACGCGGACCTGCGCCGGGGAGAGGCCGATCCACTGAGTCGCGATTCGATGTACTACGGCCGCATGGGGACACCTTCCACCCGTTCACTCGAGGATGCGCTAACCGCTCTGGACAGCAGCGTCGGCGCTGTGTTGTTTCCCTCTGGTGTGGCTGCCATCGCCGCCGCGCTGCAGTGCTTTCTGCGTCCGGGCGATCATCTGCTCATGGTGGACTCGACGTACGGCCCCACTCGCAACTTCTGTCTGGGATACCTGGCTGACATTGGCGTGGAAACCACCTTTTATGATCCCTGTGCAGGCACTGCGGAGCTGCAGGCTCTGTTCAGAGAAAGCACGCGCATGGTCTTCATGGAATCGCCCGGGTCAGCGACGTTCGAGGTGCAGGATGTTCCCGCGATCGTTTCCCTGGCCGCCAGTCGGGACATTCTCACGGCGATTGACAACACCTGGGCGACACCGCTCCTGTTCAACCCGCTGGATCACGGCGTTGATCTAGCCATTCAGTCCGGCACGAAATATCTCAATGGTCACGCCGACTGCCTGTACGGCGTCGTGACATGCCGCGATGAGGCACTGTACGACCGCCTGCACCGGTATGCCCTTGCCACCGGCAGTCATCTTGCGCCCGATGATTGCTTTCTGGCGCGCCGTGGTCTACGCACCCTGGCGGTGCGTCTTGCGGCACACGAGGCCGCCGGCCTGAGCCTGGCAGCGTATCTCGCGCAGCGATCCGAGGTGTCACGGGTTCTGCATCCAGGGCGTCCGGAGCACCCGGGTCATAGCGTTTTCAGGCGTGACTTCCGCGGCGCCAGTGGTCTGTTCGCGGTTGTGCTGAGTGATTTCGGCGAGGCACGGCTAGCCCGCTTTCTCGATGCCCTGGCGCTTTTCGGCATGGGCTACTCCTGGGGCGGCTTCGAAAGTCTGGCTCTGCCCATGCAGCCGGTGCGGACGCTATCGGCGCGGTTGGCGCTGGGTCCCGATCAGCGTCTGCTGCGCCTGCATGCCGGGCTCGAATCCATTGATGATCTCATTGCAGACCTTGAACGCGCATTTGCGGCCGCTGCGCGCTGACGGTGATCAGCTGGTCTCGAAGCGCCGGAAGTCGCTGATCAGCGCATCTACTGCGGCGGCAATGATTTTCTCTCCGTTCTCGGCTGTCGCCTGAGAGGGATCAGAGCCAATGCGACCGTCGGGAAAGTTTTCCCGGTAATGGTGGGCGTCGGTGAAAGTATTCGTGGGTGCTACTTTTGGCTGCAGTCTGCGTGTGCGCTTTTGCTCTGGATAAGCCGCCCATGTCACGGCAATTTCCGAAGCGGTGGCATGCATGCCATCGTTGCTGGGATGCAGCTGCCGGCAGGTTTCCATCACCGCGGGAAGTTCCCACCAATTTCGTGCGAGTAAGGTCATGGGCCTGTCCTCCGCGGTCTGATTCAGGCTTCGCCGCGCATAGATTTCGGCGAAGGCAGCATGCAGCGTCGCTGTATTGCCGCCGTGTCCATTGAGGAAGTAGATGCGCCGGAACCCGTGTCGGGAGAGGGATGCGCACCAGTCGTCAAGCGCGGCAATCATGGTCGACGGGCGCAGGGTGACGGTGCCGGGAAACCCGAGATGATGCTGCGCGCAGCCAACGTTAAAGGTCGGACCAACGAGGAATTGACCGCGCTCGCCTGCGCGCTGGGCGATGGTTTCGGGACACAGCGAATCTGTTCCTATCAGGCCGGTGGGGCCATGCTGTTCCATGGAGCCAATGGGTACGACAAGTGCCGCGCTGCTGCGAAGATAGTCTTCGATATCGCACCAGGTTGATAATGCCAGCTGCATGGCCTTTCTCCAGAACGGTCTCGGTAGCCTGTCAAGTCTCGCAGAATACCATGGACAGAGCCGTTATACTTTGCAGCCCTGTGGTTACGGGACAAGAAAGCGACACAATGCCAATCATTCATCTGCTTGCCCGCGTGCCCTTACGCGCGCTTTACCTGCTGTCCGGTGGTCTGTCCTTTCTGCTTTACCGCGTAGTTCGCTATCGGCGTCGGGTGGTGCGTGAAAATATTGCTGCGGCGTTACCCGACCGGTCGGCAGCGGCGCAGCGGCGCATCGAGCGAGCCTTTTACCGCTACCTTGCCGATCTGGTGCTAGAAGTCATCGCCGCGAGCGCCTTGCCGCGCTCTGCGTTCACTTCCCGCGTAACGCTGCGCAATCCTCAGCTTTTCGACGCGGCAATCCGCGACCGGGGAGCGCCAATGCTCGTGTTGGCGATACACCAGGGTAACTGGGAGTGGATGCTGCATGCTGCGACCCTGTCGCTGGACACCCCGATTCACGCCGTCTACAAACCGCTGCACAGCGCCCGCTGGGACGCGTTCGCCGTTGCCATGCGCAGCCGCTTTGGCAGTAGCCCGCTGCCCATGCAGCGGGCGTTCAGGTCAGTCTTGCGCAACCGTCACCGCAGTATCGCGTATGCCCTGGTCGCCGATCAGTCAGCGTCACGACACGGCTACCGCACGCAATTTCTCGGCAGAGAAGCGACTTTTTATCGCGGCGCGGACCAAATGGCGCGCACGGTTGATGCGCCGGTGATTTTCATCCAGTGCCGCCGCCTCGGCAGGGGGCACTACGAGGCCATCTTTCACAGCCTGTCGATGCCACCGCACGACTGCGGGGAAAATGCGATCACCGAGCGCTACATCGCCCTCGCAGAGCGGTGCATCCGGGAGCAGCCAGAGACCTATCTCTGGAGCAGCCGGCGCTGGCGACGTAAAGCCCTATGATACGCTTGCGCCATGTTGGCTGCCGGGACGAGGGTATTCCCTGTTGATGACGATCGCGATAGTTTCCATATTACTGCTGGCACTGATAGCGTCCCTCCGCTATCCCTGGTGGAAGCCGGCAGTGCCGATAACATTGCCGCGGATTCTCATGTACCACATGATCTGCGATCCGGTCCCGGGTGCGCGTTTCAACGGACTGCGCGTATCCCCACAGCAGTTCGAGCGTCAGCTCGCCTGGCTTAGTCGTCATGGCTGGCAGTTCCGCTTCCTGTCCGATGTGTTGTCGACGGATTCCGTGCACCAGCCCCTATCCGAAAAGATCTGCGTTATCACCTTTGATGATGGCTACGCGGACAACCTGCATAATGCATTGCCGATTCTTCAGCGCTACGGTGCGGTGGCCACGCTCTATCTGGTGCAGCACCGCCATGATAACGACTGGTCGGTTAAGAAGAAGCAGCATCACGACGAGGGCGAGCTGGCACGCGAGCCGAAGCTGACGGATGGCGAAGTAGAGACGCTGCTGGCATCCGGGTGCTTTGAGCTGGGAGGGCACAGCGCGACCCATGCCGATTTCAGCAAGCTGGATCCCTTGATGCGCCGTGCGGAAATCGAAGACAGCAAGTCAGCGCTGGAAGCGCGTTTTGGCGTACCGCTGCAAACCTACGCCTATCCTTTCGGTATTTATGACAGCATGGATGTGTCGCTGGTCCGCGATGCCGCTTTTCTGGGCGCCGTGACAACGCGTTCCGGGATCAGCCGTGATCTCCAGGCCGAGCGCTTTGAACTGAAGCGTGTCAAGGTACCCGGTAAAAAGGGGCAGCTCACCTTCCGCCTCGGCATGCGGATGGGCTGGCGGACCTGGACATAGCCAGATGATCATCAGTCATCGTTACCGCTTCATTTTTATCAAGACGCACAAAACCGCGGGCAGCAGTCTGGAAATGGGTCTTGGTCCTCTCTGCGCAAAAGAGGATGTTGTTTCGCACATGGAGACCAACCTGCACTCGGGTGTTCCGCGCAATTATCTCCCCAATACGCGAGTCGGGCGTGCCTATGGGCGTCACCGCTGGGTACGTAAGCTGATGTCTCGGCATTCGCCACGCCTCGGCGCGTATTTTTATGAGCACATGCCGGCATGGCGTGTACGTCAGCTGGTAGGAGAGGGCATCTGGCAGTCTTACTTTACTTTCTGCGTAGAGCGCAATCCCTGGGACAAGCTCGTGTCCTACTATTTGTGGAAGCGCGACGGGCAGTCGCGGTCCATGCCCTCCTTCAAATCCTGGCTGATGGGTAAACCTCATAAACTGCCGCTGGATGCGGATCTGTATATGTCGGGTGATCAGGTGCTGGTGGATCGTGTTTTCGAATATCGGGATCTCGCGTCGGCACTGCGCGAAGTGGGCTCACGCACCGGACTTCCCGTTCCAGCGGTGCTGCCGGGTGAAAAAACCGGTATCGCGATTGACCGCAGGCCATGGCCCACCTATTACGATGACGAATCGCGGGCACGTGTGGAGGCGCTGTTTCGCCGCGAGATCGCATTGATGAACTATCGCTTCGAAGGACGGTGATCATTCACCTCAGCCGGGTTTGACCACGCTGTGCAGGTAACCGGTGCGGGAACCGTTGATGCCCAGGCGACTGCGCTGTGCGGCGTCCGGCTCGAGTTCGTCCGGCCGCGTGACACTGGCGGTGAATCCGGCTTCCTCGAGTCGCTGCAGATAATCGTGACCGTACTGCCTGAGGTGCTCGTGCGGGCGGCTGTCGAAGCGCGCCCGGACATTATCCGGGCGATCATTCTCGCAGGTGGCCTCGGCATGCAGTGGAACGTTGAGAATCGCCCATCCCCCGGGACGCAGTGTGCGGTGGAATTCGGCAAGGGCTGCGCGATCATTGGGCACATCCTGCAGAACATGGCTGCAGTAGATCGCATCGAGGCAGCTATCCGGTAGCGGCAGCGCAGCGACGTCCAGTCGCAGATCGACATCACGCCGCATCAGATCGGCGCTGACATAGCCATCAGCGGCCCGCCGCTGAAAAAAGTCTGCCAGGCGCGGTTCCGGCGCAAGGTGCAGCAATCGCAGCGGTTTATCAAAAAGCTGCGGGTTGCGCTGCAGGAATAGCCAGGTCAGACGGTCGCGCTCGCGTGCCCGGCACAGAGGGCATACGGCATTTTCGCGATAGCGCGCGCCGGTTCCCGCCGGCAGGAAACGACTGAAGTCAGTCTCGCATACCGGGCAGTGTACGGCGCTGCCCCGGTAGCGCCAGGGTGCCATGCGGTTGCGCCACTGGCGCAGGCGAACTTCCACCGGTTTCAGAAATTGCACAGCTGGATCTTCTCCTGATCGCAAAGGGGTAGCAGCATGCGAATACGACCCTCCAGCCGCTTCAGCTTGCGTCGAACCTTGGCGCGTGCGACGCGCTGCGAGCGGGCGGCGAGCGGGATGAAGTCTGCGCTGCCAATGCCGTCGACCACCAGCACCTGTATGCTGTCGTCGGCCTGCTCGACTGCAATCATGTTGTGTGGCAGAAGGTCGCGGGTCAATACGCGGTGTCGTTCCATGACTGCGGCGAAAGTCTTTATCCCATCACACAGCGCCGGTGTCAGTCCGCTCGGCAGCCGTTGCTCCAGGTTGCGCGGCCAGCTGCCGTCGTGGTTGCGGTACAGCCGCGTTACGATACCGAGGCCGCAGTCTGTGGTCACCGTTCCGAAGAATTCAGGAACGTGCTGCCATACCGGGGTCAGATCGGGCGTGGATGCCACAAGCTGCCGGTAGGCACGTATTTCCTTGATCTGGTCATCGAAGGCTGAGACCGGCAGCAGCTGCTTCCAGCCTCGTTTCTGTGCTCGCCGCGCCGCGCCGGTGCGGTCTGAACGCAGCACCTTGATACATCTGTCGGCGTAGCCTGGATGCTGGAAAACCTGGCGTGTACCGCCGATAAATAAGGGTTCCTCACCGTTTAGCAATATCCGCTGCATTAGTTTTCGGTCATGCCGCCCTGGTTTTCCAGCAACTCACCGTAAACCGCGAGCGTGTCGTCACACATGCGCGAGAGCAGAAACGTGCTGTTGGCGCGCGGCGGCGGGAGCGTCTGCCGCAACGCGGCATCGACCTTTTCGACGGCCTCGTCAGTGGCACCGCAGGGCACCGCGCCCTCGGGGAACAGCGCCTGCATTACCTCGCCGACGCCCCCATGATCGTAGGCGACCACCGGTACCTGCATGCTCAACGGCTCGAGCACCGTGCGACCGAAAGACTCCGGCCGGTTCGACAGGGACAGGACGACGCTGGACATGGCGTAGATTTCGCGCATATCGTTTCTCTGCCCTGTAAACAGTACGTGATCAGACAAGCCCATGTCCGTCGCCAGGCCATGGATTTCCCGCGCGTATGCCCGGTGTCTGGGGTCTTCTTCGCCTACGATCAGCCCTTTCACGCTGCGGCCACGGGCGCGCAGTCCCGCAAGTATGTGCAGAAAGTCAGTGTGATTCTTCAGGCGTGTCAGCCGTCCTGGCAGCGTTATCACGTCGTGCTCAAGCAGCTGTGGATATTGTCGATACCAACCGCGCAGCCAGTTTTCCGGCGGCCGGTAACCGGGCGGGAACTGCGCGGGGTTGATGCCGCGATATACCAGCCGAAGCTTCGCGGGGTCGCAGTCAGGGTAGTTTTCCGTGACATAACGCCGCACTGATTCCGAAACGACAATGACGCGCTCGCCACAGGTCACGATGGCGCTGTAGCGGCTGACCGAGTGCAGGCCGTGCACAGTGGTCACAAGGTGTGGCCGTGTTGAAGCAGGCATGCCGCGCCAGGCAAGCCAGACCAGCCAGGCTGGCATACGCGAGCGCAGGTGGACTATGTCGAAGTGCTGACGCGCCAGCCAGCGCCGGAGTCTTGGCACCTGCAGCACACACAGCGGGGATTTGTTGCCGAGCGACCACTGCACATGCGTCGATCCCTGGCGCTCGAGGCGCGACACCAGCTGACCGCCAGCTGAGATCACCCAGGATTCATGGCCGGCCTTGACCAGTGCGGCGCCCATTTCCAGCGTGCCGCGTTCTACGCCTCCGCTGTTCAGCGCGGGCAGAACCTGAAGAACCTTCATGTTCGCACCTTTTTCGAGAGTTTCTGCAGCAGCCAGTCTGCGGCGCGATCGGCCTCCTGCAGCGGCTGCGCTGGCCGCTGCGGCGACTGGCCGGCCAGGATCGGCGCTAGCGGATTGATCATGTTGCGATGGCGCAGATTATCTATGCCGTGCTGTAGCCGCCCGGCGCGTACCGTGGGTAATGTCAGCAATCCCGTTGCGGTGCCAGCGCTCAGGGCTTCGTAAACCATGGAAACGCTATCTTCGGTAATCCACGCCTGCGCGCAGCGTGAGAGCATGTGCGCTACCCATCCCCGCGGCGTATCCGTGTGCGATATTACCTGAAGGTTGTTCGCAGCCTTCGCTGTCAGAGTGTCCAGTGTACCGACCGGCGTTCGGCGTGAGCTGCTGGCTATCCAGCGCATTGTAGGAAACCGCTGACATAGCAACGCGATCCGGTCACACACGTCGTCGACAGGAAAATAGAAATGCCGAGACGGCCCGCCCAGCAGAATCAGGCCGCGGCTGTCATCCACCGTCGTCGCCGGGCGGATGGGGTTCAGCACACCGTCAGTGGCGAGCACTCGCGGGTCCCGCGGCGGCCGGTCGTGGCGCGGTATGATGGCGGCGTCGAACCAGCGCAGGGGAAGGCTCGGTTTCATCAGTACACAGGTCACGCAGCCGCTCGCGCGCCCCAGTGTCAGTAGCTGGCGGTGTGTGCCATGGCCGGCGGCAACGGCGAGTGTCGGTACGTGGGGTGCAGTCAGACCTGGATAGCGGCCGCGCAGGAGGTCCATCCATCCCGCGCGCCGGCTCGCCACGTCTACCCAGGCGAGCTCCACCGGCTGCCGCCGCGCCAGCGCCAGTCCCAGGCCCTGGAGCTGGGCTTCGTGTCCCGGCTTGCCATCTGACAGCAGCCAGGTTGTGATCGCCCCGGGCACAGTCGCCGTGTCGGCGTATCGCCGGTCAGCGTGGTGCATCGCCATCGCTGAATTGTTGTCGGTAAAGGTCGGCGTAGGCACCCTCGTTTGCAACCAGCTCCGCATGTGTGCCGATTTCCACGATACGCCCGGCGTCCAGCACGATAATACGATCCGCGCGCTCTACGGTAGAGAGACGATGCGCGATGATGAGTGTCGTGCGGTCCTCGCTGATACGTGCCAGCGCCTCCTGGATGAGTTTTTCCGAGTGGGCATCCAGTGCCGACGTGGCCTCGTCGAGTACCAGAATTCTGGCGTCCTTGAGGAAGGCGCGGGCGAGGGCGAGGCGCTGGCGCTGTCCTCCGGAGAGATCGTTGGCGTCCTCGTTGACCTGGGTTGCCATGCCTTCGGGCAGTTGCTCGATGAACTCACTGGCATGGGCATCGTCTGCGGCACGACGGATTGCTTCTTCACTGGCGCCACGCAGTTCACCGTAGGCGATATTGTCGGCAATGCTTGTCTCGAACAGCACGGTGTGCTGGTTGACTACAGCCACGTGACGACGGAGCGATTCGAGTCGGATGTCCTCCAGGGCGATATCGTCGATGAAAATACACTCCGCGGGCGGCGGCGTGACACCGGCCACCAGGGACGCCAGAGTCGATTTGCCGGCGCCGGAACGCCCGACAACGGCCACGGTTTCTCCAGGCTCAATGACAAGGTTGATATCCTGCAGTACGGGCGTATCCCCTGGCTGGTAGCGGAAGCTTAGATGCCGGCATTCAATGCGTCCATGGGGGCTTTCGAGAATGCGTGTGCCACGGTTCGGCTCGACTGGCTGGTCGAAGATGTCGAAGATGCTCTCGCTGGCTGCAATCCCCCGCTGTATACCGGCGTTGATGTTGCTCAGCTGCCT
Organism: uncultured Alteromonadaceae bacterium; assembly: GCA_964613795.1. GTDB lineage: Bacteria > Pseudomonadota > Gammaproteobacteria > Pseudomonadales > Halieaceae > Chromatocurvus. The sequence continues at coordinate 35,226 of CAZTJR010000014.1, read as the reverse complement.
GAGTGGTTTGGCGACGAGACTCGCAGCGGTGATATAGGTGAGAAACTCACCGGCCGTCATGCCACCGCGCAGTTCCGGATCGAGTCCCAGCCAGAACAGCCCCGCAACCGCTGCAAAGGTCAGGAACTGTATTACGGGCGTACTGATCTCATTGACCCGGGCGAGCTTGAGATCCTGCTTCAGTGCATAGCCGCTGCGTTCACTGAAGCGTTGATTCTCATAGTCCACACCGCCAAAGCTTCGCACCACGGGAAATCCGCGAATCGCTTCGGTTGTGACCTGGGTAATGCCGCCCATGGATGTCTGTATCCGACGGCTGTACTTCTTGAACTGCCCGGAGGCAAAGCCAATGATCAAGGCGATGAGGGGTGCGACGGCGAGGAACAGCAGGGACAGTTTCCAGTTCAGGTAAAAAATATAGGTCATGAGAGCCACCACGGTCAGCCCCTCACGAACCACCACCTTGATGGCGTTGGAGGCGGCCGAGGTGACCTGTTCCACATTATAAGTAATGATGGAGACCAGCTGACTGGAATTGTTCTGGCTGAAAAAGCTGCCCGGCATCAGATTGATATGCCGAAACAGATCCATCCGCAGCTGATTGACAACGCTGCGCGCGACGTAGGTGATGTAATAGCCGCCGAGATAGGAGCCGACGCCGCGCAGGCTGACAATGATCAACAGGGCCACGGGCAGGAAAATCCGGATGCCTTCCGGCGAATCGAGATTGAGAGCCAGTTCCCACGCGGCGAACTCGGTTGTCTCCGCAGGCAGGGTCGCGAAGGCGCTGGGCAGATACTGCATAAGACCGGCAAACGCCGACTGAGTGAGCGCATACAGCATGAAACCGAAGAGACTGAGCAGGAACGCCGGCCAGACCGCCTTCACGTAAACCAGCAGACGGCGATAGGTGTGCCAGCCGGAGGGGCTTATGCTGCCCTTACTCATGCGATCCTGCAGGCGCTGCCTGGCAGGTGCCGGAGTCTTGACTTGCCTGGGTAGAGATAGATCATGCGGTGCTGCCGTATCAGGCGTGAATGCTCTTTGCAATTGTACGGTATCGTGCCCGGCTCGCCTAACATGGGCCGGCGTGGCCGGCGGCGCCATGCAACCCTTGGCGAGGGTCGATCTGCTGGCCGCACTCAGCGCAGTGCCAGGCGCCGTCGGGGCACTGGTTTCGGCTGCGGATGCGATGCCACCGGTGTTGGCCCGCTACAAAGGATTTCCTTCAGTGCGAGACGCGCTGGAGTAATACCGGCTAAAATCCGCAGCTGCAATCCACTGGCACCGGAGGTCGCCGACGTGATCAATGCCCATTTCACTGCCGCGCTCGGGCCGATGCGCGCCCCCTTTCTATTGCTTGTGCCCGTCTGTGTGCTGCTCGGCTGGGCTGCTGCGGTTCACGATGGTCACAGTGTTAACGCTGTTCATCTGGCCCTGGCCGCGGCGGGCGCCCTGGCGGCGCACATCAGCGTCAATGCACTCAACGAGTATGAGGATTTTCGCAGTGGCCTTGATTTCCGGACCCAGCGAACGCCGTTCAGCGGCGGTACCGGGGTGCTGCCGGAGAATCCGGATAAAGCACATTACGCACTGATTGTTGCCGTTGCGGCGCTCGGTGTTGTGATTGCGGTCGGTGTGTACTTCATCCGCCTTCGCGGCGCCGGTATTCTGCCGCTCGGCCTCGCGGGTGTTCTCATCATCGTACTGTATACCCGCTGGCTGACGCGCTCACCGCTGCTGTGCCTGCTGGCGCCGGGGGTCGGGTTCGGGCCGCTGATGGTCCTGGGTGTCTATTATGTCATCACCGGCGCTTACAGCAGCACTGCACTGATGGTGTCCCTGCTGCCGTTGTTCATGGTCAGTGACCTCTTGCTGATCAACCAGTTTCCGGATCGAGAGGCCGATCGCTGGGCAGGACGCAAACATTTGTTGCTGGTCTGGGGCGGTCCCGCAGGTGTGGCGGTATACGGGGTGTTTCTTTTTGCAGCCTATATTTCAGTGATTCTCGCCGTGATCTTTGATGTATTGCCGCCTATGGTCCTGCTGAGTCTGGCGACTGTGCCAGTCGCCGCGCTGGCTTACCGTGGTTTACGGCGTCATCAGGATGCGGTATCTGCACTGGTGCCCCATATGGCGCAGCACGTGGCCCTGACGCTGGTCACGCCGCTGCTGCTCGCTCTCGGCATTATCATTAGCTGATGGCCGGGCACGACACCCCATGCTGACTGAGCTCCTCGCCTTGCCCGTTCGATACTGGCGCGGCCTGTCCTTGCTCTCGCTGGTTGTGCTGACCGTACTGTCGCTGCTGCCGCTGCAGGCCGCGTCATCAATGGCGGGCAGTGACAAACTTCTTCACCTTGCCGCCTGGGGGCTCGCGGTGGTGCCTGCAGCGCTGGCGCTCGGTAGACGCGTGGTGCCCGTGATCGGCGTGTTTCTGATGTGGGGCATAGCCATCGAGTTTGTACAGCCGCTAGTGGGACGGTTTTTTGAAGTGGCGGACATGCTGGCCAACGCCGTGGGTCTATCGCTCGGCACGGGTCTGGGCATCGCTCTGCGGCGCCTGGCCGGATCATGAGTGAGTGGGTCTGCCAGTAACGCCGCAGACTGCGCTGACTTCAAAGGTGACTTTGCCCCAGTCGGCCACATTATCGCGATGTTCGCGTGTCTGACCTGCCTCGGCGGGCTGCTTGTGCGCATAGGGTCGTCGGTACACTCGCAGGCGGCAGAGGCGCGCCCGCGATGAACAGTCTCACTCTGCATTCCTTTTTGAATATGCCATTATGCCCACAACCTGCCGCCATCCGGGGAGTCCAGTCATGACCGACAGCAGAAACGGCAATTTTGACGACAGCGAGCCGGAAAGCCTCGCAGACAGTTACGGGCGCGCTTACGACAACCGCATAGGTTTCGGTCAGAGACCGGCACTGATCCTGGTAGATTTTGTGCGGGCGTATTTCGACAGGGACTGCGAGCTGTATGCCGATGTTCAGCCTGCACTCGATGCTGCGCTGAGGGTGCGCGCGGTGGCCCGCCAGGCGGGGATTCCCGTGATATACACAAATGTTGTATTTCATGAGTCGGGGATGAATGGCGGCCGTTTCTTCCAGAAAGCGCTGCCGCTACGTCATTTCGTGGCTGGAAATCCCATGGGAGCCTGGGCGGATGGGCTTGAGCCCGCCACGAGCGAGCTGGTCATTTCCAAGCAATATGCCAGTGCGTTTTTTGCAACCAGCCTGTCTTCTACCCTGACCGCGATGGGTATCGATACCTTATTGATTACCGGCGTGACGACCAGTGGCTGCATCCGGGCAACCTGTGTCGACAGCTGTCAGCATGGTTTCATTCCGATTGTGATCGAGGAAGCCTGTGGTGACAGACACCCGGCGCCTCATGCCAGCAATCTGTTCGATATGAATGCCAAATATGGCGACGTGTGCAGTGAGCATGAGGTGTTTGCCTGGCTATCTAGCCTGAGGCCGTCCGCGGAGCGATGACGCGGCGTGCGGTTCGTTTGCGTATGAGCTACCCTTCAAGGACTCTCGGTGCCGTGAGCGGGGCCGACAATGTGCAACCATCAGAGAACTGACAAGGAGAGACTATCGTGGCTGCAAGTGACAAAACGACGTCTGACAGGCAGAAAGAGATGGATGCTGGCAAAGAGTCCGTTCTGGCTGCGTATAATGACATGCTCGAGGCGCAGGGGCATTTTCGCAGTGCTGCCGAGGCCGCCGGGCTGGATCTCAAGAACGATGCGATGGACCAGCTGCTGAAAGGCCGGCAGAAGGCGGATGTACTCGGCGATGAAGTGCAGCGTTACGTGCACGAGAAGCCCGTAGCCACGCTTGGCCTGGCGTTTTTTGCGGGACTGCTCGTGTCGCAGTTAGTTTCGCGGAAGTAAGCTCTGTGCCTGAAGACGCGGATCCCCACGCTACTGGCACACAAAAGAACGGCGCAACTGCGGAAGTGCAGGCCTGGCTTGCCCTGGGCAGCCAGGCCGTGGGTGTTCTTGAGCAGCTGGCGACAGTGCTGCGCCTGGAGCTTGGCCTCGCTGTCGCAGACGCGAAACGGCTTCTGGTAGTCCTGCTGGCGATGATTCCGCTGCTCTTGCTGGCATGGGTGGGCTTTTGCGCTCTGCTTTCCTGGCTGGCTGTGGTGGCCAGCGAGTCTGTGACAGTGGGTCTGACGACCTTTCTTGGGCTGCAGCTGGCACCGCTCTATCTATTGGCACGTGCCGCTCGCCGGTTTCAGAGCAGCCTGGGGTTGCCCGCCAGCCGGCGTCAGTGGCAGGCATTGATGGGTAGCCAGACAGCATCCAGCGGCGAATCAGGGCAGGGGAAATGAGTCGTCAACAACAGCTGCGGGAACTGCAGTCTGCCGAGGCGGCGCTCGATGAGCGCAGGGTGATGCTGCATTCTGCGGCACGCTCGCGACGGCAGCATCTGCAGCGCGTGCATCCAGCCTGGCTGCTCGCAGTCGGTTTCACCGCCGGTTTTGTGACGCATCGTGTGGGCGTCCTGGCCGGAGGGAGCGGCATGCTTTCCTCCCTGCTCGTGTCCGGGTTGCGCGTTGCGCGAGGCGCGGCGGGCAGTGTGTTCGCTGACATTGGTTTGACCGATCGGTGAGCCTCGGCAGTGGCCAGCCGGCAACGAGTGCTTCCAATGCTCGCCAGGGGCAGGGCACTTCGCTGGCCCTGCGCAGTCTGTCGGTGCTGGCGGTTCTTTACACGGTATATTTTGCCCGGTCGCTGCTGATGCCTATGGTGGTGGCGCTTTTCTTCGCGCTGTTGCTGAGCCCCTTGGTCGAGTCGCTAAAGCGGTTTTATGTGCCACGAACTCTCTCTGCCGTGCTTATTCTCTGCATCATCGGTGGGCCCCTGGGTTTACTGGCGAGTCAGCTCGCTGAACCGGCGCAGCGCTGGGCGACTGCGATCCCCGGGCTGGCGGATGAACTCAGTCAGCACATGGAAGACCTGACGCAAAGACTGGCTCCCGGCGAAGCGCAGGCACCACCCGAGCCACAAGGATTTACGTTTTTCGGCCTGTTCGGCGGCGACGAAGAATTTGATACTGCCGGCGTTCCCGGTGGTAGCAGCGCAGATGCCGGCGTCACCGAAAAACTTAAACAGGGCGGTCTGGAAGCCATGATTACGGCGTTGAGCGCAGCGCCGGTGATGATCGCCCAGTTGCTCACTGCCCTGATGCTGATTTTATTCCTCCTTATTTTTGGTTCCGGGCTTTTTGTTACCTGGGTTAACGTTTTCCCGCATATTCACGATAAAGAGCACAGCATCGAGCTGATGCAGTCCATCCAGCTCGAGCTCTCGCGCTATATCCTGACGGTCAGCATCATCAATGCCGGCCTGGGTCTGGTGGTCGCGTCCGTACTCTGGGGACTGGGTGTCGAGGACGCGCTTTTCTGGGGCGCTGTGGTGGGAATGCTGAACTTTGCGCCTTATGTCGGGCCGTTCATCGGCGTGATACTGCTGTCGCTCGCCGGCATCGTGCAGTACGGTCTCGCACTGCCCGCGCTGTTGCCGGCGCTGGTCTACTTCAGCATCAATATGCTTGAAGCGCAGTTCGTCACGCCGGTCATTCTCGGCCGCAGAATGCGACTGAATCCACTGATTATCATTGTCTGGCTGGTTATATGGGGCTGGCTGTGGGGTGCCGTGGGCGTGCTGCTCGCTGTCCCCATGCTGGTCTGCATCAAGATAGCGGCGAAACAGACTCGCCTGATGAAACACTGGGTTGACCTGATAGAAACGCGTGCCTGAGCATTGTGCCGGCGGTCGCGCCGTTGGCCGTTCGCGCGATACCAGCGGGTGATCAGCATACGCCCAGTGTGTAAACCGCGTTAGAATCGGACCACACATCAACACCGTGAGGCTACCTGTGAAAGCATCAGACCTGTTTGTCCGCGCGCTGGAAGCTGAGGGCGTTACGTACATTTTTGGCGTTCCCGGCGAGGAAAACCTCGACCTGCTCGAATCTCTTCGAACCTCGTCAATCCGGTTGATTCTGACGCGGCATGAGCAGGCAGCCGGTTTCATGGCAGCGACCTATGGACGTCTCACCGGCAATGTCGGGGTCTGTCTGTCCACGCTGGGCCCAGGGGCGACAAACCTGGTGACCGCGGCTGCTTATGCCCAGCTGGGCGCAATGCCAATGCTGATGATCACCGGGCAGAAACCGATCAAGAGCAGCAAGCAGGCACGTTTCCAGGTCATTGATGCGGTTAACATGATGCAGCCAATTACCAAACATACCGTGCAGGTTGTCAGCGGTGATCGCGTGCCGTCTATCGTGCGCGAAGCGTTTCGTCTGGCGCATGAGGAACGTCCGGGCGCTGTGCACATTGAGTTGCCCGAGGATATTGCGGCAGAGCAGACGGACGTTCCTCCGCTCGCCGCCAGTGCGGTGCGCCGCCCCATCGCCGAATATAAATCCATCGATGCCGCCGTAGACATGATCGAGCAGGCGAGATCGCCTGTGCTGCTGATCGGTGCCGGCGCCAACCGCAAGCTAACTGCAAAAATGCTGCGTGAGTTTGTCGACAAAACGGACATCCCGTTCATTACCACGCAGATGGGGAAGGGTGTGCTGGATGAGAAGCATCATCGTTTCATGGGAAATACTGCGCTATCAGACGGCGATTTTGTGCACCGGGTCATTGGCGCGGCAGACCTTATCATCAACATCGGCCACGATGTGGTCGAAAAACCGCCCTTTTTCATGCGCGCGACGGACAAACGCCGGGTCATGCATATCAACTTCGAGACGGCTGCGGTTGATCCGGTGTATTTTCCGCAGCTGGAGGTGGTAGGGGATATTGCCAACAGTATCTGGCAGATCAAGGAAAAAATCAGCGTTCAGGATGGCTGGTCTTTCGATTTCTTCAGCCGGGCGCACGACGCCTATCTCGCTCACCGTGCAGAGGCGGAGGCGGACAGGCGATTCCCGATGCTGCCAGAGCGCCTGGTCAGGGAGGTGCGTGATGTCTTGCCCCCGGAGGGTATCGTTACGCTGGATAACGGTGTCTATAAGATCTGGTTTGCGCGCAATTTCCCGGCGGCGCATCCGAATACGCTGCTATTGGACAACGCCCTCGCCAGCATGGGGGCGGGACTGCCTTCGGCAATGGCGGCGAAGCTGGTGCATCCGGACAGGCCAGTGGTTGCGGTGGTGGGTGACGGTGGATTTATGATGAACAGTCAGGAACTGGAAACAGCTGTTCGTCTCAAGCAGCATCTGGTTGTGGTGATTCTGCGGGATGATGCTTACGGCATGATCAAGTGGAAGCAGGCGCAGATGCAGTTCCCTGACTATGGGCTGGATTACGGCAACCCGGATTTCGTGCAGTACGCGAACTCGTATGGGGCGCGCGGCTGGCGCGTGACCGACAGTGACGAGCTGGCGCCGCTGCTGACGCGCTGTCTGGACGAGCCCGCCGTGCACGTCATTGATGTGCCGGTAGACTACTCCTTAAATGACGAAACGCTGCACAGAACCATACCGGCATTGAGTCGCGCGCTGTAACCGGCGCCCGTGGCCCGCTAGCGGTTGCCACCGCTGCGCTGCCCCCCGCTGCGTCCACCCCCGGCCCGCTGGCCGCCGGCACTGCGTCTTGGGGCACCGCCGGGGCGACTGCCGCCCGGCTTGCCTGGCGCTCCGCCGCGGCCCGAGGGGCGTCCGGCGCGCTGTGCGGGTGCGGGCTTTCGGGCTGAGGGAGGAGGGCGTACGCCGGCCGCGGGCAGTGCATGCTCCGGCTCATAGCCGTCGATTTCCTCCCGGGGCAGCGTTTTGCGGATCAGGCGCTCAATACCGTAGAGATAGTCCGCCTCATCCGCTGAAACCAGAGAATAGGAATGCCCGCTGGCCCCGGCGCGGCCCGTGCGACCGATGCGATGCACGTAATCCTCAGCGATATTCGGCAGGTCGAAATTCACCACCTGCGGCAGCTGGGCGATATCCAGTCCCCGGGCGGCGATGTCCGTGGCGATCAGCGCCTGAATGCGGCCCTGCTTGAAGCCGTCCAGTGCGCGGGTGCGGGCGTTCTGGCTCTTATTACCGTGAATAGCCTCGGCGCGGATACCGTCGTCTTCGAGTTTTTTCGTTAGCTTGTTGGCGCCGTGCTTGGTGCGGGTGAACACCAGCACCTGATGCCAGTCTCTACTGCGAACCAGATGTGACAGGAGCTCTGGCTTGCGTTTCTTGTCAACTGGGTAGATCCACTGCTCAACGCTGTCCGCCGTGGCGTTGGCCGGGGCAACCTCTACCTGCTTCGGGTTGTTCAGGTAGCCTTCGGCCAGGCGGCGGATCTCGCCGGAGAACGTGGCGGAAAACATGAGTGTCTGGCGCTTCTTCGGCATCAGAGCGACGATGCGCCGGATGTCATGGATGAAACCCATGTCGAGCATACGGTCAGCTTCGTCCAGCACCAGGATCTCCACCCGATCAAATGCCACTGCTCCCTGCTGGTGGAGGTCGAGCAGGCGACCCGGCGTGGCGACAAGAATGTCACTGCCGCGCTTCAGTTTTGCGATCTGCGGATTGATTTTTACGCCGCCAAATACGACGGAGGCGCTCAGTTCGCTGCGTGCGCCGTAGTCCACAGCGCTCTGGTACACCTGAGCCGCGAGTTCGCGGGTGGGTGTGAGTACCAGGGCACGCACTTGGCGGTCACGGGTGCGCGTACCCTCAGCGAGACGCTGGAGCATCGGCACAACAAATGCTGCGGTTTTGCCGGTTCCGGTCTGGGCAGCCGCCATGAGATCATGGCCGGCAAGAACCAGGGGAATGGCTTTCTCCTGAACCGGAGAGGGGCTGGTATAGCCTTTTTCTGTCAATGCCTGCAACAGCGGCACAGACAGACCGAGGTCTGTAAATTTCATCGTCAGGATCCCTAACGTTGGATGCTGACGAACAGGAAGACACTGTCAGCAAGTGTCAGGCTGCGCAGGATACGCTATCGTCCGGCCTTTGCAACCGCCGTAACGCGCTCAATTGACGGTGGTCGACCGGCGTTTGGTCGCAGGGATACCCGGTGAAAATAAAGCGTGCATACCCCGGCGCTCGATGGTAGTATCGAAGGCGTTTGATAGTTGCAAGCATTTATGTCGTTGTAGTTCGTGTTCGCGCTATCTGCCCCGATTGTAGGGATAGCCACTGCAAGGTAGCTTTTCAGTACAGCGGTTCAGATTGTCGTATCCCGTCCTGTTTGTTCATATTGCCCAGCATGACTTCAAGCAAGAACGCCCGCTTGTGGGCACAATTAATGAATGAGTAGGAATATAGAAAATGGCATCAGTTACCGGCACAGTTAAGTGGTTTAATGAAACAAAAGGCTTTGGCTTCATCGAGCAGGAGTCAGGTCCCGATGTGTTTGCGCACTTTAGCGCCATCAGTGGTTCAGGTTTCAAGACCCTTCTGGAAGGTCAGAAAGTGCAGTTCAATGTCACGCAGGGCCAGAAAGGCCCCCAGGCGTCTGATATTGAAGTCATTTCGTAACGCAGTAGCGCAATGACAGCAGAAACCCGGTTGGCGAAAGCCAGCCGGGTTTTTTTATGCCCATCGCAAAGCTACCGTGCCCCGGCAGACTACTGCTACCCGCGTTTCTGTCAGGCTGAGGTGGCCCTGCGGCTCTGATTCGCGGCTCGCTCGTGGAACCATGCTCTGATATCGGCAAACTTGCCGCGCAGATGATCGGGTAGCGCCAGCATTGCCGGCGTTGCGACCAGCGTCAGAATGGTAGCGAAGGTCAGGCCGAACACGATCGCCTGGGACAGTGGTCCCCAGAACGTCGCCATCTGGCCGCTGGCGGTGATGCTGCGGTTGATCAGGTCCACCGACAGGCCGCACGCTAGTGGCAGCAACCCGAAAACCGTGGTCACGGTGGTGAGCATCACCGGTCGCAGGCGTTGTGAGGCTGAGAGTACCACGACCTCGGCCGTGCTGAGGTCGGGCTGCTCCCTGCGTACCGTGTTGAAGGTATCGATCAGCACGATATTGTTATTGACCACAATGCCCGCCAGCGCAACAACACCGACGCCTGAGAGAATGGCGCTGAAAGGCTTGTCGAGAATCAGTAAGCCAAGAAGTACGCCGGCAGTCGACATAATCACGGCGAGCAGAATGAGGGTGCTCTGGTAAAAACTGTTGAACTGCGTGACAAGTAGAATGAACATGAGCAGCAATGACAGCAGGAACGCAACCTGCACGAAAGCCAGGGAATCAGACTGCTCTTCATTGGCGCCGCGGAAGCGGATATCCAGGCGAGGGTCGAAGATCTGGGTATTCAGCCACGACTCTATTTCACGCACCATGCTGTCTGCGAGCACGCCTTCAATGACATCAGCGCGTATGCGCTCTACCGGTGTCCCGTCGATACGTTCAAAGGTGTCCACACCTGGCGAGGGCTGCAGTGTGACGAAATTTGACAGCGGCACATGGCCCATGGCTGTGCTGATGCGAAGATTGTCCATGGCGTCGATCCCACGCTCATCCAGGGGGTAGCGTACCCGGATGTCAACCGCATCGTCGGCGGATTCCGGCCGGTACTCCGCCACTTTGACGCCATTGGTCACCAGCTGCACCGCGACGCCCGCAGAGGACACGTCGGCGCCATAAATCGCAGCCTGGGCGCGATCCACATCCATCTGCCACTCAATCGTTGGCAGCGCCAGCGTGTCGTCGATATCCACCAGTTCCGGCAGCGACTGCATGTACTCCTTGATACGGGCGAGGGCGGGTTCGAGCAGGTCGCGCTGGGGTGAGCGCAGTTCTATCTGTATGGGCTTGCCAACCGGTGGGCCCTGTTCCTGGGCCATGACGTCCACGGTGATGCCCGCGAGCGGATCGGTGCGGCGACGAATCTCCTGAATAATCTCGCGACCCTTGATATTGCGTTCGCTCTCGGGGAAGAGCTGGATAAAAATCGAGCCAATACGATCGGCGGTGCTCAGGGCGCCGCGCCCCATGCCGTTGCCCCCGGGAAGAATCGTGCGTGCGTTCAGTGCTTCAATGCCCGGTATCTCGAGAATTTCCCGTTCCACTTCATAGACCAGTGCATTGACTTCGTCGGCAGAGAAATTGCCCCGCGCGCGAACCGAAACCTGTATGAACTGTGGATCAGAATCCGAGAAGAAAACCATGCCCTTGCTGTACTTGCCGTAGGCGACGAAAATGCTCATGAGTCCTGCAAGCACAATGATGAGGGTGAGGCCGGGTCGGGCGCATACGCGCGCCAGGAAGCGCGCATAGCCGCCGGTCACCGTGGGCAGGGTCGTTGGATCGCCGCTTTCGAGTTCCTGCATGGCTTTCGCCGCCGCACGGGAATGGACAGTGGGTCGCCCGAAAACGGTACCCAGCACCGGGCCGAACAGCAGGGCATACAGCAGCGAGCCGGCAAGAACCGTGAACACGGTGACGGGCAGAAAGCTCATGAATTTTCCGGGAATGCCCGGCCAGAAGATCAGCGGCAGAAAGGCTGCGAGCGTGGTCGCCACGGACGCGGTGACCGGCCAGAACATGCGTTTCACGGACTCGGAATAGGCGGCCCTGTGGTCCATGCCCTCGCCCATCTTGCGATCGGCGTATTCGGTAACCACGATGGCGCCGTCGATGAGCATGCCCAGCCCGAGCAGCATGCCGAACATCACCATGAAGTTGAAGGTGTAGCCCAGCAGATAAATAATGATGACGGAAAACAGCAGCGACACCGGAATACCGAGGCCGACGATCACGCCGCTGCGAAAGCCCATGGTTGCCACGACGAGAATCATCACCAGCGCCAGGGCCGTAAAGATATTGCCCTGGAGTTCCGTGACCTGCAGTCCTGCGAATTCGGCTTGATCCTGTGTAGTGAGGACCTTGATACTGCTGGGGATCTCTGGTCGCGTCTCTTCCAGCAGGGCACGCAATGCATCCACTGTCTCGATGATGTTGCCGTTGGCCCGGGCGCGCACGGCAATGGATATCGCGTCCATGCCATTGACGCGCGCGTGGCTGTCGCGATCCTTGAAGGTCTTGCGGATCTCGGCAACTTCGCGCAGTGTGACCACAGTGTCGCCGAAACTGGTGATTGGCAGGCTCATCACGTCTTCCGGACGCTCGACGATGGAGGGGACTTTCACGGAGAAGCGCCCTCTGCCGGTGTCGATACTACCTGCCGGGATCAGTCGGTTGTTGCGCTGCAGTGTGTTGATCAATGCCTCGCTGGAAATCTGGTAGGTGTCCAGAGCCTCGGGATCAATGATCACCTCGAGAAGTTCCTCACGGTGGCCCTGAAGGTCGGCCTTGAGCACGGACGGTATAGACTCTATCCGGTCGCGCAGCATGAGTGCGGTTTCATACACAATGCGCTCGGGTACGCCGTCACCGATCAGGCTGATCTGCAGTATAGGGTACTCGTCGATTTCAATTTCGCGAACGATGGGTTCTTCGGCCGTTGACGGAATCTCGGCCTTGGCGCGATCAACGGATTCGCGCACGTCGGTCAGTGCCTGGCTGAGATCCTGCTCCGGGCCGAATTCGATGAACAGCGTGGCGTTACCCTCGGACGCCATTGCCGTTATTTCATCAATACCCTCTACCTTGCGCAGTTCGGTCTCCATCGGTTGTATCAGCAGCCGCTCGGCGTCCTCGGGCGAGATGCCCTCATGCATGATGCCGACGTAGAAAAAGGGCACTTCAATGTGGGGTTCATTGGCTATCGGCAGGATTGAGCGCGCGATAAGGCCACACAGGACAACAACGCCCATCAGCATGAGCGTGCTGCGTGAGCGATTGATGGCGGCGTCTATGAAACTCATTGTGATGCGCTCCGGGAGGCAACTGCGCCGCTCTCGGTGACGGGCTCGACACGTTGTCCGGCGACAACGGATTCCTGGCCGACGATGATCAGGCGCGTACGGTCGGGCAGCCCGGTAATCCAGGCACCGCCGGGTGTATCTTCAAGGATCGTGATATGCCGGAACTCTACCTGGTCGCGAGCGTCCAGTATGCGGACGCCGACGCGACCGGCATCATCCAGCGCGAACAGAGCGGGCGAGACGCGATGCGCCTGCACCTCGTCGCGAGCGATGGAGAGCGTTGCCGTGACGCCGGATCTGAGGGCGTAATCCCGATTGTCGACAGTCGCTTCGAGCGCATAGGTTCGCGTCTGGTTGTCGCTCTGGCGGCCAACGAAGCTGACGATCCCGCTGACCTCCTGGCCCGTGGCGATACGGGCGGTGACGCGGTCGCCCTCCTGAATGGCGCCGACGTCGCGCTCTGTCACGCGCGCAGTCAACAGCATGGGATCAAGATCCAGCAGGGTGACGCAGTCACCACCGGGAGTCAGATAGTCGCCGCTGTTGGCGTGAATCTCCTCGACCATGCCGGCGAAGGGCGCCCTTATTTCGGTGCGCTCCAGATTGAGCTGAGCGCGCATCAGAACCGCCTCGGCTGCTGCTTTTGAGGCCTCGGCCCGGGCGATGGCGGTATCCGACTGCAAGCCTTTTTGCTTCAGGCTCTGGCTACCCTGGTATTCCAGTGTGGCCCGGCGCAGTGTGGCCTCGGCTTCGGCCACAGCCGCGCTTCGGTCATCATTCGCAAGACGGCAAAGCAGTGCGTTCTCGTCGACGCGGTCACCGCGCTCGACTGCGCGCTCTGTGATGACCCCGGTGATTTCCGATTTTACGACCACGGTGCGCTTGTTGGCGGTACGTCCGCGCAGGGTGATGCGCTGGACTCGAGGTTCAGCCTGGATCTCGCGTACCCGAACCCTTGGCAGCTCATTTTTCTCGCGTGGTTCGAAGGATTGCTCGGCCAGCACTGGCCGGGTATCGGGATCGACCGCCTGGTCATCTGAGAGGAGGCCTGACAGCAGCCAAATACCGATTGCTGCCGCGATGAGAAAGGCAGTGATCAGGTTTTTGCGCATAGGAAGTGACCCGGGCGCGTCGCCCTGCAGTGAACATCGGTGCCGAAGTATATCATCGCATCAATCAATCTGGCTTTCGTACTCTTCGTGAAATTGTTCCAGGTGTCGTTCCACGAGGGCGGTCTGTCGACCGTAGCGAGCAACATGGAACACAGCGTCGCCCTCATATACCAGCGGCAGATTGGTGCGGCCGATGACCACCCCGTCATGCGTGGCCACCATAGGTACCTCGCTGCTGCCGAGCGGGTCGGCGACCACGGCAACAGTTTCCCCCGCTACTACCTTGGCTCCAAGAGGGACCAGGGTGCTGAGAATACCGCTTTCCGGGGCCCGCAGCCAGCTTGACTGGTCGCTTACGATAGGCGCGGGTACTGGCTTGCGGCGCGGGCTGCGGCGCAACAGGCCTATTTCCCGCAATACGTTGATAACGCCGGAGACGCCCGCACGGATATACATCTCGTCGAAGCGCAGGGCCTCTCCGGCCTCATAGAGAATCACCGGAATGCCGGCGTCGCCCGCAGCCTCCCGTAACGAGCCGTCGCGGATCTTGGCGTCGATCGCCAGCGGAACGCCGAAGGCCTCGGTCATGGCCCGGGCCCCCGGCATGTCCAGGTCGGCGCGTATCTGGGGAAAATTGGCCCGATGGCGGGCACCGGTGTGCAGATCGATGCCGTAATCGCATTTGAGCACGATTTCCCGAAGGAATGTGTTGGCTACCCGCGCTGCCAGCGATCCTGCCTCCGATCCCGGGAATGAACGGTTCAGGTCCCTGCCATCCGGCAGATAGCGGGAATGATTCAGAAACCCGTAAATATTGACAATGGGAATCGCCAGTAGCGTGCCGCGCAGGTTACGCAGCGAGCGATGCTTAAGCATTCGCCGGATGATTTCGACACCGTTGATTTCGTCACCGTGCACGGCGGCACACACGAAGGCGACGGGCCCCGGCTGGCGGCCATGTATTACCTGAACGCTGATTGACAGGTCGTCATGCGTGTAGAGCGGAGCCACCGGGATATTGACCGTCTTTTTTTCTCCCGGGGCAATGCTGATATTGCCGATGTCAATAGTGCCGCGTGATCTGGCCATGTCTCTATCCCTGCGTGCGTCGACTGTCGGTGCGCGTTGGCCTCGCGTGTTCCTCGACATACTGGATGATCCGGCTGGCGATGTTCTTGCCGCTCGCCTCTTCAATGCCGCGCAGCCCCGGAGAAGAGTTGACTTCCATGATCAGCGGGCCTCGGGACGAGCGCAATATATCCACCCCTGCCACCGAAAGCCCCATGGTCTGTGCCGCCTTGACCGCCGTGCGCCGCTCTTCCGGCGTCAGCTTGGTGGGCTGTGCACTGCCGCCCCGGTGCAGATTGGAACGGAATTCTCCTTCCGCTGCGCTGCGCTCCATCGCAGCAACGACACGGCGGCCAATAATGAAGGCGCGTACGTCCGAGCCACCGGCTTCCTTGATGAACTCCTGGACCAGAAAGTCGGCCCCTAGCTCGATGAAGGCGTCGATCACCGATTCGGCGGCCTTGTAGGTTTCTGCCAGCACAACACCGCGCCCCTGCGTGCCGGCAAGGAGTTTCAGTACCACGGGGGTACCTCCGACCATCTTGATGAGTTCACGCCCGTTCTCCACGCTGTGGGCAAAGCCGGTAACGGGCATGCCGACGCCTTTGCGAGACATGAGCTGCAGTGCCCGCAGCTTGTCGCGAGAACGTCCCAGCGGGATCGACTCCGTCAGGCAGTAGACCCCCATCATCTCGAATTGCCGGATGACCGCCGTGCCGTATTCCGTTATTGAGGCGCCTATGCGGGGAATGATTGCGTCGAATCCTTCCAAGGCTTTCCCTTTATAGTAAATGACGGGCTTGGCCGAGTTGATATCCATGTAGCACTTGAGCGTGTCCATGACTTCAACATCGTGGCCGCGGTCGCGCGCCGCCTCGGCTAGCCGTTGCGTGCTGTAGAGTTTTGAGTTGCGCGAGAGAATGCCTATCTTCATTTTCATGGTCGGGCGGTGACCTGTGTCGGTGGTTTTCTAGCGGGGAGGTTTCCCGGCCAGGTAGGAGCGGCCGGAATCCACCACAAAGTTGCGTTTCAGCGCGGTGCGGCCCAGCAGGCAACGAAAGCGCATGGAGTCGCGGTCAGTAAGCGTGACCTCGGCTATCAGCTGATGTGGGCCTATGTGGATTTCTGTTTTGATAACGTAGCGCATTTCAGCGTGACCGCCGGAGTCGCGAACCGACCGACGGTCGACGACCGGAGCCTCGCACTCCAGTACCGTATCCTGATCCCGTTGATTTGGATGGATGGCGAAGGCGACATGAAGTCTGCCGTCCCGCTCGAAAGGCGATACTTTGAAGGCGTGAAGTGCACTGGTGCGCGCCCCGGTATCGACCTTCGCCTTGATTGCCTCGATACCGAGATGCGGAAAGCTGATCCACTCCCGCCAGCCCAGGCGCGGCAGGCCGGGTGGATAAGACGTCTTTGCCTCGTCGTGAGGGCTGGCGCCTGACATGCGTTATTTATGGGCTATGGGTTTGTCAGTGAAGAGGTAATCTCTGAGCTCACTGTCAAACGTTGGATCCTGGCGGCGTATCCACTCGATCACCATTGCAGCGTGCTCTTTTTCCTCGTCGCGGTTGTGCTCGAGAATGCGCTTCAATTCTGGATTCTCGCAGGCATCGACGCGCTGGTTGTACCAATCAACGGCTTCAAGTTCTTCCATAAGAGACACAATGGCCCGGTGCATGTCCCGTGTAGCGCAGGATAGCTCGCTTACGGGTTCGTGATATCCCTCGTTGGACATAGTCTTCCCTTATCTCGGTTTTCCGTCGACATGGCACTAAACGGGATAGTCTCGCTGTTCACCTCCGACAATGCAACGACTCTGCGCGAGACCTTGGCAATCAGTCAGTCATAGGCCGCAGTGGTCACCTGAAGACGTTCGGGTCATGTCGGTTCTGATGCATTTTGCACAGGAAGCTGGACTCAAAGGGTGTTGTTTTTCGCGGTTGAATTATACTACCTTGCCGGACGACCGCATTCCTTTGAATGTGCGTGACCTGCAACATGATTCGTGTATGCTACCTGCCACTATGAGCTGGAAAACACTTCAACAGCGAGGCTCCAGAAAGCTGGCTATATGCCTGCTGGCTTTCGTTGTCGGCGCGCAGTTCGGGCTGGTCGGTCACCAACATACCGATGGACAGCCTGTTCTCGACTGTTTCCAGTGCCAGTTTGATCACGGCAAAGCCGTTCTCTCAAGTAAAAGTCTGGGCCAATTCAATGTCCCGGCTGATACGGTACATGAATCTGCCACTCTGGCCGGTACCGCTTCTGCCCACCATTTTTTCGATGCACGGGGTCCTCCCTTTTTCTCCTGATTACCACATATTCTTTTAATTCATCAGGAGAACAACATGAAGAAGACCCTTATTGCGGTGTGCGTTGGCGCTGCCAGTCAGGCTATGGCACAGGTACCCGAGTCGCGAATGGAGCATGTGCTGGTCACGATGCCCATTCATAAGAAGGCTGCAGAGACAGCCCTCCCCGTTACGGTGCTAAGTGGTGATGAACTGCGCCGACTGGCGGCAAGTACCCTTGGCGAAACGCTTGGCGACAAGCCAGGCATCTCTAATGCATCCTTTGGCCCCGGTGTGGGAAGGCCCGTGATCCGGGGGCAGGGTGGTCCGCGAACTATTAATCTCAACAACGCAATTGCAGCGGCCGATGTGTCCAGCCTCAGCCCGGATCATGCGGTGAGTATCGAACCGATGCTGGCCGATTCCGTTGAGGTGCTGCGTGGCCCGGCCACGCTCCTTTACGGCGGCGGGGCGATCGGCGGCGTGATCAATACGCGCGACAACCGTATCCCCGGTGAGCGTATCGATGGTGTGCAGGGGGCCGTGGAGTATCGATACGATGACGCCCCCGAGATGAACACCGGTGTCCTGAAACTTGAGGGGGGCGTTGGCGACTTCGCGTTTCATGTCAGCGGCACCTTTCGCGATTTCGAGGATACAAGTATCCCCGGTCTGGCGATTGACGAGGAAGCGGTAGAAATGCAGGAAGCGCTCCTTGGCGGTGGGCACGAGGGAGACCACGACGAGGATCACGATCACGAGGAAGAGGAATTAGAGAACTCCGATGGCTTTATTGCCAATACGGATGGCGACGCAGACGTTGTTACCATCGGCGGCAGTTACCACTTTGGCGAGCGAGACTTTGTCGGTTTCTCCTACAACAGCTTTGAAACCAATTATGGCATCCCTCCGGGGGCGCATGAGCACGGCCACGAAGAAGACCACGGCCATGAGGAGGAACACGGCGACGAAGAGGAACACGGCCATGAGGAGGAGCACGAGGGCGAGGAGCATGGCGGGGAAGAAGACGAGGCTATCCGTATCGACCTCAAGCAGGAACGCTACGATACGCAGCTACACGTGCATGATCTTGTGCCGGGCCTCATTGATGTAGCGCGGGGCTTCCTGACTTATACGGATTACGAGCACGTCGAGCTTGAGGGTGCTGAGATTGGCACCCAGTTCAGCCGTGAGACCTACGAGGGCCGTCTGGAGCTGGTGCGCGAGGGCGATAACCATGGCGTCCTTGGTGTGCAGTGGCGGGCTGACGAGTTTGAAGCGGTGGGTGATGAGGCCTATGTGCCAAAAACTGACTCATCTGAGTGGGGTGTATTCTATGTGCAGGATTTCCACGCTGCAGACTGGCAGTTTGAGCTGGGTGGTCGCGCCGATATCGTTGATCGAGATCCTGCGACGGGCGCTTCGGAAGACTTCACCAGTCTCAGCCTGTCTGCGTCGGGACTTTACAGCATTAGCCGTGACTGGAATCTGGGTGTGTCCGTGTCACGCGCAGAGCGCGCACCCTCAACGGAGGAGCTGTTCTCTAACCTCAACAACACGGACGAGCAGTTAGTAACCCACGCCGCTACGGGCATTGTCGAAATTGGCGACCCCGACCTCGGTACGGAAACGTCTCTCAATGCAGACCTGTCACTTACCTGGACTACCGAGCGCAGTTTCGCGGAGCTCACGGCGTTCTATAACACCTTCAGCGATTATATCTTCCTGCTGAATACAGGCGAGGAAGTCGACGAAACGCCGGTTTATATCTACGAGCAGGAAGACGCCCAGTTTTACGGTCTGGAGTTTGAGTCCAGCTTTGAGCTCACCCGCGTCGCCGGTGGTGACGTCAGCCTCGGTGTTTTTGGCGACATGATCACCGGCGAGTTCGACTCCGCCGGTGACGTGCCGAGGCTTCCCCCAATGCGGATTGGCAGCGAACTCTCCTGGCGCAGCGACTCCCTGGGCGCATATGTGAGGGTCCTCAATGCGAGCGATCAGGATAACCCCGGTGACTTTGAAACCGAGACTGACGGATATACCCGTTGGGACGCTGGTGTCGATTATCGTGTGCAGTTTGCGGGAAACAACGAGCTGCTGGCTTTCCTGAAGCTGAAAAATCTCACCGATGAGGAAATACGTCTCAGCACCTCTTTCCTACGCAACTTCGCGCCGCAGGCCGGCGAGAGCATAGAGGCGGGTGTGCGTTTCATGTTCTAGGCGGGATAAGGCAGCACAGAAGGCGGGTCTCGTTTGTGCCGGTGTCACCGTCGGCGTTATTGCGATAACGCCGGTTTCGACGTCCGAACGAGCCGCCTTTTTTGACGCCTACGACCGTCCAAGCCTCAGGCAGAGGAAGTGGGGCGATCACGCGCGGGTGGGTCTTTTCCTGCTCGCGCAGCTGAGTGTTCAAATCCGACGGAAAAGATTATGCTGTCGCGCGACATCAACAACGGAGATACCGCAATGCCACTTACCAATTTCAGCCGTCTGACCAAGCTTTTCCGGGAGCAGGAGGCCACGGCAGACGATGAAGTGTATCGTGAGCTTTTCGTGCTGGTGCTATCGCGAGCGACCGATGCGGATGCCTATACGCACCCGGCAGAAATCGCGAGCGTGCAGGCTGTGATAAAGGAATACCTCGGTGAGGACATTACGAGTAGCGACATTCGCACGGCCGCTTTGTCGAAGCTGTATGAGTCCGCGCCGTTACACAAGTATCTCGCCGAAGTGGCGCCCCGGCTCAGTCGGCAGCAGCGGGTGTCAATCATCCGCGGTCTGGTGCAGGTGATGAAAGCCGATGGCAACGTTTCCAGTGGCGAAGCAGAATTCTTCAATATGGTGACGATGGCGCTGGGCATGACGGCCGCGGATGCCGCCGGTCTGGCGGTGGAGTAGCTGCTGTCACGATCGCGGTTCAAGACGAGCGGCCCTGTTGCCACCGGGCCGCCAGCCACATGCCGGCAAACATGCTGACAACAAAGGCCAGCGTGCCGGTGTGGCCGTAGATCAACGCGGTCAGGCCAGGGCCCGGGCAGTAGCCGTAGAGTCCCCATCCAAGCCCGAACAGCGCGGCTCCTGTCATCAGACGGCCATCTATCGCCTGCGTCTGTGGTAGAGAGAATGTCTGCGCAAACACCGGCGTCTGCCGGCGTAGCACCAGGGTGAAAGTGACGGTAGTCACCGCAACGGCACCGCCCATCACGAAAGCGAGATCGGGCACCCAGTCACCAAAAAGATCGAGGAAACCCAGCACCTTGGCGGTATCGGTCATTCCCGACAGTGCAAGACCGGCACCGAACATCAGGCCGCAGATAAGCGCTGCCAGTGCTTTCATGCCCCACCTCCTAATACGTGGCGCATGACAAATACGGTGAGGACACCGGTGGTCATAAAGGCTGCCGTTGCTGCCAGTGAGCGCAGGGAGAGCAGGCCCAGTCCGCAAACCCCATGCCCGCTAGTGCACCCGTTTCCAATTCTGACGCCAATGCCGACGGCAAGCCCGGCAGCGGCTGCCAGGGGCCAGCCCGCGGGATTGGGCGCCGGCGCTGGAGTGCCGCTGATCCAGTGGTATATAGCGCCGCCACCGATCAGGCCGAGCAGAAAAAGCCAGCGCCAGCCATTGTCCGCAGCACCGGAAACAGCGTTCCAGGCGATACCGCTGATGCCGGCAATACGCCCGACGAGTAACAAAAGCAATACGGCTGAGAGACCGATAAGAAGGCCACCCGCCAGTGGTGGCAGAAATTGGTTTACCATGGGTTATGTCCGACTGTTTGCTGTTGCTGCCAAGTGTGATCACATGGCGCGCGCTGGGCAAGTCTCCTATTCATTCGGCGATAGGTCCATCCTGTCGTCACGCGACCCGGTTTTTCTGAACTGAGGAGTTTCATGCAGCCATCATCAGTATCCGAGCCGGCCAGCGGCCGCTACAACTGGTCCCTGCTATTGCGCCTGCTACCGGTGCTGCGCGAGAACGCCGGCCGTGTCGGCCTTGCCATGGCATGTCTTTTTCTTGCCAAAGGCGCTTTGCTGACCATTCCCTTCGTTCTGAAATCGCTTGTTGACACCCTGGACCTTGAAGACAGCGAGCAGATAGCGGTCGTCATGCTGCTGTCGCTGGTGATCGCCTACGGTATGGCACGCTTCGCCAGCGTGATGTTCGCGGAGTTGCGCGACACCCTCTTCGGTCGAGTCACAGAACGCGCCATGCGACGGATTGGTTTGCAGGTGTTTCGACATGTTCACAGTCTGGATATTGATTATCACCTTAATCGACGCACCGGCGGCCTGGCGCGGGATATCGAACGTGGCACTACGGGTATCAGCTTCCTGATGCGTTTCTTTATTTTCAACATCGCCCCCACGCTGTTTGAGATCGCGATGGTTGCCGGCATCTTGCTATACAATTACGGGCTGTCCTATGCGGCGGTGGTTGTGGTGGCAGTGCTCGGTTACGGTGCGTTTTCCTTTCGTGCGACCGAGTGGCGGACCCGTTTTGTGCGTGCGGTGAATGAGGCGGATTCCAGCAGCAACACCCGGGCCGTCGATAGTCTTCTGAATTACGAAACGGTCAAGTACTTCACAAACGAGACCTTTGAGAGCGATCGCTACGACGAGTCGCTCGCCGCCTGGGAGCAGGCACGACGCTCTAATCGTCTGTCGTTGTTCGCGCTGAATGCGGGGCAGGCGCTGATCATCGCTCTTTCCCAGACATTGATGATCGGTCTGGCGGCCTGGCAGGTGCGCGATGGGGTGCTGAGCCTTGGTGATTTCGTGCTCATCAACCAGTTCATGCTGCAGCTTTTCATGCCACTGGGCTTCCTCGGCTTCGTGTACCGTGAAATCAAAAGCTCCATGGCGAATATCGAGAACCTGTTTGATCTGCTGGAGCGAGAGCCTGCGGTGCGCGATGCCGAGGATGCGAAGACGCTGCAGGTCGAGCACGGACGTATAGCTTTCGAGGATGTGGTGTTCACTTACGGAGACAAACGAAGCATCATCAATGGTTTCAGTCTTAGCGTTGAGCCGGGAACCCGTGTTGCGCTGGTCGGCGCCAGCGGCGCGGGCAAATCGACGCTGATAAAGCTGCTGTTCCGTTTTTATGACCCGGTGGCTGGCCGCATTGCCATTGACGGCCAGGATATCCGCGAGGTCACACAGGAATCGCTGCGTCGGCACATAGCGATTGTTCCCCAGGATACCGTGTTGTTCAACGACAGCCTGCTGGAGAATGTTCGCTACGGCAATCCCGCGGCAGACGACGGCGCAGTGCTGAAAGCGATTCGCGCTGCCCACCTCGATGACTTTGTCAGCCAGCTTCCTGAGGGCCTGCAGACCCGCGTGGGTGAGCGTGGGCTGAAGCTCTCTGGCGGTGAAAAGCAGCGCGTGGCCATCGCTCGGGCAATCCTGAAGGATGCGCCGATACTGGTCTTTGACGAGGCGACCTCATCCTTGGACAGTCACTCGGAGCAGGCTGTGCTCTCGGCGTTTCGCGAACTGGCGCAGCGGCATACGACGCTGGTCATCGCACATCGTCTGTCAACCGTAGTGGACGCTGACCGTATTGTCGTTCTGCGCGACGGCGCTATTGCCGAAAGTGGCGCACACAGCGATTTATTATCGCGTGACGGGGAGTATGCCCGTCTGTGGTGGGCGCAGCAGGCAGGCGAATCGGTAGCGCACATAGCGGCAGTGTAGTGGGCCTTCAGGGACCGATCAGGGCTTTCAGGTGGGCTTCAACACTGCGCGCGAGGGCATGCAGCTCATAGCCGCCCTCCAGAGACGACACGATCCGGCCTTCTCCGGCGATGTTGGCTACACGGCACAATTCTGAAGTGACCCAGGCATAATCACTGTCGATAAAGGCCAGGCCTGCCATGTCGTCAGCCTGGTGGGCGTCGAAGCCCGCGGAAATCAGCACCAGTTCGGGCGCGAAATCCTCCAGCCTTGGCAGCCAGTATTCTTCCACTGCACAGGCGAACGCTGCACCGCCCGAGCCCGCCGCAAGTGGTACGTTGACAATATTGTCCGCCGAGGGCTCTGCGCCCGAGTGGGGGTAGAAGGGGTGCTGAAAAGTGGAACAGAACAGTATCCGTTGGTCCCCGGCGACAATATGCTCGGTGCCGTTGCCGTGGTGCACATCGAAATCGACAATCGCGACCCGGGATAGCCCATAGGCCTCGAGGGCCTCGTAGGCGGCAACAGCCACGTTGTTGTAAAGACAGAAGCCCATGGCGCGATCCCGCTCCGCGTGGTGCCCTGGCGGGCGCACTGCGCAGAAAACGCGGCGGTGTTCTCCCGACATCACCAGAGCGACAGCATTGGCGGCAGCGCCGGCTGCACGTTCTGCCGCAAGCAGGCTGTGTGGGTTCATGGCGGTGTCACCGTCCAGCCAGATCGTGCGCGCAGTGGGACTCTGTGCGGCGATAGCGTCGATATAGGCGGGATCGTGAACTCGCAGCAGCTGCTTCCGGGTAACCCGAGGTGCATCGTGACGCACCAGCGCCGCATCGAGACCGCAGGCAATCAGTCGATCATTGATCGTCAGTAGGCGCGCCGGGGATTCCGGGTGGCCCGATCCCGACTCGTGCAGCAGGCAATCCGTGTGCGTGATGTATCCGATCGTCATGTGGGTATCCAGCCGATTTGTCCCTGTGGCACCATTGTCACGTATCCTGCGCATGGATGCACTTGAGTGCGGGAGCGGGAAATCATGGCGAGGAAACATTACCTGCACCGGCTGTTCGAGCCAGACAGCGTTGCCGTCGTCGGGGCCTCCGATCGTGTCGACGCCGTGGGGGGCAGAGTGCTGCATAACATCCTCGGCGGCGGGTTCTCCGGGGAGGTATATCCGGTCAACTCCCGCCGCTCGACGGTGCAGGGTTTGCAGGCCTATCCCCGGATAGGTGCGATAGGCGCAACGCTGGACCTTGTTGTCATTGCGGTTCCCGCTGGCGATGTCCCTGACGTGCTGCTCGATGCGGCTCATGCCGGCGTAGCGGCGGCTATTGTCCTTTCAGCTGGCTTCGGTGGCCAGGCGACGGATGGTCTGTCGCAGCAGCCGCTGGTCAGGATCGCCCGCGAGCACGGTATCGCGCTGCTCGGCCCGTACACGCTCGGTGTGCTGCGTCCGTCGTGGAACTTCAACGCCAGTTTTGCGCGCAGTACGGTGGGGCCCGGGCGCGTTGCTCTACTTTCACAGTCCGTAGGCTTCTGCAATGCCATGCTTGACTGGGCAGCCTCGAATCGCTTCGGGATGTCGCTGCTGGCGTCTCCCGGCGCGGCAGCCGATGTGGATTTTGGCGATCTGCTTGACTATTGTGCGGTGGATGCTGCGACGCGCAGCATACTTCTCTATGTGGAGCGTATTGCAGATTCCCGGGCCTTTGTCAGTGGGCTGCGTCTTGCCGCGCGCGTAAAGCCTGTTGTCGTGCTCAAGTCGGGCGGGGGTGCCATCAATGACACCGCGATTGACCAGGCTCCCATGGCAGACGCTGCGTTTGACGCCGCCGTCAGACGCGCCGGTGCCGTGCGCGTAAGCAGCGTGCATGAACTGCTCACGGCGGCAAGGACTCTGGCATCGGGTACGAAAGCGGCTGCTGGGCAGCGCGTGGCCATGATCACCAATGCCGCTGGTCCGGTGGCTATGGCCACGAACCGCGCTCGTCACCATGGCCTGCCAATGGCCTGTCCCTCCGTCTCTACCCGCGAGGCGCTGGCAGCCGTGATGCCATCCGGCTGGCAGTGCAGCAACCCGGTCGACTTGCTGGGTGATGCCCCCCCCGAGCGTTTTGCCGAGGCAGCGAAAGCGCTTCTGGGGGACCCCGAGGTGGATACGCTGCTGGCGCTGGTGACACCGCAGGGTGTGACCGATCCGCTGGCTTGCGCAGAGGCGCTGGTTGCACAGGCCAATCCTGCAGGCAAGCCCCTTATGGCCTGCTGGATGGGGCAGGACCTGGTGGCGGACAGTCGCGCGCTGCTATCCGCCGCCTCGATTCCACAGTTTTCAAGTCCCGAGCGGGCAGTGGACGCACTGGCCTATCTCGCCAGTTATCGGAACAGCCAGAATCTGCTCCTGCAGCTAACGCCACCACTGTCCCGGAATGCCGCTCCCGATCTGCCTCGCGCCAGAGCGCTTGTCAGAGATTATATGACGGCTGAGGTGTCGCGGTTGCCGGCAGAGGCTGTGGTCGAATTATTCGAGGCGATGGATGCCCGCGTGGTGCCTGTTCCTGCTCAGATGACAGACGCCCCTGCGGTTTTTGATCGTCGTATTGCACTGCTTCTTGCGCGGACGCCGGCCTTTGGGCCCGTGCTGTTCCTGGGCCCTGCCGGGAGTATCTTAACGCGACTTGACGGTGTGCAGGCGTCCCTGCCTCCGCTGAACGACTACCTGTGTCGCGAGTTGCTCGGCCGTGTGGTAAAGCGCTTTGCCATGGAGCCTCTGTTGCCCGGACAGGAAACTCAGCTGACTGATATGCTGATGACGCTGTCGGCGATCGCCTGTGAGATGCCCGAGATCGAAACCATCAGTCTGCCGTATCTGCCGCTGGGCGATGCAGCGACGCCGGAAGCTGAGCGCATAACGGTTTCTGTATCTCCCCGGGGAGTCGGCGCCACCGCATCCAGCTATGGCCACATGGCCATACTCCCCTACCCGGGTGAGCTGGAAAATCGGGTGTTACTCGCCGGGGGTGAATCCCTGTTGATTCGGCCGATACGCCCGGAGGATGCCGACATGGAGCAGCGCTTCGTGGATGGGCTGTCGGCACAGAGCCGTTACTACCGTTTCATGTATCGTCTCGATCATCTGTCCACGGCCATGCTCGCGCGCTTTACCCAGATTGACTACGACCGTGAGATGGCCCTGGTGGCCGTTGTCGATAGCGGCTTGCCGGGTGAGCGCATTGTCGGAGTGTCGCGCTATGCCGTGAATTCGGATGCCGTGTCCTGTGAGTTTGCGCTGGCGGTATCCGACGAGATTCAGGGCCAGGGTATTGGAAGCCAGCTGATGGAAGCGCTGTTTCGGATCGCGCGGGATCGCGGGCTGGAGCTCATGGAGGGAGAGGTGCTGGCACACAATCGCAAGATGCTGGCACTTTGCCGCAGTCTTGGCTTCCGCCTCAAGCGTCGTCTCGACGACCCGGATATTGTCGCGGTCACCCGACCGCTTTAGTCGGCCCCCTCCGGAGTAAGGTCATGCCCCAGCGCATCCGACGGCGGTGTGCCTGCGTAACTACTGTCCATAAAAGAATTGACCAGGGAGCCAGAGGGCATGACGGCAAAGGCTGCGATTATTATCGGTGCAAGCGGAGGTATCGGTCGGGCGTTGGTGGACGCGCTGCCCTATAGTTGCGTGCACGCGATCAGTCGCAGTGATGCACCGGACAGACTGGGGTCGCACGTGCACTGGCACGTCTGCGCTGACGACGCTGAGCAGCGCGCAGAAACCGTGGCCACGATCGGCAGGATGCTCAGCGAATCTGGTGTTGAACTGCATCGCGTGATTGTGTGTGCCGGAACACTTCACGGTGAGCATTATCGACCCGAGCGCGCGCTGCGCGAGCTCGATGCCGAGACCATGCAGAGCGTGTTTCACGTCAATGCCATGGTGCCGATGTTGTGGCTTGCCGCACTGGAGCCTCTGATGCGGCGAAGCGCGGAGTGCGTTGCAGCTTTTCTGAGCGCGCGCGTAGGCAGTATCAC
The DNA here is from genome assembly GCA_964613795.1 of uncultured Alteromonadaceae bacterium. GTDB lineage: Bacteria > Pseudomonadota > Gammaproteobacteria > Pseudomonadales > Halieaceae > Chromatocurvus. Next base: position 8,230 of record CAZTJR010000014.1, on the reverse strand, counting down.
GGACAATCGCCTGGGTGGCTGGTACAGCTACCGGGGATCGAAGTCTGCTCTCAACATGATGCTGAAATCGGCGGCAATTGAACTCGCCCGGCGAGCACCCGCGATCAAGCTTGTGGCGTTCCATCCCGGCACGACCGATACGGCATTATCGGCGCCGTTCCAGGCGCGGGTGCCAAAGGACAAGCTGTTCACGCCTGAGTATGTGGCCGACAGACTTCTGGCGATTATGGATGACGTCAATGCGGATGGCACTCTGTCGTACCTGGACTGGGCGGGGGAGAGCATCGACTGGTGAATCGCCGGGTATCCTGGCAGCGGCTTCTGTTCATGGCAGCCAAGGCAGGGTATCTTGCATACGGGCAACGGTTTTGGAGTCACTGATGCAGTCAGACAGGGTAAAGTCCGCCAGTTGGCGCTGGGAGCGGATAGTTCTTAATGTCGGCCTCGTTTGCGTCCTCGCCGGCTGTGCACAATATGACAATAATCGCGGGGTCGAAGTCACCTGGCAGCCCGCGGTCATCGGGGATCTGCAGCCGGGCAGGACCACTCGCGCCGAGATTCTGGCGCGTCTCGGCCCACCCTCCCAGGTTATCGCTCTCGGCGACGAATCAGTACTGTATTACCTGAATGAACAGGCCGACGGTGAAGCCCTGCTTCTTATTGCCTATAACCGCTTTACAGTAGACACGCGCTACGACCGGGCAATTTTCTTCTTTGATGAAAATGACATTCTGACCGAGCACTCTACCTGGATTCGACCGGACGCGGACTGACGCGATGATACGTGTGTCAGTCCTACTTGCGCTGCTTACCCTGGTCGGCTGTACGCAACGATTCTATCAGCTGGGGCAGCCATTGCCGTCTGTCACGGCTGAGCCTGGCGCCGGCGCATCACTGCAGTCCGTGTTGACCCGGCTGGGGCCCCCCCAGCGCGTGAGTCGCAGCCCCTCCGGATGGGTGATGGGCTGGGAACACTGGCGTATTTCAGAAAATGCTGTCGGCGCCAGTCTCGGCGCTCTGGGAGTAGATGCACTGACTTTCGATTGGGGTGACGCCAGGGTTCGCGGGGATTTTCTGTTGGTCAGCTTTGATGACGCGCATTTTGCGACCGCTGTCTCGCGCGCCAGCTGGGATAACGCCGTTGGCGGCGGTGCTGCCGTGCAGGCCTTTGTCGGCGTAGCGCCGCTGGTGAATGTCGCCGATTTGCTGGTGCCCATGCCTCAGCACGGCTGGGGCGCCGCCGCGTTGATGCCATTGCCCACGGCGATTAATAATGAACACAGACCAGGCATGGGCAGTAATGGTCTGGAACAGCGCGGAACGCCGACCGGAATCGGGCAGCGGGCCCTCGAGATGCAATAGCCGGCGCACAATGTCGAGACCCAGCCGGTTCTGATAATAAGGAGATGATGCATGTTGAACGACACTATCACCGGCCTGGTGAGCCACTGGGCAAAGACCTGTCCCGACAAAGTCTGGCTGCGCGATCTCCGGGAGGAGGGCAGCGATGATTACACCTGGGCCAAAGCTTATGGCGAAATTCAGGCGATGGCTGCCATGCTCGAGGATCGCTTCGGGCACGGTGAACGCATGGGCATACTGTCGCGCAACCGGCCTCATTGGTTCATGGCGGATCTCGCTGTTATCGCCTCCGGTAACGTATCGGTAAGTCTGTTTACGACGCTGCCGGCATCCACAGCGGAGTACATACTCGACTTCACGGAGACCCGGGTCCTGTTTGTCGGCGAGACCCATAACTGGGCGGCGGTAAGGGACGTGCTACCTGACGGTATCACCCTGATTGCCCTGCCCGGCGTTTCCCTCGATCAGCCCCACTTGCGCTGGGAGGATCTGCTGGCGGAGTGGCAAGGCAGGGCGCCGGCTTATGAATGCGCTGCCGACGACACCATTGCCCTGGTGTTTACCTCCGGGACAACCGGCCTGCCCAAGGGCGTTATACAGACGCACTCCAGTAATCTTGTGCCGATTCGCCGATTCATTCAGGCTTTCGGCATACGTGACAATCCCCGTTATTTCTCCTATCTCCCCCTGTCGCATATTGCCGAGCGCCAGATTGTTGAATTCTCATCGCTTGTCGTGTGCGGCGAGGTATCGTTCAACGAGTCGCTGGAAACCATTCTTCGGGATCTGCAGCGCACGCGCCCGCACATGTTTTTCGGCCCGCCGCGCATCTGGGAGCAGTTCCAGCAGGCGGTCATCGGCAAATTCGGTGGTCAGGCAGAAATCGACACGGCGCTGGCGGCAGACCGCGAAGGCATCGGCAGGCTGGTGCTGGACACCATGGGGCTGAACGAAGTTGAGTTTTGCCTGGTGGCCGCCGCGCCCACGCCGCCAGCCTTGATCCATTGGTGGGAAATGTTCGGTCTCACTCTCATGGAGGGTTTTGGCCAGACTGAAGCGATGGGTCTGATTGTGAGCAGCCCCGATCAGCGCCGCATCGGCTCGATCGGCAAGCCGATCGGCGAGGTCGAGTACCGGATAACGGAAGAGGGAGAGCTTGCGGTCAAGGCGGAAGGCTGCACGCCCGGCTATTACCGCATGCCGGAAAAGACAGCGGAACTGATCCGTGATGGCTGGATTCATACTGGCGACAAGGCTCGAGTGGACGAGGACGGTTTTCTTTACATCACTGGGCGGGTCAAGGACTACTTCAAGACCATTCAGGGCAAGTATGTCGCGCCACCGCCCATTGAGGGTGAATTTGCGAAGAACGCGCACGCCGAGCAGCAATGTCTTCTGGGGCGGGGTTACTCGAAGACGGTGATGGTTGCGGTGCTTACACCGGAAGCGCGTCAGCGTTCCAGGGAGGATCTGGAAGCCTCTTTCATGGCAACGCTGGACGAGATCAACGGCGCTATCGAGAAGCACGCGCGCATTGGCGGCGTCATTCTCTCCAGCGAGCCGTGGGATATCGCCAACGAGGTACTGACGCCCACACTCAAGATACGTCGTGACCGCGTCGAGGAACTGTTTGGTGATGTCGCGCGCGACCTTGCGCTAAACGCTGCGGAGCAGGGAAAGGTTCTCGTTCATTGGCATGGGCAAATGGACTGAGAAATTGTCAATGCCCAGGTAAGGCTGTCCATCGTGGGCGGCCCGGTCCGGGCCTCCGCCGTTGCTCACCCGACAGGTGAGCAACGGCCTCGTTCAGCCGAGGAATTCGCCTCGTGTGCTGGCGTTGGTCTTGAATGCACCGCCGAGTGCCGTAGTCCGGGTTGTCGAATTGCTGTCCATGACCCCGCGTGA
>CAZTJR010000014.1:0-4863 GCA_964613795.1 uncultured Alteromonadaceae bacterium | reverse complement strand
TCATCGACATACATTTTTGCAATTCGGTGCGGTGTTTCACTGAGACTGTCATCCCGTAGATCGAGCCCTAGCACTTCCGTAATTTCAGTAAAGGCAGCGCGAATCCGCCGGTATTTTTCATCCCGGTCCAGAGCGGTGTGGACTAGCGGAGTCTCAAGACCTTTATCAGTTAGCGCTTTCTGCACCATGGCAGCTTCAGCGCTGAGGTTGGTCGTGACGTCCGGACAGGTAATAGCATGGGCGGTGGTCATATCAGGTCTCCATCAACTTAAAAAGAAATACGCGGACCTCGCCGGCCCAGATTGCCGGGAACATGGTCAAAGTAGCGACAGATTTGCGCTGTCATGAGATGAATGCAAGACTGTTTACAGGGTCGTTACACCACTCCTGGAGGTTTTCAGTATGTCGACAGACAGGCCAGTGCGCCTTGGGCTGATGGGCTTTGGGCAAACGGGACGCCAGCTGTATGATCTGGCATCGCAACGGGACGACGTCACCGTCATTGCCATTGCCGATATCGGTAAGCCACAGATTCTCCACTATCTGCTGCAGTCGGAAGTTGCCAGACCAGCAGATTATTTACTCGACGGCAACTATCTGGTGGGCCCGGGTGGCCGCAGTCGCCTGATGTCCACCGACCAGCCGGCGGAAATGCCCTGGGATGTGTTCGACGTGGATGTCGTGATCGACGCCACCGGCCGCTACCGCTGCGCCAAGGACATGCGGGCCCACCTGGGAAACGGGGCACCCAGGGTCCTGCTGCGGACACTGCCGGGGGACCAGATCGATCGCGTTGTAATACCCGGCGTCAACGAGGAAAGCATCAGTTGCCACGACCGCATGGTTTCCGCTGGCTCGCCGACGACGTCGGCTCTTTGCCTTCTTCTGCACACGCTGTCGCAGCACTTTGTCGTTGAGTGCGGCAGTGCGACGACGGTACATGCGTACACATCGGAGCAGGCGCTGCAGGATTACGCGGGGAGCGATTACCGGCGCAGCCGGTCTGCAGCGCGCAACATCATCCCCAACGGCCACGAAGCCGGCCACTGGCTCGGGCACGTGCTGCCGCTGTTTGCGGGCAAGATAACGACGTCAACACTCAATGTTCCCGTGCAGGAGGGCTGCCTCCTTGACGTGAACCTTGTGTTCGAGGATGACGCCGTGACCGCCGATGACGTCAATCAGGTGATGACCGAGGCGGCGAGGCGCCTGCCTGAGCAGGTAGGCGTGATAGACGATCCGATCGTGTCCACCGATGTGCTCGGCAGCAGTCTGTCTCTGCTGTTCGATATTCAGGGGACGTTGAAAGCGGGGGAACATTTCGTCAAAACCCTGTCCTGGTACGAAACACGAGGGCACGCCGCGCGACTTCTCGACGTTGTCCGACTGTACCATCGACTGGATGTCAGGGAGGTTGCGTGATGAAAAACCTCAAGATTGCCATCAACGGCTTCGGGCGCATTGGCCGGTCCGTCTTCCGGATCCTGGAAGATGTTGAGGGCATCGATGTTGTCGCGATTAATGACCTCTTTGACCACGAGGCCCTGCGCTATCTTCTCAATTACGACACCGTCATGGGCCGCTTCAAGGGCGAGCTTGCGCTGCAGGACGGTCACATTGTCACCGACAAAAGCCGTGTCCGCATGCTCAGCGAGCGTAATCCTGCGGCACTGCCCTGGGGCGCACTCGGCGTGGACGCGGTAATCGAGGCGACCGGTGCATTCCGCACGCGCGAAAAGCTCCAGCAGCACATTGATGCCGGTGCTGAACGGGTGGTACTGACCGTGCCGGCAAAGGACGATATTGATTTCATGGTGGTGCTGGGCGTGAATGACGGGCAGCTTGAGCCTGCGCACCGCATCATCTCCAACGCCAGCTGCACGACAAACTGTCTGGCGCCAATGGTGCGCGTGCTGAATGACAGCTTCGGCGTTGTCGAAGGCGTTATGAATACGGTGCATGCCTACACCAATGACCAGCGGCTTGCGGATGTTCCGCACTCCGACTGGCGCCGCAGTCGTGCGGCTGCGGAAAACATCATCCCCACGTCCACCGGTGCCGCGAAAGCCGTTGGCAAGATACTGCCAGAGCTTGCTGGCAAATTGCACGGCATCGCATCCCGAGTGCCGGTCTCCGACGGTTCGGTGGTTGACCTGTTCGTGAAGCTGGGACGTACGGTGAGCGTGGAAGAAGTACACCGGGTCGTCAGGGCGGCCTCCCAAAGCGACTCACTGACCGGCATCCTTCAGTTCAGCGAACGGCCGCTGGTGTCTTCGGACATTATCGGCAATAGCCACTCTTCGATATTCGACAGCGGTTTCACCGCGGTGACCAACGGTCGCTATCTGCGCGTCCTGAACTGGTACGACAACGAGTGGGGTTATAGCTGTCGTGTCTGTGACCTGCTGGAGAAAATCCGCCAGTGGTGACTGGAAAGCGGCGTCCGTCCATCGGCGAAGCGCGATAGCCACGGAGCCATGGTGCATTCGGCGGAAGATAACAATGCCCCAGACACGTCGCTGGAGGCCGATGCCTACGCCGCTCTGCGGCGTAACGTCAGCATGCTGGGTAGTGTTCTGGGTGAGGTGATTGCCTCTGCCGAAGGTGCTGACTTTCTGGAGAGCGTCGAGTCCATTCGGCAGCTTTCCCGGCGTTCCCGCGATGGCGACACTGATGATCGCGACAGACTGATTGATGCCCTGCACAGCCTGCCGGAGAAAGATATGCTCTCGGTGGCCCGTGCCTTCAGCCAGTTTCTCAATCTGGCAAATATCGCTGACCAGCAGCACAGCGTGTCGCGTGAGATGGTGCAGCAATTCTCGCCATCGAGCCTGCTGACATGCATGGTTGATGAGCTTCGCGCTGCCGACATTGATCCCGCCGGAATCGCGCAGACCATTGACGCCTTGAATATCCAGTTGGTGCTGACGGCGCATCCCACCGAGATCATGCGCCGCACATTGATTCACAAGCACCGCGAAATCGGGCGGTGCCTCTCCGATCTTGAGCTCTCAGGGCGCACTGAAGCTGAGCGCGAGCGACTGCAGCGGCGTTTGCGCGAGCTGGTGGCGCAGATCTGGTTCGGAGAGGAGTTCCGGGCTGAGCGGCCCACACCGGTGGATGAGGCGAAGTGGGGCTTCGCCGTGGTCGAGGATTCTCTGTGGAATGCGGTGCCAGAATTCCTGCGCCGTCTTGATCGTGCACGACAGCGCACCTGTGGGAGTGGCCTGCCGCTGAATGCTGCGCCTGTGCGCTTTCTTTCATGGATGGGCGGCGATCGGGACGGTAATCCTAATGTAACCGCCAGTGTGACCAAAGAGGTATTGCTGCTGGCCCGTTGGCAGGCCGCAGACCTCTATCTGCGCGATATCGACGACCTGGTCGAAGAGCTTTCTGTCACGCGCTGCGACGCGCATCTTCGCGAGCGCAACCCGGAGGCCCGGGAGCCCTACCGAGCAGAGTTGCGCAAGCTCCGGCGGCTATTGCGCGGCACTCTGAGCCACCTGGAATCGTTGCTCGCCGGCGAGTCTCCTGCCGTGCCTGCGGACGGGGACTGGCTGCACAGCGAGCAGCAGCTGCGTGAGCCGCTGCTGTATTGCTACCGTTCTCTTGAAGCCTGCGGCATGCAGTCCATAGCGCAAAGTCGTCTGCTCGACAGCCTGCGTCGCGTGGAGTGCTTTGGCGTTCATCTTGTTCGCCTGGATGTCCGACAGGACAGCGCCCGGCACACGGCGGCACTGGCTGAGATTACCCGTTATCTTGAGGTTGGGGACTATTCAGCCTGGGACGAGCCGCAGCGGCTGGCGTTTCTGGTCGCCGAGCTGCAGAGTCGCCGGCCGCTGCTGCCATTGGGTTGGCGGGGAAGTGACGACGCGCAGGAGGTATTCGATACCTGTCGCGCTTGCCGCTGCCTGGGCGCAGTACCAGGCCCAGGAATCGCTGCTGGCGGTGTGCCGCACCTATGCCGTAGAGCTGACCCTGTTCCATGGACGCGGTGGCACAATTGGGCGCGGCGGGGCACCGGCCTACGATGCACTTCTGTCACAGCCGCCCGGATCCTTGCGCAATGGTCTTCGGGTCACGGAGCAGGGTGAGATGATTCGCGCCAAGCTCGGCCTGACATCCATTGCCGTGCGTACCCTGACTTTAGTATGCTTCCGCAATCTGTCGTACGAATCTGATCAGTCGGCGTCACCCGAGGCAGGCCTGGCGCGACAGTATGAGCGTCATGGCCGAAAGTTCCTGCGCTGCCTATCGACGAGTAGTGCGCGATCATCCCGACTTTGTTGCCTACTTCCGCCACGCTACACCTGAGCAGGAGCTGGCGAGTCTGCCTCTCGGATCGCGGCCGGCGCGGCGGCGGGGAAGCGGAGGAATCGAGAGTTTGCGCGCTATTCCGTGGATATTCGCGTGGTCGCAGAACAGGCTTATGCTTCCCGCCTGGCTGGGCGCCGGACATGCGCTACGCGAAGCACTGGCGGACGGGCACGCGCAGACGATTGCGGAAATGGCCCGGGAGTGGCCCTTCTTCGCCACGCGTCTGGCCATGCTGGAAATGGTTTTCGCCAAGGCCGATCCCGGCTTGTCAGCGCACTACGACGCCCATCTGGTTCCAGCCGCCCTGCGCGATATCGGCGGGACACTGCGTACGGAAATGGCGGCAGATCGGGATACCGTTATGTCTTTACTGGGGGTCGATATCTTGCTGAAAAACCAGGTATGGGCCGCCGAATCCATAGCACTGCGCAACGTCTATACAGATCCGCTGAACTACCTTCAGGTCGAGTTACTGACGCGAACCCGGGAAAGCGCTGATCCCGTCGCGCAGCGGGCCATGATGGTGACGATAGCGGGTATTGCTGC
>CAZTJR010000013.1:40836-87959 GCA_964613795.1 uncultured Alteromonadaceae bacterium | reverse complement strand
ACAGCGCTTGTGCTGCGGCTGAGTATTACCGAACTTACCGCGTGGCCCACTAGCCGGTTGACACGCTGATTGCCTTCCAGCAGGGTCGCGGGTCGAAACCCTGCAGGAGGCCCCCATGTTCGGTGCGATCGCCGGCGATATCGTCGGTTCTGTCTACGAGCGTACGCCCATGAAGCGGAAGGATTTTCCGCTGTTTCATCCACAAGGGCGATTCACTGACGACAGCGTACTGACGGTGGCTGTCGCACACGCGCTACTGGAAGACGGTGATTATCGGCGCTGGGTGTGGGAATACGCCCACCGCTATCCCGACGCGGGCTACGGCGCCTCGTTCATCTACTGGCTGCAGACCGACGGCGGCAAGCCGTACAACAGCTGGGGCAATGGGTCTGCCATGCGGGTCAGCGCAGTCGGTTACGCCTTTGATACGCCGGAGCGCGTGCTGCAGGAGGCGGCAGCCTGCGCCGGGATTACTCACAATCACCCCGAGGGGATAAAGGGAGCCCAGGCGGTGGCCCTCGCCGTTTATCTGGCGAGACAGGGGGCCTCCAAAGCTGCGCTTAGAGAGGAGCTATCCAGACGTTTCGGCTACCGCCTCAACCGGTCTCTGGAGGCCATCAGACCCATGTACCGCTTTGATGTCTCCTGCCAGGGCTCGGTGCCCGAGGCCATTATTGCTTTTCTTGACGCCAGTGATTTCGAGGATGCGGTGCGTAATGCGGTGTCGTTAGGCGGTGACAGTGACACTCAGGCCTGTATCGCCGGTGCTATCGCGGAAGCCTTCTACGGCCCCGTGAACGCTGGCATTGAACACGAGGCGACGCGTTATCTCACAGAGGATCTCTGCCAGGTGGTCAGCGCCTTTCGTGATCGATTCGTCCTGTCGAGGGTTTGAAGGCCGCTGTGCTGCGGCTTGCCGTACGCAGGTAACACTTTTCAGTGGCTCGGCGCGGCGCACCCGGCGCTGTAAAAACCCTTAAAAACAGAAAGCAGTCCTTTTTTTGCCTGCATTTTCCAGCATTGTGTATTTTTTACACACAAGTACGCTGTGTGCGGGCTCTGTCCCCGGAATTCTCTTGGCATAAGGTGTTACCATACTGCACATCAGGTAACACTATGGCGGCGGGTCACCCGGTCGCTGCAACCATTAACGGAGAACAGGCACACATGAACGTCAGGACCTTGATCATTCGATTCGGCATCGGCACGCTGGTTTCCGGCATGCTGGGTATGAACAGTATTGCCGCATCGGCCACAGATCGACCGCTGAACAAGGAAACGCTGGGGCTCGCCGCGACCTCAAGTACCTCAGTGAGTGCAGATATCACGGCAAGCCAGGAGCCATTAGTGGCCGACAGGGGTGAGCAGGATCGCAAAGACGCAGATCGCGCAAGTGGCGAGCTGCAGCTTGCCGAGGATATGGCACGCAAGCTGGAGGATCATCTTCAGCGTCGCCTTGCTGCGCAACTCAACAGCGTGATCTGAGCGCAGAAAGTCTCTGTGCAAACGCTTCCCCCGGTGGTAGCTTAAGGCTCAGACTGCCTGATGCGTACGATGCCTGCAGGCAGAACCATGATCGAGGCGGAGAGTGCAAACATGATGAAACGGGGAATCCTGGTGCTGGCGCTGGTGGCCAATTCTCTGGCCATGGCCGATGACGGGGCGCTGCCGGCCTCGGTGCAGCGTGGCGTCGAGGATGTCGCAGACAGGGTGGTCGCCTGGCGCCGCGACATTCACGCCAATCCCGAACTGGGAAATCGTGAGTTCAGAACGGCCGGCCTCGTGGCTGATCATCTTAAATCGTTGGGAATGGAAGTGACCACTGGTGTAGCCCATACCGGTGTTGTCGGCGTGCTTCGGGGTGGTGAGGGTCCTGTTGTGGCATTGCGCGCCGATATGGACGCGCTGCCGGTCACCGAGGCGGTGGATGTGCCTTTCGCATCGACGGTTCGCACGACTTATAATGGCGAGGAAGTGGGCGTCATGCACGCCTGTGGCCATGACAATCATGTCGCCATACTCATGGGGGTCGCCGAAGTGCTGGCAGGCATGGGAGACAGCCTTCCTGGAACGGTCATGTTTTTGTTCCAGCCGGCGGAAGAGGGGGCGCCCGAGGGCGAGGAGGGAGGCGCCGAACTCATGTTGAAAGAGGGCGTGTTCGAGTCGCTCACACCCGATGCGGTGTTCGGCCTGCATGTCTGGCCGGCGCCGGTGGGCTCGATTTCAACACGCCCCGGCGGCATGATGGCGTCCTCCGACAGTTTTTCAATCAGAGTCCAGGGCAAGCAGACTCACGGGGCGATGCCCTGGGGAGGGATCGATCCGATCGTCTCCGCCAGCCAGATTGTCATGGGTCTGCAGACCATTGCCTCGCGACAGCTCGACGCCACCAAGACACCCTCTATTGTCACCGTGGGGGCGATTCATGGCGGCGTGCGCCATAATATCATCCCGTCCGAGGTCGAGATGGTGGGAACGCTCAGGACCTTCGATGCGGAAACCCGCACACAGATTCACGAGCGCGTCACGCGCACGGCAGAGACGATTGCCAGTAGCAGCGGGGCAACGGCCGAGGTGGATATCAGCCTGGGTTATCCGGTGACCGCGAACGATCCGGCGCTGACGGCGCAAATGCTGCCCACGCTGAAGCGGGTGGCCGGTGACAAGTACTTTGAGTCTCCTCGCGTGACGGGCGCGGAGGATTTTTCCTATCTCGCTGAGGCGGTTCCGGGGCTCTTCCTGTTTCTCGGCATTGCATCGGACGATCCCGCGCTGGTGTACCCGAATCATTCGCCGCGCTTCTATGCGGACGAGCGTGCCCTGCCTGTGGGTGTGCGGGCACTCACAGCACTGACGCTGGACTACATGACGGCGGCAGCAGCACCGTAAGTACGCTGCGGTCCCGCTGTGATGGGGCCGACGCCGGACGGGTCGGCGTTTACCGCCTGGCATTGAGCAGTGTCTGCAGCAGCGCCGGCTGCAGCATGCGCTGTGCCGTAATGGCGTAGAAGGTTTCAAACACATCAGGCAGCACGGCATATATCTCCAGAAGACCGGCGTCGAGTTCGTCCTGAACCACGACGTCCGGGACGACGGCGAGGCCCCCCGAGTCCCGCGCCATCAGACGCAGCATGGCCATATCGTCGACCTCGGCGTGAGGCCGGATGGCAAGATTCAGTTCTTCGCACATCAGGTTGAACTGGTTGCGTATGTCACTGCTCGGGCCGGGCAACAGGAGGCGCGAGCCCTCGAGATCATCCGGCCAGTGGAAGGCGCGACATTTTTCCTGTGGCGGACCCACCAGGCAGACGCGCTGCCTGGCAATCCGCTTGCAGCGCAGGGCGCCCGTCTCCATGGATGTCAATGACCGGTTGGATAACACCAGATCGAGCCTGTGCACGCGCAGGCGCTGAATCAGGTCCTCGAAGCCCGCCGATTCATGGACAATGTTGATCTGCTCCAGACGCAGAATGGGTTTCAGGAAATTTTCCTGAAAATTCCGTGACAGCGTGGACACGGAACCAATCCGCAGGCGCTGAATGTTTGCGGTGTCCGCACCCTCTACCGCCGCCAGCAATTCGTCGCCAAGATCAAAGATGTTCTCCGCGTATCCCATGACCAGGTTGCCGAAATCGGTCAGCTGCAGGCTACGCCCCTCGCGCAGGAACAACGCCTGACCCAGGCTGTCTTCGAGTTTCTTTATCTGCAGAGACAGAGCCGACTGCGAAACGTGAAGCTTGTCTGCCGCACGGGTGAGATGCTGCTCCTTGGCCACGCGCCAGAAGTAGTAGAGGTGATGGAAGTTTAGTTGGCGCCGGTTGCTCATATTTATAAAAAAGAACGTTTAACTTTTTAAATCTATTTTAATAACAATTGCGATTGTTGCAAGCTCTGCACACTCAAACAGCAGAAGGAGTGTGTCGTGATTCCCATGAACATCAGTTTTGCCTTATGGCAATTGCCCCTGGTCTATCTATTGGGGTGTCTTCTATCCAGCGCGTTTCCAGCGCGCGCCTGGCGTCTGGCTGACATCAGCGCGATTGCCGGCATGCTCGCTGCTGCTGGGGGAGGCCTGTTGATGGCGCAGGGTGTGGCACCGGCATCGAGCGCTCTGCCCGCGCTGCTGATTGCCATTGTCGCCTGGGTCATCGTGCGCTTTTCCCGTGACTATCTTCGAGGGGAGCCGGGCCAGCCCCGCTATGTCGCTGCGTTGATGTTCACCCTTGCTGCGGTCATGACCGTTGTGGTTACGGATCACCTCGGTCTGCTGCTGGTGGCCTGGGTGGCAACCAGTCTCGGCCTGCACCGTTTGCTGGTTTTTTATCCCGACCGGGTCCCCGCGCAGGTGGCAGCGCACAAAAAGTTCATCGCCAGCCGGCTTGCCGAGATCTGCCTGCTGATCGCGGTTCTCCTGATATTTGACGCACTCGATACCTTCAGGATCAGCGAGATGACGCTGGCGCTGGACTTGATGCCTGAGCTCACGCCGGGTCTGAACCTGGCGGCGGTGCTGATTGCCGTCGCCGTGCTACTGAAGTCCGCACAGCTGCCACTGCACGGTTGGCTGATGCAGGTCATGGAAGCGCCGACGCCGGTATCGGCGTTTCTACACGCGGGTATTGTCAATCTCGGCGGTGTGGTGATCATCCGGCTGGCGGCCCTGTTTTCAGGGTCCGCCTCCGCACAGACGCTCCTCGTGCTGGTCGGTAGCCTGACGGCTCTACTGGCGGGGCTCGCCATGTTGACGCGCATCAGCATCAAGGTGCGTCTCGCCTGGTCAACCTGTGCCCAGATGGGCTTCATGCTCATGGAGTGCGGGTTGGGGCTCTACGATCTCGCCATGCTGCACCTGATCGCCCATTCGTTCTACAAGGCGCATGCCTTTCTCTCCGCCAGCGGCGTGGTTCACCGTTCGCGGGCTGATGAGCTTCTGCCGCGACCGAGCAGTATCAACAGCACCCTGGAACCGTTGTTTGCCGCGGTGATCTCCGTTCTTGCCGTGCAGGGCCTTGTGCTGATGTATTCCACCTTTGCCTTCGCCGCGCCCATGAGCATAGCGGTGATCCTCATTCTGGGGCTTGGCTGTGCACCGCTTCTGGTGGGTGTCCGCCCTGTCTCACCGACGGTTGTCGCCGTGGCTGCCATGCGATTCCTGGGTGTGGTGGGTCTTTTCCTTGCGTGGCATACCCTGTTTTCGAGTCTGCTGCCCGAGCATCATGCGCCGCAGGCCGGCCTGGTGGTGCTGGCGGCCCTGGTGTTTATCGCCTTTTATGCCGCGCAGCTCTGGATCGCCACCGGCCCGCGTGGAGCGGCCGCTGATCGCCTTTTTGGTCTGGCGTTCGCGGGCTTTTACCTCGATGAAAAAATGACACGCCTCACGTTTCGACTCTGGCCGATCTCGCTGAAACGACCGACTTCGACAAGCAGTGGATCTTTACCCGTAACCTCTCAGGGAGTAGCGCAATGACAGCAATGACACCGATCTCGAAAGTAAGTGATGACGCGGTGCGTCAGGCGGTGGAAGGTGTGTGTCGTCGGATGGCGCCGGCATGGCCACTGGATCGGCTGATTGCCGTCAATCCCCTCTGGCATCACACCGACCAGCCGTTCCATCGGGTTGCTGAGGATCTTTCGCGCCTTGCAGGGTCTTCGATGTACATGTCCGCCGACTACTATCACGACGCCTGGCTTCAGGGCAGCATTCGCCCCGAACACCTGCGCCGGGCGATCGAGGAAACCGGGAGTCCCTTTACGGAGGTTTCCGCACTATCGGCACTGAAGTCCGGTGCTGCCGGGTCCGAGGCGCTACCGCTGCCATCAGACCTTCTGGATACGCGGCGTGACCTGGCACGGTCGCCGTCCTGGCGGGAAACCATTGCGCAGCAGATCTCCCAGTTCGCGGCCTCTTTCTTCGATACAACCCAGGCTGATTGGCGCCATGCGTATAGCGAGTGTTTCTACGCTGAGTGGCGCCGCGCGCTGCAGGCTGACCCTTCCATCGAGTGGCTGATGGGTATGCCCGGCCTGCGTGAACGCGTCCGGCAGTTGCCTGCTGCGCCGATGGACATACCGGCACTGGCGGCACAGGCCTTCGCACTGGATGCACAGGCCCTCGAGGAATTTCTCGGCGTCGCTATCCTCAGAATTAACGGCTGGGCGTCGTGGTGTGCGTATCGGCGCTGGCAGGCGGGCCTTGCCGGCGGTGACGATGCGGTGATTGAATCGCTGCTGGCGGTTCGCGTGGCCTGGGAAATTCTTCTGGACGATGGTGATCGCGACGAGGCGTCCGTGTTCGACCACTGGCAGCGGCGCTGGGAAAAGCGTGCGGCGGCGCCGGTGGCGAATGCCCTGTTGCTCTCCCGCCTGTGGCAGAGAGCGCATGAAATTGCGTACCAGTCCTCACTGGTCACGGCGTTGAATGCCGATGACGCGCGGGCCGACGGACAGGTGGCAGCGAGCGTCAGCCTGCAGGCGGCATTCTGCATCGACGTGCGCTCGGAGGTTTTCCGCCGCGCCTTTGAGGCCGGGGACGACGATGTGAAAACGCTGGGATTTGCCGGTTTTTTTGGCTTGCCTATCGACTATACGCCTGTCGGTACGCAGGCAACGCGGCCGCAGCTTCCCGGTCTGCTTGCCCCTGCTCTACACGCCACCGACAGCGCACCAGCGGCGCTGGCCGAGCGCCGGCAGGCGCGGCTGCGGGGAAAGCGGGTCTGGCGTGGATTCGAGCGCTCCGCGCTATCTGGCTTCAGCCTTGTGGAGAGTCTGGGACTGACGTACGGCTTCCGGCTGATCGGCCGGGCTTTGAGTGCGCTGTCACCAGACGCGCCACCCGCGCATGCCGGGCTATCTCGCAAGGAAACCCATGAGCTCACTCCCTGCATCAGCGAGCCGTCGATCAGCCTGGATGCCAGGGCAGACTTTGCCGAGGGGGCTCTGCGCGGCATGGGCATGACCCACGGCTTCGCGCGCCTGTTTCTCATTGCTGGCCACGGCAGTTCCTCGGACAACAATGCACACGCCGCGGGCCTCGATTGCGGTGCCTGCGGAGGTCAGACAGGTGAAGTCAACGCGCGTCTTCTGGTCAGATGGTTGAACGATCGCGCCGTTCGGGATGTCCTGGAGGTTCGGGGTGTCGTGATTCCCGAGCGCTGTATATTCATCGCGGCATTGCACGACACCACGACGGATGAGGTGACGCTCTTTGACACGACGGATGTGCCCGCGTCCCACCGTGATGACCTTGCCCGCCTGCAGCGTCGTCTCAACCGGGCAACGCTGAGGGCACGCGCTGAGCGCGCGCCCCGTCTTGGGCTGAAGCATCTTGAAAACTCTCCACGAGCCCTTGGGCGATCGCTGCGCAAGCGGACACGAAACTGGGCCGAAACGCGCCCGGAATGGGGGCTGGCGAACAATGCGGCGATGATAGTGGCGCCGCGCTGGCGCAGCAGGAACATCTGCCTGGATGGTCGGGTGTTTCTGCATGAGTACGCTCCCGGTCGCGACCCTGACGGCGATGTGCTGACCCAGATCATGACGGCACCCATGGTAGTGGCACACTGGATCAACATGCAGTACTTCATGTCGACGGTGGATAACCTGCGCTTTGGTGCCGGCAACAAGCTGCTGCATAACGTTGTTGGCGGGAGGATCGGCGTGTTTGAAGGTAATACGGGAGACCTGCGCATCGGACTGCCATTGCAGTCGCTGCACGACGGTAAGCAATGGCAGCACGAGCCGCTGCGCCTGTCGGTCTTTATCGACGCGCCGCGAGCTCGGATAGAGGCTGTACTCACCGCGCAGCCGCAGGTTCGCAGCCTGATCGCCAACGACTGGGTATATCTGTTCCGGTTGGGGGACGAGGTGGTAGAGACGTGGCGAAACGGTGAGTGGGAAGCCGCCTGATCCGCTGGTGTGCGGGGTGCCGTCGCATTATGCGTTCCGCGCACCCCGCAGGCGTAACAGGTTGACCAGCAGACTGGGTAAAAAGGTCAGCGTTATCACCATGGAAACCAGAATGCCGGCAAGCACGACGATGCCCACGCCGCGATAGAGTTCGGTGCCGGCGCCGGGCAGGAACACCAGGGGTGCGAGCCCGAAGACCGTTGTTGCCGTTGACATGAGTATGGGTCTTAGCCGAGTGGCCACGGCACGGCTCACGGCCTCCTGCAGTGGTAGAGCATGATTCTCGAGGTTACGGCGCGTCTGCTCAACAATCAGAATGGGGTTGTTGACGACTGTGCCGAGCAGGATGATGAAGCCGAGCATGGTAATCATGTCGAAAGGCTGCACGATGCCGGGAAGGTCGAGGCGATGCAGTAATGCGCCGAGCCCGTTTATCAGCACCAGGCCGACAAGGCCTCCGGCGATACCCAATGGTACCGTGGTCAGGATCACCAGGGGGAAGCCCCAGTGAGAGAAGATCGCGACCATCAGCAGATAAATCAGGATAACCGCCACCAGCAGGTTTTCCGACAGCGATTCACGCGTGGCATCGAGTTGGTCCGCAGCGCCGGAAATCGAGATGTCGACATCCGTCGCGACCTCGCCCGCGGCCCGCATTGCCGGCAGAAGCTCCTGTCGAATGCGCTTTACGGCAGTTTCCAGCGCGACATTCCTTGGCGGAATGACGGACAGGGTGACGGTGCGCCTGCCGTCAACGCGTCGCAGGCTGTCGCTGTCGATGGTGGTGACAATGTCGGCGAGAGAGGCAAGTGGCACAACGCTTCCCATGGGTGTCACCAGCGGCAGCGTGCCGAGCTGATCCGGGGTCTGGTTCTGGCCCGCTGCGCTGAACAGGAAGATATCGACCTTGTCATCGTCGACGAAATATTCATCGACGAACGCGCCATCGCTCAGGGATGCCACCGAGTAACCGAAGGCGTCGGCCGTAAAGCCCGACTCGGAAAGCCGCGACCAGCGCGGGCGTATTTGCAGCAGCGGTTGATCCAGCGATAGCGATGCGGGGCGCGAATCGATCTGCGGATTGTCAAACAGGGATTCCGCCCGACGGTAGGCGCTGGCTGCGGCGCTGTACAGCGACGCCATGTCGGGGCCGGCGATGTCGAGGTTCACGGCACGCGTACCGCCCTGACTGCTGGAGATGATTGAGCCTCTTCCGGAAAACGCGCGCATTCCCTGGTAGCTTTCGAAGAGCGTGGTGAGCGAGCTCATCATGGCCTCGATGTCGTCCTCGCGCTTTGGCTCACTCATGACACGAAGACCGCTGGCACTCGTTCGCAGAGTGAAGTATTTGAGGGCGGGAATCGCTTGTTCTGAACGATCGAACGCAGCGGGCTCTGCGGCCCGTGCCTGCGCCAGGCGATCGCGGATTTCCCCGTGTATTTCCAGCATGGCAGACAGACTGTAGCCCGGCGGCGGTATCATGCTGGTAAACGCCTTTGGTTCCTCGCCCTCGGGTAGATACTCCGCGGCGGGCATGAACCACCAGGCTGCACCGACGGTACACAGGAGTCCGGCGAGCAGCGTCACTGCGCGCCGTGTGGGCGTCCTGATCAGCCAGACAACCGAAGCGAGTATGCGCGCCTGTGCCCGGTCGTTGGCGGTTTGACGGGTTGCGCCGCCGATACCGATATGGGCACAGGCCGCCGGCACGACGCCGAGCGCGAATAGCATTGAGGCAAAGATGGCGACTGAAATGGCGATGGCGATGTCGGAGTAGATCTGCCCCGCTTCCTCCTGCACCAGCAGAACGGGCACAAACACGAGAATCGTTGTCGCGCTGGAGGCCACCACCGCTGTCCATACGTCGCGCACCCCCGCCACCGCCGCCTCTGCCGCCCGCCGTCCGCGCTGGCGCGCCTGTTCGATGCTCTCCAGCACCACAATGGTGTTGTCCACTGTCATGCCAATGGCGAAAGCGATGCCGGCAAGGGAAATGACGTTGATGGTGCGTTCGAACAACAGCAGCCCGAGGAATGCCGCAATGATACAGACCGGCATCCCCATGAGTCCGATCAGCGTACCGCGGTAGGTGCGCAGGAACAGAAAAAGTACCAGTGCGGCGAGGACTGCACCGAGAATAAGGTTCTTGATCACGTTGCTGATAGAGGCTTCCACGTAGCGCGCGTCGTCGCCAACCAGCACCATGGTCAATCCATTGGGTTCAAGCACATCACGACGCAGTTCCTCGACGACCTCGAGAATGGCGTATTTGATGTCAATAACGTTGGATCCCGGCTCACGCTTTACCGCGAGCGTGATGCTGCGCTCATCGTTGGTCACTGAGACCTGACGCACCTCAAAGTGATCGAGCGTGACGGTGGCGACATCGGAAAGCCTGACCTCGGTGTCGTTGCGTCGCGCAAGGACCAGGTCCAGTATTTCCTGTTCACTGTCGAAACGCCCGATTGTGCGTACCAGGTAGCGCTGTCGCCCGTCGTCGAGATCACCCGCGGAGGTGTCCCTGTTGCGCTGACGGACGGCATCGCGAACGTCGGTCAGTCCGATACCTCTCTGCGCCAGTTTTGCGGCGTCGACGTGAATCTGCAGCTGCCGTTCGGCACCTCCGTAGAGTTCCACCTGCGAAACGCCGCTGACGCGCTCCATGCGGACCCGCACGTTGTCATCCACGAAATCGCTGATCATGTCGATATCGAGGTCCAGGGGGTTGCCCGGCAGCGGCGTGACGCCGAAGTACATGAAGGCGTTCTGGGAGAAGGAACTGCTCTGAATGCTGGGTTGATCGACGTTGATGGGGTAGGCGGGCACCTGGCTCAGGGCATTGGCGACTTCGATCAGCGTCTCGTTGACATTCACACCGAAGGGAAACTCCATTTCAATGCTGGCGCGCCCTGTGTCTGCCGTGGATTCCATGCGCGCCAGATTGGGAATGTTGCGCAGATAGCGCTCCTGCTCGACAAGGATTTCCTTCTCGATGTCCTGCGGTGTAGCGCCCGCCCACTGCGTCACCACGCTGATGGTGCGTACATCCAGATCGGGAATCATCTGCACGGGGATCAGTCTGGCTGCCGCGATGCCAAGCACGCACACAATGAGTACGAGAACGCTCAGAAGTTTGCCGTTGTTGATTGGCGCCTCAAGCATGGCGGTTAACGGGGCACGGGGTCGTCGACCACGTTTACCGGGTCGCCGCTGCGCAGTCGCTGGTTGCCACGCACGACAACCCGGGCATTCGGAGGCAGATGATCTTCCACGATCACCCGGTCTGCAGATGCCTCGATGATTCTGATTGATCTGCGGCGGGCGCGGCCGTCGTCATCAATCAGGAAGATGCTGCGCCCACCGTCGGGATGCGCGACCACCGCCTGCCGGGGCAGCGCCAGTCCCCGGCCCGTTGAGTCTGACTGTATTTCCGCAGCGGCGGATGTACCCGGAAACAGCGTGGCATCGGGATCATCAGCGGCGATACGGGCCAGGAAAGCGCGAGCCTGTAAGTCGCTCACAGGCACCAGCGCGACGATGCGCCCCTCCAGCGCCACGCCGCGCGTTGTGTCGGGGACAATACGCACCGGCATGCCGATAGACAGCCGGCCGAAGTGCTCCTGGGGAACATTGACATCAATCCACACAGCGTCGGTGGCAACCAGGTGGAGTACCTGGTCGCCGCGGTTCACCCATTCCCCGATTTCCGCCATGCGCGCTGCGATCACGCCGGCGAACGGCGCGGGTAAGGCGTGGCGCCTCAACTGCTCCTGTATCAGCACTTCCCTGGCGACGGCAGCGCCCAGGGCTTCCGCCGCTGCCGCACTTGCCGCCTCGCGACTGGCGAGTTCTGTCGCGGGAATGAAGTTGTCCGCGCGCAGCCGCGTTGCTTCCTTTACCAGGCGCTCCGCCTCCGCGGCGGCTGCACGAACCTCCGCTGTGGATGCTCTCGCGAGGTCAAGCTCCCGCTCGATCAATGCGGTGTCGAGACGCATCAGGATGTCTGCCTGTTCCACGCGGTCACCGGCATCGACCTGAAGATCGCTGACCAGTCCGTCAACTCGCGGGGAGAGCATGGCCTGCCGGCGGGCGGTGACGGTTCCGGTAAGCGCCAATACATTCTTAATAGCCACTGACTCAGGTGTGACTACACTGACATCACGTTCGGCAGCGGCGGCGAGGGTGCTGCACATGCCTGCGGTAAAGGCGAGGGCGAAGAAAAACAGCGGGCGGAAGAGATGACGCTTCATCGTGCAATCAACGCTTTCTGTAGGGGATGTCACAATAGGTAATGCCGCGTCGTGGGCTGGCGCCGCGCTGTTCGAGGTAGAGCGCCAGTGAGTTCATCGACAGGTCGGTGTTGCTGGTGGGTCCAAGATAGACATGCTCGAGCCTCAGCCTGCCTGCCTCGTCCCGCAGATCAAAGTTGAAGTAGGGTATCAGCATGGAAATGCCCTCGCGAAACTCTACCCGGTCTGTCAGTCTGTGCATGACCGGCGATATGATTCGCCACTCCTGTTCTTCCTCGAACGTGGGATGCTTGAGCACGGCGGCGATGCGCAGCAGGTCGCCCTCAATACGCTGGAATAGACCCTGCCATGGCTCACCGTTAACGAGCTCTTGCATGTCATGCTCGGCCGCGAGGGATTCCACGGCATCCACGATACTGTTGATCAGCCGCTCCTGCTCAGACCTGTCGTAGATGCAGCGCGTGACTTCGAAGGATTGTGCCGCCGCTCGGGACAGTATCTGCTCTGGCGACATGCCCATGCTGACGCCCTTGCCGTGCACGCTGTAGCCGCGCCACTGGCTGAGCAGGTTGCCGTTTGCCCTGAACGACGCACCAAACAGCATTGGACCGCTGACGATGCGGTGTGAAAGCCAGTCGAGCAGGGCATTCAATAGCTCGGGATTGTCGACGCCCGCAAGAATCCGCCGGGTTATCTGCTGGTTGAGCAATTCCAGTGTATGGCGTAGTTCCGTAGAGTCATTCATGTAGCGGATGTCACTGGCGCGAAGTTCCGCGCTACCTACGATCCCCTGCAGTCCGGTGAGCGTGGTGTAGTGATATAGTGTTTCCCGCGGGCGGGCTGAGAACAGTTGGCGGGTGAGGGCGTCCAGCATGGCGCGTTCCCCTAATCCGGCTCAAAGCGTTCGCGCAGCCAGGCGTTGATGTCGGCCGACTCATACAGCCACTCGTCAGTGCCGTCGTCATGGGTGATTCGCAGGCAGGGTACCTTGACGCGGCCGCCCCCGGCAGCCAGCGCCGCCCGGTGTTCCGTGTCGTTCTGTGCGTCGCGCAGTTCCAGCGTGACGCCCAGGCGCGCAAGCTCCTTGCGCACGCGAATACAGAAGGGGCAGCTGCGGAACTGGTACAGGGCCAGTCGCGAGGCGGCGTCATCGACGGCGGACTGCGCGCCGTCGTCACGCGCCATGGGCGGCGGCGTGGTCAGTTTCTCCTGCAGCAGAACGAAGGGGGTAAGCAGCAGTCGCAGTGTACGAAAAAAATAGCGGATGATGACTCGGATGGTAGTAGCTCCTATTTCAGTACGGCCAGCAACAGGGCCCGGGAAACATGCTCCCCGAGATTGCGTGGCCTGGTAAGGTTCATACGCGCCAGGCTGGCATCGGTTTTCTCGTTCGCCTTGCGGCGCCAGCCGCGCCATGCCAGTTGCGCCAGTCGGAGGTGGCTGCCGGCCTGCTCCGACAGTCGGGACAGGCCCTCCGCCAGGTGCTCTTCTTCGGGGGTCAGGCCGCTTCCCAGCGGGAAGGCGGGCAGATAATCGGCTGCAGGCGCCAGCGCGGCGGTGACGCGCCCGGGGGTATTGTGCCGATAACACGCGGCGATGTCCTGATGAGCGGGAACTTTGCCGGCCGCCTTGGCAGATGCCAGCAAGTCGGGCTGAAAGCGCGAGTCGGCGATGTTCAGCAGGGCGAGAATGACCTCGGCGTCGGATTTGTCCCGGAGGTCGGCAACGCCATACTCTGTCACCACGATGTCGCGCAGATGGCGCGGTATCGTGGTGTGTCCGTACTGCCAGCAGATGTTCGACTGCAGCCTTCCCTTGCGGGTTCGGGTTGCCGGCAGGGTGATGATCGAGCGCGCCTCTGGCAGCGCGAAGGCCTGTGCGACAAAGTTGTATTGTCCGCCTACGCCGCTGACGACGCTGGCGTCCTCCAGTCCATCGGAAACAGTGGCCCCGGTCAGCGTGACCATCATCGCACTATTGATGAAGCGCGCATTGCGTCGGGCCGCGCGTTTCCCCGATTCGGTCGCGTGCGCGTTCTGCGGTTGTCCCAACAGGCAGGTATGGGGTCCTCTTTCGAGCAGTTCGTTGACGAACGACACAGGCATCATGGCGATTCGATGCCGCTGGTCGGGTCCGAGCCGCTCGAGCATGTCATAGAATACGGGACTGCCGAGGAAAAAGCCGGCGTGAATGCAGGCGCCGTCGACGTCTCGTCGAATAATGCCGGCGAGCATCAGTGCGAGGAAGCCCTCCACCAGCATTTCCGTCAGGCCATAAAGGCCCACGTCGAAGCGACCTCGCGCTTCGCCCGCCGGTGCTGGGCGCGGTCCGTGCAGTCGCTCCAGGCAGCGCTGGAATACATCGTTGTCGTGCTGTCGCAGAATCAATGCGTGGGCGATGGCATCGCCGATTGAGCCAATCCCTATCTGCAGCGTTCCCGCATCCGCCACCAGAGCGGCTGTGTGCAGGGCAATGGCATGGTCAGTGTCGGCGGCGGGCTTATGCGGTGGCGTGTAGAGCGGGAACTCGCAGTCGGGGCTGTCCAGAACAAGGTCAAAATCGCGAGGTTCGCGCAGTGCCGCGCCACCGAGGAACGGCAGCTGTCGGTTGACCTGCCCGACGCTCAGGAAAGGGCATTTGCCCGCGCGTCGCAGATCCAGCAGGTCGGCGCTGATGTCCGGGTTGCAGCTGAGGCTGTAGCTGGCGTGCCCGTCGGTCACGGTTTCGGGGACAGCGATCAGCTGCAGCAGCAGATTCACGCCCTCCCTGAGCATGGCATCGAGTGCGTGTGTGTAATTCACGGAGACATAGGACTGCTGTACGCCGGGAACGCCAAGCCATGCGCCGGGTCGCAGGAAAAACTCGACCACACGGATGTTGTCGGGAAGTTCATCGCGGCGCTGCGCACTCGCATAGGCCAGCGGCGGATAGGCGTCGAACAGGCGCTCTGACACCGGCGCCAGAAATCGGTGCTCCAGGTCACTCCGGGCAACTGGCGTCTCCAGGGTCAGTGCGGTGAAAATGGTCAGGGAGAGAGCAGGGTCTGCCTGCGCTCGCCGAAACAGGGCATTGATGACGTGGTTGGCTTTGCCGAGTCCCAGGGGCAGGCCGGCGACGATGGGTGAACCGATTTGCGCGATGATCTCGTCGACCAGCGTCTCGCAGTTGCGGTGGACTGCGGGAATGGCGTTCATATCGTCACCCGGCTCCCGGCGGTTGCAGCGTTAGGCCTATGGTACGCCTTTGTCGCTCTCTGGCTCCAGCCCGGCGCTGGGGCGGGCAAAGTACGCCCGGGCCGCGCGATTGACGTGGGGCGCCAGCAGCAGCGCCGACGTCATGGTCGGAATCGCCATGGTTGCATACATGCCATCCATCAGCCCGACAACGGTTTCCAGCGTGACCACGGAGCCGACGATCACCAGCACGCTGTAGATCCAGACATAGTAGTGCTGGTGCTGGGCGCCGATCAGAAAACCCAGACACTTGCTGCCGTAATACCAGAAGCTGAGCACGGTACTTACCGACAGCATGATGACCACAAAGGTCAGCGCATAGGCGCCAAAACCGGGAAAGGCGGATTCAAAAGCCTGGGCGGTCAGGGTAACGCCGCCGATGTCGCCATCGGCCTGCCACACGCCGGTGACGAGGATCGCCAGTGCCGTACAGCTGCAGACAATCAGCGTATCAATGACAGGGCCCAGCATGGCGACCAGGCCCTCGCGGATGGGTTCGTCGGTTTTTGCGGCGCCGTGGGCCATCGATTCGGTGCCGATGCCGGCCTCGTTGGAGAATGCGCCGCGGCGAACTCCCATGAGAATGACCGCGCCGATGGCGCCGCCCGCTGCGGCCTCACCGCTGAAGGCATCGGAAAAGATGAGTGCGAATGCCGCAGGAATCTCACTGGCGTAGCGGATGAGCAGCACGCCGGTCAGCAGCAGGTAGGAGATCACCATGGCCGGCACCAGCCTCGCGGTGACCTTGCCGACCCGGCGAATCTGCCCGAGAATCACCGCCAGAACCAGGGCGGCGACGATCAGACCGACGCTGAAATCGAACAGGAAGTGTGACTCCTGTGTAGCGAGTCCCGCGGGGTAGCCGATAACGTCACGCAATATCTGCACCAGCTGATTGACCTGGAAGACCGGCAGCGTGCCAAACATGCCGGCAATGGCAAACAGTACGGCCAGCGGCATCCAGCGACGCCCCAGTCCTTCCCGCACCACGTACATCGGTCCTCCCTGGAGCTGCCCGAGGCTGTCGTTACCGCGGAACATGACCGCAAGAGAGCAGGTATAGAACTTGGTCGCAACACCGATGATGGCGGTTACCCACATCCAGAAGATGGCCCCGGGGCCGCCCATGCTAATGGCTAGCGCAACGCCCGCAATGTTGCCCAGCCCGAGAGTGCCCGAGAGGGCCGTGCTCAGGGCCTGCGCGTGGCTGATATCGCCGGCGTCGCTTTCCCGATCGAAGCGCCCGCTCAGTATCATGAGAGCGTGGTTGAAGTGCCGGTAGGGCATGCCGCGCGAGTAGAGGGCAAAAAACACTCCGCCGCCCACCAGCAGAATCACCAGCGGCGTGCCCCACATGATGTCGGCGAAGCGGGTGAACAGCGTCTCAAGGTTTTTCATGCCGGGCTCCCCGCTACCACATCAGATCGTCGGGGATGTCGTAATCCTTGTACCAGTCCTGTTCTTCGGCGGAGAGTCCGCTGTCGCCGGATTCCTGGCAGAAAATGATGCGACTGCTGTCCCGCTCTGCAATTTTGTGGGCGACCGGTGCGGGCACCAGTTCATAGCCGTCGCCGAGACGGGCGATGGCGAGATTGCCGGCGGACAGCTGTTTCTGCTGCATGCCCGTTACGTACAGCTTCTTGACCTTTTTGCCGTCCGTGAAATTGAAGCCGATGTCACCCCCGGCTCGCGGGATACGGTGATTTTCAATCAGCTGGCGTATCTGGGCATTGATGGCCTTGCGCTGGGCGTCGGCGTTGCGTGCCTCGTTCAACTCCCGTGCCCGACGCGCCTTGTCGGCCAGCGCCTCCTGGGCCGCTAGCTTGTTCTCATCGACAAGCGTCACGCCCGCCTTGCGTGCCACGCGGTTATCTTTGCGTTTCGCTTTTTCCAGCTGCTTTGCCTTTTTGGCATCCGCCAGCCCGGCGTTCAGCAACTGGTCCTGCAGAGAGCCTGCCATGACGTCAGCCTGTACTTGATGGGAAAATGTCGGCGCCGCGCTGCCGCACCGCTGGATATCTGCTAGCCTTGTGGCACGCGCTCATTCTATGCTGGAGTTCGCTGTGGAAGCAAAGCCGAATACGTCAGCACCTGGGCTGAAGGTGGTTCGCCGCAGTCAGTGGGGCGACACTCCGTGATCAGCTTCGCACATCCCGGCGACCTGCTCAGCGGCCACCTCATATTTGCCGCCCTGCTCTCGCTCACGTTTGCGCTGGTCACTGTGGTTTATCTCTGGGTGGCGGACCGCGCCGCGGCGCGCCTGACCCGCACCCAGATGCTGCTGCTGCATACCCTGTATCTTGGCTGGCAGACCAATGTCGCCTTCCTGTCGGTGATAGCCCTGCACACCGTGCACAGCATCCTGCAGCAACAGCCCCTGCTGCTGAATGCCGGCTGGCGTATGGCGCCGTGGATGCCAGCGTCGGCTGCCATTCTGTACGCCGCGATGCTGATCTTCAGCCTGGCATTCTGGTGGCAGTCAGAAAAGCGCTAGACTTTCTGGAGAGGCTGGCGTGGTGCCGGCATTAGTGCAGGGGGTGTCCATGGACGATTTTACCAAACGCTATGCGCTGATTCTGGCGGCTGTGGCCGTGCTGGGGCTTGCCTGGTGGGTCTTCAATCGCGATAACGTTGTCGGCGATATCAACACCACACTTGAGCGTGATGCCGAGCTTGCTGACTACCCCTACACCTTTCGCGTTGTCCGTATCGATGAGAATGTAGCGACGGTAACGAGTCCGCGATCCGCGCGGGTGTCGGTCATGCAGTTCCTGCGCACGGCCTTTCCGGCGCTTGCCGACACAGCGGTCGATCATCCCGACATGACGGCAGCGCAGGAGCGGCTGGTGGCCATGCAGTCAAGGGCGGCGGAGATTATCTTGAACCGCGAGGAAGTCGCTGCCATCAATTGGCAGATTGACGAGGAATGGTACTCGAGCCGGGGTGTCTACATCGATATCGCCCGCTGACCGCCGCTGGAGGGCGCTGTCAGTGATGCGTCACCCGCCGACGAATCGGCGCCGCCCCGCGCCAAGGCCAGCCAGGGTACCCAGCAGCGCAATCGTGCAGAACATGACGGCGACAGCATGCCAGTGCCCATGCCAGTCGTAAAACGTGCCAACCATCAGTGGACCCATTGCCGCCAGGGTGTAGCCCACACTCTGCGCCATGCCGGAGAGTCTTCCGGTCATCGTCGCATCATGCGCACGCAGAACGATGAGCGACAGGGCAACGCTGAACGTGCCGCCCTGCCCGAGACCCAGCACGATGGCCCAGGCGACGCTGGAAGACAGCGGGCCGTAGATGATCCCCAGCAAGCCGGCCAGCGTCAGCCCCATGAACAACAGGACCGCGGGACGCTGATCGCGGAACGCCGTGGCGACAAAGGGACCCGTGAGAGCCGTCAACAGCTGTGCGCCGATGGAGATAGACAGTGTCACGCCACTGTCGCCAACGCTGGCGCCGCGGCTCTGCAGTATGAAGGGGAGCCAGCCAAACACGCAGTAGGCGAGGGACGACTGCAGGCCCATGAAAAGCGTCACCTGCCAGGCGATGCGGTCTTTCCAAATGGCGGTGGTGCTGGCGCCTGCCGCTCGCGGCGGGGCTTTTCGGCGAAGTTGCGGTGACCAGATAAGGAGTGCGAGCAGCGCCGGCAGAGACCACACCGTCAGTCCCGCGCGCCAGCTGTTGTCGACGTGCAGCGCGACCGGTGCGGTGAGGCCGGCAGCGGCGGCTGCCCCGAGGCACAGCAGCAGGGTATAGATTCCCGTGAGCCGCGCCGCCTGGTCCGGAAATTCACGCTTCAGTGTGGCGGGGAGCAGCACACCGATCACGCCTATGCCGGCTCCCGCCATCAAGGTACCCGCGAACAGGCCCAGGGGAACCGTTGTCGCGCGCACGATACAGCCGATGCCGAGCACAGCCAGGAAAAGCCCAATGGTTCGCTCACTGCCGATTCGGCGCGCCAGCCACGGTGCGAGCGGTCCAAAAATGCCGAGACAGAGCACGGGCGCCGTGGTCAACAAACCGGCGATGCTGGGACTCAGCCCCGTGGAGGCCTGTATGTCGCCGAGCACGGGAGCCACGCTGGTCAGTGCCGGCCGCAAATTGAGGGCAACGGCGAGCACGCCGAGCAGAATCAGCCATTTTGGACGCGTCGGGTGTGTTCGCATTCCCTCTGGTCTCTCAGGTTTTTCGGGGCGCATCGGGTCTCCGGGCACGCCAGTGGTGCACTAGGCGGAGCATAGTCTACGACATGCCGGTATACTTTCCCGGTCGATGATTATCGCGAGCACAAAAAATGTTAATAATGAGAACTGCCGACCGGCGCGGGCGATGCGTCAGGAGTGACGCGCAGCAGGCCGGGGTAGGGACGCAGACATGCCCTTGAATTCAATACAGGCGCTGCAGTTGACACTGGTTATCATCAGCCTTGTGTTTGCAGGCGCCTGTTATCTTGGCTGGCGACTGTTTGACAGGCCGAAGCATGCGCTCATCTGGTCTGTAGCCTTCATTCTTGCCGCACTCCAGTATGGTCTGAATCTGCTGAAGGGTGAGGTGTCGAGTTACGAGGTCTGGTGGATTGCAGTGAACAGCCTGTCCTGCCTGCTCGTTATAGCTGCCGCGGCGGGCTATCGTGTGCGCCTCAGGTTGCCGACCCCATGGCTGCTTGTCGTTCTCGTCTTTGCAGTTCTTTCGGCAGCGCAGTTCGTGTTCACGGTTCTTGTTCCACGTCTGGATATACGGGTTGCCCTGGCGCCGGGCTTTGCCTGCATTGCATTTCTGCATGTTGCCTGGATTCTCTACCGATACGGCCCTGAACCCAGACTGGCGCAGTTGGTGGCGGCGGTTGTCCATCTGCTGTTCGGACTGGCCCAGGGGCTTGCCGCGGGAATTGCACTGCAAATGGGTCTTGAGCCCTCCCCGGAGCAGCGCGATGCCTACAATCTGGTAAATTTTGCGCTGATGCCGACGTTTTTTGTAGCGATGGGTATTACGGCCATTTTCCTGCTTGGTACGGACCTGGCGACTCGCCTGAGACAGTTGACCGTGACTGACAGTCTCACAGACCTCAGCAACCGGCGAGGCTTCATGCAGGCATCGGCGCAGCTACTGGCGCAGGCGCAGCGCAGGCATCAGGCCCTGACGCTGGTGGTCGCTGACCTGGATTTTTTCAAGCGCATCAACGACAGGTTTGGTCACGCCGTCGGTGATCATGCTCTGGTACATTTCAGCAATACCCTGGCAAGTGGGCTTCGCGGAGAAGACGTCGCGGGTCGTATTGGCGGTGAGGAGTTTGCGGTTCTGTTGCGAGGTGATGTGAGTGACGCACGCCGGGTGGTGGCCCGCTTACGCGATATGCTGGCGCAGCAGCCGATGTCTGTGGCCGGGGAGGGGGTGCGGCTCAGCGCCAGCTTTGGCATCGCCGAATGGCAGGGCGAGACGCAGGTCGAGGCGATGCTGATCCGGGCCGACAGGGCGCTGTACGATGCCAAGGCTGCCGGTCGTGACACGGTTATAGTCGCCCCACCGGACGTGACCGCCGGCGCAATGGCCGCTGCCTCCTGATCGGTTGATTCTGTGGTTCGCCTGCAGCGGCGTCCGCGGGCCTGGCTGCTGTCAGCCTACCGTGCAGACAGTCACGCTGCCTGGGCGGACTGGCTCGTCAACACCCAGACGCACTGTTGCTGGCGACGGCTTGAGTTGCCGGGCCGCAACTTTGCCTGGCGTATTCGCGGAAATCCTCTCTCCTGGCTCGACAGTTTGCCGGATGAGATCCCCGATCTCATCGTCGCGACGTCGATGGTGGATCTCGCCACGCTCAAAGGGCTCAATCCACGCCTGGCGGGTGTGCCGACGCTGTATTATTTTCATGAAAACCAGTTCGCCTACCCGGTGGGCGAAAACCAGTTCCGCTCGCTGGAACCCAGAATGGTCCAGCTGTATGGGGCGCTGGCGGCCGATCGCCTGGTGTTCAATTCTGCGTTCAACAGGGACTCCTTCCTGAACGGTGTGTCCACATTGCTAAAAGCCATGCCCGACGCCGTTCCGGACCGCGTGGCGGAGCGCCTGGCGCAGGTGAGCGCTGTCTGTCCTGTGGCAGTGGAGCCTGTGATCGGCATGGCAGCGGACGCTCGTGACCCACGGCTGGTGGTCTGGAATCACCGCTGGGAGTACGACAGGCAGCCGTCGATGTTCGCGGATGCCATGCTCGGGCTGGCGCATGCGGGCGTGACCTTTCGTCTCGCCTTGCTGGGCAAGCGCCCGGCCCGCGCACCGGAGCCACTGGTCCGCTTGCGCAAAGCGCTGCCGTCGCAGATTGTCGCCGACGGGATGTTGCCAGCATCGGCCTATCGCGACCTGCTTGCCGGCGCCGCTATCGTCGTAAGTACATCGCAGCATGAATTCCAGGGCCTGTCAGTGCTGGAGGCGGTGAGTGCCGGCGCATGTCCACTGGTTCCAGATGCACTGTGTTATCCAGAAATGTATCCTGCAGCATATCGCTATCCCGCTGGCGATGCCGGTGCACTTGTGTCACGCCTGCGTGCCTGGCTGACAGGCACACTGCCGCCGTCGGTGGACGTATCACCCTGGTACCCGGATCGCTTGCAGCCGCGGTGGAAGACGCTGCTACAGGAGCTCATATGACCCCATTATTCTTCACCTCGTCCCGTGGACTGCGCCTCGCCTACCGTTATCGGGCACCGCTCAAGGGTTCGCGCACCTTTGTCTGGCTGTCCGGCTTCAAGTCGGATATGAACGGCACAAAGGTCCTTGCGCTCGAGCGCTGGGCGGCCGCGGCCGGGCATGGCTTCCTGGCCTTCGATTACAGTGGTCACGGCGCCTCAGAGGGCGCTTTCGAGGAGGGCACTATATCCCGCTGGCGCCAGGACACGCTCGACGCCATCGACACGCTGTCCTCCGGCCCGCTGGTCCTGGTCGGGTCGAGTATGGGCGGCTGGATGGCCCTGCTTGCGGCGCTGGCACGACCCGGGCGTGTGTTGGCCATCGCCCTGGTGGCGCCGGCGCCGGATTTTACCGAAAAACTCATGTGGGCCGGTCTGCCCGAGGACGCCCGCACCGACATTCTCGAAAAAGGCTACACGCTCAGGCCATCGGATTACGACGAGCCGTACCGGATAACCCGCGCCCTGATCGAGGACGGGCGTGACTGGCAGTTGCTGGATACGCCACTGGCGATCAAATGTCCGGTGCGCATTCTACAGGGCATGTGCGACGATGACGTGCCCTGGCAGCATGCAGAGCGGCTGGTGGCAGCGCTGACGACGCCCGATGTCACGCTGACGCTGATCAAGGACGGTGATCACCGTCTGTCGCGGGATGCCGATATTCTCAGGCTTCAACGTTGCTGCGAGGAGCTCTCTGCCTGAGACGCGCTTGCCCCCGAGGGCCGTGTTCGCCACAATCGCCCGTCACGCAATGCCGGCGACCGACAGACCATGAGCGATTCTACTGACGACATCCGTATTCTGCGCGCGCAACCGCTGATTACGCCCGGGGTGCTTGCTGGCGAGCTGCCCTGCACGGAGCGTGTGAGTGCGTCCGTGGCCGCCTGGCGGCATCAGATCGAAGAGATCATGTCGCGGCGCGATTCCCGATTGCTGGTGATTGTCGGCCCCTGCTCTGTGCACGATCCGGCAGCGCTGCTCGAATTCGCAGAACGTCTGCGCGACCACTGTGACTCGCTGTCCGATGCACTGCTGCCGGTGCTCCGGGTGTACTTCGAGAAGCCGCGCTCGGTAGTGGGCTGGAAAGGGCTGATCAACGACCCCGGTCTGGATGGCAGTTATCGCATCAACCAGGGTCTGCGGCAGGCGCGTAAACTGCTGCTCGATGTCGCGGCAATGGGGCTGCCCGCAGCGAGCGAGTTTCTGGATACCACCTTTGGCCAGTATTACGCGGATCTGGTCAGCTTCGGGGCCATCGGTGCGCGCACGGTGGAGAGTCAGGTGCATCGCGAGCTTGCCTCGGGCCTGTCAATGCCCGTGGGATTCAAGAACGGCACGACGGGCGATATCGACGTCGCCGTCGACGCCATTCGCAGCGCGGCGCACAGCCATTGGTTTCCCTCACTCACCAAGGAAGGCACTCCGGCCATCCTGCAATCCGCGGGCAATCCCCATGGCTATCTGATTCTGCGCGGCGGGCGCGATGGTCCGAACTACCACGCTGAGGCGGTGCGCAATGCGGCAGCGCGACTGGCGCAGGCCGACCGGGTGCCCTCGCTGATTGTCGACTGCAGCCACGGCAACAGCAGCAAAGATCCCCAGCGCCAGGCGCAGGTTGTCGCCGATCTCTGTGATCAGATGGAGCAGGGCCAGCCGGCCTTGCGCGGCCTCATGCTAGAGAGCCACCTGGTGGGCGGGAACCAGCCTGTAGGGGCGCTTGAGGACCTGCGCTACGGGCAAAGTATCACCGATGCCTGCCTGTCACTGGACGATACGCTGCCGCTGCTGGATCAGCTGGCGGCGGCGGTGCGTCGGGCTCGCTGAATGGCGGCCCGCTGCCGGCAGACACCGTCTGCATCCGGTTGCTCGACGCGTTCCGGCGGTTTGCAGAAGAGATAACGACGTGTGATTCCTGGTTGGCGACAGCACCCGGGCTGCGACGCTGAGGATTGCCGAGCTCGCTGTGTGGCCGTCCGCTTACAGCGTCATCTGCTCTACATCCAGCGGCAGTTCAGTGGTGATCTTCACCCGCGACAGGGCCGCGTTGGAGTGAATCTCCTGCACCGTGGGCATCTGTGACAGTTTCTGTCGGAACAGCGTCTCGTAGGTATCGATATCCCGGGTGACGATTTTCAGCAGGAAGTCGTAATCGCCCATCACGGTGTGGCACTCCAGCACCTCGGGCAGATCGCGGATCTGTTCCTCGAATTCGGGCAGCGAACGCTTGCCGTGTGCGGACAGCTTGACGCGGGCGAACACAGTAACATTCAGGCCGAGCTTGCGCTGGTCCAGCAGGGCCACGCGGCGCTGTATGACACCGATGTCCTCAAGGCGACGGATGCGTCGCCAGCAGGGTGGCTGGGTCAGTCCAATCTTGTCGGCAATCTCCGCGGCACTGAGTCCGGCGTCCCGCTGCAGCAGCTGAAGAATACGCCGATCGAGTTTGTCGAGCTTCTCCTGCATGAATTCATCGCCTTAAAATTAAATTGAGTATACATAATACGCAATCAGCGCCTTCCGCAGAATATTTTGGATGATAATTGCGGCCCATAACGCTTACATTAACGCACTTGAATTCCCGTTTCGGACACAGTAGTTATGAGCACGGATAACGTTACCTACGCCGACACCACGACCATCACCGGCGGTGCCCTTGCCGATATACAGCCCGCCCAGCGAGAAGGCGCCCTGCGCGGCGCCCAGCTGCTGGCCAGAGCGTTGCAGGCGGAGGGCGTTGATATTCTGTTCGGCTATCCGGGCGGCGCCAACCTGGAAATTTTTGATGTCCTGCGGGACTACGGCATCCAGTGCATCCGCACGGAGCACGAGCAGGGCGCGGTGCACGCAGCCCAGGGTTACGCCCGGGCCAGTGGCCGCGTCGGGGTGTGTCTGGCAACGTCGGGGCCCGGCGCGACCAATCTGGTGACCGGTATCGCCGATGCCAATAGCGACTCCACGCCGATTGTCGCCATCACGGGTAATGTACCGTCACACCTCCTTGGCAAGAACGCGTTTCAGGAGGTCGATATCGTCAGTATCACGCGTCCGGTGACAAAACGCAGCACCCTGGTGAAGCAGGTAGCCGAGATTCCGGCGGTGGTGCGGGAAGCCTTTGCCCTGGCGGGCGGCAACCGGCCCGGTCCGGTGCTGATCGATATCCCCAAGGATATCCAGCAGCACTATCCCCGCGATGCGCAGGGAAATCATTTGCCACCCCCGATCCCCGCGGTGATTGAACGGCCCGAGCAGTCGGTCAGTGGTCTGTCGGATAACCAGCTCGAGGAAGCCTGCCGGCTTATCGCTGAGTCGCAGCGCCCCGTGATTTATGCTGGCGGCGGGATTGTTGCCGCGAACGGCGCCGACGCTTTGCTGGCGCTGGCGGAAAAGCTGCAGTGCCCGGTGACCACCACGATCATGGGGCACGGTGCGTTTCCGCCCGGGCATGAGCTGGCGCTGCAGATCCTGGGCATGCACGGATCGAAAGCGGCCAACGTTGCGGTGAATGAAGCGGATCTGGTGATTGCTGCCGGCGTTCGCTTTGACGACCGCGTTACCGGCAAGGTCGATGCCTTTATCGCCGATGGCAAGATCATCCACATAGATATCGACCGCGACGAGCTGAACAAGAACAAAAGCGTTACCTTGCCCGTCTGGGCGGACATCGGCCAGGCGCTGACACAGCTGGTCGAGCACGCAAGCTGCGGTGAACACGGGGAATGGCTGGATTACCTGTCGGGACTGTTGCGGGACTTTCCCTTTGATGTGCCCCGGGGAGAGGCGATCAGCCCGCAGTATGCCATACAGCTGCTGAGTGAAATGACCGACGGTGAAGCAGTCGTGAGCGTGGGTGTGGGTCAGCACCAGATGTGGGCGATGCAGCACTACCAGCCGCGGCAGTCGCGTTCTTTCCTCAGCAGTTCCGGCTTCGGCACCATGGGTTATGGTCTGCCGGCAGCCATTGGTGCCAAGATCGCCTGCCCTGAGCGGCAGGTGATCGATATCGATGGTGATGGTTCGCTGAACATGACCATTCATGAGCTGGCGACCTGTCATCGTTACAGCATCGGCGTGAAGGTAGTGGTGATCAACAATCAGTGGCTGGGTATGGTGCGGCAGTGGCAGGACATGATCTATGAGGGGCATCGCTCCGGTTCGGACCAGTCCGACCCCATGGCGGTGAAAGCGCCGGGTGAGACTGATATCTATCCCGATTTTCCGATGATTGCTGCCGGTTACAGAGTACGCGCAGAGCGTGTTTCCAACCCTGCCGATCTGCCGGCGGCGTTCGCGCGCCTGCTCGAGAATCCGGACGAACCCTATCTGCTGGATGTTATCGTTGATGCGGCGGAGAACGTCTACCCCATGATTCCGGCAGGCGGGACGTATCGCGATATCATTATGGGGTCAGGCCCCGACGGAACCTGACCACACCGGGCCCGGCATTGCGGTCGCTACGCTCGGCCACGTTGCAGGCGCGGTGGACATGCCGGGTCCTGTTGAGAAACGGCACGCATCCTCAAAACGTAAACAGCTCGCGAAACTTCACGATGTCCTCAACCATCGTGGTGTCTCCCGGGAGCAAGCCCCGCAGCCGCGCGTCGCAGTCGATGGTCAGATCCTGCAGAGGCGCGTGTTGCTCGACGTATATCGTCTCCAGCGAGTGATAAACTTCCCTCAGCGCGGCGACCAGTTCGGCCGTCGACATGCTGCGGTGGGATAGGTTGTAGACGTCCGATTCCATGTCCCTACGGATCATGCGGGCAAGGGTCTCGACCACCCGGTAGACACTGATGTGTGTCATGGTGTGCTCGGGGTTGCCGTGGACGGCTACCCGGTTGAGGAAATGCGCATCAAAAATAAACTGGTTTACCATCGTCTCAACGCGCAGGTTCTTGGAGTAACCGTAAACATTGGCGCAGCGCACAAGCTGTACCGGGATTTTTTCCATCAGGCGCAGTACATGCTCTTCTCCCCGCATCTTTGAAAGACTGTAGAAACTGGTGGGCGCTCGGGGGTGATGCGTATCCACGATGCGGCCCTGGCCATACACTGACTGACTGCTCAGGTAGATAAAGCGCTTAATGCCGGCGTCTTCAGCGCTGTAAACGACTTCTGCGGTACCCCAGTGGTTGGTCTGCTCAAAGTCATGGGCGTTCTGGTCGGCGTAAGGTGTTTCAACCCGCGCCGCCAGGTGGATGACAATATCGATGCCCTGCATGGCGCGTTGCAGACTGCGCGAGTCGAGAATATCCGCCTGCATAAAGCGCACGTTGTTTCCGGGTACCTTGCGCAGACCGGTAAACAGGTTGTAATTGCCCTTGCAGAGATTGTCATACACGAGAACGTCTTCCACACCAGGTTCGGCAGACAGCCGATAGACCAGCTCATTGCCGATATAGCCGGCACCGCCCGTAACCAGAATCCGCATTCAGTTGTTCCCCGAAACCAGTGTTGTATTGAGCCCACACTCTGTCTTGTTCATGCCGAACCAGCGTGCGTTGCGGGCATTGCCCTCGCCAAATGCTTTGCTCGTGCAGGGCTCACAGCCAATGCTCAGGTAGCCGCTGGCTTCCATGGGGTGCTCTGGCAGGTCATGCAGACGGCGATAGTAGAAGACGCTGCGTGCATCCCAGTCGAGCATTGGATGGTAGCGTAGACAGCCATGCCGCGCCGGTTCTTCCCGCTGCATTGCCGCGCGGACATCGCTCTGGTCCGAGCGTACGCCATTGATCCAGACGTCGTTGGCCTGTAGTACAGGTTCCAGCGGCTGCACTTTGTTGAGATAACAGCAGTAGTCGGGGTCCGAGGTGTAAAGCAGGCGTCCGGCACGATCCATCTGCTTGATCTTGGGAACGTCGGGACGCAGGGCAATGACGTTGAGGTTGAGTGTATCAGCGAGTTGTTCGGCAAAGCGGATTGTGTCGGGAAACAGAAAGCCTGTGCTGGTGTAATACACCGGGATATTCCGATTGACCCGGCTAATGATGTGCAGCAGTGGCAGGCTCTGCGTCTGGAAGGAGCTGGTTGTGAATACTCGATTACCCGCATCGAGATAGTCATGGATGTGGTTCACGATCGCATCCGCTCTCGCATCCAGTTCCCTGCTGTCCAATAGCTGCGCCACGTAGCCGGCTCCCAGAATAAAAAGGGCAGTCTACAGGTATAAATCGGTAGTTTTTTAGACTATTTTGTTTGGCGCTTATGCAGCTGCATGCCGTCGCATGCGCGCGGAGAATCCAGATCAGTAGGCCTGCCGAGGCGCATGTCCCTCGCTGCGCATCCAGCGCCAGCCGCTGATCTCTGGCATGTCCACTCCGTGTTCATGTGCATACTGTCGACAGTCTATCTGCCGGTTGCGCAGCGTCTCCTTGGCGTGAGCGCCGCTCGACTGCAGCCTCGGCACCCGGTCGATGGCGTCAATGGCCAGGCTGAAGCGGTCGACGTTGTTCTCGATGGCCAGTTCCATCGGGGTGTTGATGCTGCCTTTTTCCTTATAGCCGCGCACATGCAGGTTGCGGTGATTATGGCGGCGATAGGCGAGGCGGTGAATCAGCCAGGGGTAACCGTGAAAGTTGAAGATCACCGGCTTGTCCATGGTGAACAGGCTGTCGAAATCGCGGTCGCTGAGGCCGTGGGGATGTTCCTCGGCCGGTGCCATGCGAAACAGGTCAACCACGTTGATAAAACGCACCCGCAGATCGTCGAACTGCTCGAGCAGCAGGGCGGTGGCTGCAAGCGCCTCCTGCGTGGCGATGTCGCCGCAGCCGGCCATCACCAGGTCGGGCTCCTTGCCCTGATCGGTGCTGGCCCAGTCCCAGATGCCGATGCCTTTCGTGCAGTGGCGGATGGCCGATTCCATATCCAGGTACTGCAGGTGGTTCTGCTTGTCGCAGACAATGACGTTGATGTCATTATGGCTGCGCAGGCAATGGTCTGCGGTGGAGAGCAGGCAGTTGGCGTCGGGTGGCAGATAGACGCGGGTGACCGCGGGGCTCTTGTTCACCACAATGTCGATAAAGCCCGGGTCCTGGTGCGTGAAACCATTGTGATCCTGGCGCCATACCGTGGATGTGATCAGCAGGTTGATGGAGGCAATCGGCGCGCGCCAGGCCAGGCTCTCGCAGATCTCGAGCCACTTGGCGTGCTGGTTGTACATGGAGTCGATGACGTGAGCGAAGGCCTCATAGGTGGCAAAGAAACCGTGTCTGCCCGTGAGCACGTAGCCTTCCAGCCAGCCTTCCAGTGTGTGTTCCGAGAGCATCTCGAGTACGCGGCCATCGGTATCCAGGTCACCGCCATCATCGTCCTCGGGTCGACGCTCTGCCAGCCACAGCTTGCCGCTGGCCTCATAAATGGCATCGAGCTTGTTGGAGGTGGTCTCGTCAGGGCCGAACACGCGGAAGTTGCCCATGTTGCGTGCCATGGTGTCGCGTAGCATGGCCCCCAGTGGCTGCGTGTTCGTGGCGCGGCTCTGCCCCGGTTCCGCCGCCGGCACGGCATAGCGGCGAAAATCCGGGAGACGCAGCTCTCTCTTCAGCAAGCCACCGTTGGCATGGGGGTTGGCGCCCATGCGTCGCTTCCCCTGCGGCGCCAGCTGCCGCAGATCCTCTCGCAGACGGCCATTGTCATCGAACAATGCCTGTGGCCGGTAGCTGCGCAGCCATGCCTCCAGCTGGGCAAAACTCGCCGGATTGTCCCTTACATCCTTGATGGGCACCTGGTGCGCCCGCCAGCTGCCTTCGACGCGATGGCCGTTGACCTCCACTGGTCCGGTCCAGCCTTTGGGCGAGCGCAGCACGATCATCGGCCAGCGCGGTCGGCTGGCAACGCCGCTGGAGCGCGCCGACTGCTGGTGCTCGCGGATGCGTGACAGGCACGCGTCCATGGCAGCGGCCATCTGCTGGTGCATGCTGGCAGGATCATCCCCATCGACGAAGAAGGGTGTCCAGCCATAGCCAAGTATCAGTTGCTCCAGTTCTTCGTGGGGGATGCGAGCGAGCAGTGTGGGGTTGTTGATCTTGTAGCCATTTAGCTGCAGCACCGGAAGAACGGCGCCGTCGCGGATGGGATGCAGGAACTTGTTTGAGTGCCAGGCGGTGGCCAGCGGCCCGGTCTCGGCCTCGCCATCGCCCACAGTGGTGATAACGACGAGGTCGGGGTTGTCGAAAGCGGCGCCGAAGGCGTGGGACAGGCTGTAGCCGAGTTCGCCGCCTTCGTGAATTGAGCCCGGTAGCTCCGGCGTACAGTGGCTGCCAAAACCACCCGGGAAAGAAAAGTGTCGAAACAGGCGCGCGAGGCCCTCCTCATCCTCACTGATGTCGGGATAGATCTCCGAGAAACTGCCCTCCAGATACACCGGTGCCAGCACGCCGGGGGCGCCGTGGCCTGGCCCGGCGATGAAAATGGCGTTGAGATCATGCTCACGGATCAGCCGGTTGGTATGCACGTAAGTGAATGCGAGTCCCGGACTGGCACCCCAGTGGCCGAGAAGTCGCTGTTTGATGTGCTCGATGGCGAGGGGCTCGCGCAGCAGCGGGTTGGCCCGCAGGTAGATCATGCCCGCCGCCAGGTAGTTGCAGGCCCGCCAGTAGGCGTCTATGCCGGCAAGCTCATCGGGGCTCAGTGGTTGCGAGAGAGCGAGTGCGGTACTTGTCATCGTTTACCTTCCCCTGCGCTGCTCTGAGTGCTGCTCTGAGCGCTGCGAGAGCGCGCTCTGCGCCTGCCGTGCGATCTCCAGGTCCTCGTCGGACGGCGCGATCACTACCGCAACCGCGGACCCGGCAGCGTGAATCATCCGCGCCTGTCCTGAAAAATGTCGTTCATTCTCCTGACTATCAACAGCGATCCCGAATGACTCAAGGCCAGCACAGACACGTTCGCGTACGGCAGCGGCGTTTTCGCCAACCCCGCCGGTAAACACGAGTGCGTCCAGCCCTCCCAGAGCCGCCGTGTAGGCGCCGATGTACTTCTTTATACGATAAGCGTAGACCTCGAGCGCCAGTTTCGCCTGTGTATCGCCCGCGTCACTTCGCTGCAGAATGGCGCGCAGGTCAGCGTCGCCGCAGAGCCCCACAAGACCGCTTTGCTGGCCGAGCACGCGCTCCAGTTCGTCGAGTGACAGACCCTCGCGTCGGGCAACCAGCAGAGCGGCGGCGACGTCGAGGTCACCGCTTCGCGTGCCCATTACCAGCCCCTCCATGGGCGTCATGCCCATGGAGGTGTCAATGCTCCGTCCTTGCGCGACCGCGGCGGCGCTGGCCCCGTTGCCGAGATGCAGGGTGACAAGACGCAGGCCATGCAGAGGGCGCTGCAGTAACGCCGCTGCCTGCCGGGCTACGCTGGCGTGGGAAATGCCGTGAAAGCCAAAGCGGCGCACGCCGTGGTGTTCGCGCCAGTGTGCCGGAACCGCGTAGTGGCGTGCGTGGGACGGCAGGTGGTGATGGAAAGCAGTATCGAAGACCGCCACCTGTGGCAGCAGGGGATAGCGAGCCATCGCCGCGCGGATGACTGACAGTGCCGGCGTATTGTGCAGCGGGGCGAGTGCGCTGGCGGCCTCAATTGCCTGCAGTGCGTGGCTGTCAAGAAGGGTCGGACCGCTGTAGTCGGGACCGCCGTGGACAATGCGATGGGCGACCGCGGTAATACGCAGCTCATTGGCATCGGACGGTAGATCGGGCAGCGCTTGTGCGTCCTCGTCCTCGGCAGGGGGCCATGCAGCGGTGTGCGAGTGGATCCGCCGGTCTTCGCTGGCATTCACGACGCTGCACTTCAGGCTGCTGCTGCCCGTGTTGTAAACAAGGATATTCAGCGCGGAAACTCCCCCTGTTGACGTGGTGTCACTCCGGTGCCCTGCACACTATCATCGACCAGTCCCGTGACGGAAAAAAGGGTTTACGCGGCAATGCCGCGGTGATCGATGACAGTAGTCTGATCTGGCCCGCCGCGAGCCACCATCTGACGGCAGAGGCCATGCAGCAAGACGGCTGTCCAGCTTTCGTAGTAGCTATCGGCGCTAAATGTCGGCGCCGGCCGGTCGGTGGCCGCTGATCGGTCGTATGCTCCCGGTTACTATCACGCTGTCAGGCAGGTCGAGGTTATCGGCAATCATGGCGTTACTACCGCCCCCACAGCTGCGCAACATGCTGCGCTTACTCACCGAGGCGCTGCGACCGGCACCCGGCCGGGCGCGTATTGCACTGGCAGCCGGCATCGGCGCACTCTGCCACGGTCTTTTTGCGCTTGCCGCGGCGAGCATGATCGGCGGCATGGCCACGGGTATGAGCCACGCGCTTGGCGCTGTGCCGGAGCCCTGGCGCTGGCCGGTGAATCTTGCGCTGATTGCGCAGTTTCCCCTGTTGCACTCGCTGCTGCTGGGGCGGCGCGGTAGCCGCTGGCTGGTACGACTACTGCCCGGCTGGTACGGAGAGACTCTGAGTTCGACCAGCTACGTCATAATCGCCTCACTGCAGCTGCTCGCCCTTTTTCTGCTCTGGACGCCGTCTGGCGTGATCTGGTGGCAGGCGGAAGGCGCTCTGCGCTGGGCTGTGCTCGCTGTTTATGCCGGTACCTGGCTTTTGCTGCTCAAAGCTACGGTCGATGCCGGTATCGAGGTCCAGTCCGGTGCATTGGGCTGGCTGTCGCTGTTGCGGGGCGCGCGACCGCGCTACCCAGGCATGCCCGTGCACGGGCTGTTCCGCCGTGTACGCCATCCCATTTACGCCGCTTTTATACTGACCCTGTGGACCGTCCCCCTATGGACACCCGATCAGCTGATTCTGGCACTGTCGCTAACGGCCTACTGTCTGCTGGCGCCAAGACTCAAGGAGCAGCGCTACCTGCAACGCTATGGTGATGAGTTTCGGGATTACCGTCGATGCGTACCGTATCTGCTGCCAGCACCGCGGCGACACAGCCACCACGTGCCGCTCGACTGACAGAGTTCCCGCGCGTGGGCTGCGCTCAAAAAGGGAGAGCGTTGATGCGCTCTTCGCACCTTTGATGCAAGCCGCGTAACGCTGGTGTAATCTTGCGCCACTCAAGACTCCGCTGCAGCATGACCGTGCCCATGGCCCAGGATAAAACCCGATTCGTTCGCGCTCTGCGGCCATTCTCTCTTGTTGTCGCTGTCGCCACCTGTGGCCTTGGAGCCATTCTGGCGTTGCGCGATGGAGCGGAAAATCCCGGCCTGGCCGTGCTGGTTATCGGTGCCGGCGTGCTTTTGCAGGCCGGGGTCAATCTTGTCAACGATCATGCAGACCGGCACAGCGCCGAGTTTGATGGCGGCCAGCGCGCAGCAATCCGCCGCAACACCCGCCTCGGCGCGCTGGCTTTTCTTCTGGCGGGTATTGTCGGTGTTTATCTGGTGTGGCTGCGGGGCTGGCCCATGCTGGTGCTGGCGCTCGTGGGCATGGCGGGTGCCCTGGGTTACACCGGCCATCCGGTGAATTACAAAGAGCGCGGACTGGGTGTGCCGCTGGTGTTTCTTCTCATGGGCGTACTGCTCGTTGGCGGCGCCTATTTTGCAGTCTCGGGCAGTTATCACGCCGGCGTGTTCTGGCTGTCGTTACCCTTCAGTCTGTTCGCTTCCCTGCTATTGCTGAGCAACGAACTGCGC
Organism: uncultured Alteromonadaceae bacterium; assembly: GCA_964613795.1. Taxonomy (GTDB): domain Bacteria; phylum Pseudomonadota; class Gammaproteobacteria; order Pseudomonadales; family Halieaceae; genus Chromatocurvus. Next base: position 54,268 of record CAZTJR010000013.1, on the reverse strand, counting down.
GATTACGAGGCGGATCTCAAGCAGGGCCTGCGAACGCTGACCGTGCGCCTGGGCTATGCCCGCGCCAGGCGCCTTTTTCAGGGTCTGATCGTTCTTCTGGCGCTTGTCACACTGGGTCTCCGCGCCATGGGTCTGCTCGCGCATGCTGCGATCCCGCTGGCCTCGCTTCTGCTCCTCAGTCGGCCGCTGCAACTGCTCGACAAGGCGCCGGCCGAGCGCGTCCGTCTGCCGCCGGCGACAGGTCAGGGATTTTTTGCCTATGGTCTGTGCCTGCTACTCACAGTCTGGTGGGGTTTGTGAACCAGGACCTTGTTCTTGCCATTGCGCTGCCGCTCACCCTGTTCATCATGATGTTCAGCATGGGCGCCAATCTCAGCCCGGGTGATTTTCGAGCGCTGTGGGCGCGTCCCGCAAGCGTCCTTTGCGGTCTTGCCTCCCAGATGCTGTTGCTGCCAGGTCTTGCCTTCCTGCTTCTGTCGGGACTGCCGTTGCCACCGGAAATCATGATCGGCTTCATGATTCTTGCCCTGAGTCCCGGTGGCACCACGTCAAACGTCTTCTCCTACCTGGTGGGCGGCAATCTCGCTCTGTCCATTGCGCTTACCGCGATTGTTAGCCTGATTACACCCTTCAGCCTGCCGCTCGTGGCCGGCTGGATCATAGACAGCCGTTTCGCTGGTGATACAGAGATTGCGCTCCCTTTTCTGTCCACTGTTGGCAAACTGACGGCGGTGACGCTGGTTCCGGTGACGCTAGGCATGATCCTGCGGCACTACCATCGTGCGTTATGTGAGCGTTACGAATTCTGGATGACCCGGCTTCCCTTTCTTATGTTGCTGGCGGTCATTGCTGGAATCATTGCGCAGAACTGGGCTCGAATGCCCGAGTTTCTCGCTCTTACCGCGATGCCGGCACTGCTTCTGGCAAGTGCGGCGCTTGTGGCCGGCTACGCCCTTGCCCGCTCTTTGCGCCGTGACCCCCGGGACGCGCGAACCATTGCCATTGAAACCTCCATCCAGAACGGCGGCACGGCCATCCTGGTGACCGGCACAATCCTCGGCAACCCTGCCATGACCATTGCGCCGGTGATGTACGGTATTCTCATGTTGCTGCCGGTAATGGGGTATCTTACCGGCTTGCGGTTGCAGGCCCGGCGGGGCCTGACTGGCTGAGTCGACTGGCTGGCACTGGCGGCTTTCTCAGGCGATCGCGGTTCCGGGGTCAGGAGGGGGTCGAGGAATGTCCAGAGGTGCGGATCTTGATCGCGTTGAAGAGGAACAGGTAGACGAGCATGAGAACGTGCCTTCACCTGTCATTTTTGAAGCGATTCGGCGTGATGGAGAACACGAACTGAAGCGTGGATTCAGCGCGTTATGGTGGTCGGGCGTTGCGGCGGGTCTGGCTATCAGCCTTTCCGTCGTGTGCATGGGTTTTCTCGCATCGATCCTTCCCGACAAGGCCTGGGCGCCGGGTATCACCAACCTCGGCTACACGGTCGGTTTCCTCATTGTCATTCTCGGCCGGATGCAGCTGTTTACCGAAAACACGATCACCCCGATACTGCCCCTGTTTCTAGCGCCCACGGCGCTGAATTTCTATCACACGGCACGCCTTTGGGGCATTGTCTTCAGCGCGAACATGGTCGGCTGTGCCGCCGCGGCCCTGGTGCTGGTTTTTGGCCATATTTTGCCAGAAGCCCGGTTTGAGGGTGTGCTGTCGATATCGCGTCACTACGCCTCGGCGACGGCGATTGAGCATTTTGCCTGGGGCATTCCCGCCGGTTTCATTATTGCGGCACTGGTGTGGGTCCTGCCCAGAATGGAAAGTGCGGGCGAGGTCCTGATGATTATTATCCTGACTTACATGATCGGCCTTGGCGGGATGTCCCATGTGGTGGCCGGTTCTACCGAGCTGTTTATTCTCGTTGCACGGGGCGAGCTTGGCGTGTCGGCTGCCGTTCTCTGTGGCGTCCTTCCGGCGTTTTTCGGGAATGTCGTTGGGGGAACGGGGATTTTTGCCGCCCTGGCCTACGCGCAGGTTCGGGAGGAAATCTGAGCGCGCGGGCGCTGCACGCACAAACGGGCAGTTATCCAACGATCCCGCGGCGCGGTTGATTGGGTAGACACCCAGGCTGAGCGTAACGGCACTAACGCCCCATCGCCCCGCATCCGGCGCCGGACAGGAGCCCAGCTGGCATTCGTATCTGCGGCGATGACATGAATCCGCGTATCACGGATACTGGCAGCCACGGCCCCATCCCTGCTACGGTATTGGCATGCAGTCACCAATAGCCGCCATAGCCGCCTCCGCGCTCGCGGTGGCAGCGCTCGTCGCAGTGCTTTTCTGGCTGGATATCGACGAACAGATTTTGCATGTCCTGCGCTGGGTTGAAAACCAGGGGATGCTGTCGATCGTCTGGTTTGTCCTGTTCATGGCGGCGGCCGTGGTCCTGCTTCTGCCTGGCGTACTGTTCACCACCGGTGCCGGCTTTGTCTTCGGGGTGCTTGAAGGAACGACCTACGTGGTTATCGGCACGACGCTCGGTGCCTGCCTGGCCTTCCTGATATCGCGCTATTGCAGCGGTGAGCGTCTGCGCAACTGGATCCGCAGCCACGCGCGGTTTTATTCGGTTACGCAGGAGATGGAGCAGCATGATTTTCAGGTGGTGCTGCTGACGCGCCTGATTCCCTTTTTCCCCGGTAAACTGTCGAATTACTACTTTGGATTGACCGGATTCAGCTTCCGCGGCTATGCCCTTGGCACGCTGATCGGGCTGGTGCCCTTCTCGCTGCATAACGTTTATCTGGGCTCGCTGGCTGCCGATCTGGTGACGGTGGAGGTGCGGGAATATGGGCGAACGCCCGTCGAGTGGGCAGTTTACGGCATAGGCTTTGTTGCGACGGTGGTGGCGGTAATCTACCTCAACCGCCTTGCGCGGCGAGCATTGTCCCGTTACGAGGCAAACGCACAGGAGATCCGCGAAACATGAAATGGTGGAGCTGGCTTCCCCTGCGCTGGGTGATCCGCAAGGCGGCGACCTCGCAGGGCTTTCTCGACCCCCTGGAAATTCTCGGTCGCTTGCGCGGCCTCGCGCAGCCATCGGAAGTGGGCGAGCCCATCGAGCTATTGCGTGCCGGCGTGGTATTCCACGCCCGCGGACTGATCAACAGCAAGGTGATACAGCACAACCTGGACTGGATCTGGCCTTACTGGGTAGAGCGACAGTACGACCCCCACGACCGGGCCTTTCTGCCGCGTGCCTTTTCCGTCACGCACGTCAATCTTACGCACCGCAACTGGACGGCCATCGGTTATCCCGACCTTGAGGGCCTGCCGATCGTTGACCCCCGCGGTCTGCTCACCCCTTTTCTCGATGGCTGGTCTCTTGATGCCTGGGTCCTGTCAGAGGATGGGCGGCGCCTCTTTCCATCCCGGGCGAGCGAGTCTACGCAGGCCTACGATTTTGACAGCGGCGTTGCAGTGGTCACGCGAAGCGAAAACGAGGAGCTGACGCTGACGTGCCGGGCAGCCGTGATCGAGGAGGCCGGCGAGGCGGTCTGTCACCTGACGGTGCGCGCGACCGACCGTCGCGGGGGGCGCGCTCAACTGGTACTGGGTGTTCGCCCACAGAACCCGGAAGGGGTCAGCTTCGTGTCCGATATCGCGCTGGAAAGCGGCGGCACTCAGTGGCACATTGATGGCGAGCCCTCGGTGTACCTCAACCGGGCGCCTGAGCGCCACCACGTCTCCACGTACAGTGAAGGGGACGTCCTGTTCAAATTGACGACGGATGAGCAGGCGACAGCCGTTCATTGTCCTGTCGGTCTCGCCTCTGCAGCCGCGAGCTGGAATATCGTGGGCGAGGGTGAAATCGAGGCGCGCATCCCGCTCAACGAGACTGTGTCGACCGCGCTGACGAATGACGCCTGGGCGGCTGAGCGTGCGGCTGCGAGTCAACTGCAGTGTCCGGACCCGCATTACCGCTTCCTCTACGAAGCGGCGATCACCTCTCTGGTGCTGCACAGCCCCGGTGACGCCTATCCGGGGCCCTCGACTTACAAGCGATTCTGGTTCCGCGATGCTGCCTTTATCGTTAATGCCCTGCTGAGTGTTGGCCTGGAAGCGCGCGGGCGGCGTGCGATTGAGCGCTTTTTCCATCGACAGACGCGGTTTGGTTACTTCCGTTCCCAGGAAGGTGAGTGGGATTCCAATGGCGAAGTCTTGTGGCTTCTCGACCGTTATCGGCGTTTCAGCGGTGAGTCGGCGCCGGCTCATTGGCGCGACCCGATCGATCGCGCCGCGCGCTGGATCACACGCAAGTGTCTGCCGGAGTCGCCACCGACACCGCATGCCGGACTCCTCCCGGCCGGTTTCAGCGCCGAGCATCTCGGCCCCAATGACTATTATTACTGGGACGACTTCTGGAGCGTGGCGGGACTGCAGGCCGCAGCGGATATGCTGGAGGACAGCGATGCCGATGCGGCACGACGCTGCCGTGATAGCGCGCAGCGCCTGCAACGCGCGGTTGATCGCAGTCTTGCGACCTGCGAGGAGCGTCTGGGGCGCCCGGCCATGCCCGCGGCCCCCTATCGGCGCCTCGATGCAGGCGCCGTGGGTTCCATTGTCGCGGGTTATCCCCTGCAGCTGCAGCCTGCGCAGGATCCGCGTCTGCTGGATTGCGCCGATTACCTGATAGAGGCGTGTTTTGTGCACGGTGCCTTCTTCCAGGACATGATTCACTCCGGCCAGAATGCCTACCTCACGCTGCAGGTGGCACAGGTGCTGCTGCGTGCCGGAGATCCCCGCGCGCTTGAACTCATGGACGCCGTGGCCCGGCTCGCCAGTCCCACCGGGCAGTGGCCCGAGGCCATTCACCCGCAAACCGGCGGCGGCTGCATGGGCGATGGACACCACGTCTGGGCGGCGGCGGAATGGGTATTGATGCTGCGCAACTGTTTTCTGCGCGAGGAGGGCGACAGTCTGATACTTGCCGGTGGCATACCCGAGCGCTGGCTGGAAACCGGTGAGCCCATGGCGTTCGGGCCCGCGCCGACAGTATTCGGTGAGGTCAGTGTGCGCATTGAGCACGCGGGTAATGAATGCGTTGCGATTGCCCTGGCGGCGGACTGGCATGCGTCGCCGCCGTCGCTGACATCCGCATTACCCGGCTATCACGTTATCGAGACCGGACCTGATAGATTGCTTCTGGCGCCTTCGACGGCCGCCGGAGACCACGAGTGAACATTGTCCTTATCAGCAACACCTATCTGCCCCACGTGGGCGGCGTGGCACGTTCAGTGGCGGCTTTTCGCGAGGAATATCAGCGTGCGGGGCACGAGGTGCTTGTGGTTGCGCCGGCGTTCACCGATCAGCCGACGAAGGAAGCGGGTGTTGTCCGTATTCCGGCCCTGCAAAATTTTAACGCCAGCGATTTCTCGGTTGCACTGCCGCTGCCCAGCGGTCTGATGGGCACGCTGGAGGATTTCGCTCCCGACGTCATTCATTCACAGCACCCGTTTCTGCTCGGCATGACGGCCCTGCGGGCTGCGCGCATGCTGCAGCGGCCGCTGGTGTTTACGCACCACACGCTTTACGAAGAGTACACGCATTACGTTCCCATGGACTCGCCGGCGCTCAAGCGTTTCGTGATCGAGCTGGCTACCTGTTACGCCAATTTGACCGATCTGGTGGTGGCGCCGAGCGAAAGTATCCGCAATCTGCTTCTGGAGCGCGGTGTTGAAACACCGGTGGAAACCATTCCCACCGGTGTTTATGTTGAACGCTTCGCGCAGGGTAACGGTGCGTCACTACGCCGCGAGCAGGGCATTCCTGAAAAGGCCTTCGTCGTTGGCCATATGGGCCGGCTCGCCTGGGAAAAGAACGTGGGTTTCCTGACCGACAGTGTCATTTCTTTTCTCCGGGAAGGCCAGGACCGCTATTTCCTGCTGGTCGGTGGTGGTGACGCCGAGGCAGCCATCGTTCAGCGGTTTGAAGAGGCGGGCCTGAGTGAGCGCCTGAAGCACTGTGGCGTACTGGAAGGGCATGCCCTCGCAAATGCCATGAATGCAATGAACCTGTTTGCCTTTACATCACAGAGCGAAACGCAGGGCATGGTGCTTACCGAAGCAATGGCGAGTGGACTGCCGGTGGTTGCCCTTGATGCTTCCGGTGTGCGGGAAGTGGTGCGGGACGGCGTCAACGGGCGCCTTCTGCAGCACGAAAGCCAACAGGACTTCGGCGATGCGCTTCACTGGGTATGCGCGCTCGACCGGCATCGCTATGCAGCGCTGGTCAGCGCGGCAAGGGAGACAGCGGAAGCCTTTTCCATGCGCCGCTCTGCCGATAAGGCCCTGCAGTGCTATCAGAGCCTGCGCCTGCGTGATACCGAAGCGTATGCCGATCAGGAGCGCTTCTGGAATCAGGTTCGCCATCGCATTAGCGCAGAGGTGGATATCCTGCGAAGTCTGGCCACGGCAGGTGATGAAGCGCTGGAAGACCTGAATCGGCAGAAAGACGACTGAACCTTCGCTGACGCTGCCACAGGGTCTTCTGGCTATCGTGGCAGTTCCAGGAAACCGGGGAGAACACGATGGATAAGACACTTTTGATTACCGGTGCGTCAAGCGGCATCGGTCGCGCTACGGCACTCAAGGCAGCAGAGCAGGGCTGGCGCGTCGTGCTGATCGCGCGGCGGGAAGACCGCCTGCAAGACCTTGTGGCGGAAATTGGCGATGACCGTGCGATTGGCTTTGCTGCTGACGTTACCGACTACGAACAGCTGTCGCAGGCCGTTGACGCCGGCCTGGAGAAATTCGGCCAGCTTGACGCTGTTTTTGCCAATGCGGGTACGGGTCTCAATGCCGCCGGCACGGAGGCAGGCGACCCGGATGAATGGCGCCGGATGATCGACGTCAACGTTCTCGGCGTGCTCTACACCGCACGCGCTACTCTGCCCCACCTGCGCAAGAGCACCGGCCACTTCCTGATGACCGGCTCCGCTGCGGGACGGAATACCATCGCGGGCTCGGTCTATGGTGCCAGCAAGTGGTTCGTTCACGGCTTTGCGCAGAATCTCGCTGAGGAGATGAAGACGTGGCAGGGGCGCTGCACGGTGATTGCACCGGGTATGGTCAACACCCCGTTTTTTGATGAACCCAAGCCGGACAAACTCGATCCACAGGACGTCGCCGATGCGGTGCTCTATGCCGTGAATGCAGATCCCCGCAATAGCGTGCGGGAGGTGTATCTGATGCCGGCACGCTAGGCGCGGGGACGACTGCGGGCGGTTATGACATCACCGCCGCAGTCTCGGTCTTGCCTGCCTGCGCAGCGCGTGCCTGGAGCAACTGCCGATCCGCTTCCCTGCGGCCCGCCGGTGTCAGCAGATCAAAGATCAGATGGACCCGATCCTCGTCGCCATCGTTATACGCCTCGTGTATCTGCCGGTTGTCGAACCACCAGAGCTCTCCCGCCTGCATGCGCACTTCCTCATCGCCCGCCCGTAGCCAGGAACCCAGGGATGATGTCAGCACCAGGTGGTAACGGTCGTGCAGTTGGTAATAGCGTCCCCGATCAATATGTGGATAGACCCGTCGACCGGCGGGCAGCGCGACCAGCCTGGCGCGGCCGAGACCGCAATCGAGATCTTCGGCAACACTTTGCAGAAAATGGCGTATGAGAGGAAAGCGGGCGCTCCCCGTCGTCCAGCGGCTCTCCTGGACGTCACGCCGCGCTCTGCCGAGCAGGCAGGATTTTCGCAGGCCACGTATCGGCACCGCGAGTGCTTCGCGCTGTACACGCACTTTCTCCTGCCGGCCGGTTTGCAGATCCCACGCAGTGTCTACACTGCTCAGGGCCCGGAGCAGTGGGCTGGTGGCAATGCCTGAGCGGATGAGTTTGAAGTTTTTCATAGGGTACCTCGCGCGGGTTCAAACACAGTGAGTGGATGGTGACCGAGCGCCAATGCATGGCGTGCCGGCGTCGTATGAGACTCGAGCAATCGTTGAATCAGAGCCGGGTAGCTTATGCCGGCCGCACGAGCGCTCACGGCGACTTCGCCGCGCGGCGACAGAAGGTCGATGGCGCGCACGCTGATAATGCCAATCTCGCCCTCGGGGGACAGCCAGAGTTCCATGCGTGCCAGATCGGCGCAGCGCAGCGCGACAAAGGCCCCTTGCGCCGCATCGGCCAGCGCGCTGTGCTGGACGTGATCAAGCTGAGCCAGTGGATAGCCGCGCTTCCCGTGATGGCTTTCGATAGGCGGGAGTACCTGGGGTGGGCTGCCGGCATTCGCTCCGCGAACGACGACAACACGCAGCCGGCGCCCCGTCGGTACCGCGGCAATGAGTGGCAGGTCGCCCGCGTTGCGCACGCGTTTGATCGCACGCGTGATCGCAGGCGCGCTGCGCACCAGGATGGGTTCTCTGTCTGTTTGAAAGCGGTGCAGTACCAGCCTGGGCCCGTGCTGTTTCCCCGGGTCATGGTCCGCTGCGTCTCCGGGCTCATGGCAGGACAGGGTCCGCAGTCCCTTTGCCGCCAGAGTCTGTGACATCAGCAGCTGATCGCTGATCACCGCCATGGCGAGCGGATCGGGACCCGTATAGGGCACGCCGATCATCTCGCAGAGATTGGGCACCTGGCACAGGCGCCCCTTGCCCTGTGCGCCGCCTGCACAGTTGATGACGAGCGCCGCGGGGACTTCGCCCAGTGCCTCGCGCGGGAAAATATCCCTCAATCGGCTGAACAGGCGCGCGTCTGCTTCCAGGACAGCAACCGTGTGACCGTGAGCGCGAAGCGCATCCACCAGTGCCTGCACTGAACGCAGACGGTAGCGTTTGGGCGCGGTGCTGCCGGTGTGTCTGAGTACCGCGTTACTCCAGCGATTGCGCACGACCGCAATATGCAGTCCTGTCGGGGTGTCTGCCGAGCGCTGGCCCGGGCGAAAGTCCTCAAGCAGTCGCCAGTCCATGAATTCCGAAACCAGAATGACCAGCACCAGCTGTGTGAGAATGAGCTCTGGGCAGGCCAGCGTGAGCTGGCGCAGTGGCGGCCATGCGGATATCCCGGCGATCAGCAGAGCCAGCAAAATGGTGGTCACGGTGCGCCAGGCCGCCATCGCCGTGTTCTCCCGGGCGACGGTGTCGGCAATGCTCTCAGCCAGCATGGCAAGAATCACTACCGGGAAAAAGGCGAAGCTCGACAGCACGGGCATATCAAAGGCGCTGCCAAGGAGAAGGCCGATGACCATCGTTGCAGCGACGATAGAGAGAATGCTGGAGACGCGGGCGTAGAGCGGCATACTGGAGCGGCGCATGAGTGGTCTGACGAGCACGACACTCCCGGCGATGATCGCTATCAGTAAAAGGCTGGGAAGAACACCAATTTCACGCATCCCGATAGCGATCAGTATGGCGCGAAAACCCAGGACTCGAACACCCAGGCTCAGCCGGGTCACCGCCACCATCAGTGCCGCAAGGGGCAATTGAACAACGTGCAGGATGGCGGTGCGGTCCGCGGTGGGAATCCAGAGCAGGCTCAGGTGCTGGTTCAGCCAGTCGCCCGCCACGACCAGCGCGGGCCAGCCACTCCCGGCAATCGCCAGAACCCGCAGCGCGATTAGCAGAAGCGGCAGAATGCCGAGGGCGACAATCAGCGCCAGGACGGGCAGCGGTATGCCGCGTCGGGCCTGGTGTGTCCGCAGACGCTTGCTGATGCCGGCGTACATCAGGATGACGGCTCGCTGCGTTCGATATTGGCGACGGCAGACATCCCGGGCCTGAGCAGTGCGGGCATGTTCTGCAGCTGAATCGCGACCCCTACCAGCGGCGCTTGCTGCATGCGCTCGCTGCGTGATCTGGGCAGATAGTCCAGGGGCATCTCGAAGTCGGTGGCGAGGCCAACGCTGCTGACCACTCCCTCCAGTGTCTGCCCGGGGAGTGCAGGAGAGGTCACGCGCACCCGGTTGCCCGTTGTGATATCTGACAGGTCGGCTTCGTCGACCCAGGCCTCTACCCAGGAGTTGTCGCTGAACCACATGCTGAGCATCGGGGTGCCGACGTCTACTGCCATGCCGGGCTGTGCCAGCCGGCGGATGATCGCACCGTCAACCGGTGCGCGGATCACGGTTGCGTCAAGGTCCGCTTCCGTTCTGGCGACGCGCGCCTCGGCTTTTCTGCCCCTTGCTGCGAGTACGTCGAGCCGCTGTTCGCGCACGATGAGCTCCCGCTGGCTGTGGTGTGCCTCCGCGAGCAGATGGATGGCCGCCTCCTGCTCGGCGACCGCAGCGGCAGCCCGCGCCTGTGCGGTATTGGCCCTGGCGGCAGCGTCGCGCACGACTTCCCGCGATATCAGGCGCTCGGGCAGGAGCGACTCGCGGGTGCGATGGAACGCCACGGCGCCATCGGCTTCACTGGCGGCGGCCTGGAGGGCGGATGTGGCACGACGTACCTCAGCCTCCGCCCCGCTGATGCGCAGGCCAAGTCGATCGCGTTCCAGTTCAATACTGGCTTTCTCCGCGCGATAGTCGGCAGTGAGGGCCTCGTGCTCTGCTCGAGCCTGCGCCAGCTCTGCCCTGACATGACGATCGTCGAGGTGCAGTAGCACATCCCCTGCCTTGACCCGGCTCCCCGCATCCACCCGGACCTCGCGAACCACGCCTTCGATGCGCGTACCGATTTCCGAAAGATGTGCGCGCACCAGAGCATCCCGCGACACCACGAACGCCGACTGGTGCTGAACCCACAGGCCCACGGGTATGAGTGTCGAGATCAGAAGGAGTCCCGCAATCAGTGGACCAGCGCGCGAAGCACGCCTTCGAGACGATAATTCCGGCACATTATCGTCGGCTACCCATTCAGGCTTCACCGCCGGAGGTTCGCCAGACTTCCGTTCTCGAACCTGCCCGGCCCTGGCTTCAGCTGCTGTCATGTTCTGTCCCCCGCGCACCGGTTTACAGCGATGCTGTCTGCAGCGGCATCACCGGATGCTTGTGCGTATCGGTCTGGTTACTGCAATCAAGGCTGTCGTTCAGCAATGCCAGCAGATGCCCGCGATCAATAAAGGCGTCGAAGTCATGAGCAATATCGGGGATTTCGAGGTATTGCACCCGGCTCGGAAGTTGGTGGCTGCGGGCTGCGATGCGCATATGTGCTACCCAGTTGCGGGCGCGTTCGACCCGTGTTGCCCCCTGCTGCAGGTCGAGTTCGGGTGAGCTGCGAAGATTCTGCCTGCCGGTATCCTGGTCGCCGACAATCACCGTCGTCGGCACACGCAGGAATCGCTCGGGGTTCAGGTGTAGCCCCCGCAATGCCCGGCGAGTGTGCAGACCAAGTGGGTAGGGCTGCGTGTTGTCGGGGAGTGTGTACCAGCCTGCGGCGATGATGACCAGTTGGGTCACACGCGCTGGGTGTGCCATGGTATAGCGATGCGCGAACTGGGCGCCGCCAGAAAAGCCGGTAAGACGGATCGCCCCGGCATCGTCGCCGAACATGTCCTCCAGGCAGTCATTCAGCACCCGGTCCGCGCGGAGTCCGTCGCTGCCCTTGCCCAGCCGTTGGTATCGCGGGTGCTCGTCACGGGTGAACAGGGGGGCGAGCAGCGGACAGCCCAGCGCATCACAGAGCGGCAACAGGGAACGGGCATGCGCTTCGGCGCGGCGACTGTAACCGTGCACATAAACCAGAGGCGGTTGGTCCTGTTGCAGGCGGCGGGGCCGATAGGCGAAATACCGCACATCCGGTGTGCCCGACAGTCGCTGCTGCTGCAGCTGGCCGGGAACGAGGGGGCTGATGCCATTGTCGCGACGTACCTGGAGCGAGGTCATCGCGCCATCTCCAGTTGCTCGATGTCGGCAAGGCGGGCCAGCAGTCGGCGGGCAACAGCGGGGCTGGCAAGCTCTTCCCGGTTGAAGCTTTCGATGCCGAGTGCCGCCTGCGCTTCGCGCCTCTGCAGCGGTGAGGCAGAGAGCAGGCCGGACAGAGCGAGGACCGGCCGGGGTTGTTCAGCTAGCGCCCGGATGCCGGCGCTGGCTCCCATGGCATCTCTGGCGGCGAGCAGGATTCCGCTGACTCTCTGTGCAAACGTTGAAGAGCGCAGGAGTGTCGCGGTTTCTTTCTGGTAAACGCCGTCCGCCACCTCCATCACGATGGCGTCCACCCCCGCAGCTGCCATATGGCTCACCAGTAAGTCCATGGCATGCTCAATGCGCGCGGTGGGCGCCCGGTAGGTGGAGGGCAGTCCTGCATCGGTGAAGTCAAGCACGCAGTCCGCGCCGGCGTCCTGCAGCAGCCAGGTATCTCCTCCGGCTCCTGTGCCGGTAATCTTGATGTAGCCGGTACGCCGCCCGGTGGACTTCAAGCCGCGCACAAGGTGGGCTGCGGTCTCGGTCTTGCCCGCATCCATTGCGGTGCCCACGACGGCGAACAGGGGCGGTATCGCGGGACGCGGTTGAAGCGCGGGCAGTGCGAAATCCTCGAGGTTGATGCGCCGCCCCTGGTCATCCGCCAGGAGGCCGAGGGGTTGAATCGTGGTCGGGCCCTTGATGATGCGGTCATGCCACGACAGCGCAAGAGCGGCGATCCCGCCGCCGGCGACCAGATGGCAACCGGCCAGGCTCTGTGGCACTTCCGCTTCGAACTGCTCGCAGGCGTAACGATTGGCGTAGGCGACGATAATCAGATCACCGCGGAAAAGCCGCCGCCGCCGGCCATCCACCAGCTGCAGCTTGCCATGATGTCCCAGAGTTTCGATACGTGCGAGAAGCAGGTCGCCAACCCGGGGCTGCAGATTGCCGTTGAGCAGTGTCTTGACCCTTGCGCGGTCCACCCGCCGCGTCGTGAAAGACCAGTGACTGTGATTGAGTGCATTCCCGGGCAGGGCCTCAGGACTCTGCTCGACCGGCCATGACTCCGACGCCACATTGTCGTGCATACGCTTCAGCAATGATCGAGTGGCTGTGGTTATCTGCTGCTCACTGTTTCGGGCAATGGCGGCGTGCCAGCGTGAAAAATGTTCCATAGTGGCCATGATCCTGCTCCTCGAGATACACATAGGCTTGTCTACACTTGGGAAAATAGTCCCAAATAACGAGGTAGTCAAAGTTTTTGTGGGGAAAGCCCAGAAATTCAGGTTTCTGGCGCCAAGTCGCTACTATCGATGCGGCCTCAAGGGACTGCTGACGGCTTTGATGTGTTCGATGTTGTCAAGCGACACATGGTCTGACAGCCCCTCGACACGATGAGGGGCAGAGAGCGGGATGCTGGGGGCTTGTGATGCAAAAAACCGCAGAGCGGCGCTGCGACGGGCGCTCCCAGGGAGCGCGCCTTAACGGTGATCTTTGAGTGCGGGGACGTCAGGCCCGGCCCGGGCTCATCGATCCACTGACGGATCGCGGCCAGCTCGGCGCGGCCGGCTAGGCGCGGCCGGCTAGGCGCGG
>CAZTJR010000013.1:19225-40736 GCA_964613795.1 uncultured Alteromonadaceae bacterium | reverse complement strand
GGCGCGGCCGGCTAGGCGCGGCCGGCTAGGCGCGGTGGGTCTTTATCCCTGCGTTACTGATGTCACTCCAGGTCGGCGCGCAGCAGCGAAAACAGGTCGCGCAGGCGCTCTGCATTCTTGCCGACATCACCACGCCCGACCCGGGAAACCGAGCGTGCATTGAGTACTGTGCCGCCGCTGGCGCTCTCCTTGACCTCAATGACCACATCATCCTTGAAGCGGAACCAGAAGGTGGTGTCCGTGGCTTCTATGCGGCCGCTCTCGGGATCTGCCGCCACCCGTTCCCAGCCCAGCGTGTCGACGGCCTGCAGGGCATGCTCGAATACCTCGCGCGGCGGTGCCTCAAAGCGCTGCGGCACAATGTCCGGGTAGGCGCTGCGCTGCATCTCAATGTGTTGCTCGACGGATTCCACGCCTGGCATCACGCCATAATCGAGGTTGTTGGGCGCGTCGGCACGCAGCGGCACGATGGCAACGAACGCCAGTGGGTCCTGCGGGTCTGTCGCGATGTCGTGGATAGAGGGGGTGCCTTCCGGCGGACGGAAGGTCTGCGGCACGTACCAGGCGAGGCCAGCGCTGATGGCGCCAATCAGGGCCAGTACGCCGAGACGTGCGAATCCCGGTCGCGATGTCATTCTGCCGGTGGCGAAGAGCACGACCGCCACCAGCAACGCGGCGACCGCGACCCACGGTGCCCAGCTGTTGGCGGTGCGCAACAGCGTGAAGCCAAAGCGGAAGTCACCGAGGCCCAGCCACACGGCAAGCGGTCCTGCCAGTGCAAGCATGGCAATGCCGATACCCAGAAACGCACTGAGATAGGCGACGGTCTTTGGCAGCAGCGATGCGTCGCGGCTTTCGGCTATTTCAGTCATTGTGGTTTTCCTCTCTGATGCGGCCTGCGTCCGCTGGTGGATTGACTGTCGATCGCTATCGCTCTGCCAGGCCAACGAGTAAGGCTGCATACAGTTCGATGGCATCGAACAGGTTCTGCAGGCGGAGATTTTCGTTGCGGCCATGCTGATTGTTGTCATGATTCGCGATGGGGAGGATTACGATCGGCATGTCCAGCGACTCCTCGAACAGGTAGATCGGCAGCGAGCCGCCCATGGTCGGTGTGATCAGCGTTTGTGGGCCTGGCAGCCGGTCAATGATCTGCTTCAGCTGCTGTACGATGGGTGCATCCACCGGCGTGCGGAAGGCTCGGTACCCGCCGGGCCGCACCGTCAGCTGCAGGTGCTTCTCCCGCGCGGCCCCGGCCGGTGGGGCATCCTGCGATACCGTCATGCCCTGATCTGCAAAATGCGCCCTGAACTGCGTGGCAACACGTTCCGGGGTCTGTCCGGGCACCAGGCGCACGTTGATTGACGCCTGCGCGTCCGGCTCGATGATGTTGCGGGCCTTGTCACCGACCGCGCCGCCATAGAGGCCGCGCACGACAATGGCAGGGCGCAGGATCGCTTCTTCAACCCGTTCTCCGTCTATCTCGTTGCTGCCCAGACCCAGCTCGGCTGTCAGTTCTGCTTCAATGGAGGGCATTGCGCGGACTGCTGCGCGCTCCTGCGCTGACACCGGTGCTGCATCCTCAACAAACCCTTCGATTGCCGGCTGGCCCTGCGCGTCCTTCAATGACACCAGCAACCGCATCAGCGTCTCATTGGGATTCGGCGCCCAGTTGCCATAGTGGCCGGAATGCAGGGGGCGATCCGGCCCGAAGGTTCGCAGGTCTATCGTCATGCTGCCGCGCACCCCGAGCGTGAGCTGTCGCCGGCGGGACTGGTGCATTGGCCCGTCACAGAACAGCAGTACATCGGCGTCAAGATCCTCGCCGACCTGTTCAAGAATGCCAGCCAGGGTGGGGCTGCCGCGCTCTTCTTCACCGTCCAGAAACAGCTTGATCCCTATGTCGGGCATAGCGCCGGCTGTGACCAGGGCGTCAATGGCGGCCATCAGCGCAATCACCGGTGCCTTGTCATCGCCCGCTGCACGCGCGGTCAGGCGCCACTCAGGATCGTAGGATGCCTGAGCGAGATCCAGGCGCTGCGCTTCGGGCGAGCCCGGCATTGCGCTCCACAGGGTCGGCGTGAATGGCGGTGACACCCAGTCCTGGGGCACCACTGGCTGGCCATCGAAATGCGCGTAGATCAGCACCGTGGGCGCCCCCGGGCTTCCGGGCCGCTCCGCGATCACGTAGGGCGCGCCACCGGCAGACACAACGCGTGATGTGAAACCGCGCGCAGCAACGTAGCGCTCAATGAAGTGCGCATTGGCCGTCATGTCATCCAGGTTGCTTGCAACATTGGGCAGGCGCAGAAAGCTGGCGAAGTCGGTGATAATGTCCTGCGCATGCTGGCGGTGGAAGTCGCGGGCGATGCTGGCGCCGTCTTTCGCCAGGGTGGCCCCGGCACCGATCAGTGAAAGCAGGGCGGCGCCCAGAAAGGCGCGCGCGGCAGACTGCAGCGGCGCAGAACGTCGCTGCGCACAATGAGATCGGGGCACTACAGCCGTCGAGGGCATCGCGATACCTGTTATTTTTTATGGCATGGAGCGATGGAGGATAACCCCCACCGCGACAGATGGCTATGCCGACGACACCGGCCCAGGAGGGTAGAATGCCGGAAACTGGCAACTTCAGGGGTGGAACAATGACGACGCGCAAACTCATCTGGTTTTTCGTCGGCCTGTGGCTTTCTTCCTGCGCATGGGCTGCGTCCACGGGACCACTGCGTATCGACGGCTCCAATGGCGCGCGACCTCTGGTCGACACGCTTGCGGCCTTCTATATGGCGTCTCATCCAGGGCGGAAGGTGGCCGTCGGCGCGGGAATGCCCTCCGCAGCACGTCTGGCCGCGCTGGATGAAGACCGTATTGATCTGATTATGGCCAGTCACGGTCTGGATGAGGCCGAGCTGCGGGAACAAGGCTACGATGTCTACCGCTTTGCACAAATGCCGGTGGTATTGGCCATCAATACCGCCGGTAACCCCATGGAGGCCATCACGACCTCGGAGCTATGTGGTATTTATGCCGGGGAATACAATCACTGGTCAGACCTGCGTGGCCCGGAACTGCCGGTCCGCCGCTTTGCGCGCCCGCGTGTGGAGGTCGACATGGAGGTGCTGGAGGCCAGGCTACCGTGCTTCCGTCATTTGACCATGGCCGCGGATGTGCAGACGAAAGAGCGCTCCGGGGAGTTGGCGCAGGCGCTCATGGATACGCCGGGGGCCATCGGCATGACGACCATGACGCGCGTGCTGGCAAGCCAGGGCCGGCTGCGCGCTCTGACCCTGGATGGTATCCGCCCCGATTACAGCAGCATGTTGAATGGCGATTACACGCTGATGCGGGATGTCTTTCTCGTCGCCCGACCCAATGCTGCGCAAAGCGCCAGCGACTTCCTCGATTTTGTCGAAAGCGCTGGCGCCGACGTCATTATAAAAGCGCGCGCCATGCCAATAGCCCGCATGGCACAGTAGAACCGGATCAGCGCTGTCGAACACTGCCGTAGCTCGCCGGCGCACCCTCGGCTGGCGTGCTCTGGCGGATGAATTCCCGAATGTGTTCGTTCGAGGTTTTCAGGTCCTCAGCGCGCAGATACATCATGTGGCCGCTCTCGTAACCTTCAAAACGCATGCGGTCGCGAAGCCGGCCGCTGGGGTCCAGGTTCCAGAGCACGTACTTGGCGCTGAAGTAGTCCGTGGCGCCATCGTAGTAGCCGGATTGCACCATGACGTTCAGGTAGGGGTTTTGCGCCATCGCCTGGCGGAGCTCCTCACCCACGTTGGTCTCACCGCGGCCCTCCCAGGGGCGCACCGGGCCGAAAAGATAGTACTGCAGGTCCGTCTCGAAGCCGAGCTCATCGCGCAGGTAGTGGTTGATCGCCGGCGCAAAGGCGTGGTTCCAGGAGGTCAGTTCTGGTGGATAGTCGTACCTCTCGCCCGCGTTGACACGGTCGAGGCCAAGGTAACGTGAATCGAGACGACCGATAGTGAAACCCTCGTCCCGCAGCAGTTCCTTCCAGAAGGCCGACGCGGGTACGGCGAGATTGTAGTCCATGACGAATTGCTTGCTCAGACCCGTGTAGCGCGCCACCGTGTCTGCCAGGCTCTCGCGCATGCCGGTGTCGACAAAACCGCCACGCGCAAGGAAAGGCAGCAGCTCGTCGACGGTGAAGTCTTCCGCCTCTGCAAGAAGCTCAAGCAGTGGTTTTTCCTGCAGCGCCGGCTCAAGCTGGCCGTGGTAGTGTGCGGCCGCCGTGTAGTAAGGAAGCTTGAGCAGGTTGGCGCGCGGCGATGGTCCCTCGGTTTCCAGCCCCAGGCCCGTGGGTGAGACCAGGATGACGCCATTGAGGTACATCCAGTGACGGTTCTGCAGCGCGCCAGCCAGCCCCGATACCCGGGTGGTGCCATAGCTCTCTCCTATCAGGTATTTTGGCGAACGCCAGCGATCGATGCGCGAGACGAACACGTCGATCCAGTCGGCCAGATAGGTCACATCCGCCTCGACACCAAAGAAGGTTTCGCGTGCCACCTCCTTGTTCAGAATGCGCGAGAAGCCGGTGTTTACCGGGTTCACATAGACAATGTCGGCGACGTCGAGGATGGAGTGCGGGTTGTCGCGTACGCCATAGGGCTGCACGGGGTAGCCTTCGTCGTCCACCACGAGTTGTTTCGGGCTTGTGTAACCCAGGTGCATCCACAGTGACCCGGACCCCGGTCCGCCGTTGAAGGAGATGAACAGCGGGCGACGCGCGGTGTCATCAACACCCTTGCGCTCGTAGTAGGTGTATTGCAGCGCTGCGATTGCCCGGTCCTCCTCACCGTAGACCGGCTGGGTGCCGATGGTGACGCGATAATCCACCGCTTCGCCCTTGATGGTGACCTGCCCATCCTGGCTATGCGACATGTCAACCGGCAAGGTGCGCTCGGGCAGGGGGGACGTGTGCTCGCTCTTTGCTGCGGCGTCTTCGCCCTTTGCCGCGTCGTGTTCATGTTCCTTTGCCTGAATCGACGCGCTGACAGATGCCAGCAGCAGACTCAGTGCGAGGGCGAGTGGTGCGCAGTAGCCTGCGCTTCGGAGTTGCCTGGAGTTTGTCATCGCCATTCCTCAGCCGTGTTCAGCGCGAATGGCAAGAGTACTGCAACGCGGAGCGCAAGAAAACGTCAGGCGGCCCAGCGTTTTAATGACCCCCGCGGCGGTTTCTTTAACCGTGGCCTGGGCGTTGGGGCGCGCTCGACCTTGCTCCCAGTTCTCCAGGGTACGCGTCGATACGCGGAGGCGGCGAGCAAATACGGCACGGGAGACGTGCATACGTTCGCGCGTGTCGCGGATGAGATCGGCGTCCACATCGAGCGGGGGTAGGTCAAAGCCTTCCCCGACGAGTTTTCCGGTTGCGAGTAGGATCTGCGGCGGGTCGGGCGGCAGTGCTTCGCTGCGGCGACCCTTCCGTGTTTTTTGGTGGTGCTGAGGGACGTGGGTTCAACTCCCGAAACGGGAACTGAATTGGTCCATTAAACCGGTGCTTTCACCTGTGCCAAACCCTTGCCCGCAAATGTGCTAAATAGCTTGCAACCCCTGCTGCTACGAGCATTCATGGCCTCCCGCAAACAACAACGAGGTGAACGAAATGAAAGTATTGCATATGAACCAGCGGCAGCTGGCAAACCGATGGGGCGTCAGTGAGGCCTGTCTTGAGCGCTGGCGATCTGAAGGCATTGGCCCGCAATTCCTGAAGCTGCGCGGTCGAGTACTTTATCGCCAGGTCGACGTTGAAGCGTTTGAGGAAAGCTGCCTCCGGCAATCTACCAGCAGCCCCAAAGCCAAGCAGAAGATCCGTTCGGTGTCCTCCGTTTAGGGGCGTACCACAGCTAAGCATCGCTGGCGCAATGGCGGACCGACAAAGAGAGCTAAACAACCAAAAGCAACATTTGTGTTGCTTTTGGTTGTTTCTGGTGTAGTGAGCCACGTAAAAGCAACAAATAAGTTGCCTTTTGAGTCTTGGGCAACTAATATGTTGCTATCGGCTGTAAAAGCAACATAAGTGTTTACTATGATGAATTCGATACTCCACCAAATAAAGCAGCGGCGACTGACACTTGGCCTCAAACAGAACGACATGATGCTGCGTGTAGGCGTATCTCGTCAGCAATATCAGCGCCTGGAGTCCAAAGGAAACCCTAGGCTCGACACCTTGGAGTTGATCGCGAAGGGCCTGAATAGCGAACTAATGCTCATACCAAAGGAAAAGCTTGGCGCTGTTATGGCGCTGCTTGAACAGGAGAGTTCCGAGCCAGGCAAAGCGCATGTGTCCCAAGCGAAAAAAACCGCAAAAGAAGATGCAAAGAAAAGTCTTTCAGATGATCCATGGCAGGATTTACTGGGGGATGAATCATGAGCGAAGCCCAAGTCGATGAGATAAACGTACTCAAGTTGAGCTTGCACGAAAGGCTGGTTGGCTATTTGGCTGGCTTTCAAGGCGGTAGAAATGTGCTGAGCTTTGCCGAGGAATTCAAGAGTGATGTAGGTCGTCCTACATTTAGTTTGATTACCCACCCGTGGTTTCCTCGTTCTGAAAAAATAATGTCAGAACCGTGGGCAAGAAACCAAAGATTGCATCCAACGTTGTCCAATTTACTTCCGGAGGGATCCTTGCGGGAGTTGATTGCGCAAGGACTAAAAGTCCATGTCGACAACGAGTTCCATATTCTCTCATATTTAGGTGCTGACCTCCCTGGCGCTTTGGTCGCTGAGCCGATGGAACCTGACGATGTTCCAGATAGTGTTCTCAATACTCACGGCAAAGTTCGCGCAATAAGGTTTGACAAAGTATCACCGGAAAATAAATTTTCGTTGGCCGGCGTTCAGATGAAATTTTCCATGAAGGAAAAGGATGGGCGCTACAATCTTTCCAAAGGCGACGTCTTGGGGGATTGGATAGTAAAAACCCCTTCTACCAAACATAAAGATGTGCCTGTGAACGAATACACCGCAATGAAACTTGCGGAACTAGTTGGGGTCGGAATTCCAGAAATTAAGCTGGTCGAGCTGAACAAGCTCGACAATCTTCCTCAGATAAACCTGCCCGACGAGAAGCTAGCCTTCGCAATCAAACGTTTTGATCGCGATGATGATGTGCGTATGCATATGGAAGACTTTGCCCAGGTACTGGTTAAAGACGCCCATGAAAAATACAACTCAGCAAACTACGAACAAATCGGCAGGATCATCTATGGTTATTCTGGTGACGGATTGGCCGATGCACAACAATTCGCCAGGCGATTGCTAGTTAACATTCTTCTTGCTAACGGTGATGCACATCTAAAAAATTGGAGTTTGATTTATTCAGATAAAATCACACCGAGGCTTTCGCCAGCATACGATATCGTTACCACGAGCGTATATATCGATGGTGAAAGGAATTACGCGCTCAACTTAGGAAAGACTAAAGATTGGTACGACGTCTCAATGGCAAATTTTCAGTCATGGGCTGATCGTGCAGAAATTCCATGGAGAGTAATTAAACCTCACTTAGATGACGTTTTGGACAAGGCCCGAAATCTTTGGCGAGAAGCAATTCAAGATCTCCCAATGAATGAGGCGCACAAGAAAAAATTGAAGGACCATTGGAGCAATTTACATGAGGATTTTCGTATTAAATAGATTTTGAAAATGCCGTTTTTTGCTAAACGCTGGGTCTAGCAAGCGACAATACTTCAAACCATCTTGGGTTCATATAGCCTCCTTCAATTGCAAATGCAGCTCGTATGAACGTGAAAACCAGTGCATCCCCCGTTAAGTGGGGAGAGCCCTGCATCGGATCTGTGTTTGGTGGAGGCGGCGGGAATTGAACCCGCGTCCGTCAGTACTCTGCCTTCGGCTCTACATGCTTAGTTTCCGTTTATTGATTTAGCCGCATACAGCCCAACGGGCAGGACGTAATTGGCGATCCCTGTAAGGTTTAGCAGCTTGGCCCAGGGCGAGCCGCACTGCGATCCAGTTCTATATGACGGTCAGTAGCGCGATACTGGCATCTTGCTAAAGACCGCTAGCGGGGTTTATGCCGCCAGAGCGTAGTTGTCGTCGTTGGCAACTAATAGTTTGCAGCTTTGGATTAACGTGATTCGCTACCATCACGGCATGCACCTCAGGGTTCGTTACCGACGTCGAATCCGGATCGCCCCCGTACGTGAGTTACAATGGTATCACATTTCGCTTATTTCAAGGGTGCTTATCCTGCTACCCGTGAAAAAAGAGGATATCGTCATGCGCAGCATTATCGCCCTGAGCCTGCTTTTAACATTTGCAGGCTGTCAGTCGGCCTGAGTGCCTCCTCCGAGGCAGTCATAGAAAAGCATGCAGAGTGAATAGGAGGTCATGGTGACCGGAAAGTTCGCAATACCGTCGTCCCCTCGTTCGCTGGCGCCCGATATGGCGCTGTCCCGGCGGCGCTTTTTCCAGGGTCTGGCGTTCGGTAGCCTTGCGCTCGGGAGCACAGGGCCCATGGCAGGAGGCGTTGCCGCGGGACCTGTTCTGAGGCCTGGGGAGGATCTGGTGATTGAGGCGGGCTGGGTTCTGGCGGAATCGAACGGTGAGCTCAGCTTGCTGCGCAACGGCTGTGTTCTGGTGCGTAATGGCGCGATTGAAGCCGTGCGCGCCGCTCCGTTCCGCGGTTCCCTTCCACGATTGCAGCTACCCACTGACATACTTCTGCCGGGCTTTATTTCCGGCCATACGCACTGCTGCAGTGCCACGCCGAGCCGGGGGATTATCGAAGGCCCGCGCTCCTACCGGCGTCCGCTGGAGCTGGTCGACGCTCTGCCGGATGTCGACATGGATGCGCTGACAGCGCTGAATCTGGCCGAATTGCTGCGGTCCGGTTGCACCACTCACGTGGAAATGAGCCTCAGCCTGCGTCAGGCGGAAAGCTACGTGCGCAAGGCAGTGCCGATGGGCGCGCGCGCCTACCCGGGCGCGATGATTCCGGGTATCGAACGGCTCTTTGATATCTGGTTTCGCGCAGAGGACCAGGTGCTGTTCGACGCCGAGACGGCGACGCTGGCAGAGATCGCGCGCAACCTCGAGTTCTGTCGGCGGCACATGGGCAAAGGCGACGGACGCATACAGCCCATGATGTCTCCCCACGCCTGTGATACGCACACGCCCGCGACCATGAAGGCCATGGCTGCTGCTGCCAGGGAGCTTGGGACCGGCCTGCACATACACCTTTCCCAGGGGCAGCGCGAAACCGACACCGTGCGACGGCTGTGGGGCAAAACGCCGACACAGTGGATGGACAGCTTTGGCATGCTGGAGGCGGGCCCCGTCTTTGGCGCGCACATGAGCGGCCTCGACTGGGAGACCGATCCGCCAATTCTGGCGAAGCATGGCGTAGTATACGCCCACTGCCCGTCTGCCGGTGGGGCGGGCAACGGTACGCAGCCCTATCCCGAGGCGCTGGCGGCGGGAATGGCGGTGAATATCGGTATTGACACGCACTCCAACGATTATCTTGAGAACCTCAAGCTTGCGGTCCTTTACGGGCAGGCAAGGCACGAGTTGCTTGACCAGCTTGGCAGCCCGCGAAAAAGCCAGCGCCCCACGGTCCAGGATGCCGTTGACGGTGCCACCCGTATCCCGGCGCGGGGTCTGCGCCGGGACGACCTCGGTGTGATTCGCGCCGGTGCGCGCGCCGACCTCGTCTCGGTCGATGTTTCGGGAATGTTCAATGGCAGTGGTGCCCTGCCGCCGGAACCGCTGAACAATCTGCTCTATTCCAGCGGTCAAATGGTGAGAACGGTAATGACCGACGGGCGCCTGCAGGTGTCTGACGGGCAGTTCATTGCCGATGACCCACAGCGGCTGCTTGCGGAGGGCGGCGAGGTCGCTCGCGGATTATGGCGCCAGCTGGAAGAGGAAGGCTGGTTCACGCAGGAGTCCGCCTGATGGCGGCGCGCTGCGCGTCAGGCATCGCGCAGGGCAGTCTCCACAGCGGCGGCGCTGGTGCCGTAGTCCCTTTCCCGGTCAACTTCGGGACGCTCCACCACGCGACGCCGGCCCCGTGATCCCGCGGACAGCTCGCGGATACCCTCGGCGTCGAAGGCGTCCACACGGAGCACATCGTACAGGGCGGTGAATGCCTCAATCAGCAGCTCGCGGTGTTCTGCGCCAACGGTGCCTTCGGCGATGGCCCAGTCCACCAGCTCAACGCGCTCATGCCCCATCAAAAGCGCGATGCCGTCGATGTCGTCTTCATCACGGGCGCGCACCGCCTCGTGGATTTTTGCACGCAGCTCCCGCGTTTCGCGTGCCAGACGGTAGGCATTGAGCACCCGCCCCAGGGAATCTTCCGGGTTAGTGTCACGATAGCAGCCGGCGGTAATGGTCTGCCGCAGCGGCGTATCGTCGACGATAGCCGCGGCAACGCGCCCGCCGAGGGCGTCATCCGGTCCGGTATTGCGCGAGTGTCCGGGTGGAAAGACCAGCAGCTTCAGGGGCAGGCGCAGTGCGGTGCCGGGGTAATTATCAATGGCCGCATGCAGGGCGCACTCCAGGTCACGCAGTGAGCTCTGCAGGCACCACTCAACGAGGGGGCGCTGATCCTCGGCGTACTGCGCCTCATGCCAGAACTTGATCACTGCGGAGGCGTAGTACAGATGTACCAGGCAATCGGCCATGCGCCCGGACAGGCGCTGGCGGGCCTTGAGTCCGCCGCCCACGGAAAGCAGCGTGACATCCGTCAGCAGCGAAAACGCCGCGGAGTAACGCGCCAGCTGCCGGTATGAACGCTGGATGCGGCCGCGGCCGGGCACCGACTCAAGCCGACCGCCAGCATAGGCAAGCGCAATGGCACGCAGGCCGTTGCGCGCGGTATGAGCCATGTGCCGGTAGAAAACGCGGTCGAACGCGTCGACGCCTGCGCGGCTGTCTGCGTCTTCCGCCGCGGCTATTTCCTGAGTAATGAACGGGTGGCAGCGGATGGCGCCCTGGCCGAAGATCATCAGGCTGCGGGTGAGGATATTTGCCCCCTCAACGGTAATGGCAATGGGAATTGCCTGATAGGCCCGTGCCATGAAGTTGCGCGGCCCGGTGATCACGCCGCGTCCGGCCACCACATCCATGGCGTGGTTGATCGTGGTGCGCATGAGGTCGGTATTGCGGTACTTGAGTACGGCGGACGGTACGGACGGACGGATACCGCGGTCCAGCATGCCCGCCGTGAGCAATCGCGCGGCGTTCATCATGTAGGTATTGCCCGCGATGGGCTCCAGGGCTTCCTGCACGCCCTCGAACTGGCTGATGGAGCGGCCGAATTGCTCACGTACATAGGCGTAGGAGCCACTGGACAGACTCGCCAGCTTGCCGGCGCCGGTGCCCATGGCAGGCAGGGAAATGGAGCGGCCAATGGACAGGGCTTCCAGCAGCATGGTCCAGCCCTCGCCGAGCATGTCCTCCCCGCCGATAACCTGATCCATGGGGATGAATACCTCGTTGCCCCAGGTCGGGCCGTTCATGAATACCGTGTTCATGGGCAGGTGGCGCGTGCCGGCGTTCACCCCGTCCAGTTCCCGCGGAATGAGTACACAGGTCACGCCGATGGCTTCTTCATCACTGATGAGATGGTC
Organism: uncultured Alteromonadaceae bacterium; assembly: GCA_964613795.1. GTDB lineage: Bacteria > Pseudomonadota > Gammaproteobacteria > Pseudomonadales > Halieaceae > Chromatocurvus. The sequence continues at coordinate 29,118 of CAZTJR010000013.1, read as the reverse complement.
GGGATCGTAGACCTTGATGGCCAGGCCGATGAGGGTCGCGACCGGGGCCAGGGTGATGTAGCGCTTGTTCCAGGTCACCTTGAGGCCGAGCACGTTCTCGCCATGCCAGTCCCCCCGACAGACGATGCCCTTGTCGGGAATGGCGCCGGCATCCGAACCTGCCACCGGCGACGTCAGGGCAAAACAGGGTATATCACTACCGCTGGCCAGTCGTGGCAGATAGTGGTGCTTCTGGGCATCGGTGCCGTACATCTCGAGCAGCTCACCCGGACCGAGAGAGTTTGGAACCATCACGGTCACGGCCGCCGATACGCTGCGCGTCGAGATGCGGGTGACAATTTCAGAATGCGCCGTATTGGAGAATCCCTTGCCGCCGTGGGCTTTCGGGATCATCAGGCCGAAAAACCCCAGCTGCCGTATGAAGTTCCACGCCGTTTCCGGCAGATCGTAGTCCTCGTGGGTGATTTCCCAGTCGTTCAGCATCTTGCAAAGCGTGTTGACCGGACCATCGATAAAGGCCTGCTCCTCATCGGAGAGCGTGGCGGCCTTGGCGTTGAGCAGGCGCTGCCAGCGCGGGCGACCGGAGAACAGCTCGCCATCCCAGTCGACCGAACCCGACTTCAGGGCCTGAGCCTCGGTGTCTGACAGCGTTGGCAGCATGCCGCGGATCCGAGCCAGGAGCGGTTTGCTGATCTGCCGCGTGCGCAGTGGATTTGGCAGCATGAGCAGGCCGGCGACGATCACCGCCGCGGTGCCTAGGAGGGCGCTGACTGCGCCACCATCACCCAGAATGTGGCCGAATGCCGTAACAGCGGCGAGGATGACCACGCCCGTGCGGCCGCCGGATCCACGGTACAGCAGCACCAGCGCCGTGATGATAAAAAACACAATGCTCATCGCTTTCTCCTTGTTATGGGGTCAGGTCCGAATCGGACCAGACCCCACTGGGATTTCCTCAGCTCGCCATCATGTCGCGCAGCACGTAGTGCAGGATCCCTCCGTTCTGGTAGTAGACGATCTCGTTGGCGGTGTCGATGCGCACCCGCACAGTGCAATGCTTGCGCTCGCCGTCGGGGTAGTCCACCTGCATCTCGACGGTCTGGCCGGCGCTGAGGTCGCCACCGAGTCCGGCAATGCTGATGCTCTCATCGCCGGTGAGTTTCAGACTTTGCCGATTGTCACCGTCCATGAACTGCAGCGGCAGTACGCCCATGCCGATCAGGTTCGACCGGTGTATGCGCTCATAGGATTCGGCGATGACCGCACGCACGCCCAGCAGCAGGGTGCCTTTTGCCGCCCAGTCCCGGCTGGAGCCGGTGCCGTATTCTTTGCCCGCGATCACCACCAGCGGCGTCTGTTCCTCTGCATAGCGCATAGCCGCGTCGTAGATGGCCATTTGTTCGCCGCTCGGCACATGTCGCGTATAGCCACCCTCCACACCGTCCAGCATTTCGTTGCGGATGCGCACATTGGCAAAGGTACCGCGCATCATCACCTCGTGATTCCCGCGGCGCGAGCCATAGGAGTTGAAATCCGTGCGGCTTATGCCGCGTTCCGACAGGTACTTTCCCGCCGGGCTGTCAGCGCTGAACGACCCGGCAGGCGAGATGTGATCCGTCGTGACCGAGTCGCCGAGCAGTGCCAGCACGCGCGCATGGGTGATGTCCTGCACTGCTTCGGGCGTCGGTTGCATGCCCTCAAAGTACGGCGGATGCTGAATGTACGTGGAGTCGGAAGACCAGCGATAGACCTTGCTGTCCGGCACGTCAATCTCCTGCCAGGTGGCATCGCCGTCGAACACTGCGGCGTATTCCGTGCTGAACATCGACGTCCTGACCTGCGCCACCGCCTCGGCCACCTCCGCCTGGGAGGGCCACAGGTCCGACAGATAAACCGCCTCGCCGGCGCTGTCGAATCCCAGGGGCTCTTTGCTGATATCGATGCGCATGTTCCCCGCCAGCGCGTAGGCAACCACCAGCGGCGGCGAGGCCAGCCAGTTGGTCTTTACCAGCGGGTGCACCCGGCCCTCGAAATTGCGATTGCCGGAAAGCACCGAGGCGACCGTGAGATCACCCGTGACCACGGCTTTTTCAATCGGCTCCGGTAGCGGCCCTGAATTGCCGATGCAGGTGGTGCAGCCATAGCCGACCAGGTTGAAACCGAGGCTGTCCAGCGCGCTTTGAAGGCCGCTGGCCGCGAGGTATTCGGTGACCACTTTGGAGCCGGGCGCCAGGGAGGTTTTCACCCAGGGGCGCGTCGTCAGCCCGCGGGCCACGGCTTTCTGCGCCAGCAGGCCGGCGGCCATCATGACGCTGGGATTGGAGGTGTTGGTGCAGGACGTGATAGCGGCGATGACCACGGCGCCGGGATCCAGCCTCAGTGACGCGCCGTCGAGCTCGCACAGCTGGCTGCTGGCATGCGCATAGCTTTTGTCGACGCCCACGGCGGTCTGGCCGCCCTCGCCCTCGAACTTGCCCTCGGGGGCGCTTGCAGTGCCCTCGCCCTGCTGCATGATCAACTCGAAGCTGGACTTGACGTTTTTCAGGGAGACGCGGTCCTGCGGGCGCTTGGGGCCGGCCAGGCTGGCTTCCACGTCGCCCATGTCCAGAGACAGCGTGTCGGTGTAAACCGGTTCGTGGTCGTCTTCCCGCCACAGGCCCTGAGCCTTGCAGTAGGCCTCGACCAGCGCAATCTGATGGTCATCGCGACCGGTTAGTCGCAGGTAGTTGAGGGTCTGTTCGTCCACCGGGAAGAAGCCGCAGGTAGCGCCGTATTCCGGTGCCATATTGGCAATGGTGGCACGGTCGGCCACCGGCATATTGGCCAGCCCGTCGCCGTAGAATTCGACGAATTTGCCGACCACGCCGCGCTTGCGCAGCATCTCGGTCACGGTCAGCACCAGGTCTGTCGCCGTCATGCCCTCGCGGAGCGCCCCGGTGATGCGGAAGCCGACGACCTCTGGAATCAGCATGGAGACGGGCTGCCCCAGCATGGCGGCCTCGGCCTCGATACCGCCGACGCCCCAGCCGAGTACGCCGAGTCCGTTGATCATGGTGGTGTGCGAATCCGTGCCGACCAGTGTGTCGGGATAAGCCATGACCTCGCCATTCTGGTCGCCTGTCCAGACCGTTTTCGCCAGATATTCCAGATTGACCTGATGACAGATGCCGGTGCCGGGCGGAACGACGCGGAAATTGGCGAATGCCTGCTGGCCCCAGCGCAAGAACTCGTAGCGCTCGCGGTTGCGCTGCATTTCAATGGATACGTTGTCCGTAAAGGCAGCGGCATCGCCGAAGTTGTCCACCATGACGGAGTGGTCAATCACGAGATCGACGGGGGAAATCGGGTTGATGCGTGCCGGATCGCTGCCCGCAGCCTCAAGCGCGTCGCGCATGGCGGCGAGATCGACAACGGCCGGAACGCCGGTAAAGTCCTGCATGAGAACGCGGGCGGGCCGAAACTGGATTTCCGTCTCCGACCGCCGATTTTCCATCCAGGCCGCCATGGCCTCGAAATGTCGCGGTTCGACGGTGATTCCGTCCTCGTTACGCAGCAGATTCTCCAGCAGGACTTTCAGTGAGTAGGGCAGGCGGGAAAGATCGCCGATATGCCGTGAGGCGGCAGGGAGGCTGCTGTAGCCGTAGGTGCGATCGTCGACGGTCAGTGTATCCCGCGCGTTGAGGCTGTCCTTGATCGGGGTAGTCGACATGCTGTTCTCCTGTTGCATGAGTCTGAAGCGTTGTCATCTATGATTGTACCTGTCATGACAGGTCCCTGCTGTAACGCTAGAAGCCGCCGCCTGCGGCCAGGTAAGCGCGTTCCTCGGGGCTGTTTTTGCGTCCCAGAGCCGCGTTTCGACCAGGGTAGCGTCCGTAGGTACGCAAGACGTCACGATGTCTGATTTCGTAGTCCAGGGCGTGCTCGTTGCCGAGAGCGGTAAACAGGCGCAGCGCGTCAACGTGCACAGTGAGGGATTCCGAGTGCATGAAGGGCATGTAGGTGAAATAGCGCTGATCCGGCGTCATGCCGTTGTCGTCGCCCACGGCTATCGCCCACTGGGCCAGCACCAGTGCCATACCGTCCTGCGCAAACGCGCGATGGTCGCCGCGAAACAGATTGCGGGAGAACTGATCGAGAACGATGATCTCGGCGGCGCGACCGGCGGGGCTGCTGCGCCAGTCGCCGCATTCGCCAGCCGCCGCTGCCTGCCACGTGGCGAGAAAGCGTTCGCGCAGCTGTTCGTCGAAGGCGTCGCTGCGCTTGAACCAGCGCCGGGGCCCTGCCTCGTCGAACCAGAAGCGCAACACGTCGTTGGGATCTGTCGCCATGCGGCTTCCTCGCGCCGGGTTATCGCAGTGGTGCTACACTCAAGGTCATAATAGCAAGCAGGAGCGGGAGCGGCATGTTATACGACCTCAAAATTATCAACGGGCTGCTGGTGGACGGCGACGGCGGTGAGCCGCGACCCGGGAACGTGGCCGTTAAGGATGGCGTGATTGTCGCTGTCGGTGACTGTGACGGTGGCGCGAGGCAGGAAATCGACGCCGCAGGCTGCATTGTCACGCCAGGTTTTATCGACCTGCACACGCATTACGACGGCCAGATTTCCTGGGATGCCAATCTGCAGCCAAGCGTAAACCACGGGGTCAGTACGGTGGTCATGGGCAGCTGTGGTGTCGGTTTCGCGCCAGTGCGCCCCGCCGACCGCGATCGCCTCGTACGCCTCATGGAGGGCGTGGAGGATATCCCCGGCATCGCACTGACCGAGGGCATGAGCTGGGACTGGGAAACGCTGCCCGAATACATGGATGCGCTGGCCAGCAAACCGCACACCATCGATTTCGCTGTGCAGGTCACTCACGATCCCCTGCGTGTCTACGTGATGGGTGATCGCGCCGTGTGTCAGGAACAGGCCACGCGAGAGGATATCGCGGCGATGCGGCGCCTGACCCGCGAGGCGCTGGACGCGGGAGCGATCGGTTTTACCACCGGGCGCTCCGACGTGCATCGCAGCGCAGATGGGGCCTGGACGCCGTCCTCGGAGGCAACAGCGGAGGAGCTTGCAGGGATAGCGTCGGCCTTTCAGGGGCTGGACCACGGTATTCTGCAGGCGGTCAACGACTTCGATCTTGAACGCGAGGGCGACGCCTTCGACCGCGAGTTCGATATTCTCGAGGCCTTTGCCCGCGGTGGCGGTGGCCGCCCCTTCTCTCTGTCGCTCATGCAGCGGGACTTCGCGCCGGACCAGTGGCTGCGCATTATCGATCGGGCAGAGAAGGCGCAGGCGGCGGGTATCACCATGCGCCTGCAGACGGCGCCCCGGGGCATCGGCGTGATCACTGGCCTGCAGTGTACCTTTCACCCTTTTATCGGCTTTCCCAGCTACAAGGCCATCAGCCATCTGACGCTGGAGGAGCGCGCCCGGCAGATGCGCGATCCCGCTTTCAAGGCGCGCCTGCTGGCGGAAAAATCCGAGACCCTGGCCGGCGACGGCACCCCGGTACCGCCCATTGTCGATGCGCTCATTGCGGCCATCGATTACGTGGCGGGCAAGACCTTTCTGCTGGGAGACAACCCGGATTACGAGCAGACCGCGGAGACGTCGGTCCTGCACATGGCCGAGGAGCGTGGTATCTCTGCGCTGGAGATGATTTACGATCTTCTGCTCGAGGATGCGGGCAGGGCGTTGCTGTATTTCCCCATTTACAACTACACGGAGATGAGTTTCGACAACCTGTACCGCATGATGCAGCACCCGCAGTCCATCATGGGCCTGTCTGATGGTGGCGCCCATGTCGGTACTATCTGCGACGGCAGCTTTTCTACCTACCTCCTGTCCTACTGGGCCCGCGACCGGCAGCGCGGGGCGCGTATCAGCCTCGCGGATGCCGTACGCCGTCTGACGTCGGATATCGCCGATTACTGCGGCATGCACGACAGGGGGCGACTGCAGGCGGGACTGAAGGCCAATATCAACGTTATCGACCACGCCCGCCTGCGCCTGTTCGCACCCCGCATGGTTCAGGACCTGCCAGCGGGTGGCCAGCGCCTGCTTCAGGACGCGGCGGGCTATCGTGCGGTGATCGTGGCTGGCGACGTTGTGCTTGCCGAGGACCGGCTGACTGGTGCGCATCCGGGTCAGCTTTTTCGCGCCGGCAGTGCCGGTCGCAGCGACAGTGCTGCCGCTTGAACGCTGTTCTATTGCTTGACGGCGTCGCGCATGATGCGGCGTTTCTGGCGCTGCCAGTCGCGGTCCTTCTCGGTATCGCGCTTGTCGTGCGATTGTTTGCCCTGGGCGAGGGAAATACGCGCCTTGACCAGGTGGCCCTTCCAGTACAGCTGGGTACAGACACAGGTCTGTCCTTTCTGCTGGGTCGCAGCGAGAATTTTCGCCAGTTCCTTCTTGTGCAGCAGCAGCTTTCGCGTGCGGCTGGGATCGGTTACGTAGTGGGTGGAGACGGTTCCCAGCGGGGTGATCTGTGAACCGAGAAGAAATGCCTCGCCGTCTTTCATCAGCACGTAGGAGTCAGTAAGCTGCGCCTTGCCCGCGCGCAGCGACTTCACCTCCCAGCCGTGCAGGGCGATGCCCGCTTCGAAGGTGTCGAGCAGTTCATAGTCGAAGCGCGCGCGCTTGTTCTGAACAATGACGTTGCTGGGAGTCTTGGGTTTCTTTTTTGACATGCTGCGCATTATACGGACAACACCGGGCGGTGAAACGGCTTTCTTTCTGTCCGGGTCTTACCGTCCCGCCACTGAAACAGCTTGCAGGCCGGGGAGCGCTGTCCACACGTCATGCCGCTGAATATGTCACTCGGGCGCTGGCGCTCGCGGACCACGTTTGTTTTTGCTCTCGCTGCCTCTGCCGTGGGACTGGGGAATCTGTGGCGCTTTGCCTATCTGGTGGGTGACAACGGCGGTGCCCCGTTTGTCATTGCCTATATCGTATGCCTGTTCATTCTGGCGGTGCCTGTGCTGATCGCCGAGACGGCGCTGGGCAGCCATGGCAGGGGCTCCCCGGTCATGGCCTTCGGTGTCGCCGCGCGGCGCTCCTTGCTGGGAAACAGCTGGTCGTTCTGGGGGGGGCTGGCCTGCCTGACCGGCTTACTCATACTCGCTTACTACATTGTCGTTGCCGGCTGGGGCCTGCACTACGCCTGGTCCATGCAGTCCGGAGATTTCGCGGCGGCCAGCGCGCGACAGGTCTCGATACATTACGATGATCTGCTGGGCAGCCTGCCGGACATGCTGGCCTGGCAGACGGGATTTCTGGGGCTGGCCCTGCTTATTGTGGCCGGCGGCGTGCGCCGGGGTCTCGGGCTGTTCGTGTGGCTTCTCGTGCCCAGTCTCGTGGTGCTGCTGTGGCTGCTGGTCGATTTCGCGCTCAAGAATGGCGATGTGTCCGCTGCCGGCAGATTTCTGTTTTCTGTCCAGTGGCTGGACTTCACGTCGGAGTCCATCCTTCTCGCGCTGGGCCACGCTTTTTATACCCTGTCCATTGGTGTGGGTATCGGCATTGCGTTTGGCGCCTATGCCCCCGATCGCGTGCCGCTGGGTCGCTCGGTCCTGGCCGTTGCGATGTTCGATACCGCGATTGCCCTGGCCGCCGGTATAGCGATTTTCCCGCTGGTCTTTGGCAACCATATGGAGCCTACGCTGGGTCCGGGGCTGCTCTTCCTCAGCGTTCCCTATGCCTTTGGTAATCTGCCGCAGGGTGAGATTTACGGGGCGCTGTTCTTCCTGCTCACTGTGCTGGCCGCACTGGGGTCAGCAGTGGCGCTTCTGGAGCCCGGCATCGGTTCTCTGGTTCAATACACCCGCCTGCGCCGCGTCCCGGCGACCCTGCTGGTGGGTGTGCTGGTCTGGCTGCTGGGCGCGGCCGTCGCAGCCTCCCTGTCGGGGGTGCCCCGTTTCGACGGTCTGTTCCCCTGGCTGGATCGCTTGACCGCGAGCTTCCTGCTGCCGCTGGGGGCGCTGGCGGTGGCGGTTTTTGTCGGCTGGCGCATGCAGGAAACGCTGCTGCGCGGCCAGATGTACCGCGAGTCTGAAGGGTTTTTCCAGCTGTGGCTGTTGTTGCTGCGCTTTGTTGCCCCGCTTGCCATTCTTGTCGTATGGTTCTGGGCTATTATGCCGGTCCGCTCCTGAGGCTCTCCTGCACACACCATGCCCAGTATCCACCGCAGTGCACTTCTCCCCTATACCTCGCAACAGGTCTATGACCTGGTCAACGACGTGGAATCCTATCCCAGCTTCATGGATGGCTGTGTCGGCGCGCGCATTCTCAGCCGCAGCGACAACACCATGGAGGCGCGCCTGGAGCTCGCCCGTGGCGGCATTGTGCAAAGCTTCACCACCCTCAACACCCTGACCGCCAATGAGTCGATTGAGCTGCGGCTTCGCGAGGGTCCGTTTGAGCGTTTTGCCGGTCGCTGGCGCTTTCAGGCACTGGGCGAGGCGGCCTGCAAGGTCAGCCTGGAGCTGGACTTCACGATCCGCAATGCGCTTGTCGGGGTCGCCGCCGGTCGCCTGTTCGAGCGCGTGACCAACAGTCAGGTGGAGGCTGTGGCGCGACGCGCCCGGCAGGTATACGGCACATGACGGCAAGCCCCGACAAGTCGTCGGAGCTTGAGACCGGCAAGGACGAAACCCTGGCGGTTGAGGTGGCCTACGCGCTGCCGGATCGTCAGCGAATTCTGCAGATCGAGGTCACACCGGGAACCACCGCACTTGAGGCTATAAGGCAGTCGGCAATTGAGCAGGAATTCCCGGGACTACATGTTGATGAGGCCTCGGCAATGGGGATTTTCGGGCAGGCGGTAAAGCCCACGCAGCTGCTGCAAAATGGTGACCGGGTGGAGATCTACCGACCGCTGTTGATTGACCCCAAGGAAGTGCGCCGGGCGAGGGCGTCGAAGGCGAGAAAGAGCGCTGAGGGTGACGCGCCAGACTGAGGGCTCAGCCGGCGCCACCTGACCGGGGGGTGATGGAGACGACGGGAGCGTCTCCGGCGTCCGTCGCTGCCTCGTCACTGTCCCTGGCCCACGCCGGTGTGTAATCCCCGGACACAGATTCCAGGCGATCGCCGTCGAAAAATACCGTGAACTCCCGCTCGGTCAGTATGCGGTCGCCGCGCGTGATTTCGTAGTGGTAATCCCAGCGTTCCCGATTGAAGGTATCTTCTATCAGCGGCGTGCCAAGAATGAAGCGTACCTGGCGGCGGGTCATGCCCTGCTCAAGCTTGTCGACGTCCTCCTGGGTAACGATGTTGCCCTGCTCAATGTTGATCTTGTAGACGCCCGGGAAGCCGATGAAACCGCAGGCGGTCATCGATATCAGCAACAGGGACAACAGCAGTATGCGCATGTGAGGGGAGCTTCCAACCGGAGATCAGGGGTGGCATCATACCGGCCTTATTTTTGTCAGAGAAGCCCCATCATGTCTGCGGAAAATCAGGAGCTGCGAAATGCAGGTCTGAAGGTCACGCTTCCCCGGGTGAAAATCCTGCAGTTACTGGATGCCGCCGAGGGCAGTGCCCAGCACATGAGTGCTGAAGACGTCTATCGCGCGCTGCTGGATGCGGGAGAGGACGTCGGGCTGGCCACCGTCTACCGGGTGCTGACACAGTTCGAGTCCGCTGGTCTGGTCACCCGCCACAATTTCGAGACGGGCCACAGCGTGTTCGAGCTTGCCAAGGGCGAGCATCACGATCACATGGTCTGCGTCGACAGCAATGAGGTGATCGAGTTTCACGATGAACTGATCGAGGAGCGCCAGCGGCAGATCGCCGAGGATCACGGCTTTGAGCTGGTTGACCACTCGCTGGTTCTGTACGTACGCCGCAAAGTGAAATAAGCCTCGCCTTGGCTGCTTCAGGCGTCTGCGCTGCTTCAGGCGTC
>CAZTJR010000013.1:0-19125 GCA_964613795.1 uncultured Alteromonadaceae bacterium | reverse complement strand
GCTGCTTCAGGCGTCTGCGCTGCTTCAGGCGTCGGCATCCGCCAGCATCTCTCTTGCGTGCGCCAGGGTCTGTTCGGTAACTTTCAGCCCGCCGAGCATACGCGCCAGCTCATCGACCCGGCCATCCGTATCCAACCTGGCCAGCGCGGTGGTAACGGCCTTGCGATCGCCGGTCTTGCTGACCCGAAGCTGGTGGTGAGCCTGTGCCGCCACCTGCGGCAGGTGCGTGACGCAGAGAACCTGGGCGTCACCTGACAGCTTGCGCAGCAGGCGGCCGACCACTTCGGCCACGGCGCCGCCAATGCCCACGTCCACTTCGTCAAACACCATGCTGGGAACGCTGCCGCCATCGGCGGTGGCTACCTGAATCGCCAGGCTGATGCGTGAAAGCTCACCTCCGGAGGCGATACGGGCGAGCGACTGCGGTGCGCTGCCGGGGTTGGTGCTGATGAGAAATTCCACCTCCTCCCTGCCGCCGGGGTGCGGGCTTGCGCCCTCGCGTGACCTAAGGGCAATCTCGAGGACGCACTGCCCCATGGACAGTGTCTCAAGCAGCGCCATCGCCTCGCGCCTGAGCTTTTTGGCCCCCTTTTCCCGCCGCCGCGTAAGCTTGTCTGCCTGCTCGGCCCAGGCGGCCAGGCGGGTTTGGAGTTCCTCCTCAAGCGCCTGCACGCTTGCGTCACCACCGGACAACGCCGCCAGCTCGCCCGCCAGATCTGCGTGCAGGGCCGCGAGCTGTTCAGGCTTGACGCGATGCTTGCGGGCGATGGTGTAGATCTGGTTCAGCCGGTTTTCCACGTCGGCCAGACGGCCTGGATCGATGTCGATACTGTCGAGGTAGGCCTGCAGATCGCCGCGTGCCTCGCCAGACTGAATGGCGGCGGACTGCAGCATATCCCGGGCATTGTCGACGCGGCCGCCGTGGTGCAGTGTGGCGCTGAGCAGCTGCGCTGCCTGTTGCGCGGTGTCTTCCAGCGTATCGCACAGCTCCAGGGCCCGGCCTGCCGACTCGAGGATTTCCTCGGCGCTGCCAAGCGCCTTCTGTTCAGACTCCAGGCTTGCGATTTCATCGCTGCCAAGCGCCAGTTCATCGAGTTCACCCACCTGGTAGCTGAGTAGTTGACGCCGCGACTCGGTTTCGCCGCTGGCGTCGCGCAGGGCCGCCAGGCGCTGCTCTGTGTCTGTCCAGGCGCGGGCCAGCCCGGCAACGCTTTCGGCGAGCTCGCCGGCGCCTGCATAGTTATCCAGCAGGGCGCGCTGGACGGGCTTTCGCAGCAGCGACTGGTGTGCATGCTGACTGTGAATGTCCACCAGATGCTGGCCCAGCTCGGCGCACTGCTGCACCGTCGCGGGTCGGCCATTTATCCATGCCCGCGAGCGATCAGTGCTGATAACCCGCCGCAGAATACACTCGTCAGAGGCCGCGAGGTCCTGTGCGTCAAGCCAGGCCCGGGCCGCGGGTATCCCGGCGATATCGAAACACGCCGTGATATCGGCGCGCGAGCAGCCAGGCCGGATGCTCCGGGGCTCCGCGCGATCCCCGAGACACAGTCCCAGCGCATCCAGCATGATGGATTTTCCGGCGCCTGTTTCACCGGTAATGGCGGTCATGCCTGCAGAAAGGTCAATCTGCAGATGCTCGACGATGGTGAAATTGTTGATACTGAGGTGTGTAAGCATGCGGCCCGGCTCCAGAGAAAGACCCTTATACCGCAGTTACCGCAGCCATTAAACATCCGCCCATGGCAGAAGCGGTTTCGTCCATCGCCGGGTCTGTGATAAAAGACAGGTTCCTAGGTTGCTGAGGTTTTCTGTGCAGGAAACAATTCCCGATCGGGCGCGCACCCTGCTGAAGGTTCTGGTGGAGCGTCACATACGCGATGGCCAGCCCGTGGGGTCGCGCACGCTGCAGGAGGAAGCCGGCCTACCGGTGAGCGCGGCAACGATTCGCAATGTGCTCTCCGATCTAGAGGAACGTGGCTTTCTGCACTCGCCGCACACCTCCTCCGGCCGCATCCCCACGGCGCTGGGTTACCGATTGTTCGTCGACAGCCTGCTGCAGGTGCGGGAAGTGGACGAGGCGGCGGTGGCTGCGGTGAGGCAGGAACTGAATCCGGACAAGACCACGACCGATCTGGTGCAGTCGGCCTCGCAGCTGTTGTCGGCCATTACCCGCCAGGCGGGCATTGTTACCGTGCCGCGTCAGGATGCGCCGCAGCTGCGGCAGGTCGAGTTTCTGCCGCTTTCGGATAACCGCGTGCTGGTGATTCTCGTGATCAATCAGCGCGAAGTGCAGAACCGGATCATCCACACCAAGCGCGCATTTACTGAGGAGGAGCTGCGCGAGGCCGCGCGCCTGGTGAATCAGCGCTACGCCGGTCAGGCCCTGGACACGGTAAAGAGCCGTATTCTCGATGAGATGCGCGAGGCGCGAAGCCGCATCGATGACTATCTCAGTGCCACGCTGGACCTCGCCAGCCAGGCGCTGCACCAGGAAGAGGGCGGCGACGACTACATGCTCGCCGGTGGTTCCCGGCTGCTGGACAGCGCGACCGCCGAGGATGTCGACAAGCTCCGGGAACTGTTCGACATCTTCGAGCGCAAGAAGGACTTGCTGCATCTGCTGGAGCGCTGCACGCGCGCCGACGGCGTGCGCATCTTTATCGGAGACGAGGCGGGCCACGAGGTATTCGGCGACTTCAGCGTCATTACCGCTCGCTATGGCGACGGCAGCCGACCGCTGGGCGTGCTCGGTGTCATCGGACCGACGCGCATGGCCTATGAGCGCGTGATTCCCATTGTCGATGTCACCTCGCGCATGCTGAGCACCGCCCTGTCGGCGTCGGCCGGATCAGGTCGACATCGGAGCTGACCGCACAAAGCGCTGCCCTTGAAAAGGGCGGCGCTGCCCCCAAGTCCCCCCTATCTGCGAAACAACGCCGGTATTGCCGTGCTCAACGCGGCGCGTCCGGCCTGCAGCCCGAATCGATTCTCAGAGCCAACAGAACGGAGTAGCCTCGTGTCCGACAAAGAGCAACAGTCAGGAAAACCAGAGGAGCAGCCCGGCGCCGATGAGGCGCAGGCAGCAGAGCAGCAGCCAGACGCCAGAGCGGATGAAGCACAGGCGGCTGCCGCCAAGGAGCAGGAGGGCGCGGAAGCGGGCGCAACCGACGCTGATCCGCCCTCACCGGAGGACGAAATTGCCCGGCTGCGGGAAGAGCTTGAGCAGGCCAGTGACAGCGCGCTGCGCGCGCAGGCGGAAGCACAGAACGCCAAGCGACGTGCCGAGCAGGAGGTGGAGAGGGCACGCAAGTACGCGCTGGAGCGCTTTGTCGGTGAACTGCTGCCGGTGGTCGACAATCTTGAGCGCGCGCTGGAGTCGGCAAGCGGCGACGAGGAAGTGGTCAAGCCGATTGCCGAAGGGGTTGAGCTGACGCTGAAGAGCTTTCAGAACGCGCTGCAGAAATACAACGTCGAAGCGGTCGATCCTCAGGGCGAGCCCTTTGATCCGCAGCTGCACCAGGCCATGAGTCAGGTGGAAAATCCCGATGTCGAGCCAAACACCGTGATTGCGGTCATGCAAAAGGGTTACACCCTGAACGGGCGTCTCGTGCGTCCGGCCATGGTCATGGTCAGCAAGCAGGCCGCGGGCGCGTCAGGCAGCATTGATGAGCACGCCTGAGTCGACGTTGAGCGTCGCTCGCGCGGCAAAAAAGACGCCAAATGCCCTTGAATTGATTACAAACGGGCCAATATAAGCAAGCAGTGAATGCAGAGACAGGCCGCCTCAGGTGGCCTTTTGAGGAGAAGAATCATGGGTAAGATTATCGGTATTGACCTCGGCACGACCAACTCCTGTGTGGCCGTGCTTGACGGAGACAAGCCCCGCGTCATCGAGAACTCGGAAGGCGATCGCACCACGCCATCGATCGTGGCCTACACTCAGGACGACGAGATTCTCGTCGGACAGAGCGCGAAGCGCCAGGCGGTAACCAATCCGCATAACACGCTGTATGCCGTCAAGCGCCTGATTGGCCGCAAGTTCAAGGACGACGTCGTCCAGAAAGACATCAAGATGGTGCCCTACAAGATCATCGCGGCCGACAACGACGACGCCTGGGTAGAAGCGAAAGGCGAAAAGATGGCTCCCCCGCAGGTGTCCGCTGAAGTGCTGCGCAAGATGAAGCGTACGGCGGAGGAGTTTCTGGGTGAAGCTGTGACTGAGGCGGTGATTACCGTCCCTGCCTATTTCAACGATTCCCAGCGCCAGGCGACCAAGGATGCGGGCAGAATTGCCGGTCTAGAGGTCAAGCGCATCATCAACGAGCCGACCGCCGCCGCGCTTGCCTATGGCATGGACAAGGCAAAGGGCGACCGTACGATTGCCGTCTATGACCTCGGCGGGGGCACCTTCGACATCTCCATCATCGAGATTGCCGAAGTCGATGGCGAGCACCAGTTCGAAGTGCTTTCCACCAACGGCGATACCTTCCTCGGTGGTGAGGATTTCGACCTGCGCCTGATCGAGTACCTGGCGGAGCAGTTCAAGAAGGACAGCGGTATTGACCTGCACAACGATCCGCTGGCTCTGCAGCGGCTGAAAGAGGCTGCTGAGAAAGCCAAGATCGAGCTGTCCAGCTCACAGCAGACCGAAGTCAACCTGCCCTATATCACGGCAGACGCCTCGGGTCCCAAGCACCTCGTGGTGAAGCTGTCACGCTCCAAGCTGGAATCGCTGGTGGAAGAACTGGTCACGCGTTCCATGGAACCGGTTAAAATGGCGCTCAAGGATGCGGGCCTGAGCCCCAGCGAAATCGATGAGGTGATTCTGGTTGGTGGTCAGACACGCATGCCGATGGTGCAGAAAAAGGTTGCGGACTACTTTGGCAAGGAGCCGCGCAAGGACGTCAACCCCGACGAGGCGGTAGCCGTGGGTGCTGCCCTGCAGGGCGCGGTGCTGTCCGGGGACGTCAAGGACGTTCTGCTGCTGGACGTGACACCGCTGACGCTGGGTATTGAGACCATGGGCGGTGTCGCTACGCCTCTGATCGAGAAGAACACCACGATTCCGACCAAGAAGTCACAGGTGTTCTCGACCGCGGAAGACAACCAGACGGCAGTGACCATTCACGTCGTCCAGGGCGAGCGCAAGCAGGCGTCGCAAAACAAGTCGCTCGGCCGTTTCGATCTGGCTGATATCCCGCCGGCATCGCGCGGCACGCCGCAGATCGAGGTGACCTTCGACCTGGATGCCAACGGCATCCTTAACGTGTCGGCCAAGGACAAGGCGACCGGCAAGGAACAGTCTATCCGTATCACGGCATCTGGCGGTCTCTCGGATGAAGAGATCGATAAGATGGTGGCCGATGCGGAGGTGAATGCCGAGGCGGATGCGCGGTTTGAAGAGCTGATTACTGCACGCAACACCACTGAAGGCCTGGTGAATGCGGCCCGCAAGACCCTGGAAGAGGGCGCCGAACACGCCACGGACGACGAGAAGTCGGCCATTGAGTCTGCCATCGGCGAGGCCGAAGAGGCCCTCAAAGGTGAAGACAAGGAGGCTATCGAGGCGGCTGCCACCAAACTCACAGAGGCGACCGGCCCGGTAGCGCAGAAGATGTACGCTGCCCAGGCCTCTGCTGCAGAAGGCGCGCAGCAGGCGGGTGGCGACGGCGGCCAGGCCGGTGGTGAAGCCTCGGGTGACGATGCGGTAGACGCTGAGTTCGAGGAAGTGGACGACAACAAGAAGTAGGCTTTCTCCTGCGCCGCAGGCCCTGGGGGCCGCGGCGCACATTGAGAGTTTCGACACGCGGGACGCAGGTGCCCGCGTAGTCGTTTCAGCAGGGGCGGTTTTATCCGGGGCGACACATGGCAAAACGCGATTACTACGAGACACTTGGCGTCAGCAAAGACGCCGATGAGAAGGACATCAAGAAAGCTTATCGGCGGGTAGCGATGAAATTTCATCCGGATCGCAACCCGGACGATCCAGACGCCGACAACAAATTCAAGGAGGCCACCGAGGCCTACGATATCCTCATGGACCGGGACAAGCGCCAGGCCTATGACCAGTTCGGGCATGCCGGTGTGGATCCTTCCATGGGAGGGGGTGCCGGCGGCTTTGGTGGCGGAAACTTCAGCGACATCTTCGGTGATGTGTTCGGCGATATTTTTGGCGGCGGACGCGGCGGGCGTGCCGGTCCGCAGAGAGGCTCTGACCTGCGTTACACGCTGGATATTTCCCTCGAGGACGCGGTTCGCGGCACGACAGTGGAAATTCGCGTGCCCACGCTGTCCCCCTGTGGCACCTGCAACGGCACCGGCGCGAAAAAGGGCAGCTCACCCACTACCTGCGGCACCTGTGGCGGTATCGGGCAGGTTCGTATGCAGCAGGGACTTTTTCAGGTGCAGCAGACCTGTCCGACCTGTCGTGGTCGCGGCACACTGATTTCCGATCCCTGTTCTTCCTGCCGCGGCCAGGGCCGTGTCGAGAAAACCAAGACGCTTTCGGTCAAGGTGCCGCCGGGCGTCGACACCGGTGATCGCATACGACTCTCTGGTGAGGGTGAAGCCGGTCCGGATGGCGGGCCCGCCGGCGATCTGTTCGTGCAGATGTCGGTTAAGGCGCACCCGATTTTCGAGCGCGACGGCCGAAACCTTTATTGCGAGGTGCCCATTACCTTCGTGGATGCGACGCTGGGCGGCGAACTAGAGGTGCCGACGCTGGACGGCCGCGTTAAGCTGAAGATCCCGCCGGAAACGCAAACCGGCAAACTGTTCCGCCTGCGTGGCAAGGGCGTCCACCCCGTGCGCGGGGGTGGCATAGGAGACCTTCTGTGTCGCGCCGTAGTGGAAACGCCGGTTAACCTGAACAAACAGCAGAAGGAAATGCTGCGCGAGTTCGAGGAAAGCCTGGGCCAGGGCGGCCACTCCCAGTCGCCGCGGCAGAACAGCTGGTTTGAAGGCGTCAAGAAGTTCTTTGACGACATGAAGCCATGACGGCCTTGCGGCTCGGCATTACCGGTGCCGGTGGCCGCATGGGACGCACGCTCATCGAGGCGCTGCGGCAGGCGGGCGACGAGGTTGTACTGGCAGCGGCGCTGGAGCGTAAGGGCAGCGAGTGGATAGGAGCCGACGCCGGCGAGGCCGCGGGCGTGGGACATCTGGGAGTTGCCATCACTGATGATGTCTACGCGGCACTCGAGGGCTGTGATGTTCTGATCGATTTCACGACGATCGAGGCCAGCCTGCGTCATCTTGAGGCCTGTGCTGAGCGCGGTGTGGGGCTGGTGCTCGGCACGACCGGTTTCGACGATGATGCGCTCCGCCGTATTGATGATGCCGCACGGCAAACGGCGGTGTGCCGGTCATCCAACTTCAGCACGGGCGTCAATGTGTGTTTCAAACTGCTCGCAGACGCGGCCCGCGCCCTTGGCGACAGCGTCGATGTCGAAGTTATCGAGGCACACCACCGCCACAAGGTGGATGCACCCTCGGGCACGGCGCTGAGCATGGGGGAAGTGCTGGCGAAGGCCCTGGG
Source organism: uncultured Alteromonadaceae bacterium (assembly GCA_964613795.1). Classification (GTDB taxonomy): domain Bacteria; phylum Pseudomonadota; class Gammaproteobacteria; order Pseudomonadales; family Halieaceae; genus Chromatocurvus. The sequence goes on along the minus strand of CAZTJR010000013.1, from coordinate 11,585 downwards.
CAGGTCGCTGGAAACCGACGCCGTGTATCACAGGCAGGGCCAGACCGGTGCCCGCGAACGACGCGAGATCGGGTTTTCGACCATTCGCGGCGGTGACATTGTGGGCGACCACACGGTGCTTTTCGCGGCCGATGGCGAACGTATCGAAATCTCGCACAAGGCCAGCAGTCGAATGGCGTTCGCCGGCGGCGCGGTCCGCGCCGCCCAATGGCTGGCGGGTCGTCCCGCCGGCCTATACGATATGCAGGACGTACTCGATTTGCGCAGCTCGGAGGAAAGGGCGTGATGGAACTGGCAGGCAATCAACTGGAAACGATCGTCGACATCGATGAGAGCAATGCTGCGCGATGGCTCATTGAGGAGTCCCAGGTGCGCCCGGTCGTTATCGACTTCTGGGCCGACTGGTGTGAGCCGTGCAAGACGCTGATGCCGATACTCGAAAAGCTGGCCAATGAGTATCAGGGGGCCTTTGTCCTTGCGCGGGTTAACGCCGATACCCAGCAGATGATTGCGCAGCAGTTTGGCGTGCGCAGCCTGCCCACGGTAATGGTCATGCAGGGCGGGCAGCCGGTTGATGGCTTTGCCGGAGCGCAGCCCGAAGCAGCGGTGCGGGACATGCTGCAGAAGTACCTGCCCTCACCCTGGGAGGGCGTGCTGCGCAAGGCGGCGGAGCATCTGGATGCCGGACAGGCGAGTGAGGCGATTGCCACGCTGCGCCCGGCCTACGAGGAATCCGGACGCAAGCACGAGGTTGCCATGGCCTATGCCCTCGCGCTTATCGAGGGCCTGCGCCTGGACGAGGCGCAGGCAGTACTCGATGCAGTCCGGATAGTCGACCAGGATGCTGCCTACGAACAGTGCCGTGCGCAGCTGGAAATACGTCGGGAAACGGCGAAGTCGCCGGAAATGGCGGCCCTGGAAGAGCAGCTGGCGTCAGATCCCGACAACCTTGACCTGCGGGCGCAGCTGGCGCTGCACTATACGGCGGCCGGGCAGTACCGTGAAGGACTCGACAATCTGTTCTCCATCCTGCAGCGTGAACTCGACCACGGCAACGGCAGCACGCGCAAGGCGCTGCTGGATACCATTGCCTCCCTCGGCAAGGGTGATCCATTGGCCGCGGAATACCAGCGTAAGCTCTACAGTCTTCTCTACTAGCCCGGCCGTGTCGCGACCGTCTACACGGTCGCCCCGGCCGCCTCCCGGCCCATCAGCAAGTCCCTACCTGACGGCCATCCCGCACGTTCTGATGCCACCTGAACGTTCGCGGTGGCATTGCTTTGCCAGCCTGACGGTCCCGCATGGCCGATGAGCGCTTGTTTTACCCCGCTCAAATGGCTACAGTACCGGTTCTAGGAAAAACATACCCCAGGGTCAAATTTAAACCGCAAGGACAGGAGACCACGCCGTGGATACCAGTTTTGCCCCAGAAGACATGGCCTTTCGCGATGAGGTGCGGGCCTTTTTCGCCGATGCCTACGATGACGAGCTGCGCGCCCGTCTGGAGCACCCCACCGAGTATCGTGACGCCATTATCGATTGGCAGCGAAGGCTGTACGAAAAGGGCTGGATAGCGCCGGGCTGGCCAAAAGAGTACGGCGGGGCAGAGTGGACGCCGACCCAGAATTTCATCTACGAAACCGAGCGTGCCGCCGCTGGCGTGCGCGATGTTATTCCTTTCGGCCTGAAGATGGTCGGACCGGTCATCTACACGTTTGGCAATGACGAGCAGAAAGCGCGCTTCCTGCCGCGAATCCTGCGCAGCGAAGACTGGTGGTGTCAGGGCTATTCCGAGCCCGGTGCCGGCTCTGATCTCGCGGCGCTGAAAACACGCGCAGATCTCGATGGCGATGCCTACGTGGTCAACGGCGCAAAAATCTGGACGACCTACGCCCAGCATTCCGACTGGATTTTCTGTCTCGTGCGCACCAGCAACGAGGGTAAGAAACAGCAGGGCATCAGCTTTTTGCTGATCGACATGGCGTCTGAGGGCGTCAAGGTGAATCCAATCACCACCATCGACAATCACCACAGCCTGAACGAGGTCGAGTTCAACAACGTCCGGGTTCCGGTCGCCAATCTCATCGGCGAGCAGGACAAGGGCTGGACCTACGCCAAGGCGCTGCTCGCCCATGAGCGCACATCGATTGCGGGCGTTGCCGATTCTCGCCGGGCGCTCGCCGAGCTGCGACGCTTCGCCGAGCAGGAGGTCAATGCCGGTAAGCGCAAGATAGATGACCCGCTGTTCCAGCAGCGGCTGTCAGATATAGAAATAGAGCTGATGGCGCTGGAATATACCGATCTGCGCGTGCTGGCCTCGGTCGCCGCCGGCGGTGCCCCGGGCGCGGAATCCTCGCTGCTCAAGATCAAGGGTACGGAGATCCAGCAGGCCATCCAGGGCCTGCGTATGGACCTGGCGGGATACTACCAGGGCGTTCTGCCTACGGATCTTGATCCGGAAGCGCTCGGGCACGGGTTCGGGAGCTCGGCGCGTCAGGCGTATATGTATGGTCGTGCGGCCACGATTTACGGTGGCTCCAACGAGGTCCAGAAAAACATCATCGCCAAAGCTGTACTCGGGCTCTGAATGCGGCAATCGGCAACGCCAGGTTTTTGTGAGGTAAACCATGAACTTTGATTTTTCAGAAGAACAGGTGATGTTGCGCGATAGCGTCGCGCGATTCATTCAGGACGACTACAGCTTCGACGCCCGCCGCAAAATTGCGGCAAGCGATACCGGCATGAGCGCAGAGCACTGGCAGACCTTCGCCGAGCTCGGCTGGTTGTCCGTGCCATTTGCCGAGGAGCACGGCGGCTTCGGTGGCGGCCCGGTGGATGTCATGGTCATGATGGAGGAGTTTGGCAAGGGCATGGTCCTCGAGCCCTATTTCGCTACCGTGATCCTGTTCGGCGGTCTGCTGCAGCGTGCGGGCAGTGCCGAGCAGCAGGCGGCCTACATCCCCCGTATTGTGGAAGGCAAGTGCCTGGGGGCCTTCGCGTTCACCGAGCGGCAGAGCCGTTACGAGCTCGCCGACGTCAAGACCACGGCGACGTCCGATGGGGATGGCTATGTCCTCAACGGTGAGAAGGTTGTTGTCTATAACGGTGCCAACGCCGATACAGTGATCGTTGCTGCGCGCACCAGTGGCGAGCAGTACGACGAGGACGGCATCAGCCTGTTCATCGTCGACGCCGGCACCGCGGGCATCGACACTATGTCCTTCGCCCTGATGGATGGCCAGCGTGCGGCCAATCTGGTGTTCAATGACGTGCGGCTGCCCGCTGATGCACTGCTCGGTGAAAAGGACAGGGCCTACCCGGTGATTTCGCGGGTTGTTCTGGAAGCCTGCGTAGCGCTCGCGGCAGAAGGCCTGGGTATCATGGGGCAGCTCAACACGAAAACGCTTGAGTACACCAAGCAGCGCGAGCAGTTTGGTGTGGCCATCGGCAGTTTCCAGGCCCTTCAGCACCGCATGGTCGACACCTTCATGTCCTATGAGCAAACCAAGTCGCTGGTTTACCGCGCGGTGTGCACGCTGGAAAAGGAAGATGAAGACCCGGCGCGTGACATCCACGCCCTCAAGGTAATGCTCGACCGCGCGGGGCGACATGTGCATTCGGAGGCCATACAGCTTCACGGCGGCATGGGCCTGACCGACGAGATGGATATCGCCCATTACGCCAAGCGCCTGATGATGATCAACGCCACCTTCGGCGATGGCGATTACCACCAGGCGCAGTTCAATGCCTTGAACTTTGACTGAGACGCGGGACGTTCGGTGACGGGGAGGTAAGGAATGCAGGTCAGGGACAGGGTGGTGGTTGTCACCGGTGGCGGTAACGGCATTGGCAAGGCCTTATGTGAACGTTTCCACGCCGAAGGTGCAAAGACCGTGGTTGTCGCGGACCTGGAGCAGGATGCGGCACAAGGCGTCGCCGATAGTATTTCCGGCGTCGCCTACGCGCTGGATGTGCGTGACGAAGCCCAGATTGCCGGGATGGTTGCCGAGGTCGAGGACCGGTTCGGCGGCATCGACCTGTTCTGCAGCAACGCCGGCATTATTGCGGGTGACGGAGAGCCCTGGCACGTCACTTCGGCCGCCAACGCCACCTGGCAGGCCATGTGGGAAATCCATGTCATGGCGCACGTCTACGCGGCGCGTGCCTGCCTGCCGGGCATGATGGCGCGGGGCGGCGGGTATTTCCTCAATACCGCCTCTGCTGCGGGTCTGCTCAACCAGATTGGTGACGCGGCCTATTCCACGACAAAGCATGCAGCCGTGGGTTTTGCCGAGGCGCTCGCGATCACTCACGGTGATGATGGCATCAAGGTGTCCTGTCTGTGCCCTCAGGCGGTGGCGACGCGGATGATTGGCTCTGTGGAAAACGGGGGCACGGCCGGCGTCGATGGCGTGCTGACGGCACAGCAGGTGGCTGACACGGTGATTGAGGGGCTCTCTGCGGAGCAGTTTCTTATCCTGCCTCACAGCGAAGTCGCCGACTACCGGCAACTCAAGACCGACAATTACGACCGCTGGCTTGGCGGCATGCGAAAATTGCGTCGCAAGTACGGTAACCCTACACTCTGAGCCCTGTGTCACAACTCCCAGAGGCTGCCGTGGAACGCCGTGAACGTTTTGCCCGTATTATCCTCAACGGCTTTGAATCCTACTTTGCCGATTTCCAGAACATTACGCTGGCAGCGCGCACCCGCTTCGAGAACGCCGACTGGCTCGGTGTCCAGCGAACGTCGACCGAGCGCATCGATCTGTACAAGGAAAAAGTCAGAAAAGTGCTTGTCTTTGTGCGTCTGGTGGCGGGCGACCAGCTGACGAACCCGGACTTCTGGCGCGATGCCAAACGCGTGTACGCTGAGCTGGTCCGGGGCCATAACAACTTCGAGATTGCCGAGACATTTTTCAACTCGGTGTACTGCGCGGTGTTCAACCACGAGCAGATACGCGAGGAATTCGCCTTTGTTTTCTCGCCCCAGGCCGACATGCCGACCTCTGATGTCAGCAAGGTACTTCGCAGCTATCACGTGACGCCAGAGTGTGATTTCCGGGCGGTTTTCGATCGTCTGCTGGATGACTACGCCTTTGCCATTCCCTACGAGGACAAGGCGCGCGATGTGGGCCATATCGTTGATGCGGTAAAGACCTTACTGGTGCCACCGCGCATGGATCTGTCCGGTGATGCGGTGCGCATGGAAGTACTGGAGCATCACTTCTTTCGCAATAAAGGCGCCTACATTGTTGGCCGCATCTGCGCCGGTGAGCATCGCATGCCTTTCGTCCTTCCGGTCCTTCATAACGAGGCGGGGGCTGTCTATGTGGATACCGTCTTGTTCGGTGCCGACCGGGTCAGCGTGGTGTTCAGCTTTACCCGCACCTATTTCATGGTTGATGCCTCCATTCCGTCCCAGTACGTGATTTTCCTGCAGCAGCTCATGCCGGCCAAGCCCATTTCTGAAATCTACAGCGCCATGGGCTACAACAAGCACGGTAAAACCTATTACCACCGCTGTGCGCGGCGGCATATGGACATGACCAGCGATCAGTTCATTATCGCACCGGGCATCAAGGGCATGGTCATGAGCGTGTTCACGCTGCCCTCGTACGACTTTGTGTTCAAGATCATCAAGGATCGCTTCACGCCTCCGAAGGAAATGACGCGCGAGCAGGTCAAGGAAAAATACCGGCTGGTGAAGCGTTGGGACCGCGCCGGGCGCATGGCGGACACGCAGGAGTTCAGTAATCTCGCCTTCGCGCGCGATCGCTTTTCCGACGAGCTTATGGACGAGCTGTACAAGGTGGCACCCTCGCTGATCGAAGAGCGCGGCCGTGCGCTTATCGTCAAGCACGTGTACGTTGAGCGGCGTATGACACCGCTCAATCTGTATCTTCAGGATGCCACTGACGAGCAGGTGAACGACGTCATGGACGAGTATGGCAACGCCATCAAGCAGCTCGCGTCGGCGAATATCTTTCCGGGTGACATGCTGTTGAAGAACTTTGGTGTAACCCGCCATGGGCGGGTGGTGTTCTATGATTACGACGAGATTGTCCCGCTGACAGAGTGCAATTTCCGGGAAATCCCCAAACCGCGCAACGAGGCTGAGGAAATGGCCAGCCAGCCCTGGTATTCCGTTGCGCCGAACGATATTTTCCCTGAGGAGTTTCGCCTGTTCTTCTCGGGAAACCGCCGCGCAAGAGAGGCCTTCGACAGTCGGCACAGCGATATTTACCAGGCCGCTTTCTGGCAGGATCTGCAGGAGAAAATTCGCGGCGGTTTCGTGGCGTCCTTCTATCCGTATCGCCGCCGCCTGAGCTTTCCCCGCGAACCTGCAATATTGAGGCAGACTGCCTGATGGCAACTATCTACGTTATTCGCCATGGTCAGGCGTCGTTCGGCGCAGATGACTATGACAATCTGTCCGACACGGGGCGCCTGCAGGCGACACGGCTCGGTGAGTATTTCAGGGATGCCGGTATCCGGCTGGATGCCGCGTACTGCGGTCAGCTGCGACGGCAGCGGGACACTGCAGAACTCGCGCTTGCGGCGCATTCGGACGCCGTTCCGCTGCAGGTCGATGCCCGCCTTGACGAAGTGCGCAATGATGAACACATCCGCGAGTTGTTGCCACGACTGCTGGATACCGATCCGGCGCTGCGAGCGGTGGTAGACCGGGGACTGTCCTCAAGCAAGGATTACCAGAAAGTCATTGCGGCGGTATTCAACCACTGGGTATCGCCGCAATGCGATGCCACGGGGATACAGAGCTGGCAGGACTACGGCGACGCGGTTCGAGCTGCCCTGCGCGACATCATGCTGGCGCAGGGCAGCGGCAAGACCATTGCGGTTTTCACCTCCGGCGGAACGATAGCGACTATGGTGGCTCACGTGCTGGGTGCCGCGGATTGCGACGTCTACCAATTCTATGAGCCGGTGTTCAACTGCTCCGTGACACAGCTTTTTTACAGTGCCGACCGTGTCTCGCTGTCATACTTCAATGACTGCTCGTTTCTCAGGGTTCTCGGTCAGCAAAACGGTGAATCGCTCGTGACCTACCGGTAAGCCGATGTCCTCTATTCCTGTTTTTCTGGTGCGCCACGGTGAAGCGCAAGCGCATTGGGGTCAGTCTGCCGACCCCGGTCTCAGCGAGCTCGGTCATCGGCAGGCTGATGAATGCGCGGTCGAGCTGGCGACACGACTGGGGCCGGGGACTGCGCTATTGAGCAGTCCATTGGCGCGTGCCCTGCAAACGGCGGAGCCGCTGGCGCGCCGCATGGGGGTTGATCTATCTGTTTCAGAGTCATACCGGGAAATTCCTGCACCGGTGCCCCTGAGCGACAGGCGCGAGTGGCTGCGCGCGTTCATGCGGGAGTCCTGGACAGGGCAGCCGGAAACGCTTATGCATTGGCGACAGCGGCTTCTTGATGCGCTGCATGCCACGTCAGCGCCCACCGTGATCTTCACCCACTTTCTCGTAATCAATGCCGTGGTGGGCCATATTCAGGGGTCGGATCGCACGCTGTCATTCTGGCCCGACAACGGGTCTGTAACCGAGATTCAGCTGACCGACGGCCAGCTGACGTTGCGGGCCCTCGGGCGCGCAATGGAAACCGTGGTCAATTAGTTCAGGGTGCTCAGGATTCACTACGCAGTCGAACCAGCGATTCCTGGGCCGTCGAGGCCACCAGCAGTCCCTCGCGGGTAAAAAACTGTCCGCGACTGAAACCGCGGCTGCCACTGGCATTTGGACTGTCAAGTGCATAGAGCAGGTGGTCGTCGGTGCGGGCGGCTCGATGAAACCAGATTGCATGATCCAGGCTGGCGACCTGCATACCCTCGCTGTGCACGGTATACGGGTGCGGTAGCAGAGCCGCGCCAAGCAGCGCGAAATCCGACATGAAGGCGAGAATAACCTGGTGCATAGCCGGATTCGCGCCAAGCGAGGACGGTGCGCGGAACCAGGCCATCTGACGCGGCTCCACGGGTGTCGGATTCCGGTAGTCGCGCCGCGAGACAACCCGTCTTTCGATGGCCGGCGCCAGCGGCGAGCTGTAACGCTGCGGGTCCTGCTTTCTCAGTTCTTCCATGAACTCTTCGTCTGTTTGCAGGGTTTCCGGGGCCGGAGCGTCCGGCATCGGCGCCTGGTGCTCAAGACCGGGACAATCGAACTGAAACGACACTGAGGTGTTGAAGATGGCCAGGCCATCCTGTTTTGCAACAACGCGGCGTGTGGCGAAACTGCGGCCATCCCGGATAGGGTCCACCTCAAAGACAATCTGTTTCTTTGGGTTTCCGGGACGCAGAAAATAGGCATGCATTGAGTGGGCAGTGCGGTCGCCTTCAACCGAGCGTATGGCCGCATTGAGCGACTGGGCCAGCACTTGTCCACCAAAAATGCGACTTGGTCGCTCCGGGCTGCTGCCGGTAAACAGATAACGGTCAATGCGCTCAACCTGCAAATACCGTAGCAGCTGGTCCATATCTTGGTAACTCATTGTGCAACTTCCATCCTGCTGTCTGTCCGATTGAGAATGCCGTTATAGAAAACATCGAAGTAATCCAGCGCTGCACGGTCAATGTCATCAACCCGTCGCCATAGTGTTATTTCCATCGATGCGTTAACGGCACCGGCGAGAAGGTTGCGGGCGACCATGGGGTTGATACGCCGTATGCTGCCATCCTTCATCCCCTGGTGGATGAATTCGACAAAGCGATCGTTAATGGCATCGGTCCTGGCCAGGATACGCTTGCGCCGTTCCTTGGGTAGCGCCGTAATCGTGTTGTACCGGATCAGTGGGCCCAGGTTGGAGTTCTGAATGTAAAAGATCTGCCGGCTTGTCTGCTCTATTTTCTGCATCCCCGAGCCGTCGCCCGCTTCGGCCCGGTCGTAGACATGAGCGAGGATGTCCAGGGAATAGTTATAGCATTGGTAGAGCAGGTCTTCCTTATTGCGTATGTGATAATAGAAGGCGCCCTTCGAAACGTTCAGGTAGTCGGCGATTTCATCCAGTGACGCGCCATTGAAACCCTTTCGATTGAAGAACCAGGTACCCGCCTTGTAAAAGGCTTCCTGCTTGAGCCGATTCTGCTCGTCGCGGTTGAAACCGGGAACCGGCAGATCGGCGTCTATCGGGGCGATACCGTATGAGTGGGCGTAGTCATGACTGCCCGCGTAGAGGCCATGCCCAATGATTTCAATGGCCTGCTGTGCAATAGCGTCGACCTGATCCTCGGGCACATCGTGCAGCCAGTGAAAAACCCAGTCTATTGATCCAAGAATGGCACGGGTTGTCGATGTGGCATCGCACTGACGCAGAGAGCCTTCGGACATGCCCTGGTGTAAATAACCCCGCAAACGCTTGAAGAGGGCTATGTATCTGTCTTCTACGGTTTGTCGGTGCGGGCTCTTCAGTGATGCGATTTCAAGAAGCGCCGCCTGATGACTATCACGCCCGTTAGCGGCCGCTGACCAGTTGTGGAATTGCTGAATCAGAAATGCGGCGAGGCGGTCGAAGGGCTGATTGTGTTCGCGCTCAATGGCGTCGAGGGTTTCATGCTGCCTGTCCAGAGCAGCCATGTAGCACTGGTAGATTAGCTCTTCCTTGGTTTTCACGTAGTAGTACAGGCTTGTTTTGGTCAGGCCGAGACTTGCGGCAATATCCTGCAGCGTGGTGGCTCTGGACCCCTTGCCGTTAAACAGCCGGGCCGCCTGTGACAGTATGGCAATACGCTTTGCATCGTGCTGAGCCTGCCGGTTAAAGGGCATGCGCCGTCTTTCAGGAAGATCGTTGACGTCAGTCATGGAGCCCCAGGGTTGAGGAAAGCCGCGCCAGACGCGCGTTAACTTTCAGGTCAGAAATTCCAACTTTAAGTATTATTTTTGGCTTTGTCTAGCGCGAATGCCCGGCACTGGCTGCTTGTCGGGCGTCCTGGGCGTTGTCAGGGTGCCTGAAGCAGCTGGTGATATGGTCATTTACCATGCCAGTGGCCTGCATAAATGCATACATGATGGTTGGCCCGACAAAACTAAAGCCGCGTTTCTTCATGTCCTTACTGATGCTGGTTGAAAGCGCCGTTAACGCCGGTACGTCGCTTGCGCGGTGCCAACGATTGACCAGCGGTTCATCATCTACAAAATGCCAAAGGTAGTCGCGCAGCGTCATTCCCGACTCGCGAAGTGTCATGACCGCGCGCGCATTCTGTCTGACCGAGTTGACCTTCAGGCGATTCCGGATGATCAGGGGAGATTGCAGGGCTTCCTCGACCGTGCTGTCCGGCCATACAGCCAGACTTTCCGGGTTGAAGCCGTCGAATACTGCTCTGTAGCCCTCGCGTTTGCGCAGAATTGTGATCCAGGAAAGACCGGCCTGGGCGCCTTCCAGAATAAGGAATTCGAAAAGGCGCTGGTTGTCTCGCTGTGGAACCCCCCACTCCTCATCATGGTAACGCATATAATCCGGGTCGTTGCCGCACCATTCGCAACGCTTCACCGCCGGCTGATTCGTCTGCATTCCTGCTCCTGTCTTAGTAAGTGGCTGTTCCGGTCACGGCATTGCGCGCGTAGCGGAGATCCTTCCCTTGTGCCAGAATATTCTCAATAGGCGCGGGGTTACCAATGACTAATACCATTTCTTACGAATCATATGGGCATGTCGGGACATTGACACTGAATAACCCCGACAAGCACAACTCACTGGGCAAGAAGGAGTTCGACCTCATACACGCTGCACTTGCCGCCGTCACGTCGGAATCGGAGACGCGGGTGCTCCTGCTCACTGGTGCAGGCGGCAAGACATTCTGCGCAGGCGCGTCGCTGGGAGAATTGAAGAGCGGAGCGATCAGTGGGGAAGATTACCAAACGATGACCGACGCGTTCGCAGCGCTGACTATCCCTACGATTTGTGCCGTGAACGGCGATGTTTTCGGTGGTGGTGTTGAGCTGGCGCTGAGCTGTGATTTTCGTATCGGGATGGAGGGCATCACCATGCGGGTGCCCGCTGCCTCTATCGGGCTGTGCTATCCACCAAGGGGAATTGAACGCATTGTAGAAAAGTTGGGCGTTACTATGGCCAAGCGCGTTCTGGTGGCCGCCGAGACGTTCACCGCGGATGAAATGTTTCAGGCAGGCTTGCTGGATCATCTCGTCATGCCCACCCAGTTTCACGAGACCGTGGATCGCTACGCTGAACGTCTGGCGGGGTTGGCGCCGCTCGCCGTGACCGCAATGAAGTCCATTATTCAGCAGGTGGGGAAAACGGGGGTCAATCAGGACGACATCGCGCGCTTATCTCAGACATGCGCGGAGTCGGCAGATCTCGCAGAAGGGTTTGCTGCTATTGCCGAAAAACGACAACCGCAGTTTCGCGGTTCATAGCGAAGATGGTTATCGGGTCGCGGCAGACATGTCCAAAGTGATTGTTATCGAAGTGCCACTTAGAGTGGCAATTTCCATAACGCCACGGTAGTGATCCACGATCTGCCGTACCAGACTGAGCCCGGGCTGCTCAGTAATAATTCCCTGCGGAATACCTGATCCGCTATCCTGCACCTTCAGGCAGAGGTTTTCTGTG